>NZ_WBXN01000004.1:6886610-7552296 GCF_008973465.1 Streptomyces sp. SS1-1 | reverse complement strand
TGCCGGTGCCCGCGATCTCGCAGGCACGGGACCGGACGGCTGAGCGGCGGCCCGCTCAGTGTGCTGCCGGGGTGAACTCCACGGGCAGGGACTGCAGTCCCCGCATCCAGATGGACGGGCGCCAGGCCAGCTCCTCCGGTTCGACGCCCAGCACCAGGTCGGGCAGATGCTCCATGAGCGTCTCGACGGCCGTCCGCGCCATCACGTCCGCGAGGAGTGGGGCGGGGTAGGGACAGCGGTGTTCGCCGTTGCTGAAGGACAGGTGGGCGGAGTTCTCGGCGCCGACGTGGGAGTCCGGCCAGATCTGCGGGTCGGTGTTGGCCGCGGCGAGGCCCAGCACGAGGCAGTCGCCCTCGCGGATGAGCCGGCCCCCCAGCTGTGTGTCGCGCACGGCCCAGCGGCCGATGAAGTTCTGGGTGGGTGTGTCCAGCCACAGCACCTCGTTGAGGGCGTCGCCGACGCTGACCCGGCCGCCGGAGACGTTGACCGCGAAGCGCTCGTCGGTGAGCAGCAGACGCAGGGTGTTGCAGATCCAGTTGGCGGTGGGCTGCTGCGCGGCGGCGATGACGGAGATCAGGTCCCTGGACGATCTCCTCATCGGTGAGCCCGGCCGGATGCAGCAGCATCCGCGAGGTGACGTCGGGGCCGGGCTGCTCCCGCTTCTCTTCACGAGCTGCATGATGCGCGCACCGACACGTCCGTAGGCGGCCACGGGGTCTTCGCCCTCACCGGCGTCGAGTGAGATGCGAAGATCCTCGACGAGTTGCTCGGTGTCCGCGCTGCCCTGCGTCATACCGCACATCCACAGTACGGCGCGGGCCGGCAGCGCGTGGGCGTACGTGCTCATCAGCTCGGCGTGGCCCCTGCCGGAGAAGCCGGCGATGAGCTGCTCGGCGATCAGACTGGCATTCGCGGGCCAGTTCGAACTGGTCGACGCCCTCCAGTGCCTGGGTGATCACCCCGGCGCGGCGCTGGTGTTCGGCACCCTCGGTGAACAGGACGGAGGGCTGGTAGCCGACGAAGGGCATCAGGGGCCAGTCCGGCGGGATGTTCGGCCACTGGTTCCAGCGCCTGGAGTCCCGCGCGAACAGTTCGTCGTGGCTCGTGACGAAGGTGACCTCGGGATAGCCGAGCACGAGCCAGCGCGGGATGTCGTTGTCGAGCAGCACCGGCGCGACGGCGCCGTGTTCGCGCCGCAGGGCGCGGTACAGCTGGGCGGGCGTCTGCTGGTACTCCAGGCCGCCCAGGTGCACGGCCGAGGAGTGGGCCGGACAGCCGGGCGGAGGAGTGGCCCCGGGAGCGGGGCCGTCGGTGTCGCTCATGCTGTGCTCTCCTGCGAAAGTGCCAGCGCGTACAGATGGTTCACCAGGGTGATGAGGACCTCTTTGCAGGACGATCTGAGCCGGGCCGTCGCAGTCGACCATCGGTACGTGCTCGCCCAGGGCGAGCGCCTCTCGGATTCTCTTCGAGGGAGAAGCGGGCGTCGTCGCCGTCGAAGCGGTTGACGGCCACCACGAACGGCGTGCCGTGGTGCTCGAGCCGGTCGTCGTATCGCACCAGGAGTCCTCCATGCGGCGGGTGTCGACCAGCACCACGGCGCCCAGCGTGCCGGAGAACAGGCGGTCCCACAGGAACCAGAAGCGCTCCTGGCCGGGGGCGCCGAAGAGGTACAACACCATGCGCTGGCTGAGGCTGATGCGCCCGAAGTCGAAGGCCACGGTCGTGGTGTTTCTGTTTCTCCACCCTTTGGTCTCGTCGATGCCGTACCCGGCCTGCGTCATCACCTCCTCGGTGTTCAGGGCCCGGATCTCGCTGACGGAGCGCACCATGGTGGTCTTCCCGACACCAAAACCGCCTACGACGACGATCTTCAGGCCGGTCTCGGCGGCATCGGCCAGCGGCGTGCGCTGCGAAGGCAGCTCAGAGGTTACGGAGCCCATGGAGGACCTCCTGGAGCAGGGCGGTTTCGGGGAGGCCGGCGACGGATTCGGCGGCGCGGGGATGGCGGGCGCTGACCTTGCCCATGTCGTGCAGGTCGCCGAGCAGGATCCGCACCACGGTGACGGGCACGCCAGTTCGGCCGAGATCTCGACCACGGCCGTGGGATGCCGGCACATCTCCAGGATGCGGGCGTGCTCGGACTGCATCCCGGAGGCCGGCTCGCTCTCGCTGACGACCAGCGTCACCAGGTCGAAGAAGTCGTCGGCCTCGCTGCGCCCACCCGTGACCATGTAGAGCCGGTCGGGATCACCGACGTCCACGGGTTTGCGGATCACGTGGTGGCACCCCTGCTGGCGGGAGTACGGGGCTCGGCCCGCAGGTGGTCGCCGATCTGCTGGACCAGTTCGGTCATCTGGTGGCCCACCACGCCCGGGTCGGCGCTCTCGTCGGCGATGACCGCCAGGTGGGCGCCGTCACCGGCCTCCACGATGAACAGCAGGCCGCCGTGGAACTCGGTCATGGCGTGCCGCACGCCGCCGGTGCCGTCGCCGAACTCCACCGAGGCGCCTTGGGACAGCGCCTGGATTCCGGAACAGATGGCGGCCAGTTGGTCGGCCTGGTCGAGCGTCATGTGCTCCGTCCAGCACAGCTTCAGCCCGTCCGGGACAGGACGAGGGCGTGGCGTGTGCCCGGCGTGCGCTCCATGAGGTTCGTCAGGAGCCAGCTCAGGCTGGTGTCAGTGGTCTCCATGGTGGGTGGGGCGGGGTGCGACCGTTCGCGGGTCACCCGGCCCGTACCTCCAATCCAACGAGGTGGGGCGATCAGTACGGGAGTGGTGGGCGAGGGCGCCCGGTGGGCTGGGGTGCGCGGCCTACTCGTCGCGCGGGGCCTCCTGCGGGTCATCGGCGCCGGCTTCCCCGGCGCCGTGCCGGCCGCGATGGAAGGCGCCGAAGCGGCTTCCCGCGTCGCGAGCCGGGCCCTGCTCCCCCGGCTGGGCGGGGGACGTTTCGGCTGTCGGCCGGGGGCGTCCCCGCTCTGCCTCGGCCATGGTGCGGCCCGGGGCACGCACGGGCAGGCCCCCCGCAGTGGCCGGTCCGCGCCCACGTGGGCCGGTGGCGGGGGTGTCCGTGTCGGCTGCGCGCGAGCGCACCGGCAGCGGCTTCTCCGTGGCCGGGGCCGGTCCGGGCGCGGGGACCGGCGCGGAGGCTGCGGCTTCCCGACTGCGGCGGGGACTCGCCGGGGCGACGGGCTCGCGCTGCTGGGCCATCAGTTGAGGCGGCAGGAGGACGACGACGCCGGTTCCGCCGCGCGAGGAGGGGCGGTAGTTGACGCTGATGCCGTACTTCGTGGCGACCCGTCCCACGACCGCCAGTCCCAGCCGGGTGCCCTGCAGCGAGGCCAGGTCGGTCACCCGGCCCGCGACAGCCTCCTCCGCGCGATGCATGGCGGCGTCGGACATCTTCAGGCCGCTGTCCTCGATCGTGACGACGAGTCCGGCGCTGCGTTCCTCCACGTAGACGTGGACCTCGTCGATGGGCGGCGAGAAGTTGGCAGCGTTGTCCATGAGTTCGGCCAGCAGGTGCATCACGCCCTCGGCGGCGAAGCCCGAGATGGCGGCCTTGCTGGAGTTGTGCAGGCGCACTCGCCGGTAGGCGGCGATCCGGCCGACCGCGCCGCGCAGTACGCTCTCGACCACGATCGGCTTGTTCCAGACGCGGCTGGAACGGCCGCCCATCAGAAGGGCCAGCCGGTCGGTCATCAGGCCCAGCTGCGACGTGCTGTGGTCCAGGCGCAGCAGGTCGCCGAAGACCTCCTCGCCGTGCCGCTCCTGCATGTCGCGCAGGTCGGCGAGCATGCTGACGGTCTTGGCCTGCACCCGGCTCAGAGCCTTGGCGGACGCCGCCTGGGCGGCGGCCGAACGGCGCTCGCTGTAGGCGAGTTCACGCACGAACCACTCGGCGGGGTCGCGCAGCAGCGGACTGCGCGGCCAGTCGAACTTGGCCAGGACGGTGTCCGCGGAGCTTCCCTCGCGCAGCAACGCGACGGCGGAGGGCAGCGTCTCGGCGGTCAGTCGCTCGAGTTCGGCGCTGCCCTGGGCCAGTTCGCCGCGCAGGGTGTCCAGTTCGGACTCGGCGTGGCCGGCTCTGCGGACCAGCGCGTCGAGCTCGGTGGCGAAGACATCCAGCACCTGGCGCAGGTGCGGATCGGACGGCGGCGTGACGCGAGCGAGGGCATCGGCGGTCCGGGTCCCGCCCTTCACCTGACGCACGAGGCCCGGCAGGGCGACGTTGACCAACTGCGAGGTGTCCGCGGCCTGCTGCATCGCGTGCTTGCGGGCCATCTCCAGCTCGTCGCTGCGGGATTCGGCTTCCCGGCGGGCCATGCGCAGCAGACGGGTGGCGACGGCGGCGAGAAGCGCCGAGCACACCCAGGCGACGACCGCGGTGCCGGTCACCCAGCCGCGGGCCTCGGCCGGGGCGACGACGATGACGGCCGCGGCGCTCACGGCAGTGACGAGGAGGGCGACAGGGAACACGGCCGGCGAGGAGCGCGCCCCTTTGGCACTCCGGCGCTGGCGGGGGCGGGCAGGCACTGACATTCCGGGGTCCCTCGGTCCTTGGCGGCAGGAGTCCTGGTGACGACTGGAGGTCGCCCTTGATCAGGGCGGCGGTGGGCGCTACTCGTGACCCTTCCGGGTCGGGAACGCCGCCATGCTAGCCACCGAGCCGTGCCTGAAAGCCCGGCCTGAGTGCCCTGCCGTCGCACCGGTTGAATTCGTCGGGAAACATCCATTGTCACGTGCGCGTGTGATATTTGACGTCGCCTCATCTCGACGGCCGTGAGGCGGACTTCAGGCAATGAGTCGGCGCCGAAGAGCGCGACCGAGACCGAGTCGGGGCCAGATACGGCGTGGCAAATGAACATTTTGAGCCAACTATCTGTCCCGGTTGACTCAAGGAAACCGCCGTGAATCAGCACAGTCTCGGCGAAGCGGCCCCGGAGACCGTACCAGCCCCAGGCGCCGGCTCACGGAGAGAGCGACGGGCCGGAGCGCCTCGGTGATCAGTGGATCGCCCTGCCGGAACCCGGTCGACTCGCCGGGCCCGCCGGAGGGCGTTTGCCGCACTACGCCTTGTTTCGGGCCAGGCACCGCCTCCGGGCGAACGACGCCGTGATCGACTCGGACGACGTCCCTTCTTCTTCACCCCTTCCTCGGCGGACGCCCGCCTCGCCGTCTCCGCCGTGGCAAGGACCCCCGATCGGCGCACCGTCGCCCGAACGGTTCGTCGCGGCCACCGTGTGGTCCTCCCCCTCGGGGCGAGACGACGGCATCGCACGGATCCGGGACGACCTGCTCCCAGCTCTCCTCGAGACGGGCCAGGTGCCGCTCGGTCCCCTGATCACCGAGCCCGCAGGCATCGAGCGAGAGCAGACGGAGGCACCTCGGATGCTCCGGCTGAGGCCCACGGGCCGCTCGCTCCTCTCCTGACGCCTTCGGGTAATCCGTAGCGGAACGCCGGGCTGATTGGTCCTGGATTCTTTTTCACCTGATCAGGTCTGGGACCAATCCGCGGGGCGAACGGAACCGGATTCCCGGCGTGAGGGACGACGAGAAGGATCAGCGGGTACGAACCCCTTGGCCCCGTATTGCGCTGGGTGCGCTCAGCGGCGTGCTGGCCGGCTTCGCCGCGCTGGCGGTGGCCGATCTGCTGGCAGGGCTGGCGCGGCCGCAGGCCGGCCCGATCGTCGCGGTGGGCAGCGCGTCCATCGACGCCACGCCGGCTGCGGTCAAGGACTGGGCGGTCCGTCGATTCGGCACGGACGACAAGTTCGTGCTGCAGGTCGGCATCCTCGCCGTCCTGACGGCGCTGGCGCTGACCTCGGGTGCGCTGGCGGTGCGTTTTCGTCGCGTCTCGGCCGCCGGGATCCTCCTCCTCGGAGGCGTCGGCGCGGCGGCCGCCGTCGGTCGTCCCGACTCCACCGGTCTCCCGGACGCACTCCCGTCCGTGGGGGGAGCTGCGGCCGGATCCCTGCTCCTTTACGCGCTGGCGGGCCGCCTGACCATGGTGGCGCGGTCGTCAGCGACCACACGACCGTCGGCGGTGACGGCAGCCGAGGCGAGTCCGCCGCCGTCCGCGGGCTGGGACCGGCGGGGGTTCGTCCTCGGGGCCGTTTCCGCGGCGGCGGTCTCCACTGCCGTGGGGGCGATCGGGCGGTCCCTGAACTCCTCGCGCGGCCGGGACGCCATCGCCTCGCGCGACGCGGTCGTGCTGCCGACTCCCGGATCACCGGCGCGATCCGCCGCGGGGAGAACCGGGCTGCGAGTCCGTGGCATCAGTCCCTTCGTCACCTCCAACTCGGCCTTCTACCGGGTGGACACCGCGCTGGTGGTGCCCCGAGTGGACACCGGCGACTGGCGGTTGCGTATCCACGGCAGGGGCGTACGCCGCCCGGCCCGCTTCTCCTTCGACGATCTGCTGGCCAGGGACCTCATCGAGCGGGACATCACCCTCACCTGCGTCTCCAACGAGGTCGGTGGCCCGTATGTGGGCAACGCGCGCTGGACCGGCGTACGACTGGCCGACCTCCTCGCCGAATGCGGGGTAGAGCCTCCGTCCCGGGGAGGGCCGGCGGACCAGTTGGTGTCCCGGTCGGTGGACGGCATGACGATCGGCACTCCGGTCGAGGACGTCATGGACGGCCGGGACGCCATGCTCGCCCTCGGCATGAACGGCGAGCCGCTGCCCTTCGCACACGGCTTCCCGGTCCGGATGGTCGTCCCCGGCCTGTACGGCTTCGTCTCGGCCTGCAAGTGGATCAAGGACATCGAGCTCACCACCTTCGACTCCTATGACCCCTACTGGGTCCGGCGCGGCTGGGCCCGCCGTGCCCCGGTCAAGACCGGGTCGCGGATCGACACCCCCAAGCCCTTCGCCCGGCCCGCGTCCGGCACCGTGATGATCGCCGGCGTCGCCTGGGCCCAGGGGCGTGGCATCGGCAGGGTCGAGGTCCGCGTCGACGACGGTCCCTGGCGGGAAGCCGACCTGGCCGCCCAGGACACGCGCGACACCTGGCGCCAGTGGTCCCTGCCCTGGAAGGCCACCAGAGGCGGCCACACACTCACCGTACGCGCCACCGACCGGACCGGCGCCGTGCAGACCACCGAGCGCACCCGGACGATCCCCGACGGCGCGAGCGGCCGGCACTCGGTCGTCGTGACCGTGGAGTGACCGCCCGCCCCGCGCAGGGCCCGCGAGCCCTCTTTCGAACCACTGTCCACACCACCACCAGCGCAGCCTTGTCATGCTGCACCGTCCAACAGGAGGACATGATGAACACCCGTATCCGCCGTGCCACCGGTCTTCTCGCCGCGGCCGCCGTGCTGCCCCTGGCTCTCGCCGCCTGCTCCGACGGCAGCAGCGACAAGGCCGACTCCTCCGACCGCGCGAAGGCTTCGGCCACGAGGAACAGCGACGCGTCGAGCGGCTCGACGGCGAGCACCATGGACCAGCCGTTCGGTCCGGCCTGTTCGGCGGTCCCGAAGAACGGGGCGGGCTCCTTCGACGGCATGGCCAAGGACCCCGTCGCCACGGCGGCCTCCCACAACCCCGCTCTGTCCACCCTCGTGACGGCGGTGAAGAAGGCCGGCCTGGTCGACACCCTCAACAACGCGCAGGGCATCACCGTGTTCGCGCCGACGAACGACGCCTTCGGGAAGATCCCTGAGGCCACCCTCGACAAGGTCCTCAACGACAAGGCGATGCTGACGAAGATCCTCACCTATCACGTCGTCGGTCAGAAGCTCACGCCGAAGGACATGGAGAACGGCTCCTTCGACACCCTGGAGAAGTCGAAGGTCATGACCTCCGGTTCGGGCGAGTCCTACACCGTCCAGGGATCCGCCAAGGTCGTCTGCGGGAACGTCACGACCGCCAATGCCACGGTCTACATCATCGACACCGTTCTCATGCCCAAGAGCTGACGCCACCGCGAGCCGCGCCGCCCGGCCTGCCCGGTGCCACTGACCGGGCAGGCCGGGCGGCGCGTCGTCCACCGGGGCATCCGCCGACGCCCGCCGGACGGGACCGGGCGGGTGCCCCACGCCACTTCCGCGCTCGCGGCCGACGCCCCCCGGGTCTCCGGCACCGGCCGTGTGCCCACTGCGCCGCACCGCGACAACGCGGACGGTTCGCGTGGGAAGCCCGCAGCGTCGCCGGGCTTCCCACGCGGCGCTCTCACGTCGGCAGAGCGAGCAGGGCGACCGGCACGGACGTCGGCTGCTTCGATCCACCGGCCGGCTCCACGGTGATCCCGACTTCCGAGGCCCCGTGGACCGCGCCCTGCATGAGGACCGTCTGGCTGCTGCGGTCGGGATCCATCAGGCCGGCCGAACGCATCTTCCCGCCGTCCGAGAACCACAGTTGGTACACCTTGCCTCGCGGAGGTGCGGGCATGTCCGAGCTGACGAACACGGCACGGTCCCGGCGGACCGAGACCACCAGCGTGCCCGCGCCGCCCCCCACCCGCGCCGAACGCGACGTGGCGTCGGGCGCGGCCAGCACTCCCGCCAGGTCGTCCGCGCGCCGCTCGGCCTGTGCGGCCTGGTGCTGAGCGTCCTCGGCGCGTTCGTGCTGCCACACGGCCGCCCCGCCGAAGGTGGCGGCAGCGGCCACACTGGCGGCGAGCGCCCACCAGGCCGGTCCCCGTCCTCGCCGGACGCCGCCGCCCGCGGGCTCCGGCGGCGCGGTCTCGGGCGAGACCTGTCGCACGCCGGTGATGCGTTGCAGGACCTGCTCCCGCATGGCGGGGCGCGTGCGCACCGTGGTGGTCCGGGCCAGGCGTCCGGTGGTGGCGGTGAACTCGGCGACCTCCTGCCGGCAGGCGTCGCACCCGTCCAGATGGCTCTCGAAGGCGGCGCGTTCCTCGTCGTGCAGCGCGTGCACGGCGTAGGCGCCGGTCAGCGTGTGCGGATCGGCGGTGGTCATGCGGTCACCCCCAGGCAGTCGCGCAGGCGGATGAGCCCGTCCCGCAGGCGGGTCTTCACCGTGCCGAGCGGCAGGGACAGCACTTCGGCGACCTCGCGATAGGTCAGGCCGCGGTAGTAGGCGAGCGTGACCGACTGGCGTTGCAACTCTGTCAGGGTGCGCAGACAGCGCCTCACCTGCTCTTGCTCCAGCCGGTTCTCGACCTGCTCGGTCACCTCGTCGTAGGCCGGCTGATGCGCGAGGAGCGCGGCCTTGGTGTCGCGAGCCGCCGCTGCCTCCACCGAGCGGACGCGGTCCACGGCCCGCCGGTGGGCGAGGGTGAGGATCCAGTTGATGGCCGTGCCCCGCTCGGGCCGGTAACGCGGGGCCGTGCGCCACACCTCCACCAGCACCTCCTGCGCCACCTCTTCCGACTGGGCCTGATCGCGCAGCACGGCTCGCGCGACACCGAGCACGGAGCCGGCCACGGCGTCGTAGACCGTGGCGAAGGCCTCCTGATCACCCAGCGCCACTTCGTGGACGAGCTGTTGCAGATCGGGCTGAACTGTCGGATTGCTGCCGATGTATACGGGTTCCTTCACCATGGCTCTCCCAGGGGGCGGTGAGGGCCGAACGGCCCCACGTAATCCGAGGCTGCTCGAGCCGGGGATTGGTCCCGTGGGTGCGAAGGCGGCGCGATCCGGGCGTCCTGCGCTCGCCGCGACCCCGTGGGCGGCCGGTGCGGATGCACACGGCTGACGCACCCGTTCGCGAGCAGGCCGAGGCTCACGAACGGGTGGCGCGCGGCCGGTTACGCCTTGGGGGGCTTCACGGCGATGTCGAGGTAGAAGGAGTCGATGCTGCGGACCGCCGCTTCGAACTCGTCGAGGTTGACGGGCTTGGTGACGTAGGCGTTGGCGTGGTGGCGATAGGCGCCGGTGACGTCGTCAGGGGCGGCCGAGGTGGTCAGGACCACGACGGGGATGGTGCGCAGTTCGGGGTCCTCCTTCACCACCGCGAGGAACTCGCGGCCGTTCATCCGCGGCATGTTGAGGTCGAGCACGATGAGATCGGGACGCTCGTTGCCCTGGTCGCGCAGGAATTCCAGGGCCGCGATGCCGTCGGAGACCTGGGTGATGTTGCGGGTTCCGCGTTCGGTGAGGGCGTCCTGGATGAGCAGGGCGTCGGCGGCGTCGTCCTCGACCAACAGCACGTCGTAGGGGCGGGTTGCGGCGGCGGCAGCCATGGTTCACGAGCTCCGGGGTAGGGGGGTGCGATGGGGTGTGTTGCTGGTGATCAGGCCCGGCCAGCGGCGCCGGGCTCCTTGCCGGCTCATGTTCACGGCCTGACCGATCTCCGGGTAGCCGGCGCCGTGCGCGGCTGCGGCGTGGGCTGCCTGGTCCTCCAGGTGCCGGACGCATTCCTTGACGCCGGCCAGGACCCGCAGGCGCGCCAGTGCGCCCTGGCGGGCCTCACCGGCGGTCCGGGCGAAGTCGGCCGAGAGGTCGCCGCTGTGCTGCGCCATGCAGCGGGTGAGTTCGTCGACCACCTTTGCCACCAGCGCGGTCGTCGCCCCGTCCGATGGGGCCGCGGTGGAAGAAGATCTGGGCATGACAGCAGCGTAGGGCTTTGATCTCCCCCGGGACAACGTCCGTTGTCATGTCACCGGTACAGTGTGCGTGTCGCGTGTAGATGTCGTGGCGCGAGTCGTTACTTGAGGGAGAGATTCGAACCGCGATGAGCAGAAGGTCGTCGCCCGCCGAGGGTGCCCTGTCCGCCTGGACCACCCGCCGCTGGCTGCGGGTCGGCGTCTCGGTCACCCTGTCCGTGTTGACCGTTCTGGGGGCACTGGGCGTTTGGGCGATGTGGCGCACATCACAACTGACCGACGAGGTGGTCGATCGCCGCACCCCTGCCCTGATCGCCTCGATCAGGCTGGAGGAAGCACTGGTCAACCAGGAGACCGGTATCCGCGGCTACGGACTGTCCGGCAGCAAGGACTTCCTGGCACCCTACCGACAAGGCGTGGCGGACGAGCGCTCCGCCCTCGCGGAGCTCAAACCCCTGCTGGCAGGCGACGACGGGGGCCTCAAGGATCTGGCCGAGGTGCAGGCGCTGGCCGGTACCTGGCATGAGCGCATAGCCCGCCCCGTGTCGACAGCGGCTCCGAACGACGTGGTCGAGGCGGCCGAGAAGCGCACGGCGGAGGGCAAGGCCACCTTCGACCGGCTGCGCACCGCCATGACGCGCCAGCAGGCCCACCTCCAGGACCGGCGCACCGAGGTCAGCCGCGAGCTGCGCACGGCCATGACCGTACGGAACTGGATGTTCACCGGCATCGCCGTCGTCATCGTCCTGGTCACCGTGCTCATCTTCGAGGGCCTGCGCCGCGGCATCACCGCTCCGCTCGCCCGGCTCGGTGCGTCGGCCCGTGACGTCGCACAAGGACGCTTCGACCGCTCCCTGGACGGCGCGGGCCCGGCCGACCTGCGCCGGCTGTCGGCCGACGTGGAGCTGATGCGTCGGCGCCTGGTCGCGGAACTCACATCCAGCGAGGAGTCCCGCAGGCTGCTGGACGAACAGGCGGCGGACCTCAAGCGATCGAACACCGAGCTGGAGCAGTTCGCCTACGTAGCCTCCCACGACCTGCAGGAACCCCTGCGCAAGGTGTCCAGCTTCACCCAGCTCCTGAAGCGGCGCTACGGGGGCCAGCTGGACGAACGAGCCGACCAGTACATCGACTTCGCCGTCGACGGCGCCAACCGCATGCAGGTCCTCATCAACGATCTGCTGGCGTTCTCCCGTGTCGGCCGTGTGCACAACGACCGCCGCACCGTGGACCTGCAGAGCGTGCTAGACAACGCCCTGGGCAACCTCAGCGTGGCCATCGAGGAGAGCGACGCCGAGATCACCAGCGACCCGCTGCCCACCATCGCCGGGGACACCACCCAGCTCACCATGCTCTGGCAGAACCTGCTCTCGAACGCCATCAAGTTCCGTAGTCCCGAACGGACACCGCGCATCCACATCAGCGCCGCCGTCGTCGACGGCGTATGGGAGTTCGCCGTCAGTGACAACGGCATCGGAATCGCGCCGGAGTTCCAGCAGAAGGTCTTCATCCTCTTCCAGCGGCTGCACACCAAGGACGCCTATCCCGGCACCGGCATCGGCCTGGCCATGTGCAAGAAGATCGTGGAGTTCCACGACGGGACGATCACCATCGACCCGGACCACCAGCCGGGGACACGGGTCGTCTTCACCCTGCCCGTCCCCACGAACGCTCCGACCGTGCCGGAGCGGGAGACACAGCCGTGAGCGACCACAGCGCGGGCGGTACCGAGCAGTACACCATCCTGCTCGTGGAGGACGACGACGGGGACGCCCTTCTCGTCGAGGAGCTCCTCTACGACACCGATCTGCCACACAGCCTGATCCGCTGCCGTTCGGCCGCCGAAGCCCGGGTGACGCTCGCCGGCACGCCGGTCGACTGCGTCCTGCTGGACCTGCACCTGCCCGACGCCTCCGGCGTGGAGACCGTCCAGGCGCTCCAGCCGGAGACCCACACCGCCGCCATCATCGTGCTGACCGGCCTGGCCGAGCCCCGGGCCGGGGTCGAGGCCCTCGCCGCGGGCGCCCAGGACTACCTCGTCAAGGGCAAGGTCGCGCCGGACCTGATGCAGCGCGCGGTGCGCTACGCCGTCCAGCGAAAGCATGTCGAGCGGGCCAGCGCCGCCCTCCAGATCGGGCAGCTCCGCGCCGAGGAGAACGCGCGTCTGGAGCGCGGACTGCTGCCCGAGCCCCTGCTCACCTCCGCCACCGTCAGCACCGCCAGCCGCTACTACCCGGGGCGGGCACAGGCCCTGCTCGGAGGCGACTTCCTGGACGTCGTCCAGACCGACGACGGCCAGGTCCACGCCATCATCGGCGACGTCAGCGGCCACGGCCCGGACGCCGCGGCCCTCGGAGTGTGCCTGCGCATCGCCTGGCGCGCGCTGACCCTGGGCGGCCATCGCGACCAGCATCTGCTTCATCTGCTGGAACGCATACATGTCGCCGAGCGCACCGGCCAGGACCTGTTCGCCACCTGCACCCTCATCACCCTGGACCCCACCGCCGCCACGTGCACCCTGCACCTGGCCGGCCACCATGAACCGCTGCTGCTGACCAGCGCCGGCGCCCGTGAGGTGACCGCCGCCCACGGAGTCGCCCTCGGTGTCGCACCCGGCCTGGGCAAGTGGCCGTCGACGACCTTCCCCCTCCCTCCGCGCGGAGCTCTGCTCGCCTACACGGACGGCCTCATCGAAGGCTTCGCCGGCATCACCGGCACCCGGCTCGGAGTCGACGGCCTGCTCGGCATCCTCGACACGCTCCACGCCGCGGACCCCGGCGCCCACCTCGACGCGCTCATCGTCGAGACCCGCGCCCTCAACGCCAACCGGCACACGGACGATCTCGCCATCCTCCGCCTGGACTGGGATCTCGCATAAGGCCGGCCCACGGGCCGCTCCCCCGTCGGCGGCACCACCCGGTGCCGGGGAGCGAGGACGGCGGTCCTCGGCTAGTCGGCCGCCACGTCCGCCTCAGCGGCGCCGTCGGTTCCGGGGCGTCGGTAGGCGCCGTGCCACCAGATCCGGGCGAGTTCGCGGGCGAAGGCGCCGTCACCGCTGCCATCGTCGACGCTGATGTGGTGGGCGATCGCCTGCGCGCCTCCCCAGACGATGATGCGGCTGGCGGAGGCCGCGTCGAGGTCGGGCGGGGCGAGCCCGGCCGCCTGGTCAGCGAGCAGGGACCGCAGGGCGTTCACCTCGAAGCCCTCGAGGTCGGCCGTGTAGAAGTCGTGCACCGTCGGGTCGTAGGCGGCGGCCTCGCGCACCGCCGTGATCAGGCTCTGATGGAGGCGGTGCGTCTTGATCACGTCTTCGAAGAAGTGCGCGAGCGCCTCCGGCCCGGCGGCGGGATTCCACTGTTGTGCGTGCGTGAGCAGTGACTCCCGCAGGTCGTCGGTGAGCCTGACCAGTACGTCGGACTTGCTCTGGAAGTGCGCGTAGAACGTGGCCCGGGAGACGCCCGCCTCCTCCAGGATCCGCTGGACGCTGATCTCGGAGAAGGCTTCGCCGGACTCCAGGAGCCGCTGCAGGGTGGACATGACCTGGGCCACCGTCGCGGCCGAGCGTGCCGCGTGGTGGTCGGCCTGGCGTCGTGTGACGGGTCTCATCAAGATCTCTCTCGTACGTCCTCGGGCGTGTGCGCTCCGCGGGGTGCGGCGGAGTGCGGGTTCAGCGCACCACGGGCAGAGCGTAGTCCCACAGCCGGTCGGCTGCGTCGGCGTCCACCGACCACTTCGCCACACCGGCCATCACGTCGGGCCCGCCGTCGACGACCTCGGATTCCTGGTTGTCCTCGAAGTACCGGCCGGTCACGCCGTCGAGGAGGGGGGACGCGGCCAGCAGGGTGCTCGTGGCGGCGCCCTGCGCCGGGGTCTTGTAGTAGTCCGGGGTGACGAGGTTGCCGTCCTCGTCCAGCGCGCCGAGCGCTCGCAGGGTGGCCTCGTCGAGGTGACGGGCGAGGTTGGTGTGGATCCAGCCGGGAGCGCAGGCGTTGGCGGTGATGCCGTCCCCGGCCCACCGCCGGCTGATCCCGACGGCCAGCAGCACGTCGGCGGTCTTCGACTGCGCGTAGGCGACGAACGGGTCGTAGGGACGCTCCTCGAACTGCGGGTCGTCGAAGTCGAACCCGGCTCGCAGCTGTGCGCCGGAGCTGACCACGACGACGCGGGCGTTCTCCGCGCTCCTCAGGGCGGAGTGCAGGCCGACGGCCAGGGCGAAGTGACCGAGGTAGTTCGTGGCGAGTTGCAACTCCCAGCCCTGGGCGCTGACCTGGCGGGTCGGGAGCATCATCACGCCGGCGTTCGCGACGAGGCCGTCGAGCGGCCCTTCCCAGGATTCGCAGAAGGCACGGACGGAATCCAGGTCCCCGAGCTCGAGCGCGGCCGCCCGGGTGCCGGGGAACTCGTCGACGAGAGACCTGGCCGCGTCGGGGTTCCGGGTGGCGATCGTCACCTCGGCGCCGGCCCCGGCGAGCGCGCGGACCGTCTCGAGGCCGAGCCCGGAGGACCCACCGGTGACGATCATCCGTCGCCCGCGCAGGTCGACTCCGTCGAGCACCTCGGCCGCGGTCGCGCGCATCCCGAAGGGAGTGGTTATGGGCGTCATAGCTGTGTCCTGCCTAGTGGGGGCCGTCGTCACGGTGCCGGGGGGGCGGGTCTGCACTCGACGGTCCGACGTCATCTTCCCTATCAACCATACAGCGTGTTCAGACAGTCTGTATTCCTCGCTGCCGCCTCGAGCGAGCTGCCACGCACGGTCACCCACCTCACGTGGGACTTCGAGCACTTCGGCTCCATATACGCCGCCGGTCTCCACCTGCTCGACCAGCAGCGCCAGGCCTGCCGCATCGCCCGTCACGCCCTCACCGTCACCGGTTGGGCCCGCAGCCCCTTCACATGCTCCGACTGGCCGACGAACTCTTCCCCGCCATGCATTGGCGTGACTGCCGAGTACCGGAAGAAGATCGAGCAGATCCGCGCGCCGACAGCGACCTGGATCACGCAGACCGCGTAGAGATGACCACACGGAAGCAAGCGGTGCTGCACAGGTGCCGCCGGCCGACGCAGCGCCTGGCACCGCACTTGCCGGCCAAGCACAGGACCCGTTTGCGAAAGTGTGAAATGGGGCAATCCTGCGCGGTGGTCGCCTCCCTTCCGTAGGCGGCTCGGCGCAGGTGGACCCGACTGCACATCACAAGATCCAGAGGCACGCGCGTTGAGTGACCAGGACCAGCCCGGGCAGACCGGCCAGCCGAGGGTTCCTGACCTGCGGCTGCAGCTGGATTCGGAGCTGGACGAGATCGGTGCGCAGTTGCGGGCTCTGGCCGATGCCAAGGACCGGCTGCAGGGCCTGCTGGGCGCCGTACTGGCGATCAGCGGGGAACTGGATCTCTCGGCCGTGTTGCAGCGCATCGTCACCACGGCCATGGATCTGGTCGGCGCCCGCTACGGCGCCCTGGGTGTCCTGCACGAGTCCGGCGAGTACCTCAAGGCCTTCATCACGGCGGGGCTGAGTGAGAAGGAACGCGCCGATCTGGGCGGGGTGGCGTTCCCCCATGGTCGTGGTGTGCTCGGCCATCTGATCCACAATCCCGAACCACTCCGTGTCGACGACATCCCCTCCCATCCCTCCTCCGCCGGCTTCCCGCCCGGTCATCCGCCCATGCGCACGCTGCTGGGGGTGGCGATCAGTGTCCGCGGCGAAATCTACGGCGACCTCTACCTGTCCGAACGTCTCGACGGCCGCCCTTTCGGCCCTGATGACGAGGACGTGGTGGTCGCCCTCGCCGGCGCCGCCGGTATCGCGATCGAGAACGCCCGCCTGTTCGGGCAGGTCCGTGACAGCGCGGAGGCCTTCCAGCGTCTGCTGCTGCCCACGCTGCCCGATCTGAGCCCCTTCACCGCCGCCACCGTCTACCGGCCGGCCGCCGAGCCCAACCGGCTCGGCGGGGACTGGTACGACGCCATGGTGCTGCCCGACGGCACGGTCGGCATCATGATCGGTGACGTCGGCGGCCATGACCTGTACGCGGCAGCCGCCATGGCGCAGACCCACAGCATGCTCCGGGCGCTGCTGTACGACCGCCTTACGCCGCCCAGCGCGATCCTCGCCCAGCTGGACCGCACCCTGCACGCCACCGCGGACGTGCCGGTCACCACCGCGTGCCTGGCCCGCGTCGAAGCCGGCACCGACGGATGGGTCCTGCGCTGGAGCACCGCCGGGCACTTCCCGCCCCTGCTGATCAGCCCTGACCTGAGCACGGAGTACCTGCACGCCGAGCCCGGCCTGCCGCTCGGGGTGAGCACCGGCGAGCACCGCCCCGACCACACGCGCTCCCTGCCCGCGGGATCGATCCTCCTCTTCTTCACCGACGGACTCATCGAGCATCCCGCCCATTCCATCGACGTGGGCCTCACCGCGCTCGCCGACCTCGCCGCCACCCACGCCTCCCGGCCACTGCACGAACTCGTGCAGGTCCTGGCCGATCATCACCCGAGCGACGGCCAGGACGACATGGCCATCCTCGCCCTGCGCATTCCGGTCAGCACCACTCCCCCACAGCCGCCGGTGTGAGCAGGCAGGGCACGAAGGCCTCCCGGCACCTGACTGACGGGCAGTCACCTCGTCCCGGTCACTGGTGGTCAGCACCGCGTCGGCCCATCGGACGGCTCCCAGAATTCTCGGTGTTCGCGAGCGTCCCGTGCCCGGCCCCGGCTGGCGCGTGCGAATCGCGTGCGCCCAGGACGGTGAACAAGGCGGAGGCCAGCGCCAGTGCGCCGTAACCGAGCGAGATCTGTGGCAGCGACAAGGTCGAGGTCAGCCGGCCGGCGATGAGGGCCGGGATCGTCGCGCCGCTGTCGTGAAGTCAGGGAGATGTGACGGACCGTCAACGGTGTGAACGCACGGAGTTGTAGATGGGGTGCACATCGGATACGCCCGTTCGCTGAGGAGAATCGGGCGCCGGCCTCGGGCGGCGGCACGAATGGTTTCAATACGACGCCGGCAGCAACGACTCGAGCGCGTCGGTGCGCGTCGGTCAACGGCACGGCTGTGCCCCGCCGAGCCCGGCATCCCCGCCGGTGCCGGAACCCGCGGTCATGTCAGGCACCGGCGGCGCCATCCTCGCACCTCAGTCCGTCACTCCGGTGTGCAGGCGGATCGTCGTTCCTTCGTCAGGAGTCGAACGGATCTCGACCAGATCGCACAGTTGGTGCGCGAGCCAGAGGCCCCGCCCGCCCACCTGGGTCCGGGTGGGCCGTGAACGGCCCATGAGTGGGTCGGCGATGTACCCGGCGTCGCGGAACTCGCACACCAGGCGCTGTTCCTGGCTCCACATCCGCAACACGCCCTGCCCGCCGCCGTGCCGGATGCTGTTGGCGGCGATTTCGGTCGCCGCCAGATGCAGCTCGCGCAGGCGGGCACCTTCCAGCCCGAGCTGGTCCGCGCAGGAGGCGATCTTCTCCCTGAGCGCGGGGAGGTCACCTCTGCTGTAGGCGAACTCCTCGTAGGGGGAGCAGGGATGACTGAGCGGGCTGAAGTCGAAGGGTGCCCGCAGGTCGTAGGTCTCGCTCGTTTCGCTGCGGCCGGCCGTGCGGATGGTGGGGTGGCAGCGAGACATCCGGTCCAGCTCAGCCCCTTCGCCCGCGATGTCGTACGGGCACAGCAGCCACCACGCCGGACCGGCCGAGAACGCCTTGTTCAGCAGCCACTCGTGGTAGCGCAGCTCTTCCGCCTCCGCGGGACTTCGCACCGCGCCCCAGGGAGATTCGCCGATCCCGCGCACCGGTCGGCCCTCGTCGCTGTGCGCCTTGATCCATCCCTGCCAGGCCCCGATGAGCCGGCCCGGATGGTGCGCCACCGCGCTGGTCTCGACGTAGCGGACCGCGTCGTCCTCGGGCATCTCCGCGCGCAGGAGGGCCGCCTTCTCTTCCGGGACGGCGACGACGACGGCCTCTCCACCGTCGCGGGCCTCCTGGATGAAGCCCAAGGTGCCCTGGAGGAACTCGTCGCTTCCCTGGTAGGGGTACAGCTCGTGCCTGTAACCCTCCCCGGACGGTGACGGCGTGGTGTGGGTCTCGGAGGAGGTCATGGCGTCATCACCACGGGGATGGAAGGGTCTGCGAAGCCGGAGAGGTCCCAGGCCAGTCGTACGGTCTCATTGGTTCCCTCCAGCACGATCTTGCGATCGGGCAGTGCTCGAGCGGCGTCGGCGAGGGCGCTCATGCCTGCTGCGTCGAAGAAGTCCAGGGTCTGGCACAGCAGCCGCACCGTGGTCGTCTGCCGCAGTAGCGTGACCAGGATGGCTCCGAAGGCCACAGCACCCTCGGTGTCGACGATCCCCCTCACCGTCCAGCCGCCCTTTCCCGCCCTGTAGAGCTGAAACGAGGGCGATATCGGTCGGCTGCCCAGGTGGTGGGGGTGCACACATCTGAGCTTGTCCAGGAGGGCGGCGTCCCAGTTGCCCCGCTGATAGGCGCAGACCACGGACGCGCCACTGTCGGCGGCGAACTCCTCCAGTTCCAGCTCACTGCGCAGCAACCGCTCAGCACCACCGCCGGCTGCCTCACCGGTCACGTGGTGCAGCACCCGCAGGGACCGGTATCCCTCGCTCTCGGCGCTGGCCGCCTCCCGGCGCACCACCGCGAGAAGGGGTTCCTCGAGCCGCCTCGGATCGAGTACCAGGGCAACGGCATCAGCCGTGACCTGTGCGGAGGGCGAGACGATCAGCACCTTGTCGCCGAAGAGGGCCCCGTCCGCGACGAAGGCCCGGCTTCGGACCATCACATCGTCCGTGACGTCCAGAAGCTGACACACATGGTCACCTGCATCGACCTCATCCAGCGTCTCCACCGCGCGGGTCGCTCTCACGGCTTCCTCCCTCGCCTCGCCTCCCACCTTAATGTTCCGAACGCGCCCATCACCAAGCCGATCGGGCCATGGCCGATCACTTGGAGCCGCACCATCAGAGCGTGCCTCACGGTGTCCTCTACGGGTGTGCTCCTCTGGTCACCCGGGCTTCCGGTCGCCGCACACCGCCCGGTCCAACAGGCGGACCGCGGCATCCGCCTGCTCGAGGAAGCGCTTCTCGTCACCGAAGCGCGTGGTGAAGACGGCGGCCGCGGCCGACACCCGGCCGTCGGGCGTGACCGCGGTCTCGGAGACGGTGCCGAAGGACGTACCGCCGTGGTACCAGATCCCACTTGCGCAGCCCTGGGCCGGGCGCCAGGCGAGGCCGAGGCCGTACCGCGCCCTGCCGTCGGTGGTGTAGCCGGGCGCCGGGACGGTGGTACGCATCTGCCGCAGCTGCTCCGGCGGCAGCAGCCGGCCGCTCAAGAGGGCGCGCAGGAAGGTGTTCATGTCGCGAGTGGTGCTGATGATGCCGCCGTCCGCGCCGCCGCCCACGGCCAGCGTGGTGTCGGTGAGGTCGTTCCGGCCGGGGAACTGTGTGTATCCCACGGCCGTCGGCATCGGCACGTACGGCGAGGTGTCCGGTATCAGCGTGTGGCGCAGCCCCAGGGGTTCGATGATCCGGTCGTGCACCTCCTGCGGCCAGGGGTTGCCGGTGGCCTTCTCGATGATCATCCCGAGCACCACGTAGTTGGTGTTGGAGTACGCCCACCGCGTCTCGGCACCCGGATCGTCCGCGTCCGGCAGCCAGCTGGGGGCGCGACCCATCGCCACGGCCACCTGCTCCTCGGGGGTCTGTGAGCGGAACCGCTGTGCGTGGAAGCGCTCGGGCGTCAGCTCCGCCGGGTCCTCGAAGGCGATGTCCGTGTAGTCGGCCAGGCCGCTGGTGTGCTGGAGCAGGTTGCGCAAGGTGATGCGGCTGCCGTCGTTGCCGTTGCCGGCGACCACCCCGGGCAGCCACCGCTCGACGGTGTCGTCCAGGCTCAGCGTGCCCTCGCCGACGAGCTGGAGCGTGGTCACGGCCGTGAAGGTCTTGGTGTCGCTGCCGATGCGGTAGTAGGCGTCCAAGGGCACCCGGCCCCCGTCCTTCAGGCTCGCGGTGCCCGACCTGACCTGCGTCTCGCGCCCGGACCCGTCCCGGGCGAGCACCGTCAGCCCGGTGGCTCCCGTGTCCCGTACCGCGTCCGCGTCCCGCTGCAGCCGCGCCCGCGCGTCCCCGCCGCCGGAGCCCATGGCTTCGGCCGTGGTGCCCGGCCCGAGAAGCGATACGGTCCCGATTGCGGCGATCCCTGTCACTGCCAGCCCCGCACGCCACCGTGCGGACCGGCCCCACCGCGTACTTTTCGTGATCTCCATGGCCGGAACGCTACGGAGGGGCGGCGCCGCGGACCATCCGGCTGGCTGCCCGGACGGGGGTGGTGCTGGCACCCCTCCTCGCCCCCCGCGTATCGCTGTGCACGGGCTCCGGACCGGCGTGGTCACCGGCGCCCTGGACCGGCTCCAAGTCGTTCCGCTCCCCGGTTGACCGCTGCTCCCCCGTCCATGACCGAGGTTTCGGTCTATGGGATACGTGTCCGGTTTCGGGTGGATGGATCAATGGTCGGTGCCGTCCGAAACTGGAATCGATTCACAGCCCTTATATGGAGGTACCGCGCCTGAAACAATTGCTGGAATCAGCATTCCCGACACGAAGCTCGTGGCCGAGGCGACGTCGCTGGTTCGTGAAGCCGCGGACGACACCTTGTTCAACAGGAAAGACGTCGTGGACATCATCATGGGGAACGCCTGGCCGGAATAGGCGGGCTGTTCTTGGCCCGGTAGGCCATGGCGAACGGCGGGCGGCACGGCCGGCTCCTCAGGAGTCCGCGGATCGGTGGGATCCAGGGTCCGCGTGGGCGAGGGACACGCCCTCGCCCCGCGAATGTCCCCTCTGCCCGACTGGAAGCGGCACACAGTCCGTGGACCGGATGACGTCCCGCTCGAGATCGTCCAAGGCGCGGCGGGCGACCTCGATGCGTTGGAGTAGGAGTTGTTCGTCCTGCGGTTGCGGTGTCCGGTGTCGGGCTTGTGGCGGCTCCCGTTCCTCGTCCATGCCCTTGGCCTCTTCGAGGGAGGTGAGGACGACGCCGATGAGGACGTTGACGAGGACGAACGAGGCGAGCAGGACGTAGGAGGCGTAGTAGAGCAGGCTCCAGCGGGAGATCTCCAGGCCGGCGCGTACGGCGTCCCCGATCCCGTCCAGGGTCATCAGGAGGAAGAGGGTGAGCACTGCGCGGCCGATGGAGCCGTAGTGTTCGGGGTCGTGGCGGCCGAAGAAGACCCAGCCGACCATCGCGTACACGTACAGCAGCAGGGCGCCCACGAGGAGGAAGCTCAGCGTGCCCGGGAGGCTGCGGCCCACGGCGACGAGCACGATGCGCAGTTGGGGCAGGAAGCGGGCGGTCCGCAGGACCCTGGCCAGCCTGAGCAGCCGCAACACGGTGGTGTTCTCCCGCACGACGGGCGCGAAGGCACACAGGACGACCGCGAGATCGAAGACGTTCCACGGGTCCTCCCAGAAGCCGCGGGGCCGGTCCGCGTGCGCGGCCATGCGCAGCACGATCTCGACGGTGAACGCGGCCAGGCAGACGTGCTCGGCCAGCCGTAACCAGCCATGCCACTCCTGTGCGAGACCGGAGTACGTCTCCAGGCCCAGCAGGACGGCGTTGCCAAGGATCACCGTGAAGACGGTGAGCGCGAACCAGCGGGCCTCGGTGACCCCGCGGCAGTACACGGCGACTCGTCGACGTCCGGACGGGGCGTTGACTCCAGCCACTTGATCTTGGTGTTGCGGCATTCTGCTGCTTCTTCTCCTCCGGATGTGCGACGGCCCGCCGCCGCCGAACGCGCGGCAGCTCGTCGCGCGAGCAAGATCTAGAAGAGACTTCTACAGCACTGTAGTTGCGGATGCCCGGGCACCCGGTGAAGCCGGGCCACTGAGGCCGGCCATCGGCACTCCGGTGCTGACCAGGGCTCCGCCATGGGACCGTGAGCGAGCTGCGGCCGGGTGTGACGCGGGATCAGGTGTTGCCGGTACCTGGCCCGCAGCGGCAGAGGCACCCATCGAGATGTCGGCGAAGCCATCACCAGCTCATTGCCGCGCGCCGACCAGGGCGTCGCCTCGGCCCTCAACGACGACGTCACCCGCGAACTGGGCACCGCGCGGCGTGTAGCCCTGCTCGGACCTCTCCTCGCCGGCGGCTACCGCGCCGCCATCGGAGACAAGCTCGCCGGCATGCCCCACGGAACGGCCGACACCGCCCGCGAGGGAATCGCCAACGCCCTCGAGGCCGCCCCCACGACCGGTGGGGACGCATCTCATCTGGTCGAAGCGGCCCGGCAGGCGTTCGTCGACGGCTGGCAGCAGTCCATGTGGGCAGGCGTCGCCGTCATGACAGCCCTCCTCGTCCGCGGCGCCCTGCGCGGCCCGTCGGGGAACGCCGCCGCCCACCCGGCCGGGGACGACCCGGCCCCCGGCGCGCCGAGCGCCCACGACGCCACGGTGCGCTGACCCAGCCTGCGGCGATGCCGACGAAGAACGGTCGCGGGAGCGGGCCGCGGCGAGGCCACGGACTTCTGCGGAGGCCGGTGGACGGAGCCTGGCTGTGCGAGCGGCAAAGCGGCTTCGTAGGCTTCCGGTATGCCTGAGAAGATCCAGACCCCGAACCCTCAAGCCGCCTTCGAGCTCCTCATGGCCGGCAACCAGCGCTTCGTCGCCGGTTCGCCCGAGCACCCCAACCAGGACGCACTCCGCCGCGCCGAGACCGCGCCGTCGCAGAATCCGTTCGCCGTGCTGTTCGGTTGCTCGGACTCGCGGCTCGCGGCCGAGATCATCTTCGACCGTGGGCTGGGCGACCTGTTCGTGGTCCGTACCGCCGGTCATGTCGCCGGGACCGAGGTGCTCGGGTCGATCGAGTTCGGGGCGGCCGTGCTCGACGCGCCGCTGGTCGTCGTCCTCGGTCACGACTCGTGCGGCGCCGTCGCCGCGGCCCGCTCGGCCCTGGAGGACGGGCAGACGCCGGGGGGCTTCGTCCGTGACGTCGTCGAGCGGGTGACCCCCAGCGTGCTCTCGGCCCGGGCTGCCGGACGCGACAGCGCCGACGAGATCCTGGCCGAGCACATCGAGAACACGGTGGACCTCCTGCTGGAGCGCTCCCGTGTCCTGGCCGACCGAGTGGCTGAGGGGCGTCTCGGTGTGGTGGGTCTTTCGTACCGCCTGGCCGACGGCAGCGCCCGGCTCGTCGCCGCCCGCGGCCTCGACGTGGCCGTACCGACCGAGTCGTCGTGACGCCTCCGCTGCGGAACCCGTCGGCCCGGTCATCCTGAGCACCTGTTCACAGGCGCCGTCCGTGGTCTCCGGACCTCGGACGGCGCCCGTTCTCAGGTGAGTGTGGCCAGCAGGCGCAGCCGCTCGGCGGACTCGGTGCCTTTGTCGGCGCCGCTGAAGATGATGCGTGTGCCCGGGGCGTCGGTCAGGCGCACCACCTCCTCGTTCAGTCGCATGGTGCCGACCTGGGGATGGCGGTACTCGCGCTGTGAGGCAAGGCAGTCGCTCACCGGGTGATCAGTCCAGATCCTCGAGAAGTCGGCGCTGTGCACGCTCAGCTCGCCTATGAGGGCGTGCAGTTCCTGGTCGTCGGGGTGGTGGGCCGCGGCGTGGCGCAGGTAGGCGGTGATGTCCCTGGCCTGTGACTCCCAGTCGGGGAAGAGGTCGCGGGCCGACATGTCGAGGAAGGTGGTGCGGGCGATGTTCGGTCGGGGCTCGTCCGAGGCGGGGTCCGGCGCCGGGAGCCCCCAGAGGGCGTAGCCGAGGCGGTTGCCGCCCAGGACGTCGGCACGCCGGCCGACGACGATCGCCGCCTGCCCGCCGGCGGAGTCGACGAGTGCCTGGACCGCGGGCCGTAGCTTCTCCGGCTCTTCCCGATGGTTGGCCGTCCGGCTCGGCCGGGCCAGCCGGTCCAGGTAGGCGCGTTCTTCCGGGGTCAGTTTGAGGACCCTCGCCAGGGAGTCCAGGACCGAGTCGGACACCTGGTGGCTTTCGCCGCGCTCCAGACGCGTGTAGTAGGTGACGCTGATCCCGGCCAGGTGGGCCAGTTCCTCTCGTCTCAGCCCCGGCACTCTGCGTTGCCCGAAGGAGGACATGCCCGTCTCCTCGGGGGTGAGCGCGGCGCGTCGGCTGCGCAGGAACGCCCCCAGTTCCGTCGATGACGACCAGGTACTCCTCATACGTCGAGTGTTCCAGCCGGCGCTCCGCGGTGCCTGTCCATGGCGTGGTCCCCCACCCGTCGGCGGCGGTCCGCCGATGTGGGCCGAGCACGGGGTAGCGGTCCGTCTGGGTGTCCATGGCGTGGTCTGGCTGCACGGCCCGTGGTGTCCGACCGTGGGGGCATGAACGTCAAGCACTCGTCCCAGGAGCCCTCCGCGCGGCCTCTCGGCGCGGACTCGAACCTCTTCGTCGTCACCGCGGCCACCAGCGACACCGGCTCGGCCGTGGTGCGAGCACTGCTGGAGGGCGGATCGGACGTCGTGGCCGTCGGGCGCGACCGTGAGCGGCTCCGGCCCTACGCCGAGCTCGGTGCCCGCACGCACGTCAGCCCTCTCGACGACGGGGAAGGGCTCGCCGAGGCGATGGAAGGGGCGACCGGCGCGTTCGTCATGATGGCGCCGGGCCTCATACCGAACAGCACGGACTTCGCCGCGTACCAGCGGGCCGTGATCGCCGCGCAGGCACATGCCGTACAGACCGCGTACCGGCAGGGCTCGCTGCGCCGTGTCGTGACCCTCAGTGGCTGGGCGGCCAACTGCTCCGGCGCCCGTGGGCCGGTGTGGGGGCTGCGGCGGCTGGAGGAGGGCGTCGACGCCACCGGCGTCCCCGCGGTCCATCTGCGGGCGGGGTCGTTCATGGAGAACCTGCGCCCCGACATCGCGTCCATCAAGGCCACGGGCACCACGGGCGGCCTGGTTCCCCCGCATCTGCCGCTGCCGATGATCGCCACCGCGGACATCGGGCGCGTCGCGGCGGAATTCCTGCGCGGGAACCGTGACTTCACGCCCGGTCCGGTGGAGGTGGTCGGGCCCACCTACCGGACCCTGGAGGAGGCCACCCGGCTGATCGGGGCGGCGGTCGGAGCCGCAGGCGCCCGGTACGTCCTCCGCTCCCCCGAGGCCGTACGGGCCTCGCTGCTCGAGGCGGGCTTCAGCCACCACATGGCCGACGGGACGGTCGCGATGACGTCGGACGTGGCCGAGGGGCGCATCAGGATCCTGGACGAGGCCCGGGCGATCACCACCTCGACCACGCTCGAGGAGTTCCTCGCCACCGCAACTGCCTGACCCTCACTGCCTTACCCCCCACTGGCTGATCTCCACTCCCTGTCCTGGCCACACCCCGGTCCACGCCCGTCCGGCCCGAGCCCATCCGGACGCCATGAAAGGAAACGATCCGTTTTGTCCCGCACGTCACCCGGTCAGGCTCCCGGCTTCCAGAGGTTCCGACTCGGAGGCCTCCTGGTCACCGCTCTGTACGACGGATTCGTACCCATCCTCGCCGAGGACCTGCACGGCGAGCCGCAGACCGAGATTCGCCGCCGCCTGGCCGACGCGTACCTCCCCGAGGACGGCGACCTCCATACGGCCGTCATCGGCTTCCTCGTCGAGGACGACGGCCGGCGGGTCCTCGTCGACGCCGGCAGCGGCAGCACGCTCGGCCCCCACACCGGTCACCTCCGTGAGGCGCTCTCCGCCGCCGGGGTCGCCGCGGAGGACGTCGACCACGTCCTCATCACCCACCTGCACCCCGATCACAGTGGCGGTCTCGTCACCGACGACGGCGAGCCCGCCTACCCCCGGGCCACCGTCCACGTCTCGCGTGCGGAAGCCGACCACTGGCTCGACGAGAAGCTGACGGCGCGGGCGACAGGCGTCCAGAAGCAGATCCACGAAGCCGCGGCTGCCGCGCTGGAGCCCTATCGTGCGTCAGGCCGGCTCGACGCGTTCGACTTCCTCGACGCGGTGCCCGGTGTGTGCGCCCTCGATCAGCAGGGTCACACCGCCGGGCACAGCGGATATCTCTTCACCGGAGGCGACGAGCCGGTCCTGTTCTGGGGCGACACCGTCCACAGCCACACCGTGCAGTTGCCGTGTCCGCACGTGTCGATCTCCATCGACAGCGACGAGGGTCGTGCCGTGAAGGCACGTGCCAGGGTTCTCGACGATGTCGCCGGCCGCGGATGGTGGGTCGCCGCCTCCCATCTGCCGTTCCCCGGCCTGGGCCACCTGCGGCCGGACGGAGAGGGCTACCGGTGGGTTCCCGTCCACTTCAAGCCCCTGGACCAGTCCTACTGAGTTGGAGAGGGCCGGGCATTGCGGCAGGGGGCGACCGCGTCTCCCCGGGGAGGGGAGGCGGGGTCGCCCCCTGCTGCCCGGCTACCCGACTGCCCCGCACGGGCATCTTGTCGGGGCTGTGGGAGATCCCCGGCACCAGGTCGGCCGGGAAGAAGGCGGCCCGCTCGACGTCCGCGAAGCAGTTGCCGGGGGCGCGGTTCAGGGTGAACTCGCGGGCCTCGACAAGCGGGTGGTCTTTGAGCCAGTGCCGCGTTCCCGAGCGTTCGACGAAGCGGTAGGTGCGCGAACCGAAGCCGTGCAGGTCGCGCTGCGCGTCGGCCGTGCCCCGCTCACCCGTCACGGCGGCCGGCGACGCCGGGGTCGTCCGCGTTGCGGCGCGGGTGGTCGTCCGCGGTCACTCGGGCCAGGAGTTGTTCCGGATGATCTCCACGAAGTCCTTCCTCTGGAAGGAGGGGTCGAAGTGCGCCAGGACGTCGTCGTTCATCGTCCCGAAGGTGGTGTCGGGGCGGTGGACCATGCCCTCGTGGAACGCCTTGAGAATCCGGTTCTTGAAGTCCGGGCGCGGGTGTGCCGCCACGACTTCGGCACGCTGGGTCTCGGTGATCTCGTGCAGGTCGAGACCGAGGACGTCCGTCTCCACCCCGAGCGTCACCACGCCCACTTCCGGTGCGAGGTGCAGCGGGATCTCCGGCGTGGTGTGCAGGGCGATCGCCAGCCAGACGTTACGGGCCTCCTCCTCGGAGCGTCCGTGGTCGAGGAGGAAGCCGCGCGCGGCCTCGGCGCCGTCCAGTTCGAAGCGGCGGTCGGTGGTGGCGTAGCCGGGGGTGAGGCCGAGATCGTGGAAGAGGCCGCCCACGTAGGCGAGTTCGGGGTCGACGTCGATGCCCCGGGCCGCTGACTTCAGCATGCCCCACAGGAACACCCTGCGCGAGTGATGGAAGATGGTCTCGTCGGCCGACTCGCGCACGAGCGAGGTGGCCTGGCGAACGAGTTCGGTGTCGGGAATGGTGATCCCCGCGATGGTCTCGGGCATCGGTCCTCCTAGGTCGTACGGAACAGGACTTCAGCATCACCTGCCGGAAACCGCTGCTCCACCGCGCATTCCGACGGCCATCACACAGATCCGGACACGGCCGTCCGCTCGCTATCGCGGGGTGTCCTTGCCCTGCTCGGTGGTGGCGAACCGGTCGCGGTACTGGCTCGGTGACACGCCGAGCCGTGCCACGAAGGAGCGGCGCATCGTCTCGGCGCTGCCGAATCCGGCGACGCGGGCGGTCTCCGCGACGGTGTGACCCCGGTCGAGCAGTGCCTTGGCGTGGTCGAGGCGCGCGAGTTCCACGTACTTGGCGGGGGTGGTGCCGAGTTCGGCGGCGAAGAGCCTGCCCAGTTGGCGCGGGCTGACGCCGACGCGCGCGGCGAGGCCCGCGGCGCTGTGGTCGAGCGCCGGCTGGGCGGAGATCAGGTCGACGACGGCTCGCAGCGGCGAGGTGCGCGGCGGTCTGCGGTCCAGGGGTGCCGAGAACTGGGACTGGCCACCGGGGCGCTGCATGAACATCACGAGTTGCCGGGCGACCTCGCGGGTGAGGTCGGCGCCGTGGTCCTCCTCGACGAGAGCGAGTGCGAGATCCATTCCGGCCGAGACGCCCGCGGAGGTGTACACCTCCGAGTCCTCGACGAACAGCGCGTCGGGTTCCACCCTGACGTCCGGGAAGGCACGGGCCAGCAACCCCGCGTGCCTCCAGTGGGTGGTCGCCCTGCGTCCCACCAGCAGGCCGGACGCGGCCAGGATGAACGACCCCGTGCAGACGGAGGCCGTGCGGCGGCTGCGCGCGTGCAGATTCTTGACGGTGTCGACGAGGTCGGCCTCGATGGCCCGGCCGACCAGGATGTCTCCCCCGGCGACGACGGCCGTGTCGGGGTCGGGGACGTCCTCGGCCCGGCCGTCGACGGGTATCCGCATGCCCGTCGAGGCGAGGACCGGTTCGCCGGAGGGCGAGACGTAGTGGATCGCGTACGACGCGCCGAACTGGTTGGCCTCGGCGAAGACCTCCGCCGGGCCCGCCACGTCGAGCATCTTCACGCCGTCGAAGACGACGAACGCGATGTCGCGGGCGCGTGCGCTGCGCGGCCCTGCCCCATCACCTTCCGTCGAGGTCATGGGGCCTCCCCCGGCGTATGCACGGCGAGTGACCGGCTCAGTGAGATCAGTCGTGGAAGGATCTGGGGAGGTGCGGTCCGCAGCCACACCAGGCCGAGGGTGATCGGCGCCGCGTCGACCAGGGGCCGCCAGGCCACGATGGACTGTGTGAAGTAGTCGGCCGTGGAGGCCGGGGCGGGCCAGATGCCCCGGCCGGCGTTCACGTGCAGCAGACACTCCTCCGGCGTGTTCGCGGCCGGGCCCAGCCTGGGGCTCGAACCATTCGGACGCGGGTCCACGTTCCAGAACCGCATGACCTCCTCGGGCAGATCCGCGTGGGGCCCGATGACGGGCTCGTCGCGCAGGTCCGCGAGGGTGAGCTTCTCCTGGCGCGCCAGCGGATGGTCGGGCGCCAGCGCGATCATCCGCTGTTCGGTGAGGATGTCCGCACTGGCCAACTCGGCGTCGGCGATGGGGAGCCAGATGAACGCCGCGTCCGACTCCCCCTCGTGCAGGGCCCGGAGGGCTTCGGGTGCGCGGGCGACGGAGTGGCTCTCGACCTCGATGTCGGGGGCGTCCTGTGCGAGGCGGCGCAGCAGTTCGGGCATGAAGTGGGCGGTGCTCTGCATCTTGAAGTGGAGGCGGAGCCGTCCCGCCCGGCCATGCCCGACCATCCGCACTTCCGCCGCCAGCCGCTCCAGCTCCCCGAGCCACGGTCTGCCGCGTTCCACCAGGGTCCGGCCGGCCGCGGTGAGGGCGACACCGCGTGAGGTGCGGACCAGCAGCACGGCGTCGACCGCCCGCTCCAGTTGGTTGAGCTGTGCGCTGACGGCCTGCTGCGTCAGGTGCATCCCGGTCGCGGCCTTGGTGATGCTGCCCGCCTCGGCGACGGCGATCAGTGCGGCGATCCATCGGGGGGCGAGGTCTGCTGACACCGTAAGGTCCTTCCAGGCGGGCGGCAGGCCCGTCGCGGCCACGGCGGACCGGCTCCGGGCAGTCCGCGCTCGCCGTCCGGCTGTCGCTCAGGGGTCCATCACACCATGCCGTTGTTGACCCGCAACACCTGACCGTGGATCCAGCGGGCGGACTCACTGACGAGGAAGGCCACCAGGGGGGTCACGTCGTCGACCCTGCCGAGGCGGTGGGCCAGCGACAGGTGGTCCAGGACGAACTGCACGCTCTCCGGGCTCTCGGGGCCGTGGAAGAACGGCGTGTCGATGGGGCCCGGGCCCACGATGTTCACCGTCGTCCCGGTGCCGCCGATCTCCTGCGCCAGTGACTTCACGAGCACCTCGACGGCGGTCTTGGCGGCGGAGTACAGACCGTAGGTGGGCAGTGCCAGTCCGGTGAGCGAGGTGGACAGGGCGATGATCCGGCCGCCCGGGGTGATACGCCGGGCCGCCTCGCGCAGGGTGTGGAACGCGCTGCGTGTGTTCAGGTCGAAGAGCCGGTCGTACTGCTCGTCCGTCGCCTCGGCGATGGTCGTCTTGTCGATGGCTCCTGGGACGTGGATGACGATGTCCACCTTTCCGTACTGGCCGACGACGTGGTCGAAGACGCGGGCCGTGCCGGCGGCGTCCGTGGCGTCGCCTCGGATCACCTCGGACCGCACGCCCGGCTCGGCGGCCTCGTCCAGCCGGGCGGCGGCCACTGCGGCCGCCTCCTCGTTGTTCCCGTAGGTGGCGATCACCGACGCTCCGCGGGAAGCGAAGTTGCGGGCGAAGTCGAGCCCCATGTGGGCCGTTCCGCCGATCACCAGAGCGACCTTGCCGGTCAGGTCCTTGGCGCTCCCGTCCACGGCGGTGCCGGCTGCGGGGACGCTGAAGGTGCTGGTCATGGTGTTCTCCCCGGCGTGGAAGTGGCTTCTTGCCGCTGCTCTTCCACCGTGCCCGCCGGGGTCGTCGGGCGGAACGACAGGGTTGCTGTGGCGACGACAACCGGCGTTTGTGGCCTGGCCGCACGGGGGGGCGCGGAGTCGGCCGTGCGGTGCGATATAGATTGGCGACAATCTTGGTTGTGATTGTCGCCAATCTTGAAGCCGGCCCCCGGGGAGCGGATGCCCGAGGTCCAGCTGGCCGAGGAGCTGGGGGTCACGCGGTTCGCCGTCAGGTCGGCCCTCCAGGCCCTCGAGGCCCGCAAGCTGGTCGAACGCATCCCGAACGCGGGCGTCGTCGTGTCCCGGCCCGACCACACTCGCCTGGAAGAGATCTACGACGTCCTGGAACTCCTGGAGGGCCTCGCGGCGCGGCTCGCGGCGCAGAAGTCGGCCCCCGGCGACTGGAGCGAGCTCCAGGAGCTGTTCGCTGAGGGCAACGGCTTGGACGAGGCCGCGGAGGAGGGCGACATCGACCTCTTCCTCGCCGCGATCGACCGGTACCGCGACACCGTCATCAGGCTGGCCGACCAGACCTTCCTCGCCGAGACGCTGAGCGGTGTACGCGATCAGTCGCACGTGCTGCGCCGCCGCATCCTCATGACGCCGGGTCGTATGAAGGAAAGCCTCGCGGAGCACCGCGCGGTGATCGACGCCCTGGTCCGGGGCGACGCCGAGAGGGCCGAGGAACTCAAGCGCCGGAACATGCGGACCGCACGCAAACGGCTGGTCCGCTTCCGCGAGTACCTCTGACCCGGCGCACCCCGCACCGCCAAGTCACCACAGAGAGCAACGACATGTCCCCCACTCCAGCCGCACGCCGGAAGACGCTCAAGGCCCTTCTCGCGGCCGACGAACCGCTCCTCCTGCCGGGCGCCTACGACGCCCTGAGCGCACAACTCGCCGAACGCGCCGGATTCTCGGCGACCTACCTGGGCAGCTTCGCCGCGGCCGCCTCGGGTTTCGGTCTCCCCGACGTCGGCGTACTGACCCTCAACGACATGGTCGACCAGACCCGGCGCATCGTCGAAGCCACGTCCGTGCCCGTGCTGGCCGACGCGGAGAACGGTTTCTACGACGCCCCGAACATCTGGCGGACCGTCCAGGCCTTCGAGTCCACCGGCGTCTGCGGCATCCACATCGAGGACAACCTGGGCGGCAAGCACACCTCCGCGCCAGCGGGCCTGCTGTCGGAGGACCGCATGGCACAGAAGATCCGTGCCGCGCTCGACGCCCGTACCGACCCCGACTTCCTCGTCATCGCCCGCTCCGACGCCGCGTGGGTCAACCACGACACCGAAGAGTGCCTGCGGCGGCTCGAGCACTACATCGCCGCGGGAGCGGACATGGTCTTCGCGCCCGCCCTTCCCGCCCCCGTCCTGGCCGAGGCCCGCACGAGGCTCGCGGCGCCCGTCATGGTCGCCGGGGACCTGCTGGACGTCCCGGGCTCGGACGTCCCCGCCCACACCGTCCAGGAGTACGGGGAGGCCGGCGCCGACGTCATCCTGCTCTGGTACACCCTGCTCGGCGCCGCCACCCAGAACGTGACCGACGTGCTCACGACCCTGCGCACCCGCCCGGACGTGGCCGGGATCAAGCACGCCGTCACCGACCAGCGCGACTTCGAGGCGCTGATGGGATACGAGCAGTTCGAGCAGCGCAGCGCTCGCTACGCCGTCCCCCGGCCCCCCGCCCAGGCGTAGGCCCGGCGCAGTCGACGTAAGACATACCAACCCCACCATGAAAGGCCCTGTCATGCAGGACAACGCAGGCGGATCCGCCCCGCTGGGCCAGGCCGCCCGCGGGGGAACACCGGACGCAGTGCGATACGAGGGGGCACGCCTGATCGTCGGCGACGGCCGTCAGGTCGTCGAACAGGGTGCGATCCTCGTCAGGAACGGACTCATAGAGGGCATCGGCCCCCAGGACGACGTCGCATCCGTCCCGGGCGAGCACACCGTCTCCCTCCACGGCAGGACAGTCATCCCCGCGCTGATCAACCCGCACGGCCACATCGGCTACTGGAAGGGGGCGGGAGCGGATGCCGCCCACTTCTCGGCGGCCAACGTCCTGGACCACCTCCGGCGTCTCGCCTATCACGGGGTCGGCGTCTTCCAGTCGCTCGGCACCGACCGCGACGACACCGAGATCCGGCTGCGTGACCTCCAGCGCCGCGGGGCCCTCGACGAGGACGACCTGGCGGTGCTCTTCAGCGCCGGCTCGGGCATCGTCGCCCCCACGCCGGAGTCGAGCAACGGCGGCCCGTTCTTCGCTGTCGACGCCGTCCACGAGGCGTCCGGCCCGGAGGACGCTCGCGGCCACGTGCGCGCGCTCGCGGCCAAGAAGGCCGACGCGGTGAAGTTCTGGCTGGACGACCGTCACGGCACGAAGGCGCGACTGCGACCCGACGTCTACCGGGCGATCATCGAGGAGGCGCACGCCCACGGGCTGAAGACCGCCGCGCACATCTACACCGTGGACGACGCCAAGGAGGCCGTGCGGGCCGGTGCCGACATCCTGGCTCACCTGCCCCGCACCCCCGAGCCCGACGCGGAGCTCCTCGACCTGCTCACCACCCGCGACGTCGTGGTGTTCACCTCGATGAGCATCCAGCGGCCGGACGGCGAGGCGTGGCTGGACGACCCGGCACTGCGCGAACTGGTCGCCGACGAGGCCGTGGCCGAGCTGAGGGCCCGCATCCGGCGCAACGCGCCCCAGCCGCTGTTCGACACCGTCGACGCCTACGCGCGGATGGAGAAGACGCTGCGCACCTTCGTGGACGCGGGTGTGCGCGTGGTGTTCTCCGCGGACACCGGCCTGCTCACGCAGGTGCCGGGTTTCGCCGAGCACCGCGAACTGGAAGCCCTCGTGGCCGCGGGCCTGCCGCCGCTCACCGTCATCCAGCTCGCCACGCAGCGCTCCGCCGAACTGCTCGGACTCGGCGATCGCGGCACACTGGAAGCGGGCAAGCGGGCCGACTTCGTCGTCCTGGACGCCGACCCGCTGGTGGACATCACGCACTCGCGCAGGATCGAGTCCGTGTACCTCCAGGGCCGGCGAGTGGACCGGGCTCGGCTGCGCGCACGCGTGTGGAGCGACCAATGAACGCGTCCCTGCCGCACCCCTGACCCCCCCCGCGAAAGAAGGCACCTCATGTCCGACGTTTCTCTTCCCGACCCCATCAGCGTGTTCGTCGAGGCCACCAACCGAGGTGACGAGGAGGCGTTCGTCGCCGCGTTCACCGAGGACGCCTATCTCAACGACTGGGGGCGGGAGTTCCACGGGCGGGACGGAGTGCGGTCCTGGAGCCGCACGGACAACATCGGTGTGCAGGCGCACTTCACACCACGGGGCGCCGAGCCCGGTCCCGAACCCGGCACGTACGTCGTCACTCTGACGGTCACGGGCAACGGATACAACGGCACCGGGCCCATGACCTTCGTCCTGCGGGACGGCCTGATCGCGAGCCTGCGCATCAGCTGATGCCGGGGCGCGCCCGCGCCCGCAGATCATGACCGGGTGACCATCAGCAGGTCGCTCGGGACCGCGTGACGCCGGCGGTGTTCACGACGACGTCGACGCCGCCGAAGACCGCTTCCAGGGCATCGAAGGCGGCCCGCATGTCGTCTTCGTCCGCCACGTCACCGCCCACCGCTGTCACGTCGGCGCCTTTGGCGGCCAGCTCTGCGACCACGGCGGGCGTCGCTTGTGCCACTCCGCCCCCGGCCGCAGACAGGACCGGGGGCGGATCACGGAACAAGCCCTATGACGCGAACTGCGCTTCATCAGGCCAGACAGGGCTATTGATCTTCGTCGCCGACCCGGATGACCACCTTGCCGAAGGGGCCCTCCTCCAGACGCTCGTAAGCCTGGCGCGCGTCCTCGAAGGCGAAGACCGAATCGATGACCGGCTCGAGGCCGTTCTTCTCGATCCAGCGGTTCATCTCCACGAAGGCGCGTCGGTGCCCTACGGCGATGCCCCGGATCGCGGCCTGGCTGTACAGCAGCGGCATCACGTCCAGTGGAGCGGTCTGTCCGCCGAGGAAGCCGACCAGGGCGATGTGTCCGGCGGCCTTCGTCGCGCGCACGGACTGGTTGAGCCCCTCGCCCGCGACCACCTCGACGACGTGGTCGACTCCCCGACCGTCCGTCAGCCGCAGCACCTCGTCGGCCCAGTCCGGGTGGGTGCGGTAGTTGACGAGGTCGCCGGCTCCGAGGGCGGCGGCGCGACGGAGTTTGTCGTCGCTGCTCGACGTGGCGATCACCCGGGCGCCGAGGGCGGTCGCGAACTGCACGGCGAACAGGGAGACCCCTCCGGTGCCCTGCACCAGTACGGACTGCCCCGGTCGCAGCCGCCCGTACTCGACCAGGGCGAACCAGGCGGTCAGGGCGGCGATGGGCAGGGTGGCGGCCTGCTGGTCGGTGAGGTTCGCCGGCGCGGGCACGGCGGACTTCGCCTCCAGGATCATGTACTCGGCGAGGCCGCCGTCGAGGGGGCCGCCGAGCTGCCAGTCCGGCTCGTCGGGGCCGGGCGGGCCCTCCAGCCAGTGCGAGTAGAAGTGGGACAGCACCCGGTCCCCGACCTGCCACTCGGTCACCCCGGGGCCCACCTCGGCGACCACTCCGGCGGCGTCGTTGACCGGGATCAGGCCCTTCGGCATCTTCTCCGGGTCGTAGACGCCGTCGACGATGGCCTTGTCGCGGTAGTTCAGGGACACGGCCGACACCTTCACCAGGATCTGTCCCTCCTGGGGGCGTGGAGTCGGTCTGTCCGCGAGGCGCAGGTTCTTCAGGCCGAAGTCGTCCAGTTGCCAAGCACGCATGGGGGTCTCCTCGATGACGTCGATGACGGGGGGGGATCAGCCGGTGAGCTGCATCTGAAGCTGGAGGAGGTCCTCCGCGTGACGGACCTCGACCATCCGGCCGTTCTCGGCACGCCACAGGTCGATGCCGGTGAAGCTCACCTCACGCCCGGTGGCCGGGACACCGAACCAGTCGCCGGTGTGAACAGCCGTCATCCGCCACTGGCTCACGGCCCAGCCGTCGGCGGTCGCCCCCCGGAAGATCTCCTCGATCCGCGTACCGCTGAAGCCCTCCTTGACGGACCTGACCAGCACACGCACCGCGTCGATGCCGGAGCCCGTCCCGGCGGGCTGGTTGTGGTCCACCAGCTCAGGGGAGATCAGCTCCTCGACGCGGTCCAGGTCGCCGCTCTCGTACACCTTCAGCACCGCGCCGGCCAGTGCCGAAGTGTCGTTTCCGAGGGACAGGGACATGGTGACTCCTCATTTCGATCGACCAGAGGTCCCACGGAACAGCGTCACGTGCAGCGATCAAAATCGTGTTCCGCTGACCGGAACAGGCGATCGGCGCGGGCCGCGCGGCACAAGGCGCAGGGCTCCAACGGCGTCACGGCCCGCACCGGACCGGTGCGGGCCGTGACAGGGGCCGTCGTCAGAAGGTCAGGCTCCAGCCGTCGAGGTGGCCGGGGTCGACGGTGAAGATGCCGGGGGTGTTGTCGGTGACGCGCAGTCTCCACGTCCCGTTGGCGGGGAGCGCCGAGGCGTCGACGGTGTAGTCGGCGTGGAGTTCGGACTCACCCTCGTTCCAGTACCAGGGCTTCACGGGAATCTCGGTCCCGTCCTCGCCGACCAGGGTGACCACCTGGCCGCCCACCCACGGGTGGACGAGGTCGACGGTGACCTTGAGATCCTTCGGTGCCTGCCCCTTGCGGCCGGTCACGACGAGCGGGGACTCCACCGTGCCCCACCGCGGGATGTCGAAGCGGGCCGGGTTGACGAAGTGGCTGCCTCCGGAGGCCAGGACCGGCCAGTCGAAGTGCACCGTGGTCCTCGCCCCGTGCTGCGCGGTGTTCTCCACAGTGACGACGGCCTTGAAGGTGCCCGCCTTCTGGGGCGTGCCCGAGATGAGGCCGCTGTGGGGGTCGATCGACAGCCCCTTGGGCAGGTTGTGGGCGGCGTAGGCGAGCCGCCCGGGGGTGGAGCCCGCCGCCACGATCTGGCGGCTGGTGGGCTGGCCCACGGCGGCCGGCCGGGTGGACGGTGCGGTGACGGCGATGTGGTGGACGTACCGGGCGCCCACGTTGACGGCGGCCCAGGCGTTCCCGACCGCCTCGTAGGTGGGGCTGCCCTGTCCGAAGAGGTCGGCGGCGGCCTGGAGGGTGGCGGTGCGGGCCCCGGCGTAGTCGGTGCTGCTGGTCATGTACGTGGTGAGGGCGCGGTACCAGATGTCGGTGGCGTTGCGCAGCCCGATCGGGGTGACGGGGAGCCCGTCGTAGGTGGGGCTGTCGTAGGCGACGCCGTTGAGGGTCTTCTTCCCGCTGCCCTCGGACAGCAGGTAGAAGAAGTGGTTGGCGGGCCCGGAGCTGTGGTGGACGTCCTCCTTGTGGAGGTCGGGTGTCCAGTAGTCGAGCGAGGTGCCCTTGTCGGGGTGGGCGTCCTTCGACGGCTTGTCCATGTAGCGCAGGGGCAGCCCGGTGCCGCGGACGTCGGCGAGTTCACCGAGGGTGTAGTCGGGGGTGTCGGCCGCGTTGCCCGTGAAGAACTCCACCGCCGTGCCCATGATGTCGCTGGTCGCCTCGTTGAGGCCGCCGGACTCGCCTTCGTAGGTGAGGTTGGCCGTTGCCGAGGTCACGCCGTGGGTCATCTCGTGGGCCGCGATGTCCAGTTCGGTGAGCGGGTGGGCGTTGTCGCGTCCGTCGCCGTAGGTCATGCAGAAGCAGAGGTCGTCCCAGTAGGCGTTGGCGAGTTTGTCGCCGGCGTGCACCCGGGAGCGCGCTCCGGCCCCGTCGCCCTTGATGCCGTCGCGGCCGAACCGCTCGCGGTAGAAGTCCCAGGTCATGCGCTGGCCGTAGGCGGCGTCCACGGCGGCCGTGGCCCGGTCGGCGTTGGTGCCGTCGCCCCAGTCGTCGTCCTCGTCGGTCACGAGGACGCCCGCGCCGCCGACGCCCGTGAGGTCGTAGGTCTTGTGCTCGCCGCGCTCCGGGTCGGTCAGTTCGAAGACGTCACCGGCCCGCACCGTTCCGATGGGAACCTGGCCGCTGTACCGGCTGTGTCCGGTGCCCGTGGTGATCTGCTCGACGTCCTGAAGGACCCGCCCCGACGCCGCGTCCGTGACGACGCTGCGGCGACTCGGGGTGCCGTCGGACTGAACGCCGGTGACGTAGGTCTGCCAGGCGAGGGTGGCGCGGCCCTCCCCCATGAAGACGACCAGCCGTGGGGCGCCGGCCTCGGTCTGCTTCCGGGCTCGGGGGGCTTCGGTCGCGTCCAGTGCCGTGCGTCTGGCCTCGGAGGCGCTGATCGCGGGCTTCGTGCCGGGCACCCGTACGCGGGTGTTCGTGGCCTTGGTGACGGCCTGCTCGTCGGCCTTCCCGTGCACGACGAGGTCCCCGCCGAGCACGGGCAGGCCCGCGTATGTGCGCTCGTACCTGGTGTGCACCGTCCCGTCGGTGTCCTTGACGACGTCCTTGGGTATCAGGGCCTCCCGTTCCCCCAGTCCCAGGGTGTCGGCGGTGGTGGTCCGCTGGTCGGCGGCCGCGGCGAGCAGTCGCGCGCGCTCCGCGGTGGAGAGGCGTACGGGGCGTGCGCCGGCTCTGGCGTCAGCGGTGATCCGCAGGGGCGCCTCGTCCGTCGCGGTGCGGGCGGCCGCGAGGCCGGCGGGCAGGACGGGGGTGAGCGTCGCGGCCAGGGCCAGCGCGGCGGCAGCGGCCAGGTGGCGTCGCCTGATCCGGTTGGCCGGCCGGTGCGGAGGAGCGGGGTGGGACAAGTGCGGTATGCCGGACGTGTTGTGATGGTTCGTCACTCGAGGACTCCTATTGTCCGGCCCTTTGCGGGCCGGCCGTCGAGGGGGTGCTGTGGCTGGTGAGCCGGTGGAAGCCGGCGGCGGTGATGGGGTGTCGTGCCGTCGCGGGGCATACGGGCGGGGCAGGAGGCGGGGCTCGATGGGGTCCGCTTCCTGCCCCGTCCGGTGTTCACTTCGATCGCGTCGGCGCAGTACGTCTGCGGTTCGGCCGTGTCAGCGCAGTACGTCTGCGGTTCGGTCGCGTCAGCGCAGTCCGTACGCGGTCGGGATGGTCTGCCTGACAGTGTCGCCCTGGCTGTCCGCCGCGCTGATCCTCAGCCCGACGCCGTTCGCGGCCTGGTCCCGTCGTGGGTTCTCGACGGTCACCTTGTAGGTGTTGGTGCCGCCGGCCTTGGTGGCCGCCGGGCGCCAGGTGCGGCCGCCGTCGAAGGTGGCCTCCGCCTTCAGGGACGTCACCTTGGGAGGCGCCGTGAGGCGCTCCTGGTAGTAGGCGACGACCGTGATCTCGTGCTTGCGCCCGGACGCGGCGGTGTTGGCGAGGTCCAGGCCGAAGTCGTAGCGCAGGAAGATCAGCGGCTCGGGACGGCACGGGGTCGTGTCGCCGTCCGTCAACTCGCCCACACACGGGCTCTGTCGGGGCGTGTCGTTCTTGGTGGCCTTGGCGGAGGTGTACTCCCACACCGTCTTGACGTCGTCGGTCCGCGTCTCGAACGTGTACTTGGCCGACTTCGACGGCAGGTCGTAGGAGACGAGGTCGCCGCCCTTGCAGCCGGTGAGTGCCAGCATCGCCGTGGCCGCGAGCACCGTGAGGACTCTTCCGCGGTGCCGTTCCTTCGGCACACGTGTGTTCATCGGGTCGGTCTCCTTGGGAGTTCTTGGCGGCGTCACTGGAGCGCGTATTCGGCGTCGGGAAGCGGCACCCTGTGCTGTTCGACCTCGTCACCGGAGGCGTTGAGCAGCTTTACGTCGCAGGTGAAGTCCATGTTCGGGAGGGTGACCGAGGGGACAGGTCCGCAGGACGGGACGTCGGTGAGGGAGCTGGTGATCAACTCGCTTCCCTCGGTGGCCAGCAGGGCCTGCCTGCCGCCCGAGCCGCTGCCCGTGAGATAGACCGCCGGCGAGAAGGTGTCGCCCTGCCGGCAGCCGGCGCAGGGTCCGGCGGTCACGGTGAAGCCGGACGCGGTCCGTGCCGTCCGCACCGCTCCGGGAACGGCGGGTCCTTCGTTCCAGTGGATCTCGTCGCGTCCGTCAAGGACCAGGTCGTTCACCTCCTGGCGGTTGTGCGCCAGGAACCCGTCCGCGTCACGGTCGGCCCACGAGGCGGTGAACCTGCTGATGGCGTCGTCCTGCCGGGTGACGAAGACGCTCATGGTCTCCTGGGTCGGCGGCTGCGGCATGGCGACGTGCGAGGTGTCCGATGTGTCCTTCAGGTGCTGCATCCAGCTCAACTGGTGGACGACTCCACGGCGTTGTGCGTGGAAGGAGAGGTCGACCCGGTCGAGGTCGCGCTGGGCGACCTGGTAGTCGTCGGCCTTGATGCCGCCCTCGTCGTGGAACCTGGCGACGTACACCGTCGGCACGGCGCTGCCACCGAGGTCCAGCTTGATGCCCGCGTGGCCCGTCGTGAGCCGCTTGATGAGTGCCTCGGCCTCGTCGTACGGCACACTCACGACCGGCAGGGCGCCGTAGGTCTGCACGGCCGGGCAGCTGCTCGGCCCGTCGAAGCACTGGTCCAGCTCCGTGGGCCTGCCCAGGGAGGTGAGGTCGGGCGCCGCGACCAGGACGCCGACCGCTCCGGCCTTGGCGGCCGCGGCCACCCGTTCGTCGCGCAGTGCCACGAAGTCGCAGGTGCCGGCGCACAGGTCGTCCGGGGTGATGAGGACGAGCTTGCCGCGGGCGTCGACGCGGGCGAGGTCGGCGGCCGTGCCGGCGCCCGCGTGGACCAGGGGCAGATGGCCCTTGCCGGGAAGGTGGGGCACGGGGGTCGCGGCTTCGCGGAAGGTCGGGGATCCGTTGTCCCGCAGCCACACCTGGCTCTCCCCCACCGTCGTGTCGGGGGTCGCGTAGCGCGCGGACAGCGGGATGGGAGCTCCGCCGCCGGTGGCCCGCAGGGTGACGACGGGCGTCGTACGGGAGCTGTAGAAGTCGTGGGTGAAGGTACCCATGGTCACCTTGCCGGTGGGCAGAACCCACCAGTTGGGCTCACCGGCCTGGTACTCGACCTGGAGCACCGTGCTCACCGACCACGCGCCGGTCTTGGACACCCGGGTGGACGTCGCCATCGCGGAGTAGGTCTCGCTGGGCTCCGGGAAGCGCACCCGCAGGGGCTTGGCCTTGCGCAGGTCCAGGGTCACCGTGGTGGCGGCCTTGGTGAGGTCCACCTCCGGCGCGACGGGCTCGGCCTGCTGCCACGCGCCGTTCGCGTCGCGCCAACTGACCGACGTCCGCGCCGCGTAGGTGCCGCGGTAGAGGCGCTCGGTCACGCTCTGGCCGCCGGAGACGACGTCCTCCAGGGCGGGGTGCAGGTGGATCTTGTCGTCGACCGGCAGGAAGGTCACGGTGCCGTAGCGGACGTCCGTGGCGCCCTGCGGTGGGACGATCTTCAGGGTCAGGGGGAACTTCTCGTCCTCGACGAACGTGTGGACGCCCGACACCAGTCGGATCTCACCCGAGTCGTCCTGGGCCTTCAGCAGGCCCTTGTAGCCGCCGAAGGGGCCCTTGGTTCCCAGCACGCCGCCGTCGAGTGTCACCGAGGCCTCGGCCGAACCGCCCGCAGGGACGACGAGCTTGTCCTTGTCGAGGGTGAACAGCCCCTTCGGGGCCGGGTTTCCGTCGGCGAAGGCGACCGGCATCGACAGGTGCAGGGTGATGGCCCGTTCGCTGCGGTTGGTGTAGGTGATCTTCTTGGTCACCGGCGCGTGCGGGAAGGCCCGCTGGCCGAAGTTCAGGTTGCCCTTGGGTACGAGGCGTGGGTCGGTAGCGGTCGCCAGGTCCACCTGTCCGGTGCCTTGGGCGTAGACGTCGTGTCCGAGGTCGTCCGCGGTGTCCATCAGCAGCGCCTTGATCTGCGCGCCGGTGAAGTCCGGGTGCTGCTGGGCGATGATGGCCGCGGCGCCCGCCACGTGCGGCGTGGCCATCGAGGTGCCGTCCGCGGCCGTGTAGGAGTCGTCCACCGGCGTGCCCATGGAGGTGCCGGCGGCGCGTGCCGCGACGATGCCGACACCGGGGGCCGCGATGTCGGGCTTGGCGGCGCCGTCGCCGACCCGGGGGCCGCGGTTCGAGAAGGAGGCCATGTCGCCGTTGTCGTCGACGGCCGCGACGGCGAGGGCGTCGTCCGCGACCGCCGGGGCGACGACCTTCTGCGGGGTGAAGCCGGAGTTGCCCGCGGCGGCCACGAAGAGGGTCCCCGTGCTGCGGCTCAGGTCGTTGACCGCTTGGCTCACGGGGTCGGTGCCGTCGGTGGGTTCACCGCCCAGGCTGAGGTTGACGACCTTCGCGCCCTTGTGGGCGGCCCAGTCCATGGCGGCGATGATCGCGTCGTCGGGGCACTGCCCCGCGTCGTCGCACACCTTCCCCACCAGCAGCTTGGCGCCGGGGGCGACGCCCTTGTAGCGGCCCTTGGACGCGGCGCCGCTGCCGAGGACCGTGGACGCGACGTGGGTGCCGTGTCCGTGCCCGTCCTTGGCCCCGGTGGGGCTGCCCGTGAAGTCGACCTGGTCGACGATGCGGGAGGCCACGTCTGGATGGGTGGCGTCGATGCCGGTGTCCAGCACCGCGACGGTCACGCCGGTCCCGTCGTAGCCGCGTTCCCAGGCGACGGGCGCGCTGATCTGGGGGACGGACGTGTCGAGGGTGACGTGGGACAGCCCGTTGAGCCAGACCTTCTTGACGCCGGCCAGGGACCCGGCCGCTCGGGCGGCGGCCGGTGTGCCGGCCGTCTTGCCCCGGACCCCCTGCCACCAACGTCCGCCGTCGGTGACGGTCATCGACCGGCCCTTGATGCTGCGCAGCGTTCTGCCGAGGGAGGCGCCGGCGACCTTGCGGGCCGCGTCCGCGCCGTCCTCACCGGTGTACGCGACCAGCACCGGGACCGTGTCGCCGCGGCCCGCCGCGGCGAGCGTGACCAGGCGCCGCAGGTCGAACAGGCCCCAGTCGAGCACTCCCGAGCCGACGAGGGCGAGGGCGTCGTCGGGTACGACGTACACCGTGCCCTGACGGGTGAGGGTGTGGAAGGGCACGGACGGCCCGTCGGGCCGCGGCGCGCTGTCGATGGAGCGGACGACGGGCGCGCCGTCGTCGCCGAGGCCGACGTGGACCTTGTCGCCGGTGATCAGGGTGACAGGTACCGAGCCACCGGACGCTGCGACGGCGCGCGCCAGGTCGCTGTGGGTGGCGGGGTGGCTGTCCGTCCGTACGACACCGGCTTGTGGCTGCTGTCGGTCCAGGTCGGCGGCCTGGGTCGGTGTCGTCGACATGACGACGCCGAGGACGCCCAGTCCGGCGGTGACCGCGCCCAAGCGTCTGGTGAGACGCTTCTTCGCGCTGGGTCTCATCTGTGGGTCTCTCCTGTGGGATGGGTGAGGTGACGGGACTTCGGAGTGCGGGTGCGCGTGCGGGGGGTGGGTTGGGCGGCGCGGCACGGGGCGGCGTGTCCCGGGCATGTGGGAAGCAGGTGGGTGCCGCGCGTACCAGGTGTGGTGTGGCCGTGTTCCGTCCGCGCGCTGCTGCAGGGCGACGTGGCGTCCTCGGCACGTCGATTGACGAAGGGGCGCGGCGACGTGGCGTCCTCGGCACGTCGTTTGACGAAGGGGCGCGCTACAACGGCTCGTAGTCGGCGCAGGAGGCGTCAGCCGCGTCCTCCGCGGGGGCCGGCCAGGTGGCGTCAGTGGAGGGCGGTTCGTTCACCTGGTCGGCCGGGGTGTTCCCGACGGCCCCCGGTGCGTCGTCGGAGGACGGTGTGGCGGGCAACATGCGCACCAGTGTGCGTTCGGGCCCCGCTGCCCCTCGATTGGTCACATGAGTGAATCAACTCGCCGAAGACGTCGCGTCATTTATTCGTCCGCAGCGGTTGGTCGGGAATTCACTCGTCGTCCGGCAGCCCCAGGCCCGGACGCGGTCCCGGTCCTGGGCCCCCGCCCTCGGCATCCCTGCCCCGGGCTCGGACTAGGACTGGGACGGGGACTGGGACGGGGACGGGGACTGGGACGGGGGCTGAGACTCGGCGAGGAGCCCCAACTCCACGATCCGCAGCGCGAGTCCGGTCCGGGTCGTCACCTTCAGTTTGCGCATGGCCGACCGGACCTGGCTGGAGACGGTCTGTGTCGACACCACGAGGGCGTGGGCGATCTGCCGGTTGGTGCGGCCCTCCAGCAGCAGGCGGGCGACCTCCAGTTCGCGCGGGGAGAGCCGGTTGCCGTAGCTGGGACGTCCGGGGCCCCGCGTCTCCCGTACGCTCACGCCCTGTTCGTTCAGGAACCGCGCCACCCGCTCCGCGTCGTGCCGGGCGCCCAGCTCGTGCAGGGCCCGGCGCACGTCGACCAGCGTCGACAGAGCCGGTTCCCGCTCACCCTCGTCACCGCCGGCCAGGCGGCAGTGGGCACCGCGCTCACGGGCGAGGAGAGCGTCGTAAGGGCGCGGGAGCGCCTGCCAGCGGTCGGCCGCGCGCTCGTGCAGCAGGGCGGCTTCGGGGAGGTGGCCGTCGGCCTCGGCGAGAACCGCCCGGCACTGGGTCAGGCCGGCGAGCGCGGCGGGTGCGTCGTTGTCTCCGAGCGCCTGGGAGAAGGCGTCGGTCAGTCGTAGGGCGTCGTCGTGCCGGCCGGCGGCGGCGAGTGCCGCGACCCGGACCGTCGTGAAGTCGCAGGCCCTGGTCCAGATTCCCCCGTCGACGACGGCCTCGGCCAGACCGTCGGTGAGCCGGAGGGCCTGGTCGACGTCCCCGTCACGCAGCCACAGCCGTGCCGAGGCCGCGGTGGCCTCGATGAGCTGCTGGTCGTCGCGCCCGGCGAAGTCCAGTCGTTCCAGCGCCGCTTCGCGCTCCCCGGTCGCCGCGAGGATCAGCCCCGCCACGAGGGCCGCCTCGCAGCGGTCCTTCAGTCGCACCCCGTGGCCGGCGGCCAACTGCGCGGTTCGTTCGGAGAGTTCGGCCCAGTTGCCGGTGAACCAGTCGAGGTGGGCGCGGGAGGCGGCGATCGTGTCGAGATAGTCAAGGAGTTCATGGCGTTCGGCGAGCGACTGGGCCGTGGCCAGCCGGGTGCGGGCCTCGTCGTAGCGGCCCCAGCGCATGGCCGCCTCGGCGAAGTTGGCGTGGCCGATCGCCACGATGGAGGCCTCGCGTGGGTCGCCGACGGCGTCCGGTATGTGCCGGGCCTCCTCCCAGCCGCGCTCCTCGCCGAGCATGACCAGCGCGAAGGCGCGTTCCACGGACAGCTGGAGGCGGTCGAGGGGAGTCGTCGCCGTGTCCGCCGACGGCGCCTCCCGCAGCCAGCGCAGGTGTTCGCGGGCCGGGCGGGCCACGCCCAGAGGGAGGGCGAGCAGGATGCGGGCCCGTGCCGCCTCGGGTCGGCCTGGGCGCAGGCCGGGGACCGCCGCGAGGATCTCCGCGCGGCCGGCCTCCATGTCGCCGGCCGCCATGAGCAGCCGGCCGATCTGGAAGCGCAGCAGGGCTCGTTGCCCCGGGGTGGGCATCGCGGCGTCCAGTGCCCTGCGCAGCGAGGCGATGGTCTCCGAGTACGGGTCCGAACCGGACAGGGCCTGGAACTGGATCTCCGTGACCAGCCGGACGAGCACCTCGGGCGGGACGGCCATGGTGGTCACCAGGCTGTGCATGAGCAGGGCGGCGGTGGCCACGTCGCCGGACTGGACGCACAGGTCGGCGGCCTGTTCCGTGTACCGGCACGCCGCCTCGACATCACCCGCCAGCCGGAAGTGCCGGGCCAGCTGGGCGACCGGGGGCAGGGTCCACCGCTCCAGCGCCCGGCCGGCGCGCAGGTGCATGACCCGCCGCTCCTCGGGCGGGATGGCCTCGTAGACGGCGTGGCTGGCCAGCGAATGGCGGAAGGCCCACTGACCGAGCCGGAGTTCGCGCAGCAGTCCCCCGCCGAGTGCCTCGGCCGCGTGGGCGGCGAAGGTGTCCTCGGGCAGAGCGGTGACCTCGCGGAGCGTGGCCTGGTCGGTCGGGCCGGACAGTACGGACGCCGCGTACAGGACGGTACGGGTGCCCGGTTCCACCCGGCCGACCCGGTCGAGGACGGCGTCGCGGATCGTGGGCGGCACCTCGATGCGTTCCAGCCTGCGTCGCGTCCAGCCTCCGTCCTTACGGACGAGGTCGGCCCGGTCGTGCATCAGTCGCACCGACTCCTCGACGGCCAGCGGCACTCCTTCGGTGCGTGCGTGCAGGAAGGCCGCGAACTCGTGCGAGACGCTCTGCCCAGTCAGCATCGAGGAGACGAGCGAGGCAGTGTCGTCGATGTCCAGAGGTTCCAGGACGAGGCGCACCAGGTGTCCGTCGGCCGGTGGCCGGGACGTGAGCCGCAAGAGCAGGGAGCCGGGCGGCACTTCGTCGCGGCGGTAGGTCAGGACCACGCTGACCGTCTGCGGGCAGCGCGAGACCAGGAAGAGGAGGAACTCCAGCGTCGCCTCGTCCGCCCAGTGCACGTCCTCGATCACCAGCACGCCGACGTCGAGGCGGCCGAGGAGCTCCATGAACGCCCGGAACAGGCGGTGGCGTGCCGAGGTCGCGTCCTTGAGCGGCTCGGGCGCGGGCGGGAGATCGTCGGCCCACTCGGGAAAGAGGGGCCGCAGGGCTCCGGCGAGGCCGCTGAGCGGCAGGCTGGCAACGTTGTCGACGCCGTCGCGCACGGCGTCCACCATGGCCCCGAGGGTGTACGGCACGCGCAGTTCGGGGCACGCCCCGGTCAGGACACGGTGGCCCTGCCCGGTCCACGTCGCCAGACACTCCCTCAGCAGTCTGGTCTTGCCGATGCCGGCTTCTCCCTCGAGCAGGACCAGCGCGGGAGCGGTTCCGAGCGCCCCCTCCAGGGCGGCCAGCTCCCGGTCACGACCGACGAACCGTGGTACGGAGAGCACCTGGTCCTCCCCCACTTCGGTGCGTGCCGCTTCGGCCACCGTCCGCTCCTCTTTCGCCGTCGTCGCAGAACACCGGTGCCGACTCTAGACGGTGTTCTGCGTGCACCGTGCGGATGCTCGCGTGCGGCGAGCGTGGATGACGGCCCGTTCACGGGGTACGGCGGGGGCGGTCGACGAGGCCGAGGCGGCCCGGCGGATCGGCGGCCCGGCGGCCCGGCTGATCGCATGGATGGGGGGGGGGTGCTCGGCGGACCGCTTGCGCGCGGCTCGCATCCGGTTTGCGCCCGGCTCGCACCCGGCATGCGCCGGAGTCACGACCGGATTGCGTCCGGCTGACGGAGACGCCGCGCTCCGGCGGGGATGCCCAGGCAGGCCTCAGGGCAGGGGCGCCCGGACGGGCCGTCTCAGGCAGGGGTGCCGCCCAGACGAGCGTCCTCGGTGCGGCGCGCCGTGAGGGCGTGCGGCGGCACCACTTCCCCGTCGGCGGTGACGAACGCCAGCTCGGCCGGCGTGCCCGACTCGTCCAGCGAGAAGCGGGGGGAGGTGCCGTCCGGCCGGGGGCGATGGGTGCGCCCCCACTCGGCCAGAGCGGCGATGATCAGGGAGAGGCTGCGCCCCGCCTCCGTGAGCACGTACTCGTCCCGGGCGCGTTCACCGGGTTCGCGATAGGTCCGGCGCTCCAGCAGCCCCTGGTCCACCAGGAGGGCGAGTCGCTTCGTCAGGATGTTGGGCGCGATTCCGAGCGCGTCACGGAAGTCCTGGAAGCGGGTCGTGTGGGCCACGACCGCCTCGCGGATGATCAGAAGCGTCCAGCTGTCGCCGAGGACTTCGAGGCTCCGCGCGATCGAGCAGGTCGAGTCCTTGCCGAGTGCCTTGGTCATACGACGAGTCTACACCTGAGTTGCGGAAATATACTCAGAGACCTAACTTGCATAAGACAACTCAGACGGGCGGCGCCGTTGCCCGCAGATCGACTGGAGACTCCGTGTCAGCCCTAGGCAATCGCGTCAGCTTCTGGACCGCGGGCGCGGTCGTGGCTCTCGCCCTGTGGACGAGCGCGTGCCCGACCATGACGTATCCGCTCTACCAGAGCCAGTGGGGGGTCTCGACGACGACCATCACCCGGATCTTCGCCGCCTACCCGATCACCCTGATCCCTGTGCTGGTCCTCCTCGGAGACCTCTCGGACCACATCGGAAGGCGGGCCTCCATCCTGTGGGGCCTGGCCGCCGAACTCGCGGGCGTCCTGCTCTTCGCCCTGGCCGACGACGTCTCGTGGCTGCTCGTCGGCCGTGCCCTGATGGGACTGGGGGTCGGACTGTCCATCAGCCCCGCCAGCGTCGCCATGGTCGAGTTCAGCGCTCCCGGGCAGGAGAAGCGTGCCGGGGCCGCCAGCACCGCCGTCTCGGCCCTGGGGATCGGCCTGGCCATGGTGGTGGGCGGTGCCCTCACCCAGTACGCACCGCACCCCGTCCACCTGCACTTCTTCGTCCTGGCCGGTGTCATCGCGCTCGTCGCCGTCATGGTGACGCGCCTGCCGCGCCACACCCGCGATGAGGCGGCCGGACCCTGGCGGGTGCGCCCCCTCTCCATACCTCGAGGCAGCAGGCTGATCTTCCTCGCCGGAGCGCTGGCGTTCGCCTCGTCCTTCCTGCTCGGGGCGATCGTGCTGCCGCTCGGCGCGAAGATCGCGCAGCAGCTGGCCGGATCGACCAACTCCCTCGTCACGGGCGCCTTGCTGGCCGTCTTCGCGGCCTGCATCACGCTCTTCGCACTCGGAGCCCGGCGCCTTCACGTGTGGCTTCTCGTCACGCTCGGCGCCGCCGGTTCGATCACCGCGGTGTGGCTGTACGTCCTCACCGGCACGACGCACTCGCTCGGGCTGTTCTTTCTCGCCTCCGCGGTCGCCGGCGCCGCCTATGCCTTCGACTTCGCCGGCGGTCTGACGGTGTTCAACCGGTACGCCGCGCCACACCACCGGGCCGGCATGGTCTCCGCGGGCTACCTCGTCGGCTACATCGCCCAGGGTGTCGGCGCCCCCGCCCTGGGAGCCGTCGTGACGGCCCACGGCCTGATGTCGGGCCTGATGACCGGGGCGATCGCCTTCGGCGTCCTCTTCCTCGCCGCCCTGGCGGCCGGTCTGACGGTGCTCGCGCCCTTGCACAGGGCGGAGCGGCGCCGGTCCCGGCTTGCGGCCGCGTCTTCGACGCCGGGTGGCGTGGAGGCACGAGCCTCGTGACCGTCCGCGTCCGCGGCGCCGTCGGGTCGTTGCCCCTGAGCGGCTACCGGGGACAGACGGCATGGCCCGCCCGGCCGCACAGCGAACACCTGGCCGCCGCCCTCCTTGGAATGCCCCGCGACGTCGACGGGTGGGAGCACGGTCTCGCCGAGCATCCACGGCATGCCCGGACCAACTCCACAGTTACAGTGCTGGCCCGCCTCGCCCCGCCTCGCCCCGCCTCGCCCCGCTTCGGTCCGTGGCCGCAGAGCAAGTACCCAGGGCCGCGCGGGCCGATCCGTCTCCGCTCACCGAGAGATACGCCATGCCAGTGCCACGTGAAGAGCCCCTCCCCCAGCCGGCGTCGTCCGTTCAAGGGGCGGGCGCCCCAAGCGTCGTGGCGAACGCGTTCGCGCTGCTCCGTGTGCTCGCGGCGACCCCGGGTCGTCCCGTGGGCGTCACACGTCTCGCCGCCACGGTGGGCATCCCTAAGACCACGGCCCACCGACTACTCGAACAGCTGAGTGTCGAGGGCGCAGTCGAGCGGCACGCCGGCAAATGGCGGATCGGTCCCGGCATCCTCGAGCTGTCCGGCTTCGACCTGTCCTCCATGCTGGCGGCGACCGCCCGTCTACGACTCGAAGCCCTGTCCCGGGCGACCGGCGCCACGCTTTTCCTGCACCGCTTCACAAACGGTGAACTGGTCACCGTCTGCCGCGCCTTCGGGACGCAGGTGGGGTTGCACGTCTCGACCGAACAGCAACACTCCTCCGCACGCCATCCGGAGTCCGCCATCTGGCGCGCGCTTGAGACGGGGCGGCTGTCCGCCGAATACGGTCGGGTGCGCGCGGAGTGCAACTGCATCGCCCTGCCTTTCAGCGTGTCGGGCACGGACACCGCGGACGTCGCGGTGCTGTCCCTCGCCCGACCGACGAGCCACGAACTCGAGTCCCTGAAGCGGCCCTTGGAACGGGTGGCCACGCTGATCGGGTCGGATCTGCGCGATGTGACCATGTAGAGCATGAAGGCCGAGGAGACCCAGGGAGACCCAGGTGGGGCCCGGATACCCGGCACAGCAGCATGTTCACCGGCGCGCCCGGTTCAGGGGTCACCTGTGTTCAGGGGGCGTCTGTGCTCGGAGGCGCCCGTGTTCTGCGGTTCGGCTGTTCCGGCATGTTCGCTGTTCCGGCGTGTTCGCTGTTCCGGCGTGTTCGCTGTTCCGTTGTTCAGGCCTGAACGGCCGGCCCCACCCCCCGCGCCCGGGAGAAAGCACGACAGGCCCACCAGGGCGGCGAGCAGTGGGCGGCGGGCTCGGAGTGCAGTGCCTCCAGTACGGCCGCGACCTCGCCGACGCGCAGGGCGCGCGGCCGGCCGCCGTCGGAATGCTCCTCGAACCGAGCACGCGCCATGCAGACGAGCAGGAGGTGCAGCCGCCCGGAGACAACGGCGTCCAGGCCCGACCGGCCCCCGGCCACGCCGCCGCGACAAGGCCGACGGCTGCGCGCGCAGCTCCGGGTCCGGCCGAGCCCGGGAGGAAAGCGGGTCACTCCGGGCGACGAGGCGAGCAGCGGGTGCCCGCGCGCACGAACGCAGGCGGCGCAGACCGGGCAGCCGTCAAGACCCGCAGACCAACTCCACTGCGCCAATGACCACTTGAGGTGCCTGCAGGGATCAGCGCATCCGGTGTTCGATATGCCCCCGTGCGTTCGTGCCGGTGCGTCACACGGACGCACTGCCGCTACTTGAGCTGGGCCTCTGTGAAGTATTCGGACTTGACCAGGACGTCGTAGTTGGTCTTGTCGACGCTCGTGGGCTGCAGCAGGACGGCCGGGACCGCCTTGACACCGTTGTCGTAGTCAGTGCCGTTGTCCACCTCCGGCTCCCTGTCGTGGAGGATGTCATCGACCATGGTCGCCGCGGCCTGCGCGAGTTGGCGGACGTCCTTGTAGACGGTCTGTGACTGCTGGCCCGCGATGATGGACTTCACCGAATCCAGTTCGGCGTCCTGACCCGTGATCACCGGAAGCGGTCTGCCGCCGGAGCCGTAACCGGCCGACTTCAGTGCGGACAGGACGCCCCTGGAAATGCCGTCGTACGGCGACAGGACCGCGTCGACCTTTCTGTCGCCGTACGACTTGGCGAGGATGCCGCTCATTCTCCGTTGCGCGGTGCGCCCGTCCCAGCGCAGGGTGGTGATCTGGTCGAGTTCGGTCTGACCGGACGGGACGACCAACTTTCCGTTGTCCAGGAACGGTTGTAGAAGCGCCATCGAACCGTCGAAGAAATACTTGGTGTTGTTGTCGTCATGAGAGCCGGCGAACAGCTCGATGTTGAACGGGCCCTTGCCGTCTTCCAGACCGAGCTTCTCGATGATGTAGTGGGCCTGCACCCTGCCGACCATCTCGTTGTCGAAGGAGACGTAGTAGTCGACGTTCCGGGTGCCGAGGATGAGCCGGTCGTAGGAGATCACCGCGATGTCCGCGTCGGCGGCCCGCTGCAGCACGGCGTCCAGCGACCTGTTGTCGATCGCCGCGATGATCAGAGCGTCGACGCCCTGTTCGATCAGTTCCTTGATCTGTGCGACCTGGGCCTTCGGGTCGTCGTCGCCGTAGACCAGCTTGGTCTTGTAACCCCGGGACTTGAGGCTCTCGACGACACTCTTGCCGTCGGTGAGCCACCGGTCGGAGGCCCGCGTCGGCATGGCGATGCCGACGGCACCGGCCTCGGAAGCGCCCGCCGAGCCGTCCTCACCGTTCTGGCTGCACGCGGACAGAAAGGCGAGGGACATGGTTCCGGCGAGGACGGCTCTTCGATTGAGCATGGTGATCGTTCCTTGTTCTTCTCGTCGTTGAGGAGATGAGGGCACGGGAGACGCATGTGGAGCGGCGAGGAGGGGTGGAGCGGGCGGTAAAAGCCCATCGAATGGTGTTCCGAACCAGGTCACGAGGGACGGGGCCGTGCAGATGCATTGCTGGAGCCCCCGAGAGCAAGTAGGCCGTGATGAACGGCATAAGCGGCGAATCTCGTTGACCGATCGGGGTCAGATGGACTCGGTCTCTACTCGGCTCGCTCCCGAGGCATCTCGAGGCGGCCCTGCGCATCGTCGACCACTCCGTCGCTGAGCCTCAAGATCCGGGACTTTCCGGATCCAGTGAGCCGACACCCGTGCGTACCTCGACGCACGTGGCGCAAGTTCCCAAAGACACAGGACACTCGCCTCTCAGATGTTCGATATTTCGGCACCTGTTCGAAAAAGATGACGAGAAGTTAGGTGATATGTGACGGGCTGTCAACGGCGTGAACAGATGGTGTGTCTGTGGTCGAGGTCAGGCAGGTCGGTGAGGCTGAGGGCGCGGCATCATGGCCGTGGCGGTCGCCCTCGAGGAAGCCGTGGCGGCCAAGGACTTGCGCAGCAGGCGGGGCCGCCAGGCCGGTGCCCGACAACTCCCGCACCACGCCCGCGGAGACCGGGCCGTCGGAGTGTCCTGCACGGCCGCTGCGGTCCACAGAGGCTGTCTTGCCCCGGGGGGGGGCGACGGACCTGCAGGTGACGGAACTTACGGCGTGCTGGTGGAATCCGTGAGCTGCGGGCGTGGTGCCGGCGGCAGCGGCGTAGGGGCTTCGGTCTCCGGCACGGCGCGGAACGCCTCGATCACGTAGGCGGCGAAGCGGCGCGAGGCGGGCCTGGCAGCATGGCGCGATGACTCACCCCATACCCGTGCCGCTGCCGTACGCGTTCGTCGATCACCATGCCGTCGGCCTGGCGGGCAAGGGCATCGATGGCCGGGCCGTGACCTACGGTGCCGATCCGTGGCGTCTCCTTCCCCTCCACTCGCCGAAATCGGCAAGGAGCACGCGTGACAAATGAGCTCGGGCCTTCGCCCGTCAACCCGGATTCCGCTTACAGCAACGCTTCGATCTACGTGGACGCGGAAGCCGCGTCACGGATCATGGCCCGGCTCCGACACGCCCTCGACCTCGTCACGGACGACGGCCCAGAGCTGGTGATCGGACCGGTGCGCGTGACCGGCGGACCCAACGACTACGCCACAGGCCGACGCGCGCACCCCTTCGACTTCCTGGAGTGGCCGACCGTGCTGGAGTGCGAGGCCCCCGGGGGAACGCCGGCCGAGGTGGTGCAGGCCGTCGCGTCAGGGCAACCGCCGACTGACGCGCACCGAGCACGACGGCACTGTCACCGTGCTGGCTGACCGCTGGCAGGGCAAGCGGCTGAACAGTCCGAACGACGCCGCGGTCAAGTCGGACGGCTCCGTCTGGTTCTCCGATCCGGACTTCGGCATCACCAGTGACTACGAGGGCTATCGCGCCGACAGCGAGATCGGCGCCAACAACGTCTACCGGATCGACCCGGACAGCGGTGAAGTACGCCTGGTCGCCGGCTGCTTCGCGGCGCCGAACGGCCTGGTCTTCTCGGCCGATGAGCGACAGCTCTTCGTCTCCGACACCCGGGCCGGCTGCATCCGGGTCTTCGACGTACGGGACGACGGCACCCTTTCCGACGGCAAGGTCTTCGCCGACGCCGGATCCCGCCAGAACGCCCGTTTCGACAACCTCCGCTTCGATGACGGCGGACGGCTCTGGGCAGCCGCGATGGACGACGGGGTGCACTGCTACGACCCCGACGGCACGCTGATCGGACGGCTCAACGTCCCCGAGGCGGTGGCCAACATCTCCTGGGGCGGAGCCAAGCGCAACCGTCTCTTCATCACCGCGCAGACCAGCCTCTACTCTCTGGTCATGGGCGTGACGGGCACGCATCCGACCGGCCCGGGACACCAGCCCTGGCGGGCCCCGGCATCCCGGTGACCTGCGACCGACTGATCAGCAGCCCGCCCCAGGAGAGCCCGCCCGTGCAGAAGACCGCCCTCGTTCCCTACGCTCACCTCCCGCGCGCGCACCACCACCGCCACGTCCTGACCAGTACCGTCGATGTCTTCGGCACCGCGCACTGGCTGCTGGCCGACCGTGCACCGCGGCGCGGTGGCGATGTCCCGCCCTTCGACGCGCTGATCGCCTCCGTCCATCCGGGCGGCGACATCGAACTCACCGAACTCAACGCCGTGCGGGCCCGCTGGCCGCGTCTGGACCGTCTGCCGGACGGAGGGTTCGTCGTCGGGGCATCCCGCGCCCGCCGGTACGAGGACGCGGACCAGGTCCAGGTCTTCGACGCGCTCGGCCGCGAGACCTCCTCCTTCTCCGTCGGGGACGCCATCGAGCACCTTCTCGTGGACGATGCAGGCCACATCTGGGTCGGGCACTTCGACGAAAATCCGTCCGGCATCCGCCGCTGGAGCCGCACAGGCCAGCTCTACTGGATGTCGGACGAGGCAAGCATCCCCGGTCTCTTCGACTGCTATGCCCTGAATGTGTCGGGCACCACCGCCTGGGCGTGCCCGTACACGGACTTCCCGCTGGTGGAGATACGCCCGGACCGCATCGACCGGCCCGTGAGGGTGTGGGCGAACCGTGTCCGGGGAGCCAAGGCGGTGGCCGTCCACGGCGAGCGGGTCGCCTTCTACGGCGGATACGGCGAGGAGGCGGACCGGCTCGCCCTCGGCGAGGTGACCGAAACGACCGTCGAGCCGACCGGCTTCGGTCTGCTCACTCTGCCCGACGGATCCCTCCCCGGCCGCCGCCGGGTCGTCGGCCGGGGAAGCAGGATCTACGTCCAAGCCCAGCCGTTCACGGCGTGGGCGGTGTTCGACCTCAACAGCTGACGCCACTTCCTGTGAGTTGGATGCTGGGGCCCTTCGCACAGCGTTTGGAGCTTGATCGAACGATGCTGATCGAACTGGTGAAAGTCGCAAAGCTTCCTGGACGCCCCTGGCTGGCGAACGTTTAGACCTCGTTCGGAGGGGCCGCGGTCCGATGGTGCGGAGATCAGGCTGCGGCACCCGGCGAATACCGCGTCGAGTGGACGATCGACCAGGACATCGTCTGGGGGTACAACGCCAGGCCGGCTGTCGGCACCGGCCCTGGGCTCCGAACCGGCGGGCACTGCGTCGTTGTGCGGGGACGGCTGAACCTCACCGAGGACGGTGCCGCCCTCCTCGACTTCGCGGGCACGAAGGTCCTACTGGACCTTGTTGATCCGCTGCCCGAAGACGTCGCCGATACGTGGGTCGAGCTCTTCATCGAGCACGACAAGGTCAGTGTGTGCCCCTACGCACTTTGACCAGGGATCGGTTCAGTCCGGCACCCGGTGATCACCGTCGGCACGCTCACGCTGTGCGCGACTGCGTTGGCCTGGAGGGCGTTCGGTGAGCTGGGCTGCCGGTCCTGTACTGCGGCCTGGCGCCCCGGCGGTCTACACCGTGATCATGCTGGTACGGCGCGAGCGGATGCAGTTCCGCGGCCACCTGCCAGCGCCGTCCCGCCGGGACGAGTCCGACGACGACCAGAGCCAGGTCTACGGAGCGGACGCGTAGGCGTTTTGATGTGTGGGACGCGCGCGGTCCAGAAAGCGAATGTTTCGACGTTGTTCTCGCGCCCTTCGCGCCCTTGGCGCCTCCTCCCCTGAGAACGGAGGTCGCCGAGCCGACGCCGGCCTGCTGGACGCAGCACCGCGACCAGAGTGTGTTCGCATCCCTTCACAGCCGTCGCCGGAACGGGGCGAGCGTGGCGCGCACGGCGTCAGCGGCCCCCCAGTCGGGGTCGAACTGGGCGATCACGGCCAGGTGTTGGCGTAGCTGGAGAATCGGCATGCGTTCGCGCCAGCCGGCGTCGAGGCCGGTCAGCTCGGCGTACAGCGTGAAGAACACGTGCGCCTCAGGCGGCGGCGCCGTCGTCCACAGGTGGGCCAGGTCGACCTCGGCCCAGGTGTACGACACGGCCGGGTCGATCAGTGCGGGCAGGCCGTCCGCAGTCGCCATGACGTTCATCGCCCACAGATCCCCGTGCGTCAAACAGGCCGGCTTGCTCGGCAGCAGCTCAGGCAGCCTCTCGCACAGGCGCTCCAGTGCCATCCGGTCGGCGGCGTCCAACGCCTCCTGAACGCGCCGCTCGTCCAGCCAGCGCAGCAACCGATTCTGGGCGAAGAACGCGAAGCCGTCATCCTCCCAGGTATTGATCTGCCGACGGCGCCCCAGCCAGTTGTCCCGGTGCCACCCGAATCGCGGGTACCGAGTGGTGGTGTGCAGACGGGCAAGCACATGGGCCAACTGCTCCCAAAAGGTCGCGGTCCCAGGGCGCGGCTGCAGCACGGACAGCACGAGTAGGTCGCGGTCCACATGGATGACTTCGGGCGTGGCCAGACCGCCCCTCTCACCCAGCACGGTGAGCCCCTCCGCCTCGACGGCGAAGGCATCGTCCGACGGTGGCTCCCCGAACGTCTTGACAAAGACTGACGTGCCATCACCACGCCGCGCGACGGCCGAGGTTGCGGCGAAGCCGCCAGCAGCCGGCTCGACCGCTACGACATCGCTCAGACCAGCCGCATGGAGGCGTTCGAGCAGGCCAGATGTCGCTTCCCTCACCGGTGCGCTCCTCTGTTACGTGCCGACTTCCTCAGTGCCCGATGCCCCAGGGGACCGGCCTCAGCGGTTCCAGCCCCCGACCCGTGCGCTCAGGACGCGGTGACGCTTTCGGCCAGTAGTCCACCGCGTCCACGCCAGCCCGACGTCGCCCGACCGCACCGACCCTAGTTCACCTGGGCGTTCACCACCCCCTTCCAGCAAATCGAAACATTCGAAGCATGATCCCCGGTCAAGCCATTCATGTTTCGATAATCTTTCGGAAACTTAGTCATTGACTGTGCACTTGCGCCACGCCCATACTCTCCAGCGTTCGAAACCTCTCCGTAACAACGGGGGGACTCCTGGTGCTTGTGGCCCGACTGCTTCACCTTCGTCCACCACAGGCGACCGAGGTCCCTCATGAACGGTGCCGATATCGATCCGAACGTCCCGAACCGTTCACCAAGGCCTCTGGACCGCACCCAACGGACGTGCCCCTCGGCGCGGACGTGGTCCTCCGGGCAGCATCCGTGATCTCCCTCCTGCAAGTCCCCCACCCAGGAAGGAAAGACATGCACCACTCATCCGCTCTGACGGTCGGGAGCCCGCCTCCCCGGCCCAGAAGGCGTCTGCTCTCCCTCTTCAGCAGGCTCTGTGCGTTCGCGATCGTCGTCGCAGCCGTGGCATTGCCGGCCAGCGCCAGCGCCGACACCGTCGTCACCACCAACCAGACCGGCACCAACAACGGTTACTACTACTCGCACTGGAGCGACGGCGGCGGCTCGGTGTCCATGAACCTGGGCTCCGGCGGCAACTACAGCTACCAGTGGAGCAACGTCGGCAACTTCGTGGGCGGCAAGGGCTGGAGCACCGGCGGCCGCAAGACGGTGAACTACTCCGGCAGCTTCAACCCGTCCGGCAACGCCTACCTGGCCCTGTACGGATGGTCCCAGAACCCGCTCGTCGAGTACTACATCGTCGACAACTGGGGCACCTACCGGCCCACGGGCACGTACAGGGGCACCGTCAACAGTGACGGGGGCACGTACGACATCTACGAGACCACCCGCGTCAACCAGCCGTCCATCGAGGGCACCAAGACCTTCCAGCAGTATTGGAGTGTCCGGCAGTCGAAGCGGACCGGCGGCACCATCACCACCGGCAACCACTTCGACGCCTGGGCGAGCCACGGCATGCGCCTCGGCAGCTTCAACTACATGATCATGGCCACCGAGGGCTACCAGAGCAGCGGCAACTCCAACATCACCGTCAGCGAAGGCGGTTCCGGCGGCGGCAATGGCGGCGGGGGCGGCGGCAACGGTGGCGGCGGTGGCGGGGGCGGCGGCTGCACGGCGACGCTGTCGGCCGGCGACAAGTACAACGACCGCTACAACCTCAACGTCTCCGTCAGCGGCTCCAACAACTGGACCGTCACGATGAAGGTGCCCTCACCCGAAAAGGTTCTCGCCACCTGGAACATCAGCGCAAGCTACCCCGACGCGCAAACCCTCGTGGCCAAGCCGAACGGCAACGGCAACAACTGGGGCGCCACCATCCAGACCAACGGAACCTGGACCTGGCCGACCGTCTCCTGCAGCACCAGCTAATCCCCGCCCTTCACCCAGCAACGGGCAGGCCGGCCCCGGCCTGCCCGTACCCCCCAGGAGGGAAACGCCTCGTGCCTCTCAGACTCCGGAAGCCCCTGGCAGCCATCACCACTGGTTACGCGCTTGTCGCCGGGACGCTCATGGCCAGCTCGCTTGTCGCAGGAAGTGCGGCGCCGGCTCAGGCCGCCAGCTGCAACGGCTACGTCGCCCTCACGTTCGACGACGGGCCGTCCAACGACCACACCCCCGCCCTGCTCAACGCCCTGAAACAAAATGGTCTCCGGGCCACCATGTTCAATGAGGGCCAATACGCGGCCGCCTACCCGTCTCAAGTACGGGCACAGGTCGACGCCGGAATGTGGGTCGGCAACCACAGCTACACGCACCCCCACCTGACCCAGCAGAGCCAGTCCCAGATGGACTCCGAGATCTCCCGGACCCAGCAGGCCATCGCCTCGGCGGGCGGCGGCACCCCGAAGCTGTTCCGCCCTCCGTACGGCGAGACGAACTCGACGCTCAGGTCGGTGGAATCGCGTTACGGCCTCACCGAGGTCATCTGGGACGTCGACTCCCAGGACTGGAACAACGCCAGCACCGACGCCATCGTGCAGGCTGTCGGCCGCCTCACCAACGGCCAGGTCATCTTGATGCACGAGTGGCCCGCCAACACACTCGCCGCCATCCCGCGCATCGCACAGTCCCTCGCCAGCCGCAATCTCTGCGCCGGCATGATCTCCCCGACCACCGGCCGCGCTGTCGCACCTGACGGCGGTTCCGGCGGCGGTGGCGGCGGTGGCGGCGGTGGCGGGGGCGGTAGTTGCACGGCGACGCTGTCGGCCGGCGACAAGTACAACGACCGCTACAACCTCAACGTCTCCGTCAGTGGCTCCAACAACTGGACCGTCACGATGAAGGTGCCCTCACCCGAAAAGGTCCTGGCCACCTGGAACATCAGCGCAAGCTACCCCGACGCGCAAACCCTCGTGGCCAAGCCGAACGGCAACGGCAACAACTGGGGCGCCACCATCCAGACCAACGGCAACTGGACCTGGCCCACCGTCTCCTGCAGCACCAGCTGACCCTCACCCCTCATCCAGCAACGGGCAGGCCGACCCCGGCCTGTCCGTCATGCCTCCCCCTCCCCCAAGGTCTGTTCGTTCTGCAGTCGTGCCTTGTTGATCTCGGCTTGAAGTCGAAGCCAGGTGGGGTCCGTCGCGCCGGCCGTGGTCACCGTTTCCAGATCGTCCGCCTCCCATGTGCGGGTTCCGTCGGCCAGGAGAAGGTGCGTCTCCAGGTCGTCGCAGTCGGCCGGAACCTCGGCCGTGGTCTCCGAGAACTCCCTGGCTGCAGCCCTTGCGGCGTCCTCGCAGGCGGCCCTGTCGGCGGCCTCCCTGCTCGTGCCGCGGGTCTGCGCCGAAGCGTCCAGCACTGACATGAGCGTCAACTCGCCGTCATCGCCGGCGACGAGGAGTTCGCCGGTCGCCGTGGCGGCCAGTGCGGCCACCGGGGTCGCCGTCCGCACAGCGTGCTCGGCCGCTTCCAGGGTTTCGACGTCCACCTCGACCAGTACGCCCGCGGGGGTCGCGATCCACAGCACGCCCGGTCGCGGTCCGAAGGCGATGTTGTGACGTGACCAGGCATTCACCTGGTCGAGCCACTCCTGCGGGTACGGATAGCCCGGGCTGGGGTCGCCGAGGGTCGTGCTCAGGACCCGACGCAACGACGGGAACTCGAACACCTCCACCGAGTTGTCGTACGCGTTGCCGCGCACCGCCATATGTCGTCCGTCCGCGCTGAAGACCGGAGTCTCGTAGCCGTCACAGTCCAGGACCAGTGCCCGGCGCAGCGGCCGCATCACGGCAGGCGCATTCCCTTGGTCGACGCGCGCGAAAAGACAGTAGGTGGCCCCTTGGTCGCTGGCCAGCGTGGCGACGAGCCCGCCTCCGGGATGCTCCGCGACCCCGGTGTCCCAGCGGGGTCCGGGACCGATGGTTCCGGAGGTGAGGTCGATGACGTCCGAGCTCTCCCAGTCGCCGCCTTCGTCGTGGAACGACGGTGAACCCCACAGCGTCTGTCCGTCCGGGCTGAAGGCGACAGTGTCGTAGGAGGCGGTGGTTGGGACCGTTTCCGGTTCGGTTTCCCCTGCGGGAGTCCATTGCCGTAGTCCGCTCTCCCCTGCCACGACAAGCAGCGGCCGGTCCGGATGCCACGCCACAGCGGGCGCCCGCGATATCCCTTCCCACGCCGGGGCGTCCCCGTAGATGGGCGTCGACAGGCCCACGGAGCCGAGTTCACGTAGTCGGCCTCCACCGCAGTCCCAGATGTGTACTGCCGGACGCTCCGCGTCCCAGCAGGCCACGAGCGGAAGCCGCGGATGGCAAAGCAACCGTTCGACACGACGTCCGCCGCCCACCAGCGCGCGTGCCACTACTTCAAGATCAGTCACCCCAGCACCGTAGTCGCCGCCAGGCTGGGCGGCGGGGCCCTTCAACCGACGTGGCTCGGCGATCCAGTTGTACCCGTGCCGGTGAGACATGAGACTTGCGCGGTGTTCATGGAGCTGTCACCCCGCGATCTGTCCTGGGCGGAGGTCGCCCCCGCCCGTCATCCGTTCGACAGCGAGGCTGCCGCAGGCGTGGTCAGGTCGCTCGGACCGGCCCGCCGGGTGCCCCGACGTCCTGACGTTTCCGCGGGCGACCGGGCGCTGTACGACTGGGGCTGGGAGGAGGCCAGGCCCTGGGCCGACGCGATGACCCGGGCCTTGGCCGAGCATTACGGCCGTTGGGTCGTCGGCTGGCGGTGGGCACACGACGAAGGGGACTTCGGTGGAGGGCCGGTCGGCAGTTGGTTCTCCCCACTGCACTCGGTCACCACCCCGGACGAAACCCTCGACCGGGTGACCGCGGCGCTGCGGGAGTGGCGGGAGTGGCTGGAACGGCTTGCCGCCTGGTTCGAGGCGTACCCGCTGGATCTCGCCGGCATCGACGACCAGCGGATCCTGTGGGACCGCACCGCCCGCACCCTGATCCTGCACGTCACCGACCGCACGGGCTGCGGCAGCGGCTGGTACGGGCACTGCCATCAGGTACTGAGCTGGTTCCTCAGCCGCTGGGGGCGTCCCGCCCGACGACGCCGCACACCCTGGTGGAGCAGGCGATCGGCGGCCGGTTCAGGAGCTGGACGGGCCCGGACCCGGCGCTGGTGGAGGACATCTCCGAACGCCTCGCTGACGCCGTACGCCCCGACGTGACCCTGACCACCGCCGCCCCGCCCGCGCCGCCCGATCACCTCGAGCGCTGGCTCAGCGTGCGGGACTCCGTGCCGTGGCACGGCCGGCGACAGCGCCGGGAGCGCGCCCATGACACCGTCGACAGCAGTGACAGCCGTGACACCGGTGCGCGATGGAATGGCAGACGAGATACGGGCCTTCGACTCCGTCCTGGACCCCGCCCGCGGCCAGAACCTGCTCACGGCGCTGGAGTTGATGCGGGCCGACGCCGCGCGCGGCGCCCGGTTGGACTTCGCCCTGATCCAGCGCTGGCAGCAACACGTCCTCGGCGCGCCCGCGTTGCCGCCGTTCCGCAGCCTGCCCGCGTTCGCCAAGGGCGGCCGGGAACGCTATGACATCGCCGCTGACACCCGAGCCCGCTTCGACGCCTGCCTCGCTCAGAGCGCCGAGGACGCCACCCGCCCTCTCCCGCTGACCGCCCGGGCGGCCCGCGCGTACCTCGACGTCTGCTTCTTCCACCCCTTCGACGACGGCAATGCCCGCAGTGCCCTCCTCACCCTCCTCTTCGTACTCGCGCGCGAAGGGGTCGCACTCGACAGCGTGCTGTTGCTGCGTCGCGTCGCCTTCCACGCCGACGACCCACACGGCGCGCTCGCCCTCACCCGCTCCATCGACCACCACATGCGCGAAACCCGACAACGGGCCGGCGAGCGAGCGCGAAGGCGGCGCGGTTCAGGCGGGGGATGAATCTGCCGGTCGGAGGGTGCGGACGCCGGTCAGTTCTTCGGCCGCCGCCCACAGCCGGCTGCCGACCGCCGGATCGGCGGCCTCAGCGCTGGGACGGACTTCGGTGACCCTCCCCCGCGTCTCCCAGAGGGACGCCGGCCCGAAGAACTGGCCGCCGCGCACGCCGGGTTGTGTCGCGGCGCGCAGTTGCGGCAGCGCACCTTGCTCGACCGGCTGGGTGAGCAGCAGGCCGGATGACGCGATGAGCCGGCCGAACCGGCCGCGGTGTTCCCAGGCGCGCGGGGTCAGGTTGGTGCGGGTCAGGCCGGGGTGGGCCAGTGCGCTGACGATCGGTGATCCGGCGGCACGCAGGCGGCGGTCCAGTTCGATGCCGAAGACGGTGGTGGCGAGTTTCGACCGGCCGTAGGCGGCAGGGGCCCGGTAGTCGCGTTCGAACATGAGGTCATCGAAGTCGAGGTGCGCGTTCTTGTGGGTGATCGAGCTGAGGCTGACGACCCTGGGCTCCCGTGCCGCCGACAGGTTGTCCAGCAGCAGGCCGGTCAGGGCGAAGGGGCCGAGCATGTTGGTGCCGAGGTGCAGCTCGAATCCGTCGGTGGTGGTCCGGCGTGGGCCGAGGAGCACAGCGCCGGCGTTGTTGACGAGTACGTCGATGACGGGGTGGTCGGTGGTGAGTTTCGCGGCGAAGGCGTGCACGGAGTCGAGGCTGGCCAGGTCGAGTTCGCGTACCTCGGTGTCGCCGCCGATCTGCCGGGCGGCCTTCGTGCCGGCGGTGGTGTCGCGAACGGCGAGGACGACGTGGGCGCCACGGTGGGCCAGTTCGGTGGCGGTGACCAGGCCGAGGCCGGAGTTCGCGCCGGTGACGACGGCGACCCGGCCGTGCTGGTCGGGGATGCCGTCGGCGGTCCATTCGCTCATCTGCTGCTCCTGCTGTTGTGGGTGTCCGGTGTGTTGGTCCGGCGACGGTAAGGGCAGTGCGGGCTCTTTCGGTCGTCGCCGGTTGCCTAGGTCCGCCGGACCTACCTTGAGTGCCTCTGGAGGAGGGACACTCCTGACATGACGCATCCCTACGCTCGTGAGCTCGGTGACTTCCTGCGTGCCCGGCGCAACCGGCTGCGCCCGCAGGATGTCGGGCTGGAGCCGGGCGGGCGGCGCAAGGTCACCGGGCTGCGACGTGAGGAGCTCGCCCTGCTGGCCGGGCTGAGCACCGACTACTACCAGCGGATGGAGCAGGGCCGGGAGGTACGCCCGTCCGACGGCGTCCTGGACGCGCTCGCCGACGCGCTCGGCCTGGACGACGAGGAACGTCGTCATCTGTTCACCCTGGCCCATGCCGCCCGCAGGCCCGTACCCGTCGTGGCCGACCGCCGTCCGGAGACGGTGCCGGACAACACATGGCGGCTGTTGCGGGTCATGGACACCCCGGCGATCGTCCTCGGCCGCCACCTCGACCTGCTCGCCTGGAACACGATGGCGGAAGCGCTGCTGGGCAGCCCCGACGACTACCCGGCCGACCGGCTCAACATGCTCCTGCTGATGTTCGACGAGTCGGTGATGTCCGAGCGGGCGTGTCCGCACTGGGAGCGGCAGGCGCTGGACTACATCGGCATGATGCGGGCCGCCGTCGCGACCGACCCCACGCATCCGCGTGCCACCGCGATCGTCGGTGAACTGAGCATCCGCAGCGCCGAGTTCAGGCGTCTCTGGGCCAGGCACGACGTCCGGGCATCCGTCACCGGCATCAAGACGTTCAGGGTCCCGGGGGTCGGCGACATCGACCTCCACTGGGACACCTATCCACTGCCGGGTCGGCCCGGGCCGTTCATGCTGGTCTACACCGCCGAAGTGGGCAGCGCGGACGCGGACCGGCTCCGCCTCGTGGCGTCCCTGCACGCCACCCGCACGACCGGCAGGACACAGCAGCCGCCATCGTCGACCAAGCCGCGGACCTGATGCAGTGACAGCTGCCTTAGTGAGCCGGAACAGCCGCTTGTCGTAGGTGCTGACCGGCCCCCACACCGGACGCGCTGACCGCCCTCGTGGGCCGGGCCCGAGCCAGGTTGCTGTTGGCGCTGGACGCCCCGGCCAGTACGAGCCACCTCGCCCGGAGCCTTGCCATGGCGCCCGGGGCGGTCGGGGACCACCTCGCCATCCTGCGCGGTGCGGGGCTGCTCGTCCGCGCCCGGTCCGGGCGGTCGGTGCTGTACCGGCGCACCCCTCTTGGCGAGGCACTGGTGGCCGGTTCGAGCTGACGGCTCGGAGCGGGGTGGGGTGGGGGTGGGAGGTTCGCGTCGGCCGGCCGGCGTCAGGCCGGTGGTGAGGTGAGAGCCGTGGCCAGGTGGGTCAGCCCGTACTCGAACGCGGCGTCCACGTCGCCGCCCAGATTGAAGGCGCCGGCGAGTTCCATGCTGATGAAGCCGTGCGCCCAGGCGGTCACCGTGCGGGCCGCCTCCAGCGCATGGGCCGGACCGGCGAGATCGGCGGTCACCCGCAGGACCGGGGCCGCCACCCGGGCCAGCAGGGCGGGCTCGGGCCCGCTCGGGGTCGGAGCGCTCGTGAAGATCAGGTGGTAGGCGGCCGGATGCGCGTGGGCGAAGGCGCGCAGGGCACGCACCAGGCCGGCCAGCGTCCTGCCCGGCTCGGGAACCACCTCAACGGCTTCGAGATCCCTCTGCAGGTCCAGCAGGGTTGCCTCGGTGACCAGTTGGACCAGGGCGTCACGGTTGCGGACGCGCTTGTAGAGCGAGGGAGCACGCACTCCGACGCGCTCGGCGACCGCCTGCATGGTCAGTTGCGCGAGCCCCTGCGACTCCACGATCGTGCGGGCCGCCTCGACGATGGCGTCGAGCGAGGTGCGCTCGGGTGTCGGCATGGGGTCTCTCCATTCGGCGGTAGGTCGCCCGGGCAGCGGCCGGGGGGCGGGCCGAAGCCACCCGGCCAATCTGACGGGCCCGACCATCATAGCTATGTACTATAGCCATGATGGCTATGAGCCGTAGCCATCCTCGGACCCGGCGAGGAGAGGCCAATGAAGCTCGACCAGCACCTGCACCGCATAGGCAACGACATCGTGGCGGCCTATCTGGTCGTCACCGGCGACGGCGTGACCGTGATCGACGCCGGTCTGGCCGGCCACTGGCGGGACCTGCTCGCGGAACTCGCCACCCTTGGCCTCACCCCCGCCGACGTCCGCGGCCTGATCCTCACCCATGGCGACACCGACCACATCGGTTTCGCGGAACGGCTCCGCCGCGAGCACGGCGTCCCCGTCCACGTCCACAGCGCCGACGCGGCGCGTGCCCGGGGCGAGGTCAAGGTGAAGAACGCCTGGGGGCACGCCAGATTCGGCGCCACGGCCGGCTTCGTCTGGTACGCCGCACGCAAGGGTGGCCTGCGCACGACCTACCTCACGGAGGTCTCCGAGGTCGCCGACGGGGACGTGCTCGACCTGCCGGGGGCGCCCCGCATCATGGGGCTGCCGGGACACTCGCCCGGCAGCATCGCCGTTCATGTGGCGGAGGCCGACGCGCTCTTCGTCGGCGACGGCCTCACCACCCGGCATGTGCTCACCGGACAGCGCGGGCCGCGGCCGGCCCCGTTCACCGACGACCAGGAACAGGCGTTGGCGTCACTCGACCGGCTCGCCCAGGTGCAGGCGACTTGGGTACTTCCCGGGCACGGCACACCCTGGAACCAGGGCGTGCAGGAGGCGGTCCGCCAGGTGCGGGCCGCAGCGCAACTCCACTAGACAGCAGGCCCTCCGAGCCCGACACGGCCACCACCCGGCCGGACGTGGGCCTCTCTCCCCCGAACGCCCGCCGAGGACGTCAGTCGCCGAGGACGTCAGTCGCCGAGGACGTCAGTCGCCGAGGACGTCAGTCGCCGAGGACGTCAGTCGCCGAGGGCCCCACGCAGCAGGCGTCGGGCCACCTCGGTGCGGGCGGTGGCGAGTTCGGCGGCGATCAGTTCGCCCTTGTGGGCTTCGGGCGTCACTGCGGCTTCATCGGCTGCTTCGGACCGGCCGGCGAGCAGGGAGGCGCGACGCAGGTGGGTCGGCGGGTGCGTGGCGTCGACCTGGTGGCCGCGGCGGGCTCCGGCGCGGCGCTGCCGTTCGTACTCATGCTCCGGGATGGAGGCCACGTACGCGGTGAGGCGTTCCCACAGTTCGTCGGCGCGGTCCGCCGCGTTCCGGGTGGAGCGAGGTCCGCGGAGGGCGGCACGGTTGGCTTCGGTGCGCAGCCAGACGCCGAGTGACTCGGCGACGAGCAGGCGGTCCATGAGGCCGACGGCCGCCGGTGTGGAGGCGGTGCGGGCGGCCAGCCGGTCGGCGAGGTACTCGGCCCGGATACCGGCCCTGGACGTCAGGCGGAGCAGCAGGACGAGCAGTCCCCCGATCAGCAGGCGGGGCAGCACGTAGAGAGCGTTGACGATCAGTTCCAGGCCGGTCGGCTGGGGAAGCGGCCGGATGATGTCGTGCCACACCGTCAGGGACCGCACCGCGCTGCCGACCACGAGGCCGTTGCGGAGGTCGCCGTTGGCGTAGTGGGCCAGTTCGTGGCCGAGCAGCGCGATGCGTTCCTCGGGGGTGAGGATCTCCCACAGCGGCATGCCGAGTACCAGCAGCCGCCGCCCACGTATCCCGTACGTCGTCACGGCGGCGTTGATGCTGCCGTTCACGACGATCGCGTGCACGCTCGGTGTGCCGACCGCTCGGGCCACGTCGTCGACCAGGGCGAATAGTTCGGGTGCGTCGGCCCGCAGCAGCACGGGCCGATCCTCGGGCAGGCGGCCGGGCCTCGGGGCGAGGAGCCAGGCCAGCGCCAGAAGGACCAGCCCCGCCACGATGCCGGCGCCTCCCCAGCCCGCCACCAGGCACCAGGCACCGCCGACGGCCAACGCGACGGTGATTCCGTGTACGGCCGCGGCGAGCACCGTGGCCGCCACCGCCGAAGCGTCGCGTCGCGGGCGTGCGTCGGATCCGCTGAGCATCTCGGCGAGCAGCTGCTCGCCGTGCCGACGGGCCAGCTCGCGGCCGGCCCGCTCGAGCCGGCCCACCTCCGGCTGGGGCGCGGCGGGGTCCACATTCCAGTCACACGTGGTGCACCACAGGGTGAACCGGCTGTCGCCGCGGATCTCCGAACCGCATTCCGGGCACGGCTGTATGGTCTCTTCGGCGATGGCCGACATCACGCTTTCCCCCTCTTGCGCGGCCCACCCCACGAGCCGCCGCCCCAATGATCACGGGTTATCCGATCACAGCACGGCATCACCGGGAAGGCGTGGTCGCCCGCGCGCGCTGAACCGTGATCCCACCGCAACCGGCCCGGGGGCGAGATGCGGGCAAAGCGGCACCTTGCGCTGACGTGTGGCACCCCTTCACAGGTCGGCGCTCCGTTGGCGACGGCCCCGTCGGGCGCCCGCTGCCCGGGCCAGGTGGCCGCGCTTCCCCGACCCGGCACAGGCGCTGGTCACAGCCGTGGCTTGGTCTCCCAGCGAGGGCCCATATCGGGGGTGTCGACTCCGGCCAGTTCCGTCACCAGGCGGTGCACTCGCGTCAGATCGTGCAGCAGCGCCCGCGTCTCGGTCGGCGGCATGTCCGCCTGCCGGGCGACGTCGTCCAGGAGCACGGCATCGCCGTCGTGCTCCGCCTGCGCCGCCGTCACCGCCTGGAACACCCGCTCGTGCTCCGGGGTGTACTCGTGGCGCTCGCCTTCGACGAACGTCCGTTCCGAGCCCGCGGCCGCCGGGTCCTTGATCGGCTCCTCGGCCAGATCGCCGGGGCGCCATTGCTGCTTGCCACGGTGCTTCGCCGCGATCCGGTCCTCGTGGGTCACGGAACCGCCGTGGCGCAGATGCGTCCGCTGTTTGGAGGCGCCTGTGGTCTCGTTACGGGCGCTGGGGCTCTTCCCGGCGGCCGCCGCCTCACGGGCCGCGGCCCTGCGCTCGTCCTCGTTGCCTTCCATCTTCTTGCGGACCATGGGGCTCTCCCGTCCTCGTGCTCTGCCGTTCCTCCCGTTCCTGTCAGCTGTCCAGTTCCTCCTGCACCGGTGGCTTCGGCGCGTCCCGCAGGTGCTGGGACTGGCCCGGCCTGCCGCCCTTGCGTGCCTGCTCGGCGCGCTGTGCGGGACTCAGGCCGAGGTCGGAGGCGGGGTCCACGCGTACCGAGCGCGCCACCTGGTCCTTGTTCTCGTACTCGTCCGGTGGGATGGCGCGCAGCGCGTCGACGACCTCCTTCGATCCGCCGCCCGTGCTGCGGGCCGCCTCCACCAGTTCGTCCTTGGTCGCCGGGAAGTCGACGTCCTTCAGGGCGTCCACGACCTCCCGGGCACTCGTGCCGTGCGCCATGGCTGCTCTCCGTTCCGGTGTGTGGTCTCGTCGCCGCCGAGTACCCCGACACCTCCGACCGTTTCAACTCAAACCACCTGAAACGGGTCTTCTTGTTTGCCCGTTCCCGTCCGCTCGGGGTCCGCCCACCGCGGGTTTCGCTGGAAGAAACAAGGCAGGCGGGGCGGCTGCCGGCGCGTGTCGGCCTTGTCCACGGCGTCGCCCGGCTCATCCCGGCGGCTGCAACGCGTTCCGTGGCTTTGGTGTCGCCGGGGGCATACAGCGGGCCGGCCGTGACCGGAACCTGGATACGGCAGACACCCCGACCGCTCGAGCCGACGTGCGGAGGCACCATGGCTTACATCGGCACCCCCCAGACGCTGACCGTCCCCCGCCAGGGGTCGAACGGCGCACCGCCGGCACTTCCGGAAGCCGCCGTCACCGGCGCCGATCCGCTGCTGCTCAGCGACGCGATCGGGCCCGCCCGGGCCGGCGTCCTGGACACCACCCTCCACAGGAGCAGTGAAGCGCTCGCGGGCCGCCGGATCATCGATGTGAACTCGACGCTGAACGGTGGCGGTGTGGCCGAGATGCTGCACCGGCTTCAGCGGTACTCCCGTGGTGCGGGGCTCGACGCCCGTTGGTTCACCCTGCGCGGTGATCCGGCCTTCTTCGCCCTGACCAAGCAGTTGCACCACTTCCTGCACGGGGCCGATGCCTCCGGCCCACCACTCGACCGAGCCGGAGCCGAGCATTACGCGGCGGTGTGCGAGGCCAACGCACGCGCCCTGCTGCGCGCGGTACGGCCCGGAGACGTGGTCACCCTCCATGATCCGCAGACCGCCGGCCTCGTCGCCCACCTGCGGCGGGCCGGGGCGCGGGTGATCTGGCGGTGCCACGTCGGCACCGACGACCCCAACCCGTACACCGACCGGGCCTGGGCGTTTCTGCGGCCCTGGTTGGAGACGGCGGACGCGTATGTGTTCTCACGGGAGCGGTACATTCCCGGCTGGCTCGCCGGACGGCGGGTCGCCGTGATCCAACCGTCGATCGATCCGCTGTCGGCCAAGAACCGGCCCCTTGCCTCCTCTGTCGCCGCGGCCATCCTGAGCCGGGTCGGTCTGCGCGCACCCGTGGACGGGGACGGGCCTGCGCTCTACCGACGGGGCGACGGCTTCGTGGGCCGGATACGGCGGGCTCCCACCTGCCTGTGCAGCGCCTCGCCGCCACCCGCTGACGCGCCGCTCATCCTGCAGGTCTCCCGCTGGGACCCGCTCAAGGACATGGTCGGCGTGCTGGCGTCGTTCGCCGAGGCCGGCGGCAGCCTGGACGGGGCGCACCTGGCCCTGGTGGGCCCGGATGTCACCGGTGTCACCGACGATCCCGAGGGTGGGCGGGTCTACGCGGAGTGTGAGGCGCTGTGGCACCGGCTGCCGGACCGGGTGCGTACGCGGGCGCACCTGGCGTGTCTGCCGATGGCCGACGCCGAGGAGAACGCGGTGATCGTCAATGCCCTACAGCGCTCGGCGTCGGTGGTGACGCAGAAGAGCCTGGCGGAGGGGTTCGGCCTCACGGTCACGGAGGCCATGTGGAAGGGAAGCCCGGTCGTCGCCAGCGCCGTCGGTGGCATCCGGGACCAGATCATGCACGGAGTCAACGGCATTCTGCTCGACGACCCCAGCGACGGCCTGTCCTTCGCCGCCCATGCGAGCGGTCTGGTCGGTGATCGCCACCGTGCCGGTGCGCTGGGGGTCGGTGCCCGGCACCGGGTCCGGGAGAACTTCCTGGACGACCGTCAACTGCTGCAGCGGACCTCGCTCTACCGGAGCGTCGCCCGCGTGTGACCCGGCCCTCTCGGATACGGCCGGCAGACGGCAGACGGCAGACGGCAGACGGCAGACGGCAGACAAGATCACGAGGACACAGCTCATGGATCACGAAGCCTTCATCGACACGGCGGCCCAGCGTTCCCACATCCCCCGGGAGAAGGCGGAAAGCCTCACCCATGCGACGTTGGAGACGCTGGCCGAGCGGCTCACCAAGGGCGAGGCGGACGATCTCGCGTCGGAGCTGCCCAAGCCGCTCAAGACCCCCCTCATCTCCCAGACACCGGAGGCGGAGGACTTCGGGCTGGAGGAGTTCGTCGACCCGGTCAGCCGACGTTCCGGTCTCGGCCCGGACGAGGCGCGCGAAGGAGTGCGTGCGGAACTGAGCACCTTGCGCGACGCGGTCAGCGACGGCGAGTTCCGTCAGGTACTGACCCAACTGCCCACGGAGTTCGGCGAACTCGTGGACTCCAGGAGCTAGGGAGGCGACATGACCGACGAGGTCGGCACGTAGGGAGACCGTCACCGTCATCGCGCGTGGGCTCAGGTTGCGTACCTCGAGGTCCTCGCGCATCCCCTCACCCACATAGCGGGTGCGCTCCACCAGCAGTTCGCTCTGCGAGCCGTGGGGCGGGACGCGGGCCAGGAACGTGGTGCGATAGGGGTCGTCGGACATGACGGTCAGGTTCATCGGGTCCGACTTCGCCGACCTCTTCGCCGTCAAGGAGAGCCGAGTCCCTTCGCAAGGCGAAGTGACGGTCAGGCCCGACGGTTCGGCCCTTGAGTTCGACCTGCACTCCGATGCGGCGTGGCGAGGCGTGCGGGTGGAGAGCGAGGGCGCCCAGGCTCGCCCGGACGGGCTGGACTTCCGGGCCGAGGTGCCGGCCCGCGGCCGGTGGCGCACCACGCTGCTGGTGCGGCCCAGCGTCGAGCAGGAGCATGCCGGCGGCGTGTTTCCGGTGGGTGTGGAGCCGGCCGAGTTCGCCCCGGCCCGTCGCCTGCGTGCCTGGCGCGAGAGCACTCCGCACATCACGAGGGTCGAAGATCCGGAACTGCACCGGACGATGCGCCGCAGCCTGGAGGATCTGGGCTCGCTGCGCATCTTCGATCCGGCGCACCCGGAGGACACGGGCGGTGGCGGCCGGCGCGCCCTGGTTCATGGCGCTGTTCGGCCGGGACTCGCTGCTGTCCTCCTACATGGCTCTGTCCCTGGACCAGAACCTGGCCCTGGGAACCCTGCAGACCCTCGCGCGGGCTCAGGGCCGGAAGGTCGACCCCATCACCGAGGAACAGCCGGGACGCATACTGCACGAGACGCGCTTCGGCCTGGACTTCCCGCTGGCGCGCGGCGGCGGCAGTGTGTACTACGGGACCGCCGACGCCACACCGTTGTTCGTCGTCGTCCTCGGTGAGCTGAGCCGCTGGGGCATAGCGCCGGACGCCGTCGAGGCGCTGCTGCCGCACGCCGACCGGGCGCTGGAGTGGGTCGAGAAGTACGGGGACCGGGACGGGGACGGCTTCGTCGAGTACCAGCGCATGACGGAGAACGGTCTGCTCAACCAGGGGTGGAAGGACTCCTACGACGGCGTCAACTTCGCCGACGGCAGCCTCGCGAAGCCGCCGATCGCCCTGTGCGAGGTGCAGAGTTACGTCTACGCGGCCTATGTCGTCCGGTCGCACTTCGCGCACGAGGCCGGTGATCTCAAGGCCGTCGAGCATTGGTGCGGTCGCGCCGCCGCACTGAAGGAGGCCTTCAACGAGAGGTTCTGGCTCCCCGAGCGCGGCTGGTACGCCGTCGGTCTCGACGGCGACAAGCGCCCCATCGACGCGCTGGCCTCGAACATGGGGCATTGCCTGTGGACGGGGATCGCGGACCGCGACAAGGCCGAGCAGGTGGCCGAACGACTGCTGTCCCCCGAGATGTTCACCGGCTGGGGGGTGCGCACGCTGGCCACGACCATGGGTGCGTACAACCCGATGAGTTACCACAACGGGTCGGTGTGGCCGCACGACAACGCGATCCTGGCCACCGGCCTGATGCGCTACGGATTCGTCGAACAGGCCCAGCGCGTGGCCACCGGCATCCTCGATGCCGCCGAGACCTTCGGCGGCCGGCTGCCCGAGTTGTTCTGCGGCTTCGATCGGGACGAGTTCGACGCCCCGGTGCCATATCCCACCTCCTGCTCCCCGCAGGCCTGGGCCGCGGCCACGCCGGTCCAGTTGATGCGAGCACTGCTGCGCATCGACCCGTGGATGTCGCACGGCCAGGTGTGGGTGGCACCGGCGTGGCCCGCCCGCTACGGACGCCTGTCCATCCACAACATCCCGTTGGCCGGCCGGCGCGTGGACCTGGAGGTCGACGGGGCGTCCACCCGCATCACCGGCCTGCCGGACGACGTGGAGATCGTGCAGCAGCCTCGCCGACCGCTCTCTCCCGCGCCCAACCACCACGACCAGCGTTCCGGCCCGGACATGCCGTCCGGCCCCGGATCACCTTGAGGGCGGACCCATGACAGCGACGGCACCTCTCGACATCACCATGATCACCACTCCCTGGTTCGCCCTGCCGCCCGGGGCGTACGGCGGGATCGAGGCGATGTGTGCCGAGTTGGTCGACGGCCTGGTGGAACTGGGGCACCGCGTGACCGTCATCGGAGTGGGCCACAACGGGACCAAGGGCGACTTCATCGCCACTGACGACAGCCCGGCGGGTGCGCAGAGGCTGGGGAACTCCGGCCCGGAGGTCCTGCACGCCGCGCGTGCCGCGCGCGCACTGCGTTCCCTCGACTCCGACGTCATCCACGACCACAGCACGGTGGGCCCGCTGCAGGCCGGTCAGCGGCAGGCGCCGACCGTGGTCACCGCACACGGCCCCGTGACCGGGGAGACGGGCCGGTACTACGAGGCGTTGAGCGACACCGTGCACATGGTGGCGATCTCACATGCGCAGCAGGAGCAGACTCCGGACATCGTCTGGTCCGGCCAGGTGCACAACGCGCTGCGCACCGCCCAGTATCCGTACCGCGACCGCAAGGGGGACGACGTGCTGTTCCTCGGCAGGATCGCCGCCGACAAGGGTGTCCATCTGGGCATCGACGCGGCCCGGGACGCGGGGCTGCCACTCACCATCGCCGGCGGCTGCAACGACCCCGCCGAGCAGCCCTACATCGACGAGGAACTCCAGCCCCGGATGGGCGATGACGTGCGCTGGGTCGGGGAGGCCGACCGGCGCACCAAGCTGGACCTTCTGGCGAACGCCCGCTGCCTGCTGTTCCCGATCCAGTGGGAGGAGCCGTTCGGGATGGTGATGATCGAAGCGATGGCGTGCGGCACTCCGGTGGTCGCGCTCCGCCGTGGATCGGTGCCCGAGATCGTCGAAGACGGTGTCACGGGCTTCATCTGTGACCATCCCGCCCAACTGGTGCAGGCGATAGGCTCGGTGGCCCGGTTGGATCCCCAGGCCTGCCGAGAACGGGTCCAAAGCCACTTCCACACCGACCAGATGGCGGTCGCCTACGCCACCCTCTACGAACAGCTGTGCCGGGGGCCGACGCGGTGAGCCGGCAACCCACGCCGAGGGTAGAGGCCACCGGGGAGGCGGCTCTCGCCGCCGGCTCAAGCACGCTGCGTCGTCGCTGGTGTCCTGTGCCAGAAGGGCTCCTTCTCCTCGCCGCAGCGGGCGTTGTCAGTGGTGGCAGGCAGGATGGCGGGCATGACGACACCTGCAGTTGTGATCACGGATGCCGCCGCCTACGCACAGGCGGTCGAGGACGCGGTGAAGGCGTCGGCGGCCTACTACGAGAGTGGGACGTCGGCACTGGACGACGACGCCTATGACCGCCTGGTGCGCGGCATCGCCGTGTGGGAGGCCGAGCACCCTGATCAGGTACTGTCCGCCTCTCCGACGGGGAAGGTCGCCGGTGGCGCCGTGGAGGGCGACGTCCCGCACACGGTGCCGATGCTGAGCCTGGACAACGTGTTCTCGGCGGAGGAGTTCGGCGCCTGGACCGCCTCACTGGCCCGGCGCGTCGGCCACGAGGTCGAGCGGTTCAGCGTCGAGCCGAAGCTGGACGGGCTCGCGATAGCCGCACGCTACGTCGATGGCCGCTTGAGCCGGCTGATCACACGCGGGGACGGGATGGCCGGGGAGGACATCTCCCACGCGATCGGCACCATCGAGGGCCTCCCGGAAGAACTGTCGGAGCCTGTCACCGTGGAAGTACGCGGCGAAGTCCTCATGACGGCGGCCCAGTTCGAGCACGCCAACGAGGTGCGCTCGGCGCACAGCGGGCAGCCTTTCGCCAACCCGCGCGGCGCCGCGGCCGGCACCCTGCGCGCCAAGGAGCGTGCCTACACCGTGCCCACGACGTTCTTCGGTTACGGCCTGCTGCCCCTGCCCGACACCGAGAGCTCGCTCGCCGTGAAGCTCAGCGACCTCCCGCACAGCAGCCTCATGCTTCAGGCCGCCGCGTACGGCATCAACACCACCGCCACCACCGACGTGCCGGGCGTCACCGCTGACACCGTCGAACAGGCGCTGGCCCGCGTGCGGGAGATCGCCGCGGTGCGGGCCGAGTTGCCGTTCGGGATCGACGGGATCGTCATCAAGGCCGACCTGGCCTCCGATCAGCAGGCGGCGGGATCGGGGTCGCGCGCTCCGCGCTGGGCGATCGCCTACAAGCTGCCTGCCGTCGAGAAGATCACCCGGCTGCTGGAGGTGGAGTGGAACGTGGGCCGCACCGGCATCATCGCGCCGCGTGCCGTGCTGGAGCCGGTGGAGATCGACGGCGCCACCATCACGTATGCCACCCTGCACAACCCGGCCGACATCAGCCGCCGAGGTCTGCGGCTGGGCGACCACGTCATGGTGTACCGGGCCGGTGACGTCATACCTCGCGTCGAGGCTCCCGTGGTCCACCTGCGCACCGGCGGCGAACAGCCCATCGTCTTCCCCGAGGTCTGCCCCCGGTGCGGCTCGGACATCGACACGAGTGAGCAGCGCTGGCGCTGCGAAAACGGCCGCAACTGCCACCTCGTCGCCTCTCTCTCCTACGCCGCTGGTCGTGACCAACTCGACATCGAGGGCCTTGGTCACACACGCGTCGTCCAGCTGGTGGAGGCGGGCCTGGTCACCGACCTCGCGGACCTGTTCACGCTCACCCGTCAGCAGCTTCTCGGTTTGGAGCGCATGGGTGAGACCAGCACCGACAACCTCCTGGCCGCGCTCGCCGCAGCGAAGGGACAGCCGCTCTCCCGGGTGCTGTGCGCGCTCGGCGTCCGCGGTACCGGCCGCTCGATGTCCCGCCGCATCGCCCGGCACTTCGCCACCATGGACAACGTTCGCGCCGCGGACGCGGAAGCGATGCAGCAGGTCGAGGGCATCGGCACCGAGAAGGCCCCGTCGATCGTCGCCGAACTCGCCCAGCTCGGCCCGCTGATCGACAAACTCGCCGCCACCGGCTTCGGCATGACCGAACCGGGTGCCACCGCACCCGCCCCGGCCACCTCGTCAGGCAGCGACTCCGACTCCTCCGACGACTCCGACGACTCCGACAGGGACACCGAGGTTGCGGCCGGGCCGCTGACAGGGATGACCGTCGTGGTCACAGGAGCGATGACCGGCCCCTTGGAGCGGCTGAGCCGCAACCAGATGAACGAGCTCATCGAACACGCCGGCGGCCGCTCGTCCTCCAGCGTCTCCAAGAAGACCACCTTCGTGGTCGCCGGAGACGGCGCGGGCTCCAAGCGGGCCAAGGCCGAAAGCCTCGGAGTCCGGTTGGCCACCCCGGACGAATTCGCCACTCTGGTGGCCGACTACCTCAAGTAGGCCTGCCCGCTCACAGCTCAGCGACGAGGCCCCGGATACCTGCGCAGGCATTCGATGGGTGAAAGGTGAAAAGGTCTTCCGTGTCAGAGCGGCTAGACGTCGCCAGGACTGCCGGGGCCAGGCGTGAACGTCGCGCCGAGGGCGTACTGCGCGATCCCGAAGGGCTGGAATGAGGCGTCAGCAAGGACACGGTATAGGAACTCGGCGGTGGACATGTCGTATCGGTGCCATGTCCCGCTGTCATGGGATCGGGCAAGCACGGGGTGATCACCGGGCCGCTCGGCATCGATCAGCCAGCAGTACTCGTCGGCAGGTTCGGTCGAGCCCCAGGCGATCAGCCCCTTGGCGGATTTTCATCCACCCCCAGATCCCGTCCGACGCCCTTCGCGACGCCGCGTACCGCGGAATCGAGCCCCTGACCGACCTGGGGCTGGCCACATTCGGCTGGGGCTGGCACATCGAAGCAGCCACCGCCGCCCTACGGGTCATCCCGCGCGGCACGCTGGACCGCCACCCCGACCTGCAGATCGTGCTGGGTCACTGGGGCGAACTGCTCCCGTTCTGGCGGGACCGCGCCGACAGCCTCGCCCGTCTCGCCGGTCTCAAGCACCGGATTTCCGACTACCTGCGCACCAACCTCTTCCTCACCACCTCGGGCATGCTCAACCCCGCCCTCCTGCACCACGCCCTGACCGTGACCACGACCGACCGGCTGATCTTCTCCACCGACTCCCCCTTCCAACAACCCACCCGAGCAGACATAGACACCTTCCTCGCGCACTTCGCCAGCGATGGCGACCGGCGCAAAATCAGCTCGACCAACGCCGCGACCCTCTTCAATATCGATCTCACCGCGCGCTGACTCACCGCCAGGACGCCCATTGCTGGCGGGGATGCCGTGGTTTCGAGGCCTGCTGCACAGGCCCAGGCGTGACACCGCGTCGCTCAGACGGGAGTGCATCGTGAACGAACTTGAACCATTTCTGCGGAACGTGGGCACGGCCACCTGGTCGATGGAGGACGGCATCGCCTTCGAGGTGGCATTGAACGGCATCGACAGCGTCGTCGGCGCGTACACACGCCTCATAGCGCAGGCCCGGTCGGCAGACGACACCCAGAAAGCTCGGGATTTCGCCGCCCAGCGGGGACGGTGGTCCGCACGTCGTCGCCGCATCACACCCGCCGACAGAGCGACCGTCGATGCTGTCATCAGCGAAAGCGCCCGGCTGCTGGAACAGTTGCGGGCACGGTGACCTCGAAGCCGACCGGCTGGCGTCGTGTAGCCCTCGAACCCGTGGTCACAGTCGCCTTCCATGTGCTCATTCAGGCGCCGTCACCCCGCCCACGCGCCGCGCTCGTCGCCGACTGGTTGGACGGGTCATGGGAATACGCGTTCGTCCGGTTGATGCGGCACGGATAGCCTGCGCGAATGGAACGGTGGGAACGGTCGGAACGGTCGGAACGGATGCAGCGTGCCGGCGGTGCGGTCGTCGGGGCGGCGGTGGGTGACGCGCTCGGTGGTCCCTTCGAGTTCGGTCCGCCGGGCGCGTTCTCGGCACGGTTCCCCATGCCAGGCGCCGGTGGTGAGATGTGCGGAGGCGGCGGCTGGGATCCCGGCGAGGCCACCGACGACACCCAGATGGCAGTGCTGCTCGCCGAGTCGCTGCTGGAGCGCGGCGGACTGGATCTGCCCGACATCTTCGCCCGCTTCCAGCGATGGGCGACAGCGGAACCGAAGGACATCGGCCTGCAGACCGAAGACGTCCTGACGAACGGTATGCCCTGGGATCTCGCCGCCGCGATCCATTTCCAGGTCAACCAACGAGCGGCCGGCAACGGCTCGTTGATGCGGGCGTCGACCTCTGCGGTCTACTTCGCCCCCGCAGGCCAGGAAGTCACCATGGACGCGGCCCGCCGCATCGCCGCCCTCACCCACGGCGACCGTGCGGCCTGGGAAGGCACCGCGATCTTCCACGAACTCATCCGCGTGACACTCGAGGACGTCGATCCCCTCGCCGCCCTCCCGGACATCCTGACCCGTGTCCACCCCGACCATCGCGGCCGATATTCCGCAGTGCTCGCGCCGGACTGGCACCCCGATCAGGCGACCGAGTTCAACGGTGCTGTCTGGCCCTGCCTGGGCTCCGCCGTCTGGGCCCTGCGAACCACCGGCGGCTTCGAAGAAGCGCTACGCGCGGCAATCGACCTCGGCGGTGACACGGACACAGTCGCCGCCGTCACCGGCGGCCTCGCGGGCGCCTACTACGGGCTGGACGCCATCCCCGCCCACTGGAGCCAACCGCTCCATGTCCCTCTCCCGGGCTTCGACGGGCGAGTATTGGACCTGGCCGACTTGCTTGACCTCGCTCACCGGCTCGCACGCTGAACCTCGCCTCCCGCACCATGCGACCGCGCGGCAGGCCTGGCGCTCGCTCAGCGGTGCGGGTACCAGGTGTTGCCTTCCTGTCGCCCTTTGTGCTTCGTACGCAGTTGCCTGCGCGACGTGCCGCTCGGCAAGGCAGCGGCAAGGGCTCCATATTGAGGTGGGTCGGAACCTGCGACATGTGCAGACTCCACGCATGGCTGCTGATACCGCCGTCTCACCCCACCAGAGGGCCCTGCGACATATCGCGGCGGCGTCTGCGGGGAAGCCCCTTCCTCCGGACCTCAGGATGACCATGCACTTTCACCCTGCCCGAGTTGCGGAGCACCGTCCTATCCTGGTGCGAATGGCTGAGGACGGTGTCTACAGGTCACAGTTCGTCACAGGTACGAGTAACGGCGGGCTGACCGCTCACCCGGGCGGAGACCGTTGGCGCTGGGAGAGTCGCATCTTCGCCGGCGCCTATGACGACGCCGCACCGGACCAGCGCCCTGTCTACGGCGCATTGAACTACCGCCGCGATCCGATCGGCGGTGCCCCTCGTTTCGGTTCCTCGTACTTCAGGCTGACGTCTCATGCCCTGACGCGCGCCACGTTCTGTTACCCGGACAGTTCCGCTGCACCGTCTCACTTCGGCGTCGCCCGTCGATGCTCACTTCTCGAGTTTGCCGAGGCCGCGGACATGGATCCTCTGGACGGCCACATCGAGGCGCAGATCCACGGGCCGGTCAGGTTCGACCGCGATGTGGAGGCGCTGGTGCTGGACCCCAGCTATCGGGGCACAGCGGTGGAACATGCGGCGGAACGTCTGCCTTGCCCCGTCGGATGGCACCCCGGTTTCCGGCTGAGCGTGGCTGAACTGCGTCGCCATCCGCAGTATCGCGGACAGGCGTATGTGGACCTGGGAGCCGAGATCGCTCACGGTGGCTGGATCACTCCCAGGGACATCGGAAACGCTGCCAACACGGGCCGATACGCCCGCCACGACCTCAAGAAGGTCTGGCATTGCCTGGCCCGGTTCGGGAACCTCAGCGGCTGTTGACCTATGCAGTGCCGCCTTCGGCGCGTCGGCAGCAGTACGGCTACTGTTCTACGCCGCTGCGGCATCCGAGTCCCCTGCGGAGGAACGGCTCCCGGTCAGGCTCTGGCCCATGTCTGGTCACGCCAGTTCGGCAGTCCCATGTCCAGCCATTCCTCGACGGTCCTGCGCCAAGGATCCGAGGGATCGCATCCGGCGACGTCCGCCCAGGCGTCCTCCGCCAGGTCCGGGTCGATGAACAGGCCGTCGAGGTATGCGTCGAAGTCGTCGGCGACCTTCGTGAAGACGTGGCGGCCCAGGTATCCCGGCCAGGAGATCGCGTGGACGAACGCGTGGACTTGGCCGTGCGTGGCCGGGTTCAGGTCCAGGAAGAGGACATCGTTACCGCCGTTGCGGGCGATGGGCAGAAGGCCGGTCGGCGGCATGTTTTCGGCGGGCCGCTCGCTACGACTGTGCCGGTACTCGCCCAGGAGAGTGCCCCAGCCGTACTCCCCGGCATCGTTGCGGCCCAACTGATAGAGGCAGTCGAAGCTTTGGACCGCTTCTGGTTCGCAATCCGGGATACGAACCGAGTAAGCAAGTCTCTCACCGCCGACGGTTTCCAGGAAGGAGCGATATGCGCGGGGCAGGGGCAGCCCGATCTCCCGCTCAAGGGCGGCGCATTCGCCTGAGTCGAACGGTGTGAACGGGCCGCTCACCAGGCGTCCTCTATACGTGCGCGCGAGTTCCTGTGACACGGGACGGATTGTGGCATGCGGCCGTTCGTGTGCAGTCCCCTGTGGGGGCGGAGCCATATCTCGCGTGCCCTGCGCGACCTTGCACCCTACGATCACCCGGGACGACTGCCGAGGGGGCGGGATGCTCGAGAACACTGAGGCCGGGGCCGGTGCGGCGGCGCGGCTCGCGGAAGGTGCGGCGCTGCGCAGCACGATGGACATCAGCGACCCCGACGACTGGCTCGCCCTGGACGCAGGAGTGCGTGAGGTGGCCTGGTACTGGCCGCTGCCTCTACCGGCGTGGGAGCAGTCCGCTCCCTTGCCTGCCGACCTCAGTCAGCTCGACGAGTCCCGGCTCGCGCTCGCTCTCTGCCACCGCGACGGGCGCATCCGGCAGGAGGCTCTGCGCCAGTCGGTCCGACACCCCGGGCTGCTGCCGCTCGTCGTGATCCGCTGCGCCGACTGGGCCGGGCCCGTGCGGGAGCTCGCCCGGGAACTGCTGCGCGAGGCCCTGGACGTGGATTCTGCCCTTGCCCTTACGCCGCTCGTCCTCCGCCTCGCCCGCCGTGACCGGGGCGCCGCCGGCGCGGACGAACTCGGCCGCACCCTGCGCCAGGCGTCCCGCGAGCAGCTGGCCATTCTCTTCAGTGCCTCCGACCGCGCTGTCCGACGGTTCGCGTATCGCCTGGCCGTCGAGGAGCGGCTGCTCCGTCCCGTCGAGCTGGCCCGCGCGGCCGCACACGACCAGGACACCGTGGTCCAGGACCTGTGTGCCACGGCGGCGCTCTCGTCGGTGACGGATGAGCATCCCTACGAGGAGGTTCTGGCGCCTCTGCTGTCCGCACGCAACCCGCGTACCCGGTCGGCCGGTGTCACGGCGCTGAGACGGACAGGGCGTTCGGAACAGGCGGAGCCGTTCCTCAGCGACCGCTCGGCACTCGTACGTGCGTGCGCCCGGTATGTCGTACGGCAGCAGGGAGGTGATCCGGCGGACTGGTACCGGAAGCGATGCGCCGCGCCGGAGGATCCGGGTTTGTCTCCTGGCGCGGTCGTCGGGCTGGCCGAGTGCGGGGAGCGTGTTGACGCCGGGCTGCTGCGGCCCCTGCTCATGCATCCGACGGCCGGGGTGAGGGCGGGAGCGGTGGCAGGGCTACGGGTATTGGACTGCACAGACGTGGACCGCTTGTTGCCGCTCCTTGACGACTCCGCCGCCGGTGTCGTCCGCGAGACCGTCCTCGCACTTCTGCCTTCCGCCGAGCAACTGCCCGCCGACTGGCTCTTGGAGCGCACCGGACCCGAGCCCCCGCGCCACGTCCGCCTCGGCGCGTTTCGGTTGCTCGACGCGCGCGGCGGCATCGTGGCGCTGCGCGCGGCCGTCGGCCTGCTCGAGGACTCGGACGGCAAACTGCGCACCTGGGCCGCGCAGTCGGTGCAGCGCTGGCGTCCGACGCCGGGTGTGCGGCGCGGGGATGCGGAGGTGGAGGAACTGCTCGACCGGTGCGGACACCTCTTCAGCGACTACGTACTGCGCCGCCGCAAATGGGAAGCCGGGGTCGGCCGCTGATCCCCCCTCCCGCGATGGGTGGGGAGCGACGCAGCATGCCTGGACAACGTTGGTTGCATCCTCGCCGGTCGCAGTCGATTCCTCCGCGGCCTCAGTAGTGTGCTGCGCATGACCGACACCGAGATCACCGCGGACCTGGTTCGCGAGTTGCTGCGGGCGCAGCATCCGGACCTCGCGGGGCTGGCCATCCGTGAGGTGCCGGGCGGCTGGGGCAATCAAATGTGGCGTCTCGGCGACGAGTTGGCGGTGCGCGTCCAGCGTATGGATCCCACTCCCGAGCTCCAGCTCAAGGAGCGGCGGTGGCTCCCCGAGCTGGCTCCGCTCCTGCCGCTACCGGTACCGACACCGGTGCGATGCGGCGAACCGTCCGAGGGCTACCCCAAGCACTGGACGGTCATGACATGGGTTCAGGGCGAGCCCCTCGACCACAGTTCGATCAGTCGTAGCACCCACGCGGCCGACGCGCTGGCGGGCTTTCTCCGGGCGCTCCACGTGGAGGCGCCCGCCGAAGCGCCGATCGGTTCGGACTTCGGCACGCCCCTCAAGGCGTGCGCCGACGGCTTCGACCGCTTCTTCGACGCCGTTGTCCTCGACGGCAACGCCGACGAGGTACGGGCCGTCTGGGACGATGCCGTCGCGGCCCCCGAGTGGCAGGGGCCGCCGGTGTGGGTGCACGGTGACCTGCATCCCGCGAACGTCGTCGTCGCGGACGGCACGCTTTCCGGCATCGTCGACTTCGGTGCCCTGTGCGCCGGCGACCCGGCCTGGGATCTCGCCGCGGCATGGGTGCTGCTCCCGGCGGGCGCGGCTTCACGGTTCCTCGACACGTACGCCCGTGCCGACCAGTCGGCGATCCGGCGCGCCCGTGGCCTGGCCGTGATGAAGAGCCTCTTCCTCATGCTCATGGGTCAGAACGGAGATCGGGGCCTTCCTGGCGGCAAGCCCCACTGGGGGCCTGCGGGCCGAGCCGCAGTCGAGCGTGTTCTGAACGGCATGTGATGCGCGCTCGAGCTACCCCTCGGCCTGGACTGGTACGAGGTCGGACATCACCGTGATGCGGGCAAGCGTGGCGAGGGTGGCTCGTCGGGTCCGGCGCCTGCACGACCGTTCGGCTGCCACTGACGGAGCAGGCAGGTCGCACGCCAGACGCCTGCCGAACCGGGCCGTGCCGGGCCGGGCCGGGCCGTGCCTTGCCTTGCCTTGCCTTGCCTTGCCTTGCCTTGCCTTGCCTTGCCGCAGCCTGCAAAGCCGGATGTGGGATCAGCCCGTCAGTGGGGTGAGAGGGTCCGGTCGGGACAGCGCCTCGGACAGTGGCAGGCCGTCCCTCGTGGCGACGGACCGACGGGCCCGCAGTTCAGCGCGTGTCCGTGGGCGGTACGTGGGTTCCCTGCCGCACCCGCAGACCGACCGCCCCTCGTAGCGCAGCCCCGCGCCCAACACCGCGGCCACGACGGACCAACCGTGGACGTCACGCCTTCGCGGCGGAGCGAAGTCGTGGCCGGCGCAGATGAGGGGCCGAGAACAGTTCGGGCACAGGTGCTCCCGCCGTGGGCACTCCTCCCGCTTGAAGCTGACCCGGCACGAGGTGCACGCGTAGTGCAGCTTGTAGGAGGTCACGGCGTAGCGGCACATCCGCTCACGGTACCGACCGGTCCCGCGAGCAGACCACCCGATTCGAGCGGCCAGCACCAGACCTATGTTCGCAGTTCCTGCTTTCCGCCCGCGAGGGTGCTGACTCCCCGCCGACGGCGACTGCCTTACTCAACCTGCGGTGGCCGTCGACCTCACCTGCCACGCACGCCCATGCCCGGGATGGTCGCCGACGCCTCCGTCGGGTTGACGGTTCCGGTTCCGCTGCGGTCCGGGGCCGGGGCGGGTTCGGACTCCGAGTCGAGAGCATTGCGGACGGCCGTCAGGATGTCCTCGGTGTCGGCTCCGAGCGCGCGGGCGGCGGAGGTGAAGTCCCGCGCAAGTGTGCCGAGTTGGTGGGCGTCGTGCCCGTGCGTGGCGGGGAGTTCGGCGACGCGGGTGCCCGCGCCGCGGCGGGTCCGGATCAGTCGCGCGGCCTCGAGCTCGCGGTAGGCGCGCGCCACGGTGCCCGGTGCCAGACCGAGGTCGGTGGCGAGTTGCCGTACGGTCGGCAGACGCTCGCCCTCGGCCAGCCTGCCGGTACGGATGAGGGCCGCCAGCTGGGCGCGGATCTGCTCGTACGGCGGTACCTGGCTGGTGGTATCGACGCGGACGGCGCGGTCACTCATCGTCGCCACTCCTCTCGCCCGCCACATCGTCGTCGACCGCCCGCGGCGCCACCACGGTCAGCAGGGACCATCCGAACGTGAACACGCTCAGCAGGCCCAGGGGGCAGACCACCACAACGGTGACCGCGCCCAGCGGGCCCGCGCAGGGCCCGTCCATGAGGGCGACCAGGAATATCAGTACGACGAGGAGGGCCTGACACGACACGAGCAGTCCCCAGGCGCCCACGATGGCCCAGGCGCGGTCGCGGCGCTGCTGGTGGTCGCCCGGCCCGGAAGCGATGCGTCGCAGCGCCCAGACGCAGGCCGGGGTCGCTACCGCGAGGGCACCGAGCATCGGGCCGCTGTAGTACAGCCCGGGCCAGGGGCCGACGGAGGAGCGCACTCCGTCACAGACGACGTCCATGACGCGCCCCGCCCCGCCTGTCCGGTCGCGGCCGGAGGATGCCGTCACAGCCCCCATGCCCAGCAGTACGAGAAGGGAGCCGCCTTCCAGCAGGAGCAGGGGCGTCATACGTGGCGGCACATGGTCGCGCACCAGGCGTGGGGCGAGGCTGGCGGTACGGACCGCTTCCTGTGGGCGCAACGTCAGGGCGTCGCCGATGAGGACCCCGGCCACCGCGCACAACCCGAACGCGGTGACGGCCAGGACGAGAGGCGTCGTGATGTCCCCGCTCTCTATGGTGAGCAACTGCCGTGCGACCTCGACGCCGATCGCCAGGCCGGACCAACGGGCGTAGTGGTCGGCGTGGTCGAGGAACCGGGACTGGAGCGGGACGATGTCGAGCACGTGAGGATCCCCCAAGGCACCTTGTACCAAACGATGGATACAAGATGCCCTGTGACGAAAACTTGTGTCAAACCCTCGATACAAGAAAGTCGCTACGACTCGTCGGAATAAGCCTGCTTGCGCGGGGAGGCCGCCGGCCGGTCGGCCGCGCGAGCCAGTTGCCGCTCAGCCGGAGGTGCGCTTGCGGTAGCGGATGTGCGTGCTCAGCGGGGAGTGGAGCACCTCGACGGGGTCGAAATCGAAGGTCGCGACACCATCGAACAGGCTCTCGCCACTGCCGAGGAGGACGGGCGCGATGTCCAGGGTGAGTTCATCGATCACCCCGGCGTTGAGTGCCTGGCGAACCGTCGAAGCGCCACCCGCGATGTCCACGCCCTTGCCGTCGGCGGCTTCGAGCGCCTGTGCGTATGCGGCGTCGAAGCCTTCGGTGACGAAGTGGAAGGTGGTCCCTCCCTCCATCTCGATGGGCTCATGGGCGTATCGAGTGAGCACGAAGACGGGCGCGTGGTAGGGAGGCTCAGGGCCCCACCATCCCTCCCAGGCCTCGTCCCACTCGCCCCGGATCGGCCCGAACATGTTGCGGCCCATGACGTAGGCGCCCCGCGGGCGCATCAGCCAGCCGGTGGCCGTCTCGTCGGCTTCGGTCGCGCGCGGATCGCCGATGTGCCAGCTGTGCAGCTCCAGTCCGCGTTTGCCCAGCGGATGGTCCCGGCTCTGGTCGGGCCCGGCGGCGAAACCGTCGAGCGAGATGGACATGTGACAGGTGGTGTCGGTCATCAGCTTCTTCCTCAAGGCAGCGGTTGCGAGGAGTGTGTGCGGCGTGAGGCTCTTGGGCCCACGCCATACATAGACCGGCAAGGGCCGGCGATGATCCGGATCGACCCGGCCGACCATCTCGTGACCGGCGCGGCCGGCTGCATCCTCAGGTCCCTTGGCACGTCCTCACGATCGCAGTACGGCCGACGGGACGCGAACCGATTTCTGCAGGTCTGAGACGTGAGCGGAGGCCGACAGAACCGAGATCACGGGTTCAGGTCCAGTAGCAGTCCTGTGTGGCTTTCTCACCCAGGGACGCCGAGCGGCGGATGCTCGAGCACACGCGGCTTGTACTCGACCATCTGGGTACGGCCGTCGAAGGTGCGGTGATCGGTCATCTCCAGGGCGACATCCGGGTAACCGTCGTAGATGCGCTCCTCGCCCGTGGCCCCGGTGATCACCGGGAACATCACCACGCGGAATCGATCGACGAGTCCGGCCCGCAGCAGCGACCGGGACAGGCTGAGGCTGCCGAGCGTGCTCAGCAGCCCCGAGCCCTCCGCCTTCAGAGCGCGGACCGCCTCGACCGCGTCGCCGCGGACCAGCGTGGAGTTCGCCCACGTCAGGGGGTCCTCCAGGGACGAGGAGAACACGACCTTCGGCGCCTGTGTCAGCTCGTCGACGGACGCCTCTTCCTCGGGCCTGAATTCGTCCTGGCCGGCGGGGACCTCCCCCGCCGCGAATCCCGACATCAGGCGGTAGGTCTTCGCCCCCATCAAGTACGTGACCTTCGGCTGTTCCCCGAGCCATCCGAGGTACTCCGGGCCCTCCAGGCCCCAGAATCCGGGCCACCCCTCACCCGACGCGTATCCGTCCAGGGAAGTGATGAAATCGACCATGAGCTCCGACATGGCAGTGTCCCCTTCCTAAGTGGTCACCAGCTTGGACCGGCCGGCAGCCGCAAACTCATCGCCCGCGCTGCGGACAGCGCGGAATCCCACGACGATGCACCCGGTCAGGTCCGCGGAGCCGGTCCGTACGAGTCGCGGCCGTGAGGGTGTGCGAGGAGAACGACTCGATCAGCCTCGACGTCGTAGCCGAGGACTGGGTGGTCGTAGTCGCCCTCCGGGTCCATCAGCACCGGTTTGCCCAAGCGCCGCCCGATGTCCCTGAGGAAGCCGCAGAGCACGTCCAGTCGGTCCTGGCCCTGCAACTCCCGCAGGCCGACGTCGAAGTCGACTTCGTCCTCGGCGTGGAAGCGGAAGATCGCCAACACATCGGCGGTCGGCCAGACCCGCAGCTCCGGGCACTCGGCATCGGCCGGACGGGACAACACGGCCTCGGCCCGAGGCACGGGCAGCACCACCCCTCCCTCGGAGTACCGGCGCCTCGAGCCCTTGTGCACGACAAGATCGAGAACCGCTTGCCAGTCCTCCATCGAGGCATGCGGGACGGGCACGTCCGGCAACGACCCCATCAGGTCCAGGTCGAACACGCGCCTCACGTCACCCCACAGCAGATCAGCCACCCCGCCATGGTGGCTGGCCGTCCAACGCGACGCGCTGCCGTTTCCCGTCGCCAAGGCATGGGGCCTCCGGGCCGCTGTGGCTGGTCGGCTCTGCGACGAGGCAGCCCGACGGCGTACTCGACAATGACCTCATGGACGTCACCGAGCTACTTGAATCGGCCTCCCTCCTCGTTCCGCAAGAGGTCACGACCGAGAACGACATCTCGGTGCAGGACGTCTGGGACTATCTCGTCCACGACGAATGGCAGATCGCGCTGAATCTGCTCGAGGAACTCGCGGACGGGCCACCGCTGCCCTTGGCCTTCTGGGAGCAGCTTGCCGAAGCTGCTGCGCAGCTTGGCCTTGACCGGAGCAGGGCCTGGTGTCACTGGCGGTGTTCCGAGATCAGGAACGGTGTGATCCGGGCAGACCTGACGTTGCGTCCCGCCACCGTGGCCCGACGGACAACGCCCATCCCGGGTCACGGTGTTCTGCGGCCCATGTGGGACATCGGCGATCTCTCACCCACCGGGAGCACCGCCGTCAGCATCGCCGGGCTCTGGGTCGAGGACATACCCTTCCTGCAGCCAGGCGGCCGAGCCAGCGTGCGCCTCGTTCCCCTCACCCCCGCCCACTGGACCCACGTCGTGACCGGCCAGCACATCACCATGCACGAGGATCGCACCGTGGCCGGCACGGCAGTCGTGCGCGAGGTTCACCTCCCGAGCCCCACCGCACATAACAGATCGTCCCAACTGGCTTGATCACTAAGCTGGCGGCCGTGATGGCGATGGTGGGACGTCTGGTGCCGGACGGGCTGTGGGAGCTGTTCCAGCGGGTGGTCCCGGCTGCACCGGTTCGTCCGCAGGGCGGCGGCCGTCGGCGCTACGGCGATCGCGAAGTGCTGGCGGCGATCCTGTTCGTAGCCACAACCGCTGTACCTGGCGACAGCTACCACCAGGCTTCGGCCCGTCCGGGCCGACCGCGCACCGCCCCTTCACCGAGTGGAGCCGGGCCCGGGTATGGGGCAAGCTTCACCGCCTGCTCCTGGACGAACTCGGCGCACGCGGGGAGTTGGACACGTCCAGGTGCGCGATCGACTCAGTGAACATGCGCGCAACGAAAGGGGGGATCTGACGGATCCGAATCCCGTAGATCGCGGCAAGAAGGGGTCAAAGATCCACTTGATCACCGAGCGATCCGGTCTGTCCCTCTCGATTGGGATCTCCGCCGCGAACACCCACGACAGTCAGGGTCTCGAACCCCTCGTACGCGGCATCCCGCCCGTCCGCTCACACCGTGGACCGCGTCGGCGACGCCCTGCCAAGCTCCACGGCGACAAGGGGTACGACTACGATCACCTGCGCCGGTGGCTGCGCTCACGGAGCATCACCCCGCGCATCGCGCGCAAGGGCATCGAGTCCTCCCAGCGCCTGGGCCGTCACCGCTGGACCGTGGAGCGGACGGTCGCCTGGCTTGCCGGGTGCCGCCGCCTGCACCGTCGGTACGAACGCAAAGCAGGACACTTTCTCGCCTTCGCCGGCATCGCTGCCGCTCTGATCTGCTACCGCAGACTTGCGAAGGTCATCACCTCGACGTGATCCGTAGAGTACGGCTCTAGAGGGTGCGGCCCAACGCGGTGGACCGCACCGCGGACACACCGTCGAGGAACTCATGACTGACTACCTGGCTGCCGTGTTGGAGATGCTCGGCCCGGCCCAGAACCGCTACGCGGACCCAGCTGCCTGGGACCGTCTCCACGCAGAGCTCGGCATAGAACTTCCGCCCGACTACAGGGCCCTCGTGGACGCGTTCGCCCCCATCCAGATCAACGGGCACCTGTACCTCTCCCACCCCGCGACCGAACGGTGGAACCTGGGCCAAAACATCCGCAGCACGGTCAAGGCATGGTCCGAGGTGCCGTGGGACGACCTCCATCTCGACCCGGACGAGGACCCCCGCCAGCTCTTCGGACTCGACGAGCTGAGCTTTGGCACCCGCAACGGGCTGTGGCCGATCGCGAGCACCGACCGAGGCGAGATCATCTTCCTGATCGCTGCCCCTGCGGCTCCGAGGCTCCTGGTGAGCTATGACGAAACCTGGGCGGAGCACCGCATGAGCTTCGCGGAATGGCTCTACCGCTATCTCATCGGCGAGGACATGAGCGGGCCCAACAGTGCAGCCTTTTACCCTGGCCCCGTGAAGTTGGAGCGCCTTCCGATGTCCGCTGACGAACGCACCGAACCTTGGTACGGCCCAGACCGCGGCATGTGAGAGGCCGCCGCTCCAGTCACAGCAGCCACCTAATGAGATCACTTCTAACTGGCTGTTCTCTATCCGTTCGCGTGCTCGGTCGGCCTCGAACAGGGGCCTGGATCGGGTGAGATTGCTGGTGGCGAGGCATGAGAGAAGGGCCTCTTGGTAGCTCGCGGATGTCGAGTCCAGCGAGGAGCAAGAGGCCCTGTTGTCGAAGTGTCGCGTGGTCACGGTCGCCGGGTCCAGTCCGGTCACTCCTGGGTGTGACTGTCTCGCCCACAGGTTCGGGAACGCGGCCGACAGGCCGGAGCGCCTGCCCCGGTACGGCTCGGACATGAGCGATGCCGAGTGGGCTCTGGTACGGGATCTGCTCCCGGTTCCTGGATGGCTGGCCGGTCGGGGCGGGCGGCCGGAGGGCTACTGCCACCGGCAGATGATCGACGCGGTGCGCTACCTCGTCGACAACGGCATCAAATGGCGAGCAATGCCCTCGGACTTCCCGCCCTGGCCGCGGGTGTATGCCTTCTTCGCCCGCTGGCGGGATGCGGGATTGATCGCCGAGCTGCACGACCGACTGCGCGGGTGTGTCCGCAGGGCTGAGGGCCGTGACCTGGAGCCGAGTGCGGCGGTCATCGACTCGCAGTCGGTGAAGGCGGACGCCACCGTCGCCCTCACCTCGCGGGGCTTCGACGCCGGGAAGAAGATCAATGGACGCAAGCGGCACCTGCTCACCGACACCCTTGGACTGTTGCTGTCCGTGCAGGTCACGCCGGCGTCCACGACCGACCGGGACGCCGCCCGGACCCTGCTGTCGGCGGCGACGGGCTGCTTCCGGCAGCTGTCACGGGTCTGGGCCGACGGCGGTTACACCGGCCACCTCGTCGACTGGGCTACCGCGCACCTCGCCCTCGTCCTGGACGTCGTCCGCCGCAGCGACGACGTCCAGGGCTTCCAGGTGCTGCCCCGCCGCTGGGTGGTGGAGCGATCTTTCGCCTGGTTCCTGCGCAGCCGACGCCTGGTCCGTGACTACGAACGGCGCACCGACACCAGCGAAGCCGTCATCCTGTGGTCGATGACCACCCTCATGAGCCGCCGCCTGGCCGCCCGGCAGCACAGCCCTGCTCCGCTGCGGGCAGCGTGAACCTGCCCGGTTTGACTTCGACCAGCCAGCCCCGTTCCACCAGCCTCTTCAGCCGTGCCCTCGCACCCTCGACGCGGGAGGCGGACGCACTGTCCCAGCCCAGCACCACCGCCGCCCGCCGGGCGCCGAGCCCGTCGCCTCCCGCCTCCACCGCGGCGGCCATCAACGCCTGGTAGTCCACCGACAACACCTCGCTTCCAGGGGCGTTGTCCCGGTGGGGCACCGCCCGGCGCGGCCCCACCGGCTTCTTCTGCGGTGCTCTGCCGCCCACCACGGCGGGCGCCTCCTCCTCGGCCAGCGCCTCCAGATACTGCTCCAGGCCGATCACCCGGCGCCTGAGCACCTCTTCGGCCTCCGCCAGAGCCGTCCGCACCCGCTCCAACTCGGCTTCGAGATCTTCCACCCGCACCGCCGCGGCCTTCTGCCGCGATTCCAGCACCGCCCGCATCGACGGCATCCGCCACCCCCACAACGTCTCGACCAGCAACGGACCGAGACTCCCTCGCCAGCCGCCATGCCATGCCGGACCAGCGGAAACCGCACACGAGGTTCGGAAAGAGAACGACCTCTAAGAGATAGGGGCACTCCCGCTGTCCTGGCCGTCTTCCCGCTAGGACGTCACGCGGGCCGCCGCCCGGCCGCGAGCAGCCACCGCCAGTGTCGTCGCTCCGTGAGGAGAGTGACTGCGGCGAGCGCGGACACCAGGACCGCAGCCCACGCCGGCCAGATGAGCCAAGCCGAGATCACGGCTGCGACGAGCTGGAGAAGCACCAACAGGATGGTGCCCCAGCCCGGCACGGGGATGATCACGTGCGCTTTGTCTCCCGGGGTGGAGAAGAGCGTCGGGAGGCCGATCAGGACCACCACGGACAGGACAGCGAGCAGCCACGAGTGCCGGGAGAGCGGGTGGCGACCCAGGCGACCAGTTCGGTCGCGAAGCGCAAGGCCGATGCCGTGCGGTCGTCCGGTCGTTCCACGACTGCCCCCCCCTCGGAAGTCATGAGTCCCGGGTGGATGATGCCACAGCCCGCACCGGCACCCGCAGTTGAGCACTCCGGGTCCCCGGCGGCGGTGAGCTCAGGCCGATGCTCGGACCGCGTCGCAGATCGCGTCGATGACCATGCGGGGCTGCACACGTGGATGTCATGGCCTGTGGCGACACCGAGTCCCCGCTGCGCTCCATGCCGGTGATCCGCGACCGCTGGTCGTCGCCCGGGGCGTCGTGCGCGGGGTCGTCCGGATCGAGGATCGACTGCATCGAGGAACGGATGCCAGTCATCGGCTGCTCTGGCGGCGTCCCCATTGCCTGCTGCCTGCTGCCTGCTGCCATGCGACGGGAAGGCCGGGGCCGCTTCGACCTCCCCAGGCTTGACAGCCCCCGCCCTCCCGCCGGACAGCTTGGCGATTACCCCGATGATCCCCACCTATTCTCAGCGTCTTTCCCGGCCTGCACGGAAGCCGGACCGCCGCGCAAGCATGGGCGTTGTGAAGTGCCTGCTGATCAGCTCAGCAGCGGGGCGCAGGGCGCGGCGAGTCATCGTGGTGATCTTCGTCTCGTGTGACTCGGATCAGGCTTCAGGGTCGCACGTCCGGAGCCCGGTGACGTAGTTGCCGTCCGTCCCGTAACCGGCGAACGTGGCCCGTCCTCCCGGCTCGATCACACGGCACGGGGCCCACTGGTTGTTCGTGTACTCGACAGTGACGGATACGGCGTCGACGCAGCCGTTCTGCACGTCGGTGTAGCGCCAGCTCTGGAAGTACTCGACGCACTGCGGGGCCGGCTCTCCGACGGTCGCCGCAGCCGACGGGGTGTCGGTCAGGCATATCAGGAGGCCCGCGGCGGCGAGGGCGGGGAGAGCGATGAAGGTGGGTCTGTGTCGCGTCATGTGGTTGGCCATGCGGCGCATCCTCAAGGCACCACGGACACTCTTGCAAGTTTCAGCAAGGAATTTCAGACAGACTTCGTTAGTGCATACAAAGAAGCAGGCCATCACATACATGAGGGCCTGTAATCGTTGCATTGCGGCCCCAACCCCGGGGCATCCACCGCCCCGACGTCCGCAACTCTTTACATCGCTGTCCTTGTGAGCCGACCTACGACGTGGCATGCATGCGGCGTGCAGACTCGCCCCCATCGCCCCCATCGCCCCCATCGCTCCCTCCCGCGGTCGGCCCGTCGACCCGGGCGAACGACGGCATGACGAAGGCGCCGACGATGAGGGCGAGCCCGGACAGATGCATGCGGCGTTGGCCGAATCTCGTGATGAGCCGGTCCCAAAGACCGGGCACGGTCGAGCAGCGGCCCGACCGCGCCGCCGGTCCCGGGTGTCAGTCGATCGTGACGCTCGCGCCTGCCGTGAGGTGCCGGTACCGGGCCGGGATTCCGGGGCCCCGCTCGCCCAGGAGACCGGAGACCACCGCGGTGCCCACGTTGTTGAGGGCGCCGTCGTGCACGGCGTAGGCGTCGCGGGGAGCGACCTCGCGCACGTAGTCGATCAGGTCCCCGATGGTGGACCAGGGAGCGTGCACCGGCAGCAGCAGCGTGTCGACCGGCGTGCTGGGGACCGTCAGCGCGTCTCCGGGGTGGAAGAGGGCGTCGTCCACCATGAAACCGATGTTGGGGATGCGCGGGATGTCCGGGTGGAGGACCGCGTGCCAGGTCCCGTGGACGCGGATGTCGAAACCGGCGGCGCTGAAGGCGTCACCCTCCCCCGTGGTGACGACCTGCGTGCCGATGCCGTCCAGTTGCTCGGCGACGGAGGAGTTGGTCCAGATCCGCAGCCCGGGGCGCTCCGCGGCGGCCCGGCGCAGCACCTCCTCCGAGAAGTGGTCGAAGTGCTCGTGCGTGACGAGTACGGCGTCGGCGCCCTCAAGGGCCTCCGGGTCGGTCAGGCCGCCCGGGTCGATGACCAGACGGCGCCCGTCCTTCTCCAGCCGCACGCACGCGTGGCCGAACTTCGTGAGTTCCATGATCGCCCGCACCTCTCAGTCTTTCGTGGAGCTTATTTGTACAACTAAACTGTACAACATGGTTTTGGGGTTGCGGCTACGATGAACGGCATGCACGAAGACGCCCTGGCCGAGGAACTGCGGCGGACGCTCGGGGAACTGGTCCGGGCGGCCCGGACCGTGGACACCATGCCGCCCGGCGAGGCCGCCATCCTCGGGTTCCTCGACCGGAATGGCCCTCTGACGACGGCCGACCTCGCCCGCCTGCGCGGGGTCACCCATCAGTCGGCCGCGAAGTCGGTCAAGGACCTCTCCGCCGAGGGCCTGGTCCGTGGCGAACCGCACCCCGATGACGGCCGCAAGCTCCTGCTGCACCTCACCGAGGCCGGACGGTCCCGTCTCGAGCGGGAACGCACGCTGCGCGCGGGCGCGCTGGGTGCCGCCATCCGCGAGACCTTCGACGCCGATGAGATTCAGCGGCTCGGTGAGGCGGTCGCTCTGCTGTCCCGCCTGACCGACCGCCTCACCGGGCGCTGATACCGCGATCCGTGCGCTCGAGGAGCCGGTTCCTTCATGCGGCGCTACCGTCGTGAAGGTGACTGGAGTCCATGCCGACCGGCACTGGTCCGCATCCATGCCGGCCGCGTACGAGCAGTACCTCGTCCCGGTCGTCTTCCGCCCCTTCGCCAAGGACCTGGCCGACCGGGCGGCGGCGCTGCGCCCTCGGCGCGTTCTCGAACTCGCCGCCGGTACCGGCGCGTTGACGGCCGGACTGCTGGCTTCCCTGCCGTCGGCCCACGTCACGGCCACCGACCTCAACGAAGCCATGGTCGCCTTCGGGTCGGCACGCGCCCCGGGCGCGATGTGGCGGCGGGCCGACGCGCAGCGGCTGCCGTTCCCGGACGGAGGCTTCGACCTGGTGGTCTGCCAGTTCGGCGTGATGTTCTTCCCCGACCGCGTCGCGGCCTTCGGCGAGGTCGGCCGGGTACTGGCCGCGGGCGGCCGGTTCCTGTTCAACACCTGGGGTCCGCTGGAGAAGCATGGCTTCGAGGTCGCGCTGCAGGCCGGGTTGGAGCGGGCGTTCACCGTCGATCCGCCCGAGTTCTTTCGGACGGTTCCGCACGGATACGCCGATCCTTCCCTCGTCACCGCCGACTTGGCCGCCGCCGGGTTCGCCGTCGAGGACGAGCGGGAGCTCACGCTCACGGGCCGGGCCGACTCGACCACCGACCTCGCCACCGGCTATCTCACCGGGACGCCCGTGCGCGCGGCCGTCGAGGCGCACGGCGACGGACCGGCCGTCCGGGCCGCGGTGATCGAGGAGATGACAGCCCGGCTGGGCCCGGGGCCGGTCGCCGCGGCCATGACCGCCTACGTCTTCCGTGCCGCCCCGCGAGCAGGCCTCTCAGGCTTCCGAGTGAGTCGTCCCTGACATCGGCGAGTTGTGGCTGCTTACTGCTCCTCCGGCTGGGGCTGCTGACCGCTCCCGACGGTGGGGATCCGCAGGTTCCAGCGGCCGGATCTGCCGGTGAGCTGGACGGCGGCGAGCGGCGGCACGTCGATGCGCCAGAACGACTGCTGCGGCGCACCTGTCGCATGCAGCAACGCCGCCCGGGCCACGGCCTGTTCGACGACGGCCAGGACTCGGCCGCCCGAGTCGTCGGGCAGCCCCTCCAGCCAGGCGGAGACCCGGCGGCACAGCCGCGCCACCGACTCGCCGCCGTGCGGTGCCGCTTCGGGATCGGACATCCACCGGGCGAGCCCGGTCCCATCGGCGGCCGCGACCTCGTCCGGGCTCCGGCCCTGCCAGTCGCCCATGTCCATGTCCCGCAGGACCGGTTCGACGGCGACGGCGTCCCCCGCAAGGGCCCACGCCGTCTGCCGGCACCGCTGGGAAGGCGCCGTGAGCCAGGTGCCGGGCGACGGCAACGATCCGGCCATTCCTCGGACTTGCTCCAGGGCCCTCTCGTCCAACGGCGTGTCCCCGCCGAACCGCACGTCGCGTTCCGTCGGGGCCGCGGCGCGCAGCAGCGTGAGCCGGATGGTCATGGGGGGCCTTTCCGCGAGGTCGGTTCATCGTAGGTGGCGTACGCCATGTTGGCCGAACTGCGCATTGCCCCTACCATCTGGGGCGACAAGGACGACAGCGCTACGGAAGTCCGGTGCAAGCCCGGCACGGTCGCGCCACTGTGTGCCACCCCGCCAGCCAGGTGGGGCGGTGAGTCAGACCCAACGCTGTCGTCGAGTGCTCCACACGACGCGGGACGCGTAGTTCCCGAGGAGGTCTCGCCATGGCGCAGTCCACTGCCGCCCCCACCCCCACCACCCAGACCCTCGCGCCGCTGCCGCTGCGGGCGGTCGCCCCCTGGGCCGTCTTCGTCGGCGTCCTGATGCTGGTCCTGCTGTACTTCGTCGGTGCCGAGCAGGGTGCCACCGCCCTGGTCTCCGGTGAGGGCGTGCACGAGTGGGTGCACGACGCCCGGCACCTCCTCGGCTTCCCCTGCCACTGACGGAGCCGTCCTCGATGAACTCCGTCACCGTACGCACCTTGCTGGTGCGCGGCATGCTCGCCGGCCTGGGCGCCGGCGTGCTCGCCTTCGTCTTCGCCTTCCTGGTCGGGGAAGGCCCCGTGGACGCGGCCATCGCGTTCGAGGAGGCCGGTTCCCATGAACACGGCCACGGCGGCGAGGCACTCGTCAGCCGCGGCGTGCAGTCGACCGCCGGTCTCGCCACGGGCGTGCTCGTCTTCGGTGTCGCCATCGGCGGCATCGCGGCGCTCGCGTTCTGCTTCGCGCTGGGCCGTATCGGCCGGTTCGGGGCGCGGTCCACGGCGGCGCTCACCGCGCTGGCCGGGTTCCTGCTCCTGTACCTGCTGCCGATTCTGAAGTACCCGGCGAACCCGCCCGCCGTCGGCAATCCCGACACCATCGGCAAGCGGACCATCCTGTTCGTGGGGATGATCGCCCTGAGTGTCCTGCTGGGCATCGCGGCGATCCTGCTGGGGCGCAAGCTCGCCCCGGCGTGGGGCAATTGGAACGCCTCCATCGCCGCCGGCGTCGCCTTCGTCGCGGTCGTGGCGGTCGTGATGGCCGTGCTGCCGCCGGGGGACAACACCCCCAAGGGCTTCCCGGCGACCGACCTGTGGGAGTTCCGGGTGGCCTCGATCGGCATCCAGGCCGTCCTGTGGGCCGCCTTCGGGTTGTTCTTCGGCTTCCTGGCCGAACGCGTCCTGGAGCCGAGGCAGGCCCGCGAGAAGGTCGCCCCGCTGGCCGTCTGAACGGGACCACGGGCGGTGGGGTCACTGGGGGCGCGCCCAGTGACCCCGCCGCTGCGGTGCGGCGCGGCTCGGTGCGGCTCGGGCGGTGCGGTGCGGTTCCGGCGGGCGTGGTTATGTTGGCCTTTCGGGGCCGCTGCCTCCAGCTCGTCTGGACGCCGTTCATAATGAACCGCAACCCTTCGCGATCGCGGCCTGTTCCGTCCAACCGCCGCCGGGAATCGCTCGCGCCCGCCTCTCGAAGGCACCCGACCAGGAGGAACCAGTGTCACGGCCGGTACCGCTCACTCCCGAGGGGAGACTCACGGAAGTTAAGGAGCAGTTGGGACTTCCGCCCGTCGTCGTCATCTGCGGTTCCACCCGGTTCATGTCCGAGATGGGCCAGGCCGATGTGCGGGAGACCGAAGCCGGGAGGATCGTCGTCAAGCCGGGGTGCGACCTGAAGTCGCCGAACCCGCTCTGGTCGGACCCTGATCAGGCCGAGGCTCTCAAGCTGCGGCTGGACGAGCTGCACCGGGCGAAGATCCGGCTCGCCGACGAGGTCCTCGTGGTCGGCGACTACATCGGGGACAGCACCCGGGCCGAGATCGCCTACGCCCGGTCACTCGGCAAGCCCGTGCGGTTCACGCATCCCGAGGTCGACCCCGACGCCGCTCACTAGCCGTGCCCCGCGAGGGCGTGCGGATCGAGGCGGCTGATGAGACGACGGCTGACGCGCTGGAGTTCCTCGTCGTGGGCGATGTCCTGGAATCTGCCGCCGCGCCGGGGTTCGGCCAGTTGCTCGCGGAGCAGGGGCAGGGCGGGTGCGGCCAGGGCGCCCATGCGGTCCAGGCAGGTCACGACGTGGTTGGCCGTCGCCGGATTCTGCGCCATGGCCTGTATCAGGACGTCGAGGACGGCCGGTGCCTCGGCTTCCCCTCCGACCGCCCAGAGCGCGGCCGCGGCGTGCACCCGGACCCATTCGTAGTCGTGGGTGAGGAGCTTGCGCAGTCGTGGCAGGGCGGCGGCCGCGGAGGGCCCCATCTCTCCGAGCAGGTCTGCCACGTCGTCGCTGATGGGGAAGCTGATGCGGTCGTCGAGGATGTCGAGCAGGTGGGGCATGACCTCGTCGGTCAGGTCTGTCAGGTCCCGTCCGACGGCCCAGAGCGCGGCGACGGCGGCGGGACGTACGTGCGCGTCGGTGGAGGTGGTCAGCGCACGGATCATGTCCGTCGCGCCGGCAGCCGTCGACCCGAACGTCCGCAGCGCCCCCAGCGCCGACCGCGTGACTCCGTGCTGCTCATGGCGTACGGCGGCGTCGAGCGTCTCCGTCAGCACGCTGACCGCAGCGGTGCCGCCGAGCGTGGTGAGGGCGGTCATGATCGCGTTGGCGCCCATGGCCGTCCACTGCTGGGACAGGTCGAGGCGGCGCAGGTGATCGCAGAGCCTGGGCACCAACTGGTCCGCCGCCCGCGGCAGATGACCTGCCACCTGGATGGCACGCCAGGCGTCGGCGTCGGCGTCGGCGTCGGCGTCCAACGCGACCAGCAGACTCGGGACGGCACGCGTGTCACCCTGGCGCGCCAAAGCCCGTACGGCCTCCTGGTGGCTTCGGCGCACCAGCGCGTCGGACGTCATCCACACGTCCGGGCCGTGGAGGGCGAGGTGGGCCTCGACGTGGGCGGCGAGTGCCTCCCGGGCCGGGGCGGCGATCAGGTGGCAGCACTCCAGGACGGTGGCGGCCTCGGCCGCGATTTCCTGGTCCGGCGTGGTGAGCTGATCGGCGACCAGCAGGAGGAGCTGGGTGTGGTCCCCACGCCAGCCCCGTATCAGCTCCCCGCTCATACGGACGGCGTCCAGGCGGGCACCGGGGGCGGGGCTGTTCACCTGCTCGGCCAGCACGGCGGTCCGCTCAGGCACGCGGTCGCCCAGGACCTCGTGGAACGAACGCAGCAAGGCCGTAGTCGGCGCGTGGACGCGTGCGTGCCGGTCGAGGTCGGCGAAGGCTGCGACGATCTGGGGCGGGACCCCGTCCGCCGGGGCCGCCAGGGCCTCCGGGCGGCTGTGGGCCGGTGCGATGTGCCGTGCGGGCAGATCGTGGACGGTTGCGCGCAACAGGTCGACGGCGTCCGCCACAAGGTCCTCGCCGATGTCGTCCGGAGTACAGCGGAACCGCTGGATAAGGGCCGCGAGCCGGATCGCCGGGTCCTGGGCCGTGTCCGCGGCGAGCCCGGTGAGCCAGTCCGTGATCGGTGGCGCGGCCTCCGGGAGGCGTAGCGCCAGGGCGGCCGCAGTGTCCACGATCCGCAGCCGTGCGGAGATGCCCTCCTCGACGGCGAGTCGCTCGTGCAGCACCTCGGCGGCCCGGTCGGCGTCGTCCAGGAAGAGCCCGACCGCGCCGATGGCGGCCAGGCGTACGTCCGGATCGGGATCACGGGCGAGTTCGGCGAACCGTTCGCCCCGCTCGCGGAGGAAGGCGACGGACTGCCCGCAGCCCATCGGCGGGTAGTAGCCGACCTCGGTGCCGTCCTCTTCGAAGCCCCGGTCCAGGGACTCCCGGCCGATGCTCACCAGCAGGGCGACGGCAGAGGCCCGGTCGGGCGTGGCGCTGTCGACGGCCAGCTCGAACAGGAAGGGCAGACTGGCCGCCGTCGCCGGGTACACGCTGCCCTGGTGGTGGACGGCGCTGTAGAAGCGGTCGAGGGCCGTACGGCGTTCCTCGGCGTCCGGGGAACGCAGCGCCCTCAGCAGCGCCGGCACCTCCTCGGCCGAACCGTATGCGTGCGTCAGGGATGCCCAGTCGATGTCGTGGATTCCGTCGAGCATGATCCGAACCATGCCAGGCGTCACTGACAACGCCGGGCGTGCCGCAACTTGTGGGTGAAGCGGTGCATGTGGGGGTCGAGCACCTCCACCGGCTCCTCGAGCACCTCTTCGGCGGTCAGCCATCGGATCGCGTCGAACTCCTCCTCGTCGTAGGAGGTGACGCTGTCGGCGTCGGTGGAGAGGAGGTACCAGAGCGAGACGTCGGTGTGGACGCCCGGCCCGCGTGTCTCCGTGACGGTGAGGAAGAAGGGGCGCTCACCGGTGATCGGCGATGCGGTGGCCGGGATGCCCAGTTCCTCACGGCATTCGCGGACCACCGCGGACCACGGGTCCTCGCCCGGTTCGACATGACCGCCGGTCGGCAGCCACAGGCCCGCCTTGCGGTGCGCCACGAGCAGCAGTCGGCCGCTCGTGGCGTCGAGGACGACGAAGTAGCTCACCAGGTGCATCGCGGGAACGTCGGGCTTGCGGACCCGGTGGAGCGGGGCTCCGCTTGTGATCCACCGCGCGGTGGTGGTCAGGTGGGTGTGCTCGATGCTGTCCCACGGTTCGATGGTGCCGACCAGTTCCAGCAGGCGGGCTCGCAGCGCTTCGTCATGTCCGGGGAGCGGGAGGGCCGTTGAGGTCATCCGCGCATCCTGTCAGAGGCGTCTGACAGGGGGCCTCCCGGCCGTTCAGCCCTTCAGCCGTTCAGCCGTTCAGCCGTTCAGGATGCCGGTGGTCTCGCTGATCGGGGTCGTGTCCGCGGAGCGGGGGACCGTCACCCGGACCGGCTCGCCGATGTCCTTCAGGACCGTCGTCACCGTCACCCGCGCGCCGGACATGTTGGAGCTCATGCGGGTCTGCACCAGGTTCCCCTTGCCGTCGACCCAGGCGTCCGCGAAGACAGGGAGGTCTCCGCCCAGCATGTCCCGGGCCTGGTCCATCTTGCCGCGGACGTCCGCGTCCATCCGCAGGGTGACGGTGCGGTGGTCGAGGATGCCGCGGTAGCGCACCGCACGCACGCCCTCGACGTCCTCCTCGCCCTCGCGGGAGACCTTGCGCATAGCGGCGGTCTGCTGCAGGGCGTGCTCGGGGTCGTTCAGCGGCGCGCGCAGCAGGTAGTGGGCCTGGGCTCTGTCCCGGTCGATGACGCCCCAGGTGTCCTCACCGGCCCCCACGATGTCTTTGACGTAGATCTTGCCCTCGGCGAAGACCTGTTCACTGTGGTCGATCGCGCCGCCGGGGAGGTCGACCGCCAGGTGGCCCCGGTCCGCGGCGAAGTCGAACCCGCCGGCGATGGTGAGGCGGTACACCTGACCGTCACCCTGCAGCTCGATCTTCTGATGGAACCCTGCGCTGTCCTCGCGGAGAGCCGCGACCGCGTCCTGAACGGCGGACCGCGCGTCCGACGCCGCCTGGGAGGACGGCGCCCCGCTCCCAGCCCCGTCATCGCTTCGCGTGTCTGTCGCGGAGCAGCCGGCGCACAGCAGCACGGCGGCTGCGGCGGTGAGCGCGAGAGGCGGCACAAGAGGCATGGACGAACGGCGCATGAAACTCCCCGGGATTCGTGGCGAGCGCTGCCCTCGCGGCACGCCCGCGCCGTGATCTTACGAAGCCGCGTACATCAGTGCGAGATTAATTAGTTCAGCGGTCAGGCGCTGCGGATCGGTCGAGATCGTCGGTCTTCGGGGGCGCGTCGATGGCGACCAGCTCGACCTCGAAGCCGTCGGCGTTCTCCAGGTAGGCCGCGTAGTGCTGCTGGCCGCCGGCATAGGGGTGGAGTTCCGGGAACATCAGGCTCCAGCGTGGGTGGGACGGCTCACGCGGTCGGCGCCTTTCCCGCTTCGTCGGCCGGCCGGGGGGTCGTCGCCACCCCATCGCTCGCCCTCGCGCCCGCTTCCGCGTACTGGCGCAGCGCCTCGATCAGGGTCGAGACCTCCGGGCGGCCGGGGCGGTGCAGGACGGCGACGCCGATGTGCCGGGACGGTGTCGGGGCTTCGAGGGGTACGGCCCGTACGCCCGGCAGTGGAGGCGTCAGCGCGACGGTCGGGATCAGGGAGAGGCCCACGCCCGCCGCCACGAGGGAGCGTGCGAAGAAGTGGTCCGTCGTGCTGCCCCGGACGTCCGGGCTGAAGCCGGCGTGCTCGGCGTAACGGCGCAGGTACGCCTCGGTCTTGAGGCAGCCGAGCACCCAGGGCTCGTCGGCGAGTTCGGCGAGGTTGAGGACCGGGCGGGCGGCCAGTGGGTGGGGCTCGGGGAGGACGACATGCAGCGGGTCCTCCATGAGGGGGATCCATTCCACGGCGGGGCCAGGGCCCCGCAGCCGGGGCAGCGGCCCGTCGAAGTGGTAGGCGAGCGCGACATCCACCGTGCCCTGGCGGAGTAGGGGCAGGCTGTCCTCGGGCTCGGCCTCTCTGACGTGGACCAGGGTGCCGGGATGCGCGGCCGTTACGTGGGTGAGGGCGCCCGGCAGGAGGTGCTGGCCGCCGCTGGTGAACGTGGCGATCGTGAGCCGGCCGCGAGCGGTCCCCAGCCGGTCGATCTCGCGTGCGGCGTGGGCGAGTTCGGCGGCGACCGACTCCGCCGCTCCCACCATGATCCGGCCTGCCTGGGTGAGCGTGACGCCGCGCGTGCTGCGGTCCACGACCGGGGCGCCGAGGCTGCGTTCCAGCGCGGCGATGTGCTGGGAGACGGCGGAGGGGGTCAGGTGCAGGGCGGTCGCCGCCCGGTTGAAGCTGCCGTGTTCCGCCACGCTTCGCAGCACACGGAGCCGCTGCACATCGATCAACAGTTTTCCTTCATAGGTGACCAGCAAGTGGGCACTTCTGCTGGCGACTTTAGGTCCGCAGCATGAGGACATGCAACGAGTCTGTGTGATCGGCGGTAGCCGGTATTTCGGAAAGCTCCTGGTGCGGCGGCTGAGGGCGGAAGGGCATCGGGTGACGGTGGTCAACCGTGGCTCGTCGTCCCCGCCCGACGGGGTCGAGCACCTGGTCGTGGACCGCGACGACGAGCAGGCCCTCACCGCCGCCCTCGCCTCCCGCTCCTTCGACGTCGTCGTCGACCAGGTCTGCTACACCCCGGTGCAGGCGGCGATCGCGGTGCGCGTCTTCCGTGGCCGTACGCAGCGGTACGTGATGACGTCGACCATCGAGGCGTACGACCCCAACACGGCGGCACTCGGCGCCCGTTCGCCCGGTGAGCTCGTGCCGGAGGACGCCGTGGACCCGGCTTCCTGGCCGGTGGACATGGACGCGCCCTGGCATGACGCGGCCTACCTGGAGGCGCACTACGCCGAGGGCAAGCGCCAGGCGGAGGCTGTCCTCACCCGGCACGGGACCTTCGCCTTCGCCTCCGTCCGCAGTGCCCACGTACTGGGCGGAGGCGCGCGGGACTTCACGGGCCGGCTGGCCCACTACGTCGAGCGAATCGCCGAGGGGAAGCCGGTGGCGGTGCATCCCACGGTGCTGCCCTCGGTGCTTGTCCATGCCGAGGAGCTGGCCGACCTGCTCCGGTGGGCGGCCACGGCCTCCGACTTCACCGGCCCGCTCAACGCCTGCTCGGAGGATCCGATCGACGTACGGGAACTGTGCGCCGTGATAGCCGCCCAGGTCGGCCGGGAGCCCGTCTATCGGGTGGCACGAGACGGCGAGGAGGCCTCTCCGTTCTCCTTCGACCGGCATTACGCCATGAGCAACTCCCGCGCGCGGCGGCTGGGGTTCACCTTCTCCCGTACCGCCGACTGGTTGCCCGGCGTCGTGGCGTAAGCACGTGCCACGACCCCCGCCCCCTGACAGCAGACACAGTGACGAAACGGAACACCATGAAGTACCGCCGTATCGGCGAACTCACCGTCAGTGCGATCGGCTTGGGCGCCATGCCCCTGTCCATCGAGCACCGCCCGGACGAGGACCGGGCCATCGCGACCGTCCATGCCGCCCTCGATGCCGGGATCACCCTCATCGACACGGCCGACAGCTATCACTGGCACGCCGCTGAGCGCGGCCACAACGAACTCCTGGTCGCCCGTGCGCTGACCCGCTACGGCGGCGACACCTCCGACGTCCTGGTGGCCACCAAGGGCGGCCGGGGCCGGCCCGGCGACGGCAGTTGGACCGTGGACGCCAGGCCGGCTCATCTCAAGCAGGCGGCCGAAGCCTCCCGGAAGCGTCTGGGGGTGGAGGCCATCGGGCTGTACCAGCTGCACAAGCCCGACCCGGCCGTGCCGTGGGCGGAGTCGGTCGGCGCGCTGCGCGAACTCCTGGACGCCGGGACCGTCCGGGCCGTAGGCATCTCGAACGTGACCTCGGAGCAGATCCGCGGGGCCCACGCCATCCTCGGGGACGCGCTGGTCTCCGTGCAGAACCGGTACTCCCCCGCCGTACGCGACGCCGAGGCGACGTTGGAGCTGGCCACCCGGCTCGGTCTCGCCTTCCTGCCCTGGAGTCCGCTGGGCGGCATCTCCCGCAGTTCCCTGGACGGCCCGTCGGGCCCGGCCTCGTCGGGCACCGCCTTCCACCGCGTCGCGGCCGACCGTGGTGTCAGTCCGCAACGGATCGTCCTGGCTTGGCTGTTGCACCGCTCCCCCGCTGTCATTCCCATCCCCGGCGCGAGCCGTCCCTCCTCGGTCGTCGACTCTGCCGGGGCCACCGACATCGAACTCGAAGCGGGGGAACTGAGGCAGCTCCAAGGCCCTTGAACGGGCGGTGAAGTCCGACGCCGGGGTTGGTGGTTGCAGACCGGGCGGTCAGACCGCCGCCGACCTCGAGGACGAACGGCTTCTGGTCAACGTCCCCGAGTGTCCCTTCTGGCTGGCCGGGCAGCACCTTTTCGGCCCCGGGCCCCGGCGGGTGCGCGCCGGCGGTGCGCCCGTGATGCGCGCGTGGGCCGAACACGCGCTGGGCGTCACCCTGTTGCCGCGCTTCGCCGTCGCCAGCAGCCTCGGCGCCGGCAGCCTCGGCGCCGGCACCCTCGTCGAACTCGCCCTCCCCGTGCCCGACCTCAGCCTGCGCCTGGTGTGGCGCGAGGACCGCGAGACGCTGCCCGGGTTGCGCGACATCCTCTACGCGGCCGCCCACCCGTGAACGGCGCTGAGGTCCTCCCCTTGCGGGACGGACCCGCCGCGACACCGACTCTCACAGGGAGATGAACGGCGAGTGCTCGGCCAGCAGGAGCCGCCGCAGCCAGCGGTGCAGACGGGACAGCTCTCGGCGGCGCGGAAGGGTGGATGCGGACATGACTCCTCCACGAGTAAGGTACGAGAGATGACGTACCTCCATGAAGGTACGACGATAGGCGTACCTTGTCGAGGGGTGGCGAGAGTTGACGAAATCCAGCGAGAGGTAAGGCGATGACCACGAACGAGCTGCTACCGCATCCGGACGTGAGCGAGCTGACGATCGGGCCGATCCTCAAGGCCCTCGCCGACGACAACCGCCGCCGCGTGATCGCCGAACTCGCCGCCGGCCCCCAGGAGGAGCGCCTCTGCGCCTCTTTCGACCTGCCCGTCAGCAAGTCCAGCCGCACCCACCACTGGCGCGTGCTCCGCGAGGCCGGCCTCGTGCACCAGCGCGACACCGGGAACGGCCTGTACATGCGCCTGCGCAAGGCGGACCTGGACCAGCGGTTTCCCGGACTGATCGACTCCATCGTGACCGCGGAGCCGTACTCCGGATGACGCGGCGGCCTCAGTAACTGTCGTAGACGGGCTGCCCGTTCGTGCGGTAGACGCCGACCACGGTGCCTCCCTTGGTCGTCGTCACGCTGACCGGCTCCAGCGCGGTGGGGATGGCCCCGTCGGCGAACAGGCGTTTGCCCGAGCCGATGATCACCGGGTGGATGGTCAGTCGGTACTCGTCCACGAGGCCGTGCCGCATGAGGGTCTGGGCGAGGTCGCCGCTGCCGACGACGCTGATGGCGCCGCCGTCGGACGCCTTCAGCTCACGCACGGCGTCGACGACGTCACCCTGCAGCAGGTGGGAGTTCTGCCAGTCGACGGACGTCAGGGTCCGGGATGCCACGTACTTGTCCATGTTGTTCATCCGGGCGGTGAACGGATTGCCGGGATCGGCGTTCGGCCAGTACGCCGCGAAGATCTCGTAGGTCTTGCGGCCCAGCAGCATCGCGTCGAAGTCGTCGTACCAGCCGCCGATGGCCGCGCCGACCTCGTCGTCGTCCACGGGCTTCTGCCAGCCGCCGTGCTCGAAGCCGCTCTCCTTGTCCTCGTCCGGACCGCCCGGCGCCTGCATGACGCCGTCCAGCGTCAGGAACGTGCAAACGATGATCTTGCGCATGGTGCGCTCCCTTCGTCGGGAAGGTAGACGACGCGGCGGCCGCAAACTCATCGGCGGCGGCCTCGTCGGCAGCAGCGCGGGTTTCGCGCCGTGGTCACACAGGGTGACCGGGTGCAGAACCTCAGGTACGAGGTGCGGCGCTGAAGATCGTGGGTGCGATGAGTTCGCCGACCGCCCAGGTTCCCCGACGAGCCCGCCGCCTCCCTCGAACTGGTCCACCGCCCCGGCGACGGGCCGGTCGACGTGGGCAGCGGTTTCGACCACCTCGCCGTCCAAGTGGAGGAACTGGCCGTCACTCTGAGGCGGCTCGTGGAGGCCGGGCTGAGGCCCGGGCCACTTGAGCACTCGGGTGGCCCCGACGGACCGAAGACCTCGTGGCTCACGGACCCGGACGGCTACCGGATCGAGCTGGTGGAGTGGCCCGCGGGACACGCGGACGGCATCACACCTGCGGACTTCGCCTGAGGTCCGCGTGGCACAGCCCCTACGCAGCGCGGCGGTACTCATCGCGACGACAGGTCGTACGCGGTGCCGTCGGCGACGGCACGGAGCTTGTCCGGGTTGGCCACGTTGTGGATGGCGGTGATACGGCCGTCCGCGTCGAAGTCGAAGGTGACCGTCGCGATCACATCCGCCGGCCCGCTGAACACGATCCCAGGCCCACCGTTGATCTCGACGAGGTCCGCCTTCATGTCGGCCGGCTCGACGCCCTGGTAGGTGACGGTGCCGATGGCCGCGAACCAGGACGCCACCGTGCCCGCCCCCACGACGGGGCGCAGGGCCTGGCGGACCTTGCCGCCGCCGTCGGTCCACAACGTGACGTCAGGGGCCAGCAGTTCCATCAGGGCGTTGACGTCACCGCCCGTCGCGGCGGCGAAGAACCGCTCGGTGGCCTCGCGCCGCCGCGCCCGGTCGGCGGCGAAGCGCGGGCGCCGGGCGCGCACGTGCTCCCGGGCCCGGTGCGCCGCCTGCCGCACCGCGGACTCGGAACGCTCCAGCGCCTCGCCGATCTCCGCGTGGCTGAAGCCGAACACCTCCTTCAGCACGAACACCGCGCGCTCCAACGGGCTGAGCGTCTCCAGCACCACCAGCATGGCCATCGACACCGACTCGGCGTCCAGGACGGCCTCCGAGGCATCCCCCGCGGTGAGGACGGGTTCCGGGAGCCACGGGCCCACGTAGGTCTCCCGCTTGTGCCGGGCCGAGCGCAACCGTTCCAGCGCCAGGTTCGAGACGATCCTCGTCAAGTACGCCTTCGGGTCGGCCACTTGTGAGCGGTCCGCACCGGACCATTTGAACCAGGCGTCCTGGACCGTGTCCTCGGCGTCGGCCGCGCTGCCGAGGACACGGTAGGCCACGGAGAACAGCAGCCGTCGGTACTGGAGGAAGGTGCGCTGGTCAGGAGTGTCGGTCACGTCGGTCACCTGGTCCCCCCAAGACGGGTGAAGCGGCCCCCGCGGGGCCAGTACGCGCCTGAGGCGGGCATCTTCTTCATACGGCCGTACGTCGGCCAGGGCGAGGCGGTCACCGTCTCCTTGTACCGGACGGCCGTACGCCCGGTCAGGCAGAACCGGCGCGGGCTGTCGTCGGGCCGCGTGAACTGCACCACGGCGTCATGCCGTCCCAGGCTCACCGGCGTGTGGTAGTAGCCGAACCGGAACGGCCTGGGTTCCCGGCCCCGGAGCACCCGGTCGATCGACAGCGCCGCGTGCACCCCGGTCGGCATGCCGCCCTGGCAGGTGCCGTGCATGACGCCGTAGCCCTGCCGGATCGCGGCCGCGTCGCCGATCGCGTACACGTCGGGGTGGGACACCGAGCGCAGTGCGGCGTCGGTGACGATGCGCCCGTGCTCGTCCACGGTCATTCCGGCGGTGGCCGCCGGCGGCGACGTCCGTGGGCCGCTCGTCCACAGCACCGCGTCGGCCGCGATGCATTGCCCGTCCGCCAACTCGACCGCGTCGGGAAGCACCTTCACCACGTCGACGCCTGCGCGTACCTCGACGCCCAACCGGGAGAGCGCGTCGCGCACATACGTCCTGGCCTTCCGGTTCAAGGTCTCTCCGGGCTCCTGCCTGCCCAGCAGGACGACGTTCAGTTCCGGGTGCTGCTCGGCGATCTCGGCAGCCGATTCGACGCCGGTCAGGCCGCTGCCCGCGACGACCACGGTGCCGCTGTCCAGCCGCGCCAGGCGGTCCGCGAGCAATTCGGCGTCCTGGGCGCCGCTCAGGGTGTAGGTGTGCTCGTCAGCCCCCGGTGTCGCCGAGGTGTCGGCGACACCGCCGAGGCCGTAAACCAGCGTGTCGTAGGTCAGGAGGCGGTCGTCGTCGATGCGGACGCTCTTCGCATCGGGGTCCACCGCCGTCACCCAGCCGCGCACGAAGCGCGCGCCGGTGCCCTCCAGCAGTTCCGGGATGCTCAGTTCGGCGAGCTGCTGCCCGGTCGCCGTCATGTGGAGCCGCATGCGCTCGGTGAACCGCTCCTGCGCGTTCACCAGGGTCACCTGCACGTCGTCGCGCCGCCTGGTCCGCGCCGCGAGCTGAACGGCCGCCGCCATGCCGGCGTATCCGGCCCCCAGGATCACCACGTGGTGCGTCCCCGCCGTGCCCGTCTCCTGACGTGTGCTCATCGTTCCGTCCTCCTCGGTCCGCGTGCTGACGACCACCAGATGGGAGCAGGGGGCCCGAACGTGACATGACCTGTCTGTGATGCGGGACACAGCGGGAAACGGCGTCACGAAGTCCGAGTCCGCGTGGTGCAGTGTGGGCCTCTGACAACGTCGGTAGGTGGCGCGGCGATCGACCGGAACGTGAACTTGGGGTGGGGGCACGGTGGTACGACTGCGACCGGACCGGCGTCATGCCGAGCCCCTTCGCGTCCTTGTCGTCGACCCTGCCCTCGGGGAGCTGGCGCTTCCTGAGCTCGTCGCCCTCGATGATCTCGGCCTGATGCCGACGGTCAACGTCCGGCGCGTGAAGGACGCCTCGCTTCGCGCCCGGATCGCGGCACGCTGGCAGACCGTGGAGTTCGACGGCTTCTGCGAGGGGGAACTGGCTCGTCAACTCGAGGACGGGGGCCGTGGTTTCCACGTTCTCAAGTGCCGGGCGGGCATTCCGCTCACCCGGAGCGTGCTCGAGCGGGCGACCTTCGGAGGGCCTGCGACGCCGTCTCGTGCTCGTGGGGAGGGCCGCTGCCGGCACCGACACCTTCGATCTCGCGGCGGCGCGGCGTCTCGGGGTCTCGGTTCGCACGGCACCGGGCGCCAACGCGGGGGCCGTCGCCGAACTGACCGTCTCTCTCATGCTCGACGCGCTGCGGGAGACCGCGCGACGCGACCGCGATCTGCGTGCGGGTGCCTGGGGTACCGCTGTCGAGGGCCTGCCGGCCGGCAGCCTCGGCGGCGCGCGGGTGGGGTTGGTGGGTTCCGGGGCCATCGCCCGGCGCACCGCCGAACTCGTACGCGCCTTCGGCGCCGAGGTATGGGTCCTGGGGTCGCCGCGGTTCACGCCTGCACGGGCGGCGGGCTGGCCGGGACGGCGGGTGGACACCCTGCCGGAACTGCTCACCGGCTGCGACGTGGTGTCGGTCCACGTGCCGGCGACGCCCGAGACCGAAGGACTGATCGGGGCCGCGGAGTTGCGCCTGATGCGGCCGGGATCGGTACTGATCAACACGGCGCGGGCGAGCGTCGTCCGGGAGGAAGCTCTCGACCGGGCGCTCCGGGATCCCTGCGGCGGGCCTGCTCGTGCCGCTGTCGACGTCTTCGAGAATGAGGGGGCCGGATTCTCCTCACCCCTCGCCGACAATCCGTACTGCACCCTGTCTCCGCACGTCGCGGGCATGACGCACAGTGCCATGCGGGCGGCATCTGACCGCCTTCTCGAGGAGTTCGAACGTTTCCTCGTGGCGGGCGACGGCCTCGCCGGAAGCGATCCCTCCGTGGGCGGTCGGTAGGAAAGGACCCGTGGGAGCCGGGGCTCGGGGTACTCGACCGGTCCGTCGAATGCAGGGGGGCTCAGGTCGGTCGATCTGCTCGGTTTCCTCGGCGTGGTGCTGGTGGCCTACGTGGTCCCAGGACCCGACTTCCTCGTGGTCGTCCGTTCAGCCACCGAGCACCCCGGCAAGGGGCGGGCGGCCGCGCTCGGTGCGCAGAGTGGGCTGTGTGCGCACATGCTGGCCGCAGGCATCGGGTTGTCCCTGATCGCCGCCCGTACACCGGTGGTCTATGCCGCGATCAAGCTCGCGGGGGCCGCGTATCTCGTCCATCTGGGAGTCCGCGCGGTGCTCGCCGCGCGACGACTGCGAGCCGGACGCGAGACAGCCCGTGCGATCCGCTCACCGACGGCCCGTGACGACGCGTCCCGCGGCCGGTGGCGGTCCGGGTTCGCGCAGGGCTTCCTCACCAACGTGCTCAACCCCAAGGCGGCTTTGTTCTTCCTCAGCGTCCTGCCCCAGTTCGTCGACGGCGGTGGCTCCACGACGCGGCAGATCTTCCTGCTCGGCACCCTGGACGTCCTCGTCGGCGTCGCGTACTGGTTCGCCCTGGTCGCCGTCGCCGCCCGGCTGCGGGCGCTCCTGGACCGCCCGAAGATCCGCCGTCGCTGGGAGCTGACCACCGGGTGGCTGTTCATCGCCATCGGTTTCGGCGTCGCCGCGGGGGCGGCCTGAGCCGGCCGCGCGCCCCGTGCCGCAGCCCCTCTCGTCACGTCGCCCCGGCCCGTTGTCAGTGGCAGTTGGCACGATCGGAGTCATGAGGAACCCTGCGACCCCTCCGACCACTCCGCCCACTCCGACCACTCCGCCGCGCCCCTTCGACGTCACCGAGGTCTTCCCTCGACTCGCGCCGCTGGCCCGCACGGCGACTCGGTTGCATCCGCGTCCTGGATCGCCCACGCCGCAGGACAGCTCCGTCGGTGGGCCCCTGTTGTGGCCCGCCGATGAGCCGTGGCCGTACTGCGAGGAGCCGCATGTCGTGGACGGTCTCAACCCCGCCCCCTCCCCGGCCTACGTACGGCTGAGGCGGCACCTCCAAGCCGTCGAGCGCGTGAGAGACCTGACCGAGGAGGAGCGGCAAACCCTTCTCCGCATGGCCCCCCGTCGCAGGGAGCCGGGGCAGCCGCCCGTCGGCCCGCCCGAGGAGCCGATAGCGATGCTGCCGGTGGCGCAGCTCCATGCGCGGGACGTGCCCGATCTGAACCCACCGCGGGGGACGGACCTGCTCCAGGTCCTGTGGTGTCCCTTCGATCACCCCATCATGCCCAGGACCGCGTTGTACTGGCGTGATGCGGCGGCCGTCACCGACATCCTCACGACGCCGCCCGAGCCGCCCCTGATGCAGTTCCACGACTACCTGCCCGAGCCCTGCCTGCTCCACCCCGAACAGGTCACCGACTACCCGGACCACCTCGAGCTGGGCGAGAAGCTCCGGGACCGGCTCACCGACTGGGCCGTGTGGCGGACCTCGGATGCGGTCGGCTCAGCCATGCCCCACCTGCGGGCATCCTTCGAGCGCAACTTCGACAGGGAGCTCTCGGAGGCCGACGCGAGCGACTTGGACTCGTTCCTGCCGCAGTATTACGACAACGAGCTTGCCGGTGCCCCCGGGTGGAAGGTCGGCGGCTGGCCCCGCTGGGGTGCCACCGACCCCTGCCCACGCACGTGTCCCGACTGCGGCCACCCCATGGACGCCCTGATGACCGTCGCGACGTTCGAGGACGACGACGACAGTAGCTGGCAGCCGTACGAGCCCTCCGGCGAGCGGTCCATCGGGCCCGACGCCTACGACCCGGATCAGCCCACCAAAGTCCAGATCGGCAGCGGATACGACCAGCAGCTCTACATCTGCCCGGCGTCACCGCTTCACCGCCATCTCGAGCTGATGCACTGACGACGGAGAGGCGGGATATTCGGTTGGGTGGCGCGACGACGTCTGGCTATGGTGCCCGAATGGCCTCTCAGCGTGCCCTGTTGCCGCGTTCGACACCGGCCGCGTCCGGGGTGTCGTCCCGTTCGATCGCCGCCCTCCTCGACCGGCTGGACGAAGCGCCGATCGAGTGCCACTCCCTCATGGTGGTGCGCCACGGGCACGTCGTCGCCGAGGGCTGGTGGGCGCCGTACTCCGCCGAACGGCCGCACCTGCTGTACTCGTTGACGAAGTCGTTCACGTCGGTGGCTGTGGGCCTGGCCATCGCCGACGGGCTGCTCTCCCTGGACGACCGGGTGGTGGACGTGCTGCCCGGCCATTCCCGGAAGGCATCACCGGGCAGGCGCGCCGGATCACCGTCCACCATCTGCTGTCCATGACGGCCGGCCATCCCACGGACAGCCTGGCCGACGCATGGGAGCGGGAACCGGACGACCTGGTGAAGGGCTTCCTGAGGCTGCCGTTCGCCGTTCCCGAGGGGACGCGGCACACCTACGACAACTCCACCACCTTCCTCCTGGCCCGGATCGTGGAGGCGGTCACAGGCCGCGGCCTCGACGGCTTCCTCGACGACCGCCTCTTCAAGCCGATGGGCGTCGATCACGCCGAATGGGACCGGGTGAGGAGCGGTGCGGTCTTCGGGTTCCACGGACTGCACCTCACGACGGAGGCCGTCGCCGCGTTCGGTGAGCTGCTTCTGCGCGGAGGCGCGTGGCGTGGTCAGCAGCTCGTCCCTCGCGCGTGGGTGGAGCTCGCGACGAGACGGCACATCGACTGCGAGCCGTTCGAGGACGGAACCGACCAGGCCGACTTCTCCTGCGGCTACGGCTACCAGTTCTGGATGTCACGGCACGGGTATCACGGGCACGGCGCTTTCGGACAGCAGTGTGTGGTGGTGCCGTCGCACGATCTCGTGGTCGCCGTGACCGCCGAAGGGGAGGCGCAGGCGCTGTTCGATGCCCTCTGGAACTGCCTGCTGCCCGGCCTGGATCAGCCGACGGACGACCAGGACGACGACGACATGCTCGCCGAGCGGCTGCGGCGGCTGTCCTTGTCCCCGGTGCCGGGTTCGGCCGGTGCTCTGGGTTCCGTCAGCGCCGTGCTCGACGCGTCCGCCGAGGCCTCGGCTCTGCCGGACGGGACGACGGTGACCGTCGACAGCACGGACGGCGGATGGCTCGTACGGTTCGAGTCGCTGTTCGACGTCGAGGTCGGCCACGGCGACTGGCGGGAGAGCTCCCCGCTCGGTCGCCCCGTGGTGGCGGCCGGCGCCTGGCAGGGCGGCACGTTCGTCGCCGACCTCTACGTCATCACCACTCCCCACCGTGTCTGGGTGGCCGTCGACGGGGAGTCGGGCAGGGCCTCCGCCACGTGGAGCACGGTGCCCCTGACCGGCCCCCGCCTGGAGCTGCATCTGCGGTCGCCGCTGATGACACGGCCCGATGTCGCGTAGGCGTGGAGCGACGGTTCATCGCGCCTGCCTGCGGGCCTCCCTCACTTCCCGGTCGACGGCCCAGGCGTCGGCGACCGGGCCGAGGTGGCCCAGCTTGTCGGGGTTGATGACCGAGCGGACCGTCCTGATCTCCCCGTCGAGGATGTCCAGGGCGAGGATGTGGAGGACCTTGCCGTCGCGGTCGCGGAACAGCGCGCCCGGCTGGCCGTTGACCTCGCGCGTCTCGAAGGTGATGTCGACCTCGGCCATGAACGGGTGGACGGCGGCGAGGAGCCGTGCCACGTTGTCGGCGCCGGCGACGGCCCTGGCCAGCTGCGGCGCCTTGCCGCCGCCGTCCCCGACGAGCTGGACGTCGGCGGACAGCAGCTCCCGCAGTCCGTCCACGTCACCGCGCTCCAGTGCCGCGAAGAATCGCCTGGCCAGCTCCTGCCGCTCCCGCCGGTCCGCTTCGAACCGGGGCCGTCCCTCGTTCATGTGCCGACGGGCCCGTACGAGCAGCTGCCGGCACGCCGCCTCCGAGCGCCCCACGGCCGCGGCGACGTCGTCGAACCCGAAGGCGAAGACCTCGCGCAGTACGAACACCGACCGCTCCAGCGGACTGAGCCGTTCCAGGAGCAGCAGGGCCGCCATCGACACCGAGTCTGCCAGCTCGGCCGCGCGGGCCGGGTCCTCGTAGGGATCGTCCAGCAGCGGCTCGGGCAGCCACGGTCCGACGTACTCCTCCCGGCGCACGCGGGCGGAGCGCAGCACGTCGATCGCGATCCGGGTCACCGTGGCCGACAGGAACGCCTTGGGCGACACGGGGCGGGTGGTGGAGGCGTCGTAGCGGAGCCAGGTCTCCTGCACGGCGTCCTCCGCCTCGCCCACGCTGCCCAGGATGCGGTAGGCGATCGAGAACAGCAGCGGCCGCAGCTCCTCGAACTCCTCGACCCTGCTCACGCCGTCTTCCCCCTGTGGTCCGTGCGCCTGGCCCGCCGGGCGAGGCCGGCCAGGCGTCCTTCGCGGATCATCCTCCGTGTCGGCGGTGTCGCCGGCGCCTTGCTCAGTGGAACTGGCCGACCTGGTAGTCGCCGGCCGGCTGCCGGGTGATGATGTTCAGCCGGTTCGCCGTGTTCATGAAGGAGACCAGCAGGACGAGGGCCGCGAGCTGGTCCTCGTCGTAGTGCCGGGCGGCGCGCTCCCAGACCTCGTCACTCACCCCGGTGGCCGCGTCGGCGAGGCGGGTCCCCTCCTCCGCGAGGGCGAGGGCGGCCCGCTCGGCCTCGGTGAACACCGTCGCCTCCCGCCAGGCCGCGACGAGGTGCAGACGTACCGGGCTCTCCCCGGCCGCGGCGGCCTCCTTGGTGTGCATGTCGATGCAGGCGGCGCACCCGTTGATCTGGCTGACGCGCAGTGCCACCAGTTCCTGTGTCGCGGCCGGCAGCGGCGATTCCTTCAGCCCTTGGCCGACCGCCATGAAGTGCTTGAGCGCCTTGCCGGCGGTCGGTCCGGCGAAGAGGTTCAGTCGCGCGTCCATCGTGTGTTCCTCCGGGTTGGTCGGTGTGCTTCACCTCCCGAGACGAGACAGCCCTCCCGCCTGTGACACGACAGGGTGCGCACGACGTCCGCAGGGCCCGCGGTCCCGCACGGCACCTTCAGCGCAGGTCGAGTACGGCCTTCCCGATGAGGCCGTTCTCGACGGCCTCGTGGGCGACCGCCACGTCGTCGAGGCTGAAGGAGTGCACCGGCAGGGGGGTGAGGGCGCCGTCCTCCAGGGCCGCGGTGATCTCGGTGGCGGCGCGCAGCAGCGCGTCCCTCGGTTCGGTGAGGAACAGCGCGAACCGCAGCACCAGGTTGGCCCACATGAGCCGGAAGACCGGCAGGGCCGGGTCGTCGGGCTGCGCCGCGTAGGTCACGATGACGGCTCCCGGACTCGCCACGGCCAGGTCGAGTTCCAGGTTGTCGTTGAGCGAGACCTCGATGATCCGGTCGACCGGTCCGGCCCCTTCGAGGATCTGCCGGGCGGCGTCCGCGTCACGGTAGTTCACGACGAGGTCCGCGCCCGCCGCCTTGACCATCGCGGCCTTCTCCGGGCCGCTGACCGTGGTCACGATCCGTGCTCCCGCGAGCCGGCCGAGTTCGATCGCGTAGTGTCCGACGGCGCCCGCGCCCGCCGCGACGAGTACGGTGCGGTCGCGCGGTGAGCCGTCTGCGTGCAGGCACCAGTGTGCGGTCATCGCCGGGATGCCGAGGCAGGCGCCGAGTTCGTCGGAGACGCCGTCCGGGAGCGCGACGGCCTGCTCGGACGGCAGCACGGTCCATTCCGCGGCGGTGCCCCACGGATGGCCGGCGCCGGCCATCCAGATCCACACGCGTTCACCGATCCGGCCGGGGTCGACGCCCGGGCCGACCGCGTCGATGGTCCCGGTGCCGTCCTGGTGCGGGATACGGCCGGTGTGTTCGCCGACGGGACGGAAGTCCTGCGGGGTCGCGTTCCGGCGCAGGAACATGTCGCCGGGGTTGATCGCGCTGAGTGCGACACGGACGCGGACCTGGCCGGGGCCGGGTTCGGGACGCTCGACGTCGAGCACTCTCAGTACGTCCCTGGCGGGTCCGGAACGGTCGTGGAAGGCCGCCTTCATCGGTTCTTCTCCTCAGGTGGTGTGTGGGGGTGGGGTGCTGTGGCGTAGTGGCGTACGGGCCGCGCGGCGCGCCTACAGGTCGGCGGCGACGCGCCTCATCAGCGATTCCAGGTCGCGCTCGCCCGCGGGGGTCTGCGCCCCGTGCTCCAGGGCTCCCGCCATGAGCCGGGCGGGCAGGTCGCCGCTGACCAGGTCGGCCCATGCGTCGTCCTCCGCTCTCAGGCCGTCGCTCAGGTCGGCGGGAGGGACCAACCGCTTGGCGGCGGCGATGACGTGCGGCGACAGCGCGGCGATCCTCTCCGCGACCTGGTCGACGAACGCGTCCAGCTCCGCTGCCGGAACCGCCCGGTTGATCCACCCGTAGGCGGCCGCGGTGTCCGCGTCCACCAGGTCGCCGGTGAGCAGCAGCTCCAGCGCCCGGTTGCGACCGACCCGCTCGCGCAGGTACTGCGTTCCCCCGCCGCCCGGCACGATGCCCATCAGCACCTCGCTCTGGCCGATGCCGGCCGTCTCCCGCGCGGCGAAGGTCAGGTCGGCGGCCGTGACGAACTCGGCGCCACCCGCCCGTGCCGTCCCCGCGAGCTTGACGATGGTCACCTGTGGCTGGTGGCGGAGCAGCTCGCCGACCCCCTGGAAGAGGTTGGCGTCCGGGTTGCGGTCCGCGATCGCCTGGAGGCCGTCCATCTCGTCGAGGATGTGGATGTCGACGTGGGCGAGGAAGAACTCGGGGTCGGCGCTGGAGAACACGACGACCCGGACCGAGTCGTCGTTCCTCAACGTCCCCAGCACGTCGTGCAGTTCGCGGATCATCGTTCCGCTGAGCACGTTGACCGGAGGGTTGTCCAAGGTGATCCGCGCGACTCCGGCGTCGACGGCGACACGCAGCGTCGTGTACAGGTCCAGGTTCATGAGAGTTCCAAGGTTTGCGATGAGCCAGTAGGTTTGCGATGGATACCTACCCTCGGCTCTGCGTCGAGGACGGTCAATAACGCACTTTTCGACAACCAAGGATCGTGATGGATACCGACGCCACGTCCCTGACGCCCCGCCCCATGCCGCGCTTCAGCGCCGAGTGCCCGAGCCGGCCCATCCTCGACCAGATCGCCGACAAGTGGTCGATGATGGTGCTGGCGGTCCTGGAGCAGCCGACGCGGTTCAACGACATCAAGCGGCAGCTGGAGGGCGTCACGCAGCGGGTGCTGACGCAGACGCTGCGCAGACTCGAGCGCAACGGCCTGATCCGGCGCCGCGTGCTGGAGACCTCGCCCGTCGGCGTGGAGTACTCCCTCACCCCGCTCGGCGAGTCCTTCCGGGAACCCTTCACGCGCCTGTACGACTGGACGGTCGAGCACAGCGACGAGGTCCTGTCCGCCCAGCAGGAGTACGACGGCAGGCCGTCGGGGCGGTAGTCCTCCGGCCGCGGTCCTCTCCGGCACCCGGCACCTGGCACCCGGCACCCGACACCCGGCACCGAACGCGCCCGCTGTCCGGAACCGGCCCGCGCTCATCGTCCCGCCGGATATGTTCGAGAACCGTGCGATCAGTCCCCACGACACCCACAGCACCCACGACCCCCACAGCGCCCAGAGCGCCCAGAGCGCCCAGAGCGCCCAGAGCGCCCAGAGCCACCCTCGACCATGGAGCCGTGAAGAACACACATGAGTGAAGCCGACGCGCAGGCCACCGCAGGGAAGCTGCGGACGATCATCGGCGAGCTGTCGGAGCGCTTCTACGAACGGGACGACGTGGTGCGCACCCTCGTGGTGACGTTGCTCGCCGGCCGGCACTCCCTGTTGCTCGGCCCGCCCGGCACGGCGAAGTCCGAGCTCGCCCGGGAACTCACCGGCCGGGTCGAGGGCGCCTCCTACTGGGAGATCCTGCTGTCCAAGTTCACGGCTCCCACCAGGATGTTCGGCCCCATCGACGTCGGCGCCCTGGCCCGGGGCGAGTACCGCCAGGTCTACGAGGGCCGCGCCACGACCGCCCATGTCGCGTTCATCGACGAGATATTCAAGTGCTCGACGGCGGCACTGAACGAGACGCTGGGCTACCTCAACGAGCGGATCTACCACCCGGAGAACGGCGGCGAGCCGATCCGGTGCCCTCTGATCGGAGCCATCACCGCGAGCAACGAGCTGCCGGACGAGGAGGACGCGGCCGCCATCTACGACCGCCTGCTGGTGCGGATCGAGGTCGGTTACCTGACCGACCCCTCGAACTTCGCCGCCCTGGTCCGCTCCGCCGTCCGCGCACCGGCGCCGGTCTCCGCCCCGACGACGATCCAGCTCGCCGAGTTGCAGGACGCCGTCACGAAGGCGGTCCCGGCGATCGAGGTCCCCGACGCCATGGTCGACGCCGTCTGCACCCTGCGGGCCGCGTTGCGGCGCAAGGAACTCATCGCCTCCGACCGACGCTGGCGGCAGGCGGTCGGTCTGCTCCAGGCATCGGCGTATGTAGACGGCCGCCCGGAGGTCACCGAGACCGACCTGCCGGTGCTGACCCACGTGTTGTGGAACTCCCCCGCCGAACGCCCCGTCGTCGAGCGGGAAGTGCTGCACCTGGTGAACCCGGACGCGAAGGAGGCGCTCGACCTGGCCGACACCCTCGACGAGTTGGAGACGCAACTCGACGCCATGGCCGGTCAGTCCCGTGAGGCGCTGAGCGACTGGGTCATCAAGAACGCCCACAACAAGCTCGCCACAGCCGGGAAGCGTCTGGAGCAGCTGCGTACGGAGGCAGCGGGCGCCGGTCGTTCCACGACCACGATCGACCGCGTGACACTCCGCCAGCGGGCGGTGCGGGCCCGCGTGCTCACGGAGGCCCTCGGTCTGGACACCAGCATGGTGGACGCCCAGCCCTGACACTCCCCCACCTCCGGCCCTTGACCTTCTTCCCCCCGGCTCCAGGACTGCGCACCGTGACCGACACACCGCCCGGCTCCGACCCGCCGACGACCCCGCCCGCCTCTCCCGTGCAGCGGCACACGCTGACCGTGGTCGCGGACCGCTTCGACATCGCCACATGGCAGGACACCCGCGCCCAGTCGACGGCCCTGCGCGATCTGGCCGCGGAGCTGCGCGCCCGCCACGAAGGCGCGGCCGACCTGCTGACCGACGTGTTCCTGGCCGCCTATCGAGCCCGGCCACGGCTGCGCGACCCCGCGACGCTGGCCCCCACCCGGCTGGTCAACCACTGCGTCCTCACCTCGCTGATGGAGCCGCCGGAGTTCGCCGAACTGCAGCGGACGACAGCCGGCGATCCGTACGCCGCCGCCGTGTCCGTACTCGCCCTGGCGCCCGCGCTGCGCCGCATCCTGGAAGGCGCCGACGAGGCCCAGAGCCGGGCCGAGGAGGCCGGGCGGGCCCAGCTGGCTGCCGAGAGGGCGGCAGCGGATGCGGCGGAGGCGCTGCGGCAGGCGGACCAGGGGCAGGTGGACCCGGGCCAGGTGGAGCCGGACAGCCACACCCTTCGGCAAGCCGCCGAGGCGGCCCGCGCGGCAGCTCAACAGGCCATGAACACCGCCACGCAGGCCCTGGCCGCTGCCGCCCCCGGCCTCCGCGCCGTCTCCCATGCGGCAGCGGCGCGGGCCGCCACGGCCGCACGCAAGGAAGCCGACCTGATGCGGGCGTGGGGTGTGGGCCCCGGCCAGACGGAGCGGATGCCCTTCGCCGAACGCCTGCGGCTCGCCGAGCGGCTGTCCTCCAGCCACCTCGCCCAGTGGGCCGACCTGATCGGCCGCTTCCGGCAGATGGCCCGCGGCGAACGCGCCCGCAAGGTGGAGCACACCAGCGGCGAACTGATCGGCGTCACCCTCGGCAACGACCTCTCCCGCATCGTCCCCTCCGAACTGGCCCACCTCGGCCTGCCGGAACTGCGTGCCGTCTTCGCCGCGCGCTACGCCGCCGGGGAACTCATGCTGTACGACAGCCGGGGCGACCAGACGTCGGGGCGCGGCGCGATCATCGCGTGCGTCGACACCTCGCACTCCATGTACGAGGCGGGCCCCGGCGGCGTCACCAGGGAGGCGTGGGCCAAGGGGTGTGCCCTGGCGCTCCTCGACCAGGCCCGCCACGCCCGGCGGGACTTCGTCGGCATCCTGTTCTCCGCCGCCGACAAGCTCCAGGTGTTCCGCTTCCCGGCCGACGGGCCGGCTCCTGTCGAGCGCGTCCTGGAGTTCGCGGAGACCTTCCTCGGCGGTGGCACGGACTATCAGAGACCGCTGAGTGCGGCGGCCGACCTGTTGCAGCAGGAGTTCGACGACGCGTCCCGGTCCCGCGGCGACATCGTGATGATCACCGACGACGACTGCGACGTCACCGAGACGTGGATGCGCCAGTGGAGGGAGACCAAGCGCCGGCTGGGCTTCCGGGTCTTCGGGGCCGCCGTCGGAGTGCCGCCCGCGGCCGCCGCGGTCTCGGTCCTGGACGCCTTGTGCGACAACCTGCGCTCCATCGAGGACCTCACGGACGTCCACGCGGCCGCCGATCTGTTCCGCGTCATCTGACCCGGCCGGAAGCAACTCGGCGAGCCCGCGCGGAGGTTCGCACGCGTCGGGCCGGCGCTCAGCGCCCTTGATCGTCTTCCGGGCGACGCCTAGGCTGCCTGCCCATGGACTGGGGGGAACCGGACGGCGGGCGGCGGCGGTGGCACGACGGGCCGGTCAGGCGCCGTGTGGCCGCGGGTCTGCTGGCCGGGGCGGGACTGGTCGCGCTGGGCACGCTGTTCGTCGTACTGCCGGGCGCGGTGGTGGACCACGATCTCGGTGGGGCGAGCGTCGCCGCGGAGGATCGTCTGACGGCGGTCAACGACGTCCGTACGACGCTGCTGCAGGTGGTCGGCGGTCTGGTCGTGCTCTTCGGCGCGTACGCCACCTGGCGGCAACTGCGGGTGAGTCAGGACGGCTTGCGCGCCGCCCAGGAGGGCTACGTCACCGATCGGTTCAGCCGGGCCGTCGACCAGCTCGGCAGCGACAAGCGGGACGTGCGCATCGGCGGGCTGCACGCGCTGTGGCGGATCGCGGAACAGTCCGCCCGCGACCGGGAGGCCATCATCTCCCTCCAGGCCGCGTACCTGCGGACCCACCTGCCGTGGCCACCCGCCGGGCCGGAGGCGCCGGTGGCGGACACGCCCATCAACGACATCGCGCCCCTGGAGACCCGCTCCGCCGACGCCCAGGTCGCCCTGACCGGGCTCGGCGTGCTGTGCCAGCGACGGGAGCAGTCCTGGGTCAACCTCAGCATCACCGACCTGCGCCGGGCCGACTGCGACGGACTGTGGTTCCCCGAGGTCAACTTCGACCGCTCCTGCATGGAGGCGGCGGGGTTCTACCGCGCCAATCTGACCCAGGCGTCCCTGGTCTCCGTCAACCTTCGGCACGCCGACCTCACGACCGCGGTTCTCCGCCGCGCTCGGTGCGTCCTGTCCGACCTGCGGGGCGCCAAGCTGGTGGAAACCGACCTGCGTGACGCGGACTTCACCGAGACCGACCTGCGCGAGGCCAACCTGCGGAAGGCCGACGCCCACAGCGCGGTCTTCCACCGCGCCGACCTCCGTATGGCCGACCTGCGCGGCACCGACCTGAGCACCGCGGACCTCGGCGGAGCACGCCTGACCGGCGCCCTGGCCAGTGCGCACACCCGCTGGCCCGACGGCTTCGACCACACCACCGCCGGAGTCGTCGACACCGAAGACCCCGGGCCCGAGCCCCCGCCCCTGCTCCAGCCGCCCACACTGACATGGCAGGCGCCGCCTTTGAGGTCCACTTCCTGACCGGTCGTCGCCCGCTCTCCTGGTCGGAGGGACGGTGGAGCCGGACGGCGGGCGTCATACGGATGGACGCCGGGCAATCCCTGTTCCGCGGCCCGTGTTCTGGCAGAGTCGACGCGTGTTCCGTGACGCCGCCACCCCACTCGCATGACACCCGTCGAGCAGCGCGCCGAGGGCGCGGGGCCGTTCACGACGCGGCTCACCTGGCAGCCGCCCGGGGGCGGTACCGCCGTCTGGGAGTCGCGGCCGGCCCGGCGCCGGGGTGTCCTCACGGCCGGTCCGTCCGGAGCACCGGCCGGGCGAAGCGTCAGCGGTGACGATCGTGCGTTGGGCCGTCTGCGCAGGCTCAACGCGATCGCGGCGATCGCCTTCGTCCTCGGCGGCGCGCTGTTCGCGGCCGGTGCCGGGGTCGCCCAGGTCGGCTCCGGGGACGCCACCACGTGCGCCTCGATCTACTTCGCCGGCGGCCTGTTCTTCAACACCGGCGGCTATGCCTCCCTGCTCCAGGTCGTCAACGCCCCGCGTCACGAACCCGGCGGTGAGGGCCGGCTGTTCACCCGTGCCTGGCGCTGGTGGAGCTACGAGCCCGGGCGGGTGGACTGGCTCAGTACGTTCATCCTCTTCGCCGGGACGCTGGTGTTCGCCGTCGACCTGCTCGACTCGTTCCTGCAGGGCCTGAGCGTGCAGCAGGTCAACCGGCTCATCTGGGCCCCGGACGTGGTCGGCTGCCTGCTGTTCCTGATCTCCGGCCACCTGGGCTTCGTCGAGATCTGCCACCGCGCCTGGCCCTGTCTGCGGCGCCGCGACCTCGGCTGGTGGATCGTCGCCGTGAACCAACTGGGCTCGGTCCTCTTCATGGTCTCGGCGCTGGCCGCCTACACCCGTCCCGCCACGGGCAGCCTGGTCAACGCCGACATCGCCAACTGGGGCACCTTCCTCGGCGCGGCATGCTTCTCCCTGGCCGGTGTCCTCCAGCTGTACGAACGCCCGTGACGGCGGACGGCGTCAGACCCGCGCCAGCACCAGCACGCTCAGCCCGAACATCAGGACCCCGAGGGGCAGATGGACCGACGGGACGTGCGCGATGCCCAGGACCACCTGGACCGAGGCGAGGGCGAGGAAGCCTGACGCGTGCAGGATGGGCCGGGGCGAGCCGCCGCCCGGCTTCCACGCCAATACGGCGGCGAGCACGTACAGCATCGCCGCCCCGTACATCACGCGGGCTCCGACGCTGTGCAGCGTCTCACCGTAGGACGCGGTCAGCAGCAGTCCGGCGGAGATCGCCTGGAGTGATGGCCGTTCCCACCACGACGCTGTGCGCACCGGCCGCCAGCGCCGCCGCGGCCTGCTCGGGCGTCGCGATGCGGCCCTCGGCGATCACCGGGACCGGGATCGTGACGGCCAGGTCGGTGATGAGGGCGGGGTCCGGGGCCGTCTGGATCGGGGAGCCGGGGACGTAGCCGGAGAGGGGCATGCCCATGAAGTCGGCGCCCTGTTCGGCCGCTTCGCGGCCCTCGTCGAGGGTGGAGACGTCGGCCATGACGAAGGCGCCGGCGGCGTGCACGGCGTCGACGAGGCAGGCGAACCTGATGCCGTCGGGGCGCGGGCGGGCGGTGGCGTCGGCGGCGACGACCGTGGCGCCCGCGTGACGAGGGCGAGGGCGTGGCGGACCGTGGGGGTGGTGAAGACGCCGTCGTCGCCGTCCTCCCACGGGCCGATCACGGGCAGGTCGACCGCGCCGACCGTCGCCGCCACGACCTCGGGGTCGTTGACGCGGACGGCCGCCGCTCCGCCGGCCTTGGCGGCCAGCGCCATCCGGACCAGGGTGTTGTGCTGTACCTGGGCCGGGTGGTGCGGTGCCGTCGGCCACCAACCCGCCCTCGGGGTGCCCCTTCCGCACCCGCTGCTGGAAGGCGGACGACGCCTGCGCCACCGCGTTCCCCGCCGCCTCGGACGGCCCCGACGGGCACCGGTGGCACTGTGTGCGTCCGCAGGGGGAGGGAGACGGGAGCGCCGGGTGACCTGACGGCGGGGTCGGGGGCCTCCCGGCGAGGCTCGGCGGGAGGTGCCGGTCGGTGGCGTCGCCGTGTCCTGCCCTGGTCACCCGGCCCCGTCATGGTTGGTTTGGGCTCATGCTCAGCAGCGTTCGTGCCCGTGTCCTGCCGGCCGCCCAGCGCCGGACGTTGGACGAACTGACCGAGGATCTGGTCCTCGGCTCCGGCGACACCACGTCCAAGCGGTCGGCCTTCTGGACGATGCTGACGCTGGCGGCGGTCATCGCGGGCGCCGGCGTGTTGACGGACTCGACGGCCACCGTGATCGGCGCCATGATCATCGCGCCGCTGTCGACGCCGATCATGGGCATCGCCCTCGGCTCGGTACTGCGCCGCCGTACCGGCTCGGTCATGGTCGTCCTCCTCGGGGGTCTGCTCGCCGTCGCCCTGGGGATGGTCATGTCGCTGGCGCTGCCCGACCACTACGACCTGCTGTCCAACAGCCAGATCGCGTCGCGGACCTCGCCGGACCTGATGGACCTGGTCGCCGCCCTCGCCACCGGTCTGGCGGGCGCGATCGCCCTGGCCCGCCGGGACGTCGCCTCCGTGCTCCCCGGTGTCGCCATCGCCATCTCGCTCGTCCCGCCGCTGGTGGTGACGGGGGTGTGCCTGGGGAAGCTGTCGGGATGGCTTGCGCTGGGATCACTGGCGCTGTTCGTGTCGAACCTCTTCGCCCTGGTCTTCGCCGGCATGGTGGTGTTCGCCTCGCTCGGGTACGCGGCGGAGGCGGACAGGGCGGCCGGACGCCCCGCCGGCCGGACGTCGGCCGCCATGGCGCTGCTGTTCGCCGTCGTCTTCGTCCCGCTGGCGGCCAACACCGCCGCCACACTGCTGCTCAACGTGTGGACCGGCCGCACCAAGGACGTGGCGAGGGAGTGGCTGGCCTCCCAGCCGGGTGCGTCCGTCACGAGTGTGGACGCGAACTCCCGCACCCTGTATGTGCACGTCCGTACGCCCGGGGAACTCCCCCCGGTGAAGTCCCTCATGGACCGCCTGAACGGGCGGATCCCCCAGGGCATCCCGATCGTGGTGGACGCGACGCGGGGGCAGCGCATCGATGCCGGGAAGGTGGGTGGGTGACGGTCCGTCCGCCTGCCGGGGCCCACGAGCCCCACCAGTACACGCCTTGTTCCCGCCTTCGGGGCTGAGCGGACCGGACCGGCGAGTCCGCTGAGGACGGCACGGTCAGAGCACCACGCGGTAGTGGGTGGTCAGGCGCCGGTCGTCGTCCAGGACGTGGAAGGCCAGCGCGGGCGGCTGGTCACGGTCGGCCGGGTGGTCGCCCTCCCAGGGCAGGCGCAGGGTCCAGGTGATGGCGGGGCCGACGATCAGGGGGCGGCTCGCGAAGGTGGAGGCGGCGGCCGTGTGGGCGTGGCCGGTCAGGACGGCGGCCACCCGCGGGTGTGCCTCGAGCAGCGCGGCCAGTTGCTCGGGCTGTTCGAGTCTGCCGGAGTCGGGCAGGGGGTGGTGGAGTTCGACGGGCGGTTGGTGGAAGGCGACGAGCGCTGGGGTGCCGGCGGGCAGTGCGGTGAGCTGGTCGTCGATCCAGCCCAGCGTCTCGGCGTCGAGTCGCCCCTCGTCCCGGCCGGGAATGGTCGAGTCGCACATCAGGATGGCGGTCCCGGCGATGTGGTGGACGCGGTTGATCGGGCCGTCGTCGGGGGCCTCTCCGAGCAGGGCCTTGCGGTAGGCCGGGCGGACGTCGTGGTTGCCGGGGCAGGTGAGCACCGGGAAGGGAGCCGTCAGAAGGCGGGCGGCTTCCTCGTACTCGGCCTCCGCACCGTGATCGGCGATGTCCCCGGTGACGAGGAGCGCGTCCACCGGGTGCGGCAGATTCCGCAAGTGGTCCATGACGCGGGCGGCCCGTTCGGTGGCCCTGTCCGTGCCGTCCAGGTGCAGGTCGCTGATCTGGGCAAGCAACACCGTCATTCCCCGTCCTGTCCGAGGTGGTCGCCCACCTCACTGCCTAACGGAAGCTCTCGCTTTTTCCGTTAGAGACCCTAGAGTGTGCCAGGGAGTGTGATCAAGTGGTCGGCGATCGAAGGAAGGAGACGCTCGTGGAGCGCTGGCTGGCGCTGGAACTGGCGAGCACGATCCGCCATGACGGGGACGGCGGTGTGGCCGACGACCTCGCCACGGTTCACGGTGTGGACCGGTGGCTTCAGGCGCAGGCCGACCTGTTGGGCGGTCATGTCGCGGTTGGCGATGCGGCGGCCGACGACGGCCTCAGGCAGGAGATCGTCGAGCTACGGCAGGCGGTCAGGGCGCTTTTCGCCCGTGCGGTCAGTCCGGGTCCGCCCAGTTCGGCGGACGTCGGCCGGTTGATGCCGGCCGACCGGGCACTGACGTACATCAACAGCGTCGCGGCTCGCGACGCGGTCGTCCCGCGGATGGAGTGGCCGCCAGAGGGTGATCCGGTGGTGCGCCTGGTGTCCGCCGAGGGTGATCCGGCGGTGTGGCTGCCGGCGGCACTGGCGCGCGCCGCCATCGACTTCCTGAGCGGGCCGCAGCGCACCCGTCTGCGAGCCTGTTCCGCACCCCGCTGCGTGCGCTACTTCGTCCAGGGCCACGGGCGGCAGGGGTGGTGCAAGCCGTCCTGTGGGAACCGCGCCCGCGCGGCACGCCACTACCAACGCCGACGCCTCGCCACCGACGGCGATCCCGCCTCATGATCCACTGCGCGTACCCCTCTCCGGCAAGGTCCACCGTCACACCAAACGGCCGCCGCGTCGGAACCGCGCACCACGCCGCCGCGTCCATCACGGGCATGGTCGAGAACACCGCCGAACGGTCCCCGGGTACGAGTCAGAAGATCGAGGGCGGCGCCGGATGCCTGCTCGCCGGCCTCGGTGCGGCAGCCGCTCCGCTCGTCTGGGCACCGCGCGCCGCGATCAGTGTCCGCGGAGGTTTCGAGAATCATGCCCGCGATCTGAGCGTGCTCTTCATCGACCTGCCGCTCATCGTGCTGGGCGGCGCACTGGTTCCGCTCCTCACCTGGGTGTTGGTCACCAGATCGGTGCACCGCCCCTGGGTCGCGGCACTCGTAGCCTTGGCCACGCTCGCGCTCGCGCTGTGGGGGCTCACCGAGTGGTGGACCCCCCGTCGGACCCCGAACCCCGGTTACGGAGACGGGGTCTGAACACGGCGCCCGCACATCGCAGCGCGGCCAGCAGCCCCAGGGTAGCGACGTCCCGGCGCCGTCCGCCGAAAGGCGATGGTTGCCTGACGCTGCCCTAGCCGACGAGACGGCGACGCCAGTCCAGCGGCGTGACGGTGATGGCGCGCCCGGGGTCGCCGTCCCACTCCGTGGGGAGGCCCACCGCTTCGAGGGCGGCCACGACCTCGGCGCCTATCGCCGCCGTCGTCTCGGACGAGCCGTCGAAGCCGCCGTAGTACAACGGCAGTCCATGACCTGACGCGGCAGAATCCGTGGACTGGGAGTGGAAGAACACGTAGCCGCGGGCGTCGGGGCCGCCCTCGGCTCCGATCTCGGACTCGCCGCAGTTGCGGCAGCAGGAGAAGTCCTCGCGGGCGGTGACGCCGGTCGCTTGCAGGGCCGTGAAGGCGCGGGTGAGCCGTTCGGGGTCGGTCTCGCCCTCCCACGTGGCCTGTTCCGCGACGCGCTCCAGCCACAGGCGGTTGGCCAGCGCAACCGCCTGCTCGTGCGAGACGGGCCGGCGGTCGGCGGTGACCAGGTAGTCCTCGGCGAGCTCGGCCAGTTCGGCCCGCGTGGCATAGCCGCCGGCCAGCACCTCGCGGACACGCTGCTCCAACTCCCCACGCTCGTCGTCGTCCAGATCGAGCGGCGGGACCTCCTTGACGGGTCCCATGTCGAGGCGCGACCACGTCAGGTCCTCGTCCCAGCGGGCCTTCCGGCGCGCCCAGCCGGTCAGTGCCGCGCTGACCGCCTCGGCCGTGTCCGCCGGCGCCTGGAAGTGCCGGTCGGCGGAGCCGTCGCGATGCTCGACCGTGTAGGCGCCGCCGACCTGATGCCAGACCTGGGCGAAGTCGTCGGGCAGATCGGGTATCCGCTGGACGATCAGGAACCGGTCACCCTCACCACCGATGCGCCGGACCAGCCCCTCCAGCTCATCCGCCGACACGCGCACGTGCCGCTCCCAGTTCTCCGTCTCCACCGTGATCTCGAGCATGCCCAGACTCTGACACACGCCACTGACAACACACGCCACAGACAACGGACTTCACCGCCGGGGCGACCCCAGGCACAGATAGTTGTCCTGTACATTTCTATTTGAGTCGTCGCAGTGCTCCACGGGGGAAGCACCCGCCGACGGCCGGGGAGGAATCATGAGCGAGCACGTCGACCCGAGGCTGGCGTACGCGGTGACGGCGGAACCCTCGCCCGGGGCCACTCCTGGCCCCTCCCCCAGTCCTTCGCCGTCCTCCCCCGGCGACGGCGGCGGGCCCAGCCCGGAGCCGTCGCCCTCGCCGAACCCCAGCCCGACACCACCCGCGCCCTGGGGCACCGAGCCGGACGTCGGGGTCACCTCCTCCTTCCTGCGCCGGCGGGCCTCCGACTGCGAGACGGCCTCCGAGATCATCCGGAAGACGAAGGGGGTGGCCGAGGACGCGAACGCCGACCTCGCCCGCGCCGCGGACGGCTGGCAGTTCACGTCGAGTCTCGACGAACTCCAGGGCCGCTGGGAGGCGTTGAACAACGTCGTCGTGCAGCGACTCGACCAGGCGGCGACGAACTTCCGTCTCAGCGCGGACGCCTACGACGACAACGAGACGCGCACCGCCTCGCAGTTCACCTGAGGACCACCGACCGCACCGGCACACACGGGGACAGGACATGCCCGGCTTCTACGCACTGCTGCAACTCGACGTCGCCGGACTGGAGACGTTCGCCGATGAATGGGTGACGGTCCACCGCAAGCTGACGGAGGCGCGGGCCGGCTTCCACGACGACGTGGTGAAACCGCTGCACGAGGACCACTGGCGCGGCGAGGGCGGCCGGGCCGCGCAGGAGTACTGCGACCGGATCCAGATGGACATCGACGCGCTGGACAAGGAAGTCAAGGCGCTGAGGAACTTCCTGGACAAGGAGGCCGACGGGGCCACCGGCCGCGGCGGCGTGAAGGGCCTCGCCGGTCTGAAGCTGCGCGCCGAGAACCTCCAGCGCGAGGCGCGGACCGAGGGCATGGACATCTCGGACTCCGGCTCGGTCGAGTGGCAGGTCATCTACGACCGGAACGACCCGGACGCCCCGAAGATGCTCGAGGAGCGCAGGCGGACGGCGGACTCCATCGAGAAGCGGGTGCGCAAACTCCTGGACGAGGCCACCGAGGACGACGAGTGGCTGGCGAAGAGCCTCAAGGTGATCTTCGGTACGGTCGGCAACTTCGAGTCCGAGAACCGGCGGTTCGGCATCGTGGAGCCCACCGCCAAGGACCGTCAGGTCTACAACCAGCTGAACAACGTCGCCGCCTATTTCGCCGTGATGAAGGGCTGGCCGACGGCTGCCGGCCTGGTGCAGCACTACCTCGACGGCAGCGGCAAGCCGGTCGAGGTGGAGCCGCAGCAGATGATGGACGAGATCCCCGCCTTCCGGAAGGACGTCGACGGCACGCTCGCCAACGACGTACGCAAGCGCGGCGACGGGCAGTTCACCACCGACTGGTCCTCCACGGCCCCGAACCCGGCGGACGGCGACCGCAGCATGGAGTGGTACTACGCGCTCAACCACTTCCAGTACCGTCTCGTCGGTGAGAAGCAGGGAGACGAGATCACGTACCACGTCGAGGTGCGCAAGCGGTACGACTGGGGCATCCCCAGCGAGCACCGCGCCACGGTGTCGGGTGGCGGGCCCGGCCCGGCGGGCATGGACCTGGAGCAGGCCGACATCGCGCACCTGCACACCTCCGGCATGGCCCGGGACTTCGACGTTTCCGGCTCGTCCGACGAGATGACGGCGCGCTCATGAGCGGCCGCCACTCCCCCGCCGGGGCGCCCCGGCCCGAGCGGGACGCCACTGACGCCACCGACGCCACGAAGTCCACGGACGGCACCGACCGGACCGACGGCACCGACCAGAGCGACGCGAGGGCCGGTCGTCTGAAGAAGACGGCGCTGTGGATCTTCCTCGCCCTGTGTGTCGTCTTCATCGCCTGGGTGGCCTGGGGCTTCGTCCAGTTCGACCAGGACATCGACCATCCCCGCGAGGGCGGTTTCTCCGGCTGGCAGTGCGACGCCGGTAAGGACTGCTGACGCCGGCCCGCGTCCACGCCCGGACGGCCGTCGGGAGCGCGCGCTCCGCGGACCGGCGTCACTATGGAAACGTGAATGGTCCTGACAGCAAGGTCGCCGTGATCACCGGTGCGTCGCAGGGCATCGGGGCGGGCCTGGTCGACGCCTATCGCGCGCTCGGTCGCCGGGTCGTCGCGACCTCCCGCTCCATCGGTCCCTCCGACGACCCGGACGTACTCGCCGTGCGGGGCGACATCGCGGACCCGGCCACGGCCGAGCGGGTGTGCGCCGCGGCGATCGATCGGTTCGGCCGCGTCGACACCCTGGTGAACAACGCGGGCCTGTTCATCGGCAAGCCGTTCACGGAGTACTCCCAGGAGGACTACGAGGCGATCATCGGCGTCAACCTGACCGGCTTCTTCCGGATCACCCAGCTCGCCGTCGAGCAGATGCTCCGGCAGGGCGGTGGGCACGTCGTCCAGATCACCACCAGCCTGGCCGACCACCCCAGCTCCACCGACCCCTCGGTCCTCGCCTCCCTGACCAAGGGCGGCCTCCAAGCCGCCACCAGGTCGCTCGCCGTCGAGTTCGCGGCGCACGGCATCCGCAGCAACGCGGTGGCCCTGGGCATCATCAGCACCCCCATGCACGCGGGCGACGACGACGCGGACCTCGCGCGGAAGCATCCGCTCGGCCGCACGGGCGAGGTGAGGGACGTCGTCGAGGCGGTCCTGTACCTCGAGCAGGCGTCCTTCGTGACCGGTGTGACGCTGCCCGTCGACGGCGGCCGGAGCGCCGGCCACTGACGGGCGCCGACGCCTTCGGGCGAGGTTCAGGCGAGGGGGGTGTCGTCCAGTGCCTTCGCGAGGTCGCCGGGGGTGTCGTACAGGGCGATGGCGCCCGCGTTGCGCAGTTCGTCGTCGCCGAAGCCGCCGGAGCGCACGACGATCGCCGGCATCCCGGCCCGCTTCGCGGCCTCTACGTCCCACACCGAGTCGCCGATCATCACACTCGCCGCGTCGGACGGCGCACCCAGCTTCCCGAGCGCCACGTGCAGCAGGTCCGGCGCGGGTTTGGAGGCCTCGGCGTCGGCGCTGCTGGTCCAGTCGTCGGCGATCTCGCGGGCGTCCAGCTTGTCGAGGAAGGCGTCCACGTGCCGCTCCTTGCCGGAGCTGGCGAGCACCAGCCGGTGCCCGCGTTCCTTGATGGCCAGGAGCAGGTCACGGGCGCCGGGCAACGGCGCCATCTCGTCGAGCAGTGCGTCGACCTCGCGCCCCTGCTGCTCCCGGACCCGGTCGCCCACCCGGCGCTCCAGGTCCTCGCCTCCGAGGGCGGTGACCAGCTGGTCCCCGCCCATGCCGATCAGGCGGTGCAGCTTCCACACCGGCCAGATCTCGCCCACCGAGCGCAGGGCGCGATACCACGCGAGGGCATGGTGGTAGTTGGAGTCGATCAGCGTGCCGTCGACATCGAGGACGGCGATGGGGGATTTCGTCACCCGCACCGGCTACCCATCGACGCCCTGCTCACACGGCCCCTCACGCCCGCCCCGACCCGCCCCGCCCGCGGGACGACGGGTGCCCGCTCTACGGGCGCGTCCCGTCGGTCTCCACAGGCGCGTCTCGTCGGCATCTACGGGCGCGTCTCGTCGGCGAGGTCCCGTCGGACCCCGGCACCCTGGTCCTCGACCAGTCCCGCCTTGTCGGGCAGGTCCAGGACGGCACCGCAGTGCGCGCACAGCTCACCCTCGCCGGCGGGCGTGCCGCACGCCTTGCAGAAGCGGTTCGGCTTGTCGTTCTCCGTCGTGCCTGTCATGACTCTCCGGTGTCGGTGGACAGTGGTGGTTGCGGGAGTACCCAGGGGTCCGACAGGGAATCCCGCGGGTCAGCGGATCGTCCGGGGATGGGGGCCGAGGTGGCGTGGTCGGAGCGGGTGGTGGAGCGGGACGGCGTCCGGCTCGTGTGCCGGGACTGGGGCGGGTCCGGACAGCCGGTGGTGCTGCTGCACGGCTTGGCGGGCCATGCGGGGGAATGGGACACGCTGGCGCAGCGGCTCAGTCCGCGGTATCGGGTCGTCGCCCTCGACCAGCGCGGGCACGGCGGCAGTGAGCGGCGCCCGAAGGACGTGTCCCGTGCCGCCTACGTCGCCGATGTCCTCGCCGTCGTCGAGCGGCTGGCGCTGGAGCGGCCCGTCCTGGTCGGCCAGTCGCTGGGCGGGCACACGGCCATGCTCACCGCCGCCGCGCACCCCGGGCGGGTGCGTGGGCTCGTGCTCGTGGAGGCCGGTGCCGGCGGTCCGAGCCCGGACACTCCCGCGGCCGTCGGCGCGTGGCTCGACTCCTGGCCGACGCCGTTCCCGTCGCGTGAGGCGGCTGCCGCGTTCCTCGGACGCGGGGCGGTCGGCGCGGGCTGGGCGGCCGGGCTCGAGGAACGCGAGGACGGCTGGTGGCCCCGCTTCGACCGGGACGTCATGGTCGGCTCACTGGCGGAGAACGCCCGGCGGTCCTTCTGGCCGGAGTGGGAGCGGGTCACGTGCCCGGCTCTGCTCGTGCTGGCGCGGTCCAGTTTCCTCCAGGAGCCGGAGGCCGACGAGATGCTGCGGAGGCGGCCCGCCACCCGGGCCCTGTGCGTCCCCGGCACCCATCACGACCTGCACCTCGAACAGCCCGGTGTCCTGCACTCCGTCCTGCTCGACTTCCTCGGCGGCCTCGGCTGACGTCCCCGGCCCGCACGGCACGGCGCTCACCGCCGGCCGCAGCCGTTCGCCGTCAGGAGGCTGGCGCCGAGCGGGGTGAGGACGTGCAGCACGGTGTTGCGGTCACGGACGGAGGCGGCCAGTCCGGCTTCCCGCAGGATCCCGACGTGTTCGCTGGCCGTCGCGGGCGTCACGCCCACCCGCCGGGCCACCTCGCTCGTCGTACATCCGTCCTCCAGTGCCCTCAGGACGACGGCCCTGCCGTGGCCGAGGAGCCTGGCGAGCGTGCGGGGCTCCGTGCCCGGCTGCTGAGGCGGCCACCAGCGGTACGAGCGGGCCACCGGATACACCAGTACGGGCGGCAGGGCCGGGTCGGTCAACGTGATCGGCGCCTGCCAGCAGAACACGGACGGCACCAGGAGCAGTCCCCTGCCGTCGAGGCGCAGGTCGCGGTCGAACGGGTAGGCCGTCTCCAGCACCGGTGGACGCCAGCGCATCGACGGCCCCAGACCGGACAGCAGTGCGTCGGCGCCGCCGCGCAGCAGGTCCCGTGCGCGCACCGCCCGGTCGGCCTCGACCTGTGCCCGGACGGCGGGCCAGTACGGGGCAAGGGCCGCGTGGAAGTAGCCGTGGAGTGCCTTCCCGAGGAAGTCCAGTGCCGCGGGCTCGCCGTCGGCCAGCGGGCGCAGCCACCTCGGTGGCCTGGTGAGCACGGACATCTCCTCGCCCAGCCGCCGGCGTGGCGTCGACAGCACGGCCTCGACGCCTTCCGCCAGCCCGTGCGAGGCCTCCGGGGGGTTGAGGAAGTCGGGGAAGCTGCCGCGGGGCGGAGCGAGTGCCCGGACGAGGTGGAGTTGGTGGCGGGGCAGCCCGCGCAGCGCGGTGCGGGCGTCCGTACGCCATGGGTCGAATACGGCCCGTCCCTGACGCGTTGCCAAAAGGTTTACGCTGAGTACGAGTTCCCATAAAGGATCGGGTGCGTCGGCGACTCGGGTTCGGAGCAGGTCTTCTCGCGTGAAATGGACTCGGAGCACGGAATTCCATCGCAGTCAGTCACGTGTTCAACTGAAGAAATCAGCGCGGGACGGAATCAATGGTCCCGTGGCACCGGTGACCGCGATATCACCTTTCACGCCAACCGGCCCGATGCGCACCCCTGTCCGGGCATACCAGCAGCCTTTTTCGGCGGGCGCCGAATCACCTGGCCGTGGCCGGCGCCGAACGGCAGCCTGAATGACGTACGCGACCAAGCTTGTCGCACTGTCGTTCAAGGGGGAAGAACCACATGCGCACACGTGCTGCCATCGGGGCGGCGGCTACGGCCGCTCTCGCCATCGTGCTGGTCGACGCGTCCGGCGCGGCGGCCGAGGCCGATCCACCGGGCTGCGGGAAGGAATACTTCTGCGCCTACAGCGGGGAGAACCAGACCGGTCAACTCGTGCTGAAAACCAAGGGAAACTGGAGCGGGAGCGTAGCCTTCCGCTCCGCGTTCAACAACGGGGTGCGTTTCCCGGGAGCGGACCATGTCAGCGTGACGTACACGGTCGACGGCGGAACCGAGACCGCGTGCCTGCACTACAACCCCGGTCCGGGCGCCTACAAGGCGAACGCGGTGCCGGGCACCCGTGTCGTCAAGGTCGTCTGGCGCGGCGAGTGCTGACGGAAAGGGGACGCGTCGTGCTGACCGGAAAGCGACTCACCGTACTGGGCGCCGGAGCCGTGGCGGCCGCCTTCGCCGGAGTTCTGGCCGTGGCTCCGCCGGCGTCGGCCGAGCCCGATCGCGCCGGGTGCGGGAAGGGCTACTTCTGCGCCTACAGCGGCGCCGGCCAGTCCGGCCGGCTCGTCCTCAGGGTCGCCGGCAACTGGTCCGGGAACCTGGCCGTCGGCTCCGTCTTCAACAACGGGGTCGCCTACCCGGGCGCCGACCACGTCGACGTGACGTCGTATGTCGGCGGTCAGCCGTCGACGGACTGCTTCCACTACAACCCGGGCCCGGGCAGGTACAAGGCGAACGCCGAGGCGGGGCTCACCATCACGCGGGTCGTGTGGAGGGGTGAGTGCTGAGACCCCCGGGGCCCCACTGACCCACGCCGCCGGCCGGTGCGAGGTCCCACCGGCCGGCGGCGTGCCGCGGGATGTTCCGCAGGTAGGGTGACGCCATGTACATGAAGGGGCGAGGGCCCGGATCCCTCGCGGTGTCGGCGACGATCCTCGTGAGCCTGTCGGTTCTGTCGGCGGGATGCGCCACGGGAAGCCCGACGGCACGCACCTCCACCAGCGTCACTCCGGCCACGGAGCCGAGCGCCGCCGGCAGCGCCGGCGCACCCGCCTCACAGCCGACCGCCTCCCCTTCCACCGAGGCTGCCGAACCCACCGGACCCACCGAGCCCGCCGAGCCGTTGAAGGACGGATCGGCGGTGCTCGTGAGCTGTCCGAGCCCGTCGGACCCGCGCGCCACCGTGAAAGTCACGAATCCCAATGGGCGCGACGGCACCTTCGCCTTGAAGATCAGCTTCCTGTACGCCCAGGGCTCCAGGATGACCAAGATCAGAAACCCGGTGTGGGTTCCCGCGAAGGAAACGACCACCTACCGGGTACGCGTCACGACCGCGGGTCTTGTGGACACCCTCGAGCGCTGCACGGTGGAACCGCGGGCCGCCGCCACTGGGTGACCGCCGGGCGCCCGCGCCGCCGGAAGGGGCTCCTCACCCGGATCCGCCCAGCATGATCTTCCAGACCCGGGTCGCGACCTGCAGGTTCAGGCGGTCCTCCACGTTCGTGAGGTCGTAGCCGCTGATCTCCCGGATGCGCTGGAGCCGGTAGCGGAGCGTGCTGCGGTGGATCGTGAGGGACTCCGCCGTCTCGACGTAGTTGCCGCCGTGGTCGAAGTACCGGGACAGGGTCTCCACGAGCGCCGCGCTGTGCCGGCCGTCGTAGTCGATGAGCTGTCCGAGCCACTCCCGGACGAACCCCTGCAGTTCCTGGTAGTCGTTGCCCGGCCCCAGGATGCGGTAGAGGCCGAGGTCGTCGAAGAACGTCGTGCCGTAGCGGCTTCGGGACCGTCGGCGTACCTCCAGGGCGCGCAGTGCCTCCTGGTAGCGGCCGGGGATGCCTTGCGGGGTGTCGCAGCGGGCGCTGATCCCGATCGTCCCGTGACGTGATCCGGTCTCGCGGGCGAGCGCCTCGTACAGGGCGTGGTCGTCGGGCCTGCCCTCGGCGACCAGGACCACGTGGTCGGACCGCCGGCTCACCAGGGAGCGCATGCCCACGGCGGAGGCCGCCCGGCCCACGGTCCGTGCGAAGGCGTCGTCGGAGAAGCGGCTCCTCCACTGCACGACGACCACGTACTGGGTGCGGTGCAGATCGTGTCCGAACGCCTCGGACCGTCCGTAGGCGCTCGCCTCGTCCGTGCCCGCGAGCAGATCGTCGACCAGTTCGCGGCGCAGTCGCAGCTCGACCTCCGCGAGTTGGCGCAGGTGCGACAGCTCCAGGGCGAGCGAGGTGGCGGCGTGCTCGAAGGCGAACACGGTGAAGTCGTCGGCCTCGTTCCTGGGATCGATCAGGGCCAGCACGCCGAGGACCTCGCCCCGGGGGCGGATCACGGCGAGGAGCCGATCCTTGATCCGCACGGGTCCGCCCAGGCGGGCGGCGTGCTGGATCATCTCCTCGTGCCGTACGGGGTCCGGTTCCGGAAGGGGGTCGGGCCGGTCCGGGCCGGTCCAGGAGCGCTGCCGGCCGAAGCGGTCCTCCACCAGTACCGGGAACCCGGTCAGCTCGTGCAGGGCGCCGACGATGGCTTCCTCGCCGCCGCCCGAGGCCGCGACGTCGGCGAACGCCTGGTGCACGGCCCGCTGCTGTCCCGTCTCGACCACGAGGGAGATCAGCCGCTGCTGGAGGGTCGCCCGTTCGTCTCGCAGCCGGTGCAGCTCGGCGGCGTCCTCCTGCTGGCGGCGGTGCGCGGCGGCGACCGACAGGGCCACGGCGGTGATGCGGACCAGCACGGAGAGCAGGAAGTGCTGGGCACGGGTGGGCCGCGAGTGCGAGGTCACCACGAGACAGCCGTGCAGCCCACCGGGTCCGTGCAGGGCCAGGGCCCGGCCCCGGGACCGGCCCGGTACCGCGACGGGGCCGTCCTGCCCCGCCAGCTCGCGTACCGTCCGGTCGACGGCCGGAGCGTGGCCCGGTCCGCCCGGCGGGCTGGGGACCAGTTCGCCGTGCACGCTCAGGTATCCGGCCTCCGCCCTGTACGGGCCGACGGCAGGCACCTGGTCCATGGCCAGGCGGAGGATCTCGCCTTCGTCCCGGGTGTCGAACAGGGCGCGGGAGACCGCCAGCAGCTCGGGGAAGGAGTCGGCCGGGCCGGGGAGGTGCGCGCGGGACCCGCTGTGCGGGGCCGTCGAGTGCCGCACGGACGGGCCCCGTGAAGGGCGGCCTCCCCGGACGGGACGGTCTCCGCGCATGTGCCGGGCCCAGCTACCGGCCATGGGATCACTCCCTTTCCCCAGCTCGCCCGCACAAGGGTGGGCGGACACTGCGTACCCCTTTTCGACCGGCTCACCCGAAGCTGCGGGATTTCGCCTCATGCTCGGGGGGCCACCGGTTTCCCGTTCTTTGACCTGCCGGGCGCAGGCGCCGGGCCGCCCGGTTCGCGAGTCTGGGTGGATGCCGGGGCGGCCGATGGGGCCGTACGGCCGCTGGGCGGGCTGCCGCCCACCGGAGCCGACGGACGGCCGGCCCCACATGAACGATCGGATCCGTAGGTGCGGCGCAGGCCGGCGCACCGGGAGGAGTCCTCATGGCCAAGGCAGTGGGCATCGACCTGGGCACCACGAACTCGGTGATCGCCGTGTGGGAGGGCGGCGAGCCCTCCGTCGTGCCCAACAGCGAGGGCAACCGCACGACACCGTCCGTGGTGGGGTTCACCGACACCGGGGAACGGCTGGTCGGCGAGCTGGCCCGGCGCCAGGCGATCCTCAATCCCAAGGGCACGATCTACTCGGCGAAGCGGTTCATCGGGCGGCACTACGACGAGATCTCGGACGAGGCCAAGGCGGTGGCGTACGACGTCGTCGAGGGGCCGGGCGGTGTCGCCCGGTTCAAGGTGCGCGACAAGCTCTACGCGCCGGAGGAGATCAGCGCCCAGGTGCTGCGCAAACTGGCCGACGACGCCTCCAAGCAGCTCGGGGAACGGGTCACGGAGGCGGTCATCACGGTGCCCGCCTACTTCAACGACGCCCAGCGCACCGCCACGAAGGACGCCGGGCGGATCGCGGGACTCGAGGTGCTGCGGATCATCAACGAGCCGACCGCGGCCGCCCTCGCGTACGGCATGGACAAGAAGCAGCACGAGACGGTGCTGGTCTTCGACCTCGGCGGCGGCACGTTCGACGTGAGCATCCTCGACGTGGGTGACGGTGTGGTGGAGGTGCGTTCCACGGCGGGCGACAGTCACCTGGGCGGTGACGACTTCGACCGGCGTCTGGTGGACCACCTCGCGGACGACTTCCAGAAGGAGAACGGGATCGATCTGCGGAAGGACCCGCAGGCCCTGCAGCGCCTGTTCGAGGCGGCGGAGAAGGCCAAGACCGAGCTGAGTTCGGTGACGCAGACGCAGGTCAGCCTGCCGTTCATCACGGCCGACGCGTCGGGCCCGAAGCATCTGACCGACTCGGTCATGCGGTCCACGTTCGAGCAGATCACGGGTGATCTGGTGGAGCGGTGCCTGGGTCCGGTGCAGCAGGCCATGGCCGACGCCAAGGTCGGCGAGAGCGACATCGACGAGGTGATCCTCGTCGGCGGTTCCACCCGCATCCCGGCCGTCCAGGCGCTGGTGCGCCGGCTGACCGGCGGCAAGGAACCCAACATGAGCGTCAACCCCGACGAGGTCGTGGCCCTGGGCGCCGCGATCCAGGCCGGGGTGCTCAAGGGCGAGGTCAAGGACGTCCTGCTGCTCGACGTCACACCCCTGTCGCTGGGTGTCGAGACGCGGGGCGGCGTGATGACGAAGATCATCGAGCGGAACACCACCATCCCCGTGCGCCGCACCGAGACCTTCTCCACCGCCGAGGACAACCAGCCCGCCGTCGACATCGTCGTCCTCCAGGGCGAACGGGAACGGGCCGCCGACAACCGGGTGCTCGGCCGCTTCCAGCTCACCGACATCCGCCCGGCGCCGCGCGGCGAGCCCCAGATCGAGGTGACGTTCGACGTCGACGCCAACGGCATCCTCAACGTCAAGGCCCGCGACCGGGACACCGGCAAGGAGCAGGGCATCACCATCACCGAGAGCTCCAATCTGGACCGCGGCGACGTGGAGCGCATGGTCCAGGAGGCCGAGCGCAACCGGAGCGAGGACCAGGCCCTGCGCGAGGCCGTCGACGCCCGCAACGAGCTCGACGCCGTCGCGTACCAGGTCGACAAGCGCCTCGCCGAGCTGGGCGACGCCGCGCCCGCGCACGAGAAGGCACGCGCCGAGATGCTCGTGTCGGACGCCCGGGCGGCCGTCAAGGAGGAGGCGGGCGTGGAGCGGGTGCGGCCCCTGACCTCCGAGCTCCAGCAGGTGCTGTCGGGCCTGGTGGCCCATCAGGCCGGCCCGGGCACCGGCACGGGCGGTGGCGACCAGGCCGCCACCGGCGGCGGTGCGGCCGACGGCGGCCCGGCCGGCGGTGACGACGACGTCATCGACGCCGAGTTCGACAAGGACTGAGGAACCGCCATGCCGATCCACCCCAGGGAATCCGACCCGGCCGTGCCGGATCCGGCGGACCCGCCTCCGGAGGGCGCCGTCCTCCCTCCGCGAGGGGATCTGCCCGGTTCCGGCTCGCCGGCCGGGGCGGGGCCCGGCACGGAGGAGGCGCCGGGGCCCGACGCGGCCGGCGGCCCCACCCCTCCCGAGGACGAGTACACGGCCGAGTTGAAGGAGCTCGAGGACCGCTGGCGGCGCGCGCTCGCCGACCTCGACAACCTCCGCAAGCGCCACGCCAGGGAACTGGAGCGGGAGCGGGCGTCCGAGCGGTCCCGCACGGCCGCCGCCTTCCTCCCCGTCGTGGACAACCTCGAACTCGCCCTGAGCCACGCCGGCTCCGACCCCGACGCGATCGTGGAGGGCGTCCGGGCGGTCCGCGACCAGGCGGTGAACGTCCTCGAACTGCTCGGCTACCGACGGCACGCGGAGACCGGCGTCGCCTTCGACCCGGCCCGGCACGAGGTGGTCGGCGTCGTCCAGGACTCCGACGCCTCACCGGGCACGGTCGTCGCCGTGCTCCGCCCGGGCTACGGGGACGGCGAACGCCAGCTCAGGCCCGCCGCCGTGACGGTCGCGAAGCGGGAGTGAGGCCGTCATGGCACAGGACTTCTACCAGGTGCTGGGCGTGCCGCGGACGGCGAGCCAGGACGAGATCCAGCAGGCGTACCGCAAGCTCGCCCGCAAGTACCACCCCGACGTCAACAAGGACCCGGGAGCGGAGGAACGCTTCAAGGACCTCAACGAGGCGTACAGCGTCCTGTCCGACCCGAAGACGCGGGCCCGGTACGACCGCTTCGGCGAGGACTTCCGGAAGGTCCCCGAGGACTGGGAGGAGCGGGTCGGTGCCGGAGCCGGAGCAGGTGGCGGCTTCCGCACCCGGCGGACCGCGGGTGGCGGCGGCCCCCGTGTCCGGTACACCGGGTTCGGCGACGACTTCGCGACGGAGGGCGTCGACATCGAGGACCTGCTCGGCTCGCTGTTCGGAGCGGGCACCGCCCGCGGCGGTGTGCCGGGAGCCGACCAGGAGGCCGAGCTGCCGCTCACCCTGGAGGAGGCGTACCGGGGCGGCCGGCGCACCGTCACGCTCGCCGGCCCCTCCGGGCAGCCACGCCGGTACGAGGTCGACGTGCCGCCCGGTGTCGTCGACGGGCAGCGCATCCGCCTGGCGGGCGAGGGCGGCCGGGGCACGGGTGACGCCGCTCCCGGGGACCTGTATCTGCGGGTGCGCATCCAGCCGCACCCCCGGTTCCGGCTGGACGGCCGGGACGTGTACACGCAGCTTCCGGTCACCCCCTGGGAGGCCGCGCTGGGCGCGACGGTCCCGGTGCCCACCCCGAGCGGCGGCACGGCCAAGGTCACGGTGCCCGCGGGCTCGTCCAGTGGCCGCAGACTCCGGCTGCGCGGCGAGGGCATGCCGAACCCGCGCGGCGCCGACGGCAACCTCTACGCCGAACTGCGCGTGATGGTGCCGCCCAAGCTCAGCGACCGGGAGCGCGAGCTGTTCGAGGAGCTCGCGGCCACCTCTTCGTACGACCCCAGGAGGACGTGATGAGCGACCGACCCTCATGGGGCGCGACCGGTGACCGGACCGCCCGGGCCGAACCGGCCACGCGTGACCGGCGGACGAGCGCCGCCTTCACGGCCGTACGGTATCCGCTGGTCCCCGTGCCCCGGCTCGCCCTGGACACCGTGGCCCGCCGCGCCGGTGTCCATCCCGACCTGATCCGGCGGTTCGTCGCCCTGGGCCTGGTCGACGCCGAGCGCGACGCCGCGGGGCGCCTGGTGTTCGACTCGGCGGCCCCGGCGACCATCGCCCGTGTGCAGCGGCTGCGCTCCGGTCTGTGCCTCAACTACGCATCCATCGGTCTGGTGCTCGATCTGCTGGACCGCATCAGCCTGCTCGAAGCCGCCCTGCGCCGCACCGGTACGAGGAGTGACATACCGCCATGGACATGAACCGACTCACCCAGAAGTCGCAGGAAGCCCTCCAGGAGGCGCAGACGGCGGCCGTCCGCATGGGACACACCGAGGTCGACGGCGAGCATCTGCTGCTCGCGCTCCTCGACCAGGAGGAGGGCCTGATCCCGCGGCTGCTGCGACAGGCGGGCGGGCAGCCCGAGGAGCTGCGCGCGGCCGTGGGCGAGGAGCTGTCCCGCCGGCCCAAGGTGACCGGCCCGGGAGCGGCGCCGGGCCAGGTGTTCGTCACCCAGCGCCTGTCCCGGCTGCTGGACGCGGCGGAGCGGGAGGCCAAACGCCTGAAGGACGAGTACGTGTCCGTGGAGCACATCCTGCTGGCCCTGGCCGAGGAGGGCTCGTCCACCGCCGCCGGACGGCTGCTCAAGCAGCACGGGATCACCCGTGACTCGTTCCTAAGCGCGCTCACCCAGATCCGCGGCAACCAGCGGGTCACGTCGGCCAACCCGGAGGTGGCGTACGAGGCTCTGGAGAAGTACGGCCGCGACCTGGTCGCCGAGGCCAGGGACGGCAAGCTCGACCCGGTGATCGGCCGGGACGCCGAGATCCGCCGTGTCACGCAGATCCTGAGCCGCAAGTCCAAGAACAACCCGGTCCTCATCGGCGACCCCGGCGTCGGCAAGACCGCCATCGTCGAGGGGCTGGCGCAGCGCATCGTCCGCGGTGACGTGCCCGAAGGGCTGCGCGACAAGACGGTGTTCGCCCTCGACATGGGCTCCCTGGTCGCCGGCGCCAAGTACCGGGGCGAGTTCGAGGAGCGCCTGAAGGCGGTGCTCGCGGAGGTGAAGGCGGCCCAGGGAGGCATCCTGCTCTTCGTCGACGAACTCCACACCGTCGTGGGCGCGGGCGCCGCCGAAGGGGCCATGGACGCGGGCAACATGCTCAAGCCGATGCTCGCCCGCGGTGAGCTCCACATGATCGGCGCGACCACCCTGGACGAGTACCGCAAGTACATCGAGAAGGACGCGGCCCTCGAACGCCGCTTCCAGCAGGTCCTGGTGGACGAGCCGAGCGTGGAGGACACCATCTCCATCCTGCGCGGGCTGCGCGAACGCCTGGAGATCTTCCACGGTGTGAAGATCCAGGACAACGCGCTGGTGTCCGCGGCCACCCTCAGCCACCGCTACATCACCGACCGGTTCCTGCCGGACAAGGCCATCGACCTCGTCGACGAGGCGTGCGCCCGGCTGCGGACCGAGATCGACTCGATGCCCGCCGAACTCGACGAGATCACCCGGCGCGTCACCCGGCTGGAGATCGAGGAGGCGGCCCTCTCCAAGGAGACCGACCCCGCGAGCAAGGCACGCCTGGAGGAACTGCGCAAGGAACTCGCCGACCTGCGCGGCGAGGCCGACGCCAAGCACGCCCAGTGGGAGGCGGAACGGCAGGCGATCCGCCGGGTGCAGGAGCTGCGGCAGGAACTGGAGCAGGTCCGGCACGAGGCGGAGGAGGCCGAACGCGCCTACGACCTCAACCGCGCCGCCGAACTGCGCTACGGCCGTCTCCAGGACCTGGAGCGCCGGCTGAAGGCCGAGGAGGAGCAACTGGCCGCCAAGCAGGGGCAGAAGCGGCTGCTGCGCGAGGTCGTCACCGAGGAGGAGATCTCCGAGATCGTCGCCGCCTGGACCGGCATCCCCGTCGCCCGTCTGAAGGAGGGCGAACGCGAGAAGCTGCTGCGCCTCGACGAGATCCTGCGCGAGCGGGTCATCGGTCAGGACGAGGCCGTCAAGCTCGTCGCCGACGCCATCATCCGCGCCCGCTCCGGCATCCGCGACCCCCGCCGTCCGATCGGCTCGTTCATCTTCCTCGGCCCCACGGGCGTCGGGAAGACGGAGCTGGCCAAGACCCTCGCCCGGGCCCTGTTCGACTCCGAGGAGAACATGGTGCGGCTCGACATGAGCGAGTACCAGGAGCGGCACACCGTCAGCCGGCTCATGGGCGCCCCGCCCGGATACGTCGGCTACGAGGAGGGCGGCCAGCTCACCGAGGCGGTGCGCCGCAAGCCGTACTCGGTGGTGCTGTTCGACGAGGTCGAGAAGGCGCACACCGACGTCTTCAACACCCTGCTGCAGATCCTCGACGACGGCCGCATCACCGACGCCCAGGGCCGCACCGTCGACTTCCGCAACACCGTGATCATCATGACGTCCAACATCGGCTCCGAGCATCTCCTCGACGGCGCCACCGCCGAGGGTGAGATCAAGCCGGACGCCCGCGCCCGGGTGATGGGCGAACTGCGCGGGCACTTCCGCCCGGAGTTCCTCAACCGCGTCGACGACATCGTGCTGTTCAGGCCGCTCGGCGAGCGGCAGATCGAGCGGATCGTGGAGTTGCAGTTCAACGAGCTGCGAAGCCGCCTCGCCGAACGCCGCATCACCGTCGAACTCACCGACGCGGCACGTGAGCTGATCGCCCATCAGGGCTATGACCCCGTGTACGGGGCCCGGCCGCTGCGGCGTTACATCTCGCACGAGGTCGAGACCCTCGTCGGGCGGGCGCTGCTGCGCGGCGACGTCCAGGACGGCGCGACGGTCCGCGTGGACGCGCAGCACGGCGAGCTGGTGGTCGGCTACGAGCAGCCCGACGACATGGAGGGGGCGAGTGCGGCGTGAGCACCGTGCGGACCAGCAACATCACCTGCCCGCACTGCGGGCGCACGAACCGGGTACCGGCGGCCGCCGAGGGCCGCCCCCGGTGCGGCAACTGCAAGCAGCCGCTGCCGTGGATGGCGGACGCGGGCGACGACGACTTCACCGAGGTCGTCGAGCAGGCCACCGTTCCGGTCGTCGTCGACCTGTGGGCCACCTGGTGCGGCCCCTGCCGCATGGTGAGCCCCGCGCTGGAGCAGGTCGCCACCGAACTCGCGGGACAGATCAAGCTGGTGAAGGTCGACATCGACCAGAACCCCCGTCTGGCGCGGCGGTTCGAGGTCCAGGCGGTACCGACGCTGCTGGTCCTCGACAAGGGAGAGACCATCGCCCGGCAGGCGGGTGCCGCACCGGCCCCGGCCCTGCGGCGATGGGTGGAGCAGTCGATCGCCGGCCGCGCACCGGCCGGGAAAGGATGATCGGCCATGACCGTACGGACCGATCCGCACCTCGCCCTCGTACGCCCTGTCACCCCCCGCGCCCCTGGGTGCGAGGAGTGCCTGGCCACCCACTCCCCCTGGGTGCACCTGAGGCTCTGTCTGACCTGCGGGCACGTCGGCTGCTGCGATTCCTCGCCGAACCGGCACGCCCGCCGTCACGCCGCCGCCGAGGGCCATCCGATCGTGTCGTCGCTGGAGCCCGGCGAGAACTGGCGGTGGTGCTTCGTCCACGAGGCGTTCGTGTGATGTCCGGCGACGAGACACGCCCGGGCCCGGCGCCCGAGTCCGGCGATCCGGAGGAGAACGTCCCCTTCGAGACGCCCGACATCTACGGCGCCTATCCGCGCCTGTCGGACGACCAGGTGGCCCGCCTGGCACTGCGCGGCCACAGGCGCGCGGTGGACGCCGGTGAGGTGCTGATCCGGGAAGGGGACCGATGCGAGTCGTTCTATGTCGTCCTCAGCGGGTCGCTCGCCATCGTCGAGGGCTACGGCACGCCCGCCGAACGGCTGCTGCGGGTCCACGGCCCCGGCCGCTTCATCGGCGAACTCGGCCTGCTCTACGGGCAGGTGGCCTTCTACACCGCCGTGGTCCGGGAACCCGGCGAGATCCTGGTCCTGTCCATGGACCAGCTGCGCGACCTGGTGAGCCGGGACTCCGCACTGGGCGATCTGGTGCTGCGCGCCTGTCTGGGCCGGCGTGCCCTGCTGGTCGGGGAGGGAGCCGGTTTCCGCATCATCGGCTCCCGCTACTCGCCCGACACCCGGCGCATGCGGGAGTTCGCCGCCCGCAACCGGCTGCCGCACCGCTGGATCGACCTGGAGACGGACCAGGAGGCCGAGGCGCTGCTGCGCCGCTTCGGGGTCGGCCCGGAGGAGACGCCGCTGGTGATCTGGCGGGACACGACCCTGCTGCGCAATCCGAGCAACGCCGAACTGGCCGCCCTGATCGGGCTGCCGACCCTGCCCTCGGGCAACGGCCACGGCGATCTCCTCATCGTCGGTTCCGGTCCGGCCGGTCTCGCCGCCGCGGTGAACGCGGCCTCGGAAGGTCTGGCGACGACGGTCGTCGAGGCGCTGGCCACCGGCGGCCAGGCGGGGACGTCCTCCCGCATCGAGAACCTGCTCGGCTTCCCGTCCGGCATCTCCGGCGCCGAGCTCACCGAGCGGGCCGTGCTCCAGGCCGACAAGTTCGGCGCCCGCATCAGCATTCCGGCGGAGGCGGCCCGGCTGGAGCGGCGGGACGACCACTACGCCGTGGGCTTCACGGACGGCAGCGAGATCACCGCCCGTACCGTCGTCCTGGCCACCGGCGCCCGGTACCGCCGCCTCGACGTGCCCGGCATCGAACCGCTGGAGTGCGCGAGCGTGCACTACTCGGCGACCCTCTACGAGGCCCAGCAGTGCCGTACCGACCCGGTGGCGGTGGTGGGCGGCGGCAACTCCGCGGGCCAGGCCGTGCTCTTCCTCGCCCAGTACGCCCCGCAGGTGTACCTGCTCGTGCGGGGACCGAGCCTCGAGAAGCACATGTCCCGGTACCTGATCGACCAGGTCGAGCGCCATCCGAGGGTACGCGTGCTGCTGCGGACCGAGATCACCGAGGCGATCGGCGACAAGGTCCTGGAGGCGGTCACCGTGGCCGACCACCGTACGGGCGCGCACCACCGCCTCCCGGTGCGGGCTCTGTTCGTCTTCACCGGGGCCGATCCCCACACCGAGTGGCTGTCCGGCGCGCTCGCCCTCGACGCGCGCGGCTTCGTGCTGACCGGCGCGGAGGCGCAGGCCTGCTCCGTGCCCGAACTGTGGCAGAGCCAGGGCCGTGACTGCCTGACGCTGGAGACCAGCCTGCCGGGCGTGTTCGCCGCCGGCGACGTCCGCAGCGGCTCGGTGAAACGCGTGGCCTCCGCGGTCGGCGAGGGCGCGATGAGCATCCACTTCGTGCACCGCTACCTGGGCCACACGGCCGAGCCCGGCCACACCGACAACTCCCCGCAGACCCGTCCGAAGGAGTCCGCTTGGCTGGCATGACACCAAGAGGGCGCCGAGATCACGAGAAGGAGAAGAGGCGATGACTATGGCCACGCCCGTCCGGCACCGCCGGGGTACCGCCCCGCAGGGCATGCCGCTCGGCTGGGCACGCAATCCGCTGACGGAGTTCGACCAGCTGCTCAGTGAGATGAGCGGGCTGATCGAGTCCACGATGGGAGGCACGGCGACCGCGGTCGCGTGGACACCCCTGGCGGATGTCACGGAGTCCGACGACGCCTTCCACGTCGAGATCGAACTCCCCGGCGTCAAGAGCAAGGACGTCGACGTCGAGGCGAGCGGCCAGGAGCTGGTGGTCACCGGCGAGATGAAGGAGAAGGAGCGCAAGGGCGTCCTGCGCCGCAGCACCCGCCGCACCGGGGCCTTCGAGTACCGGCTGCGGCTGCCCGGAGAGGTCGACACGGACAAGATCAACGCGAAGATGTCGGACGGGGTGCTCACCATCACCGTCCCCAAGGCCGAGGTGGCGAAGCCCCGGCACGTCGAGATCAGCGAGGCGAGTGAGAGCTCCGGGAGTGAAGGCGCCTAAAGCGGCGGCTGACGCGAAGGCCGCGGTTGCGGACACCTGTCCGCATCGCGACGGAGCCGGCGCGCGCCGCCATCGGGGCCTCTTATCGGCCCCTCTGACGCCAGGCGCGCAGCAGCCGCAGCGGGAGCAGACCGAGCGGTGCGCGCCTGCCCACGTCCGACAGATCCTCACGGTCGAATGCCTGTGCGTACCGCTGCGCGTCCTCGGGCGTCGGGTACCGCTTGCTCCCCTCCGCTCCGCACGCGCGCACGCAGTGCCAGCGCATCGTGTCACCCTCGTGGAGAAAGCGATATCGGTGTCCGAGGAGGCGGCAGCGCAGCACAGAAGCCACCCTAGATGAATGAGTCCGATGTTTTCAGTGGTCGTAGGGGATCAGTGATCGCTTGAGGGGGGCGCCGGTGGTCCAGTTGTGCCAGATGCCGGCGGCGAGGGCGAGGAGTCGTTGTCCGGTGCGGGCAAAGACTCCGGCCGGGGTTCTGCCGCCGTGCTGTTCGAGGCTGAGCTGGCCCTTGAGGGTGTCGATGACGGCTTCGATCCACTGCCGGAGCCGGGCGATCTTGCCGTGCCGGGCCGGCTCGTCCTTCCGGTCGGGCCGCACGAGGTGGGCTCCGAGGCGCTCGCTGACGAAGGTTTCGAACTCCTTCCCGGCGAAGCCCTTGTCGGCGAGGATCACCTGGCCCTGGCGGACGAGGTGGTGGTCGCGTTCCAGCAGCGCCGCCATCACCTCGCGTTCGCCGATCTTCGGGTTGGCCAGGCACCAGGTGACGGGCATGCCCTCGGCGGTGGTGACCAGGTAGAGGCGCAGGCCCCAGAAGAAACGGGAGTGGCTGCGGCAGTATCCGTAGCCGCAGTGCCCGGCCAGGGCGGAGCGTTTGACGGTCTCGCGGGAGGCCGCGCAGGGCAGCGGGGTGGAGTCGATCAGCCGCAGGTCGTCGTGCCAGGTCGGGACCTGCCGGGCCAGTGCCTCGATCACCTGACTGATCAGCGGACCTGCTGCGTTCAGGCGCTTGTTGTAGGCGGACTGCTGGGGCAGATAGCGGAACAGGTGCCCCAGCCGGGCGTGAGCGAAGCGGATCCAGTGCCGGGCCGAGGGGAAACCGAGCAGGACCTGGGCGACGGCCAGGCACAGCAGTTCGGCGTCCGTCAGTTTCGGAGGTCGCCCGATCCGGCGACAAGGCGCCACATGGTCGTCGATGAACACGTACAGTGCCGCCAGAAGGGCGTCCAGGTTTGTCTTCACACACTGACCAACGGGCGCCCTTCGCCATGGTCGCGACCAGCATGGACATCGGACTCATTCATCTAGGCGGACCCGCCCGTTCCGGCCCGTCTTGTCCCTCTCCTGGCAGCAGCCCGTGAGCTGAACGAGGAGGCATGGCATGACCAGCACCGCCGAGCTTGGTGTCGTCACCACCAAGGTCCCGGCCCGGCTCGACCGGCTGCCGTGGTCCCGATTCCACTGGCGGATCGTCATCGGTCTCGGAACCGTCTGGATCCTCGACGGACTCGAGGTGACGATCGTGGGGGCCGTCGCCGCCCGGATGACCGAACCGGGCAGCGGCATCAATCTGACCAGCGCCGACATCGGAACGGCCGCCGCCATCTACGTGGCAGGAGCCTGTGTGGGCGCTCTGCTGTTCGGGAGGCTCACCGACCGCTACGGGCGCAAGAAGCTGTTCATGCTCACGCTGGGCATCTACATCCTCGCCACGGTCGCGACCGCGTTCGCGCACGACGCCTGGTTCCTCTACCTCGCCCGTTTCGTCACCGGCATGGGCATCGGCGGAGAGTACGCGGCGATCAACTCGGCCATCGACGAGCTGATCCCGGCCCGCAACCGCGGGCAGGTGGACCTCGCCATCAACGGCAGCTACTGGGTCGGTGCGGCGCTCGGCAGCCTGGTCGCCGTGCTGCTCCTCAACGAGAGTCTGCTGGCGGGCGACCTCGGCTGGCGGCTCGCCTTCGGCCTGGGCGGCATCCTGGGCCTCGGCATCATGCTGGTACGCCGCCATGTGCCGGAGAGTCCACGCTGGCTGTTCATCCACGGGCGTGAGGAGGAAGCCGAACGCATCGTCGACCGGATCGAGGCCGAGGTGCGCCAGGAGACCGACCGCGAGCTGCCGGAGCCGGGCGAGGCGGTGACCGTACGGCAGCGCGACGTCATCCCGTTCAAGGAGATCGCCGGTGTGGCGGTGCGGCGGTACCCGCGTCGCGCCGTTCTCGGTCTGGCGCTCTTCGTCGGACAGGCGTTCCTCTACAACGCGATCGTCTTCGACCTGGGCACGATCCTGAACGGCTTCTTCGACATCGGTTCCGGCTCGATCCCCTACTTCATGGCCATCTTCGCCATCGCCAACTTCCTGGGCCCCCTCCTTCTCGGCCGGCTGTTCGACACCGTGGGCAGGAAGCCGATGATCGCGAGCACCTACTTCGGCTCGGCGGTCGTGGCGGTCGTCCTCGCCATTCTGCTGGTCAACGGCTCGCTGACGGCGTGGGGGTTCTTCCTGCTGGTCTCGCTGACCTTCTTCGTGGCGTCCGCGGGAGCGAGTTCCGCCTATCTGACGGTGAGCGAGGTCTTCCCGATGGAGACCCGGGCCCTGTCCATCTCGCTGTTCTTCGCGATCGGCACGGCCGTGGGCGGCATCACCGGCCCGCTGCTGTTCGGTCATCTGATCCACAGCGGCGACACCGACCTGGTGGCCATCGGCTTCATCGTCGGAGCGGCGGCCATGGCCCTGGGCGGTCTGGCCGAGGTCGTCAACGGTGTCCGGGCCGAGCAGCAGTCGCTGGAGAACATCGCCCGGCCGCTCACCGCCGAGGAGGCCGACGCGGCCTGGCGCGACGAGTCCGCGTCCCCGGAGGCACGGGAGCGCCGGCCCGAGCCTGCCCGGCAGGCCGTGGACGAGCGGGAGCAGCGGATCGCCGACCGTACCGCCCGCCGCCGGGAGCGGGAGCGCGCGGGAGCCCGCCGCTACCGTCCGGGCACCGGACAGGGCAGCAGGATGTACTCGCCGGGCATGGCCGGCACCGCGGGCACGGCGAGCCGTACGTCCGCCATGGCCGAACGGCGCCTCGACGAAGAGGTCGAACAGATCACCTACGCGCTCCGGGAGTCCGGTCCGACCAGCCGCGACCAGCTCGAACAGGCCGTGGACGGCCGCTCCTGGGGCCCCGGACGCTTCCGCCGCGCCCTGCGTGAGTCCGAGCGGGAGTCCCGGGCCAAGAGCCTCGGAGGCGGCGGCTACGCGCCGGCGGACGGCGCCGGCCGTCCCGACAGCACCCCGGAGGGACCCGAAGACCGGCGGTGACCGGGCAGGAGGAGACAGCGATGAAATACGACGGATTCCTCGCCCATGTGCGTGAGCGGGGCGAGTACAAGGACCAGGGCGAAGCGGCGGACGTCACCAGCGCCGTACTGGAGGTGCTGGCCCAGCGGATCAGCGCGGGCGAGGTCAAGGATCTCGCGTCCCAGATGCCCGGCCCGCTGGGAGAGGTACTGCTCCAGGCGACACCCGAGCAGACACGGAGCTTCGGGATCGAGGAGTTCTACCGCCGGGTCGCCGAACGCACCAACGCCCGTCCCCGCACGGCACAGTGGGACGCCAGCGCGGTCCTGACCACCGTGGCCGACGCCGTCACCGGCGGCGAACTGAACCAGATCATCAGCCAACTCCCGTCCAGCTACGCGGTCCTGTTCGGCAAGGCCGACCTCGCGGACTGACCCGTGGGGCGACATCGGGGGCGTCTACTACGGCGCCGCCCGGCTCCCAGGATCACGGATCAGGGGGCTGCCACTCGAACATCAGGATGGTGGCGTCGTCGCTGAGTCTGTTGTGCCGGTGGTCGAGGATGGAGTGGATCAGCAGGCGCAGCACTTCCGGGGCGTTCTGGCCCGCGGCGGTGGACCGGATGATGTAGTCGGTGAAGCGTTCCAGCCCGAACTGCTCGCCCGCCTCGTTGCGTGACTCCACGACACCGTCGGAGTAGAGCAGGATGCGGTCACCGGGGCGGAGACGGACCTCGTGCACCTGACGGGTGGTCCCGGCGAGTCGCGCGGGCAGGCCCAGAGGCGGTTCGGCCGGCCGCTCCAGTGCCTTGTGGAGCAGGCGGTGGCGGCGGATGAGCAGCGGGGCGGGATGACCGCAGTTGCACCATCTCAGCACCCCCGTCGGCATGTGCAGTTGCGTGAAGACGCCCGTGCAGAACTGCTCCGGGAGCCATTTCGCCAGCGCGTCGTCGACGGTGCCCACGAGTTCGTCGAGCCCCGCTCCCCTGCGCCGGGCGTTGCGGCAGCCCGCCATGGCGACGGAGGTGGCCAGTCCGGACGCCAGATCGTGGCCCATGCCGTCCAGGACGGTGGTGTGGAGAAGGTCCTCGGTGAAGACGTGGTCGAAGGCGTCGCCGCCCAGTTCGTAGGCGGGCTCCAGAGCCGCCGTCGAGACGACCCGCCCGGTGCCGATCGACCGGGGAGGCAGGAAGGCCCTCACCATCTCGGTGGGCAGGTGCATCGGCCTGGTCCGCATGCGCTGCGCGATGGTGTCGCTGTAGGTGCGCTTGGACGTGATGATCAGCGCGAGGAGCAGCGCCATCGTCCGGCAGCGCCGTAACTTGGTGCCGGTGAGGGAGCCCGCGGTCAGATGCAGAACGCCCAGCCGCTCCGCTCCGTCGGCGAGGGGCAGCCATACGTCGAGGTCACCGGAGGGGGCTTCCTCCACCCGGAGGGAATTCGCCCGGTAGGCCCACCCCGCGAGCGACGTCTCGAGGTCCAGGTTCGGCTCACCCTCGACGAACGGCACCAGCAGTCTCTGCTGGATGTCGACCAGATAGATCGCCGCTGTCCCCAGGCCCATGGCCTCGGCGTACCGGCTCAGGACGACGGGCAGTTCCGCGGGTGAGGCCAGCTGGGCCTCCCTGACGAGCTCCTCCAGCAGCATCTCCCCGGAACCGACGGACTCGTTCCTGTCCATGCGTTCGATGATCCCCGCGACGGCGAACCGCCACAATCCGAGCGCGCCGCCCCCGGGTCCGCCACGCGGATCAGCTCACAGACGCTCACGGACGCGGGTCGTCACAGAAGCAGGTCGAAGACGGCTCGGGCCTCGTCCCAGTGCTGTGTCTGGGGGTTCTTCAGGTCGGGGTGGAGGATCTTGAAGCTCTGGGCGAGGGCGAGGCTGAGTCCGCCGATGATCTCCGGATAGGCCGCCTCGGTGTCCTCGTCGGGCGTACGGTCGAGCGCGGGGTGGGTGGCGAGCTGTTCGAGGATCGGCTTGAGTTCCAGTTCCTCGTCGATGGCCCGGAAGCGGTGGATGCTCTCCTGCAGGCCCTTCGTGATCGGCAGGTCACAGGTCCGTATGACGTCGCGCCCGTTGGCCTTGGCCGTGGCCTGGGCGACGGTCAGCAGATCGTAGAGCTTGGCGTCGACGAAGTCGCTGTACCGCTTGAGATCGTTCTTGTCGACGTCCAGCCCCGCGGCCGTACGGAAGAACCTCTCGAACCTGGCGATGGACATCACGGTCATGACGGCACCTCCGGCTGCGGGCGGCCGGGGCGGCTCCCAGCCCCCTGTCGTCCAGCCAGCGTGGCCGACGGGACGTACGGACGCATGCGCCTGCCGGGGCCAACCGACCCCCCTCGGGTTGCCCTGTGAGGTCCATCGGGCCGCCTGCCCAGGGAGCCGTACGGGGCGGGGGTGTCGGCATACGTGTCACATGGCGGCGCCGTGATTCGGCGGGCATCCTGTGGGAACTTGCGGTCGCGGGGCAGCGCTCGAGAGGGGTCCAGCCATGCCGAAGTCGTCGCAGGACGTCACGGTCGTGGCCCTCCTGGCCGATCCGGACGCGCCGACGGAGATCGCTCAGCGTATGGCGCGCAGGCTTCCCGACCGGCTCGCCCGAAAGGCGGGCAGGGGGCGACGGTTCGAGGTCGAGGTGGTCAGTGAGCCGATCGCCGCGGGGACCGAGGACCCGCCCACCGTGATGCGCCGGATCAGGGAACGCGCCGACTCGGAGAACTGGGACATCGTCGTAGCCCTCACCGACCTTCTGCTGCACTCGCACGGACGCAAACTTGTGGTGGATCTGAGCCACGAACACGGCCTGGCGCTGCTGTCCCTTCCCTCCCTCGGGGGCTGGCGGCTGCAGAAGAGGGCACAGAGGGCCGTGGAGGAGGCCGTGCTGAGCCTGACGCAGGCGCGGACCGCCGAAGCAGAGGGGGCTCAGCGGCGGGACGCACCGCGGGAGCGGCTCTTCGACGATCTCGTCGCGCCGATCCGTCCCGACACCGTGGACGAGGACGAGACCGCCGACCTCCGGTACATCACCAGCGGGCCGCGCGGTTACCTGCGGTTGCTCGCCGGCATGGTCCGGGCCAACCGGCCGTGGCGGCTGGTGCCGGGTCTGTCGAAGGCCCTGGCGGCCGCGCTCGCCACGGGCGCGATCGCCACCGTGAACGCCACCGTCTGGAACCTGGCCGCGGCCCTGAGCACGCCGCGTCTCGTGTTCGCCATGGTCGGATCGGTGGCCCTCATGATCGGCTGGCTGATCGTGGACGCGCATCTGTGGCACCGGACGGGGGAGATCTCCGCGGAGGCGCGGAAACGGGCGGCTCTGTACAACGCCTCGACGGTCCTGACCGTGGGGATCGGCGTGCTGGTCTGCTACGTGGGCCTGCTGGTCATCAACCTTCTGTGGGCGCTTTTCATCATCAACGACCGGGTGTTCTCCGCCATGACGCGAAGCCCGCTGCATGCCACCGAGTACTGGACGCTGGCCTGGTTCGTCGCGTCGGTCGCCACGGTGGGCGGCGCGCTGGGGTCGGGCCTGGAGAGCGACGAGGCGATCCGGGCGGCCGCCTACTCCAAGCGGGAACAGGTGCGGCTTCGCCGTCTGCGGGAGGACCAGGACGACTAGCCTGCCGGGGTCACCTGTGCCGCATCCAGACGTTCGGCTCCTGGTAGACGCCCCGGTCGGCCTCACGGTCGATGGCCAGGAGGCTGAGCCCGTCCGGGATCACGTAGTCACCGGACTCGGGGAAGGCCATCCCGGTCCAGTCCTCCCACTCGGCGACCGAGCCCGTCATGGTCTGCGACGCGGGGGCCGCCGCCAGGATCGACGCGCCCAGGCGCTGGTGGGTCCGGATCCAGGGGTCGAGGGCCAGCCCGTCCTCGCGGCTCCACCGCATGAACGTCTCGATCGGCGTCAACGGGTACCGGGCCTTCGTCGTCGGCCGGACCGGGGCGATGACCTGCGGCAACCCGGCGTCCCGCGCGGCCTCGCGCAGCGCTGCGAGGACCTTGCCCGCCAGCCCCCGCCCCTTGAGCGAGGGCGTGACGACGGCTCCGCAGATCACGAGCGTGTTGGGCGCGACCTGTGCCTCACGGCCTTCGACGGCGCGGACGAGCGCCTGCGTGTAGCCCGTGGGGAGGGACGCCGGCAGCCCGTCCCAGTGGATCGGCACGCCCCAGCCGGAGGCCACCGGTACGTCGTGGTCGTCCACCAGCGTGAGGTCCAGGTCGGCGAACCACTCGCCGACCCTGCCTATGTACTCCTTCACCAGCCGGTCGGCGGTGATGAACGCCGGGAACCCTTCGCTGAAGAGCTCCTTCATCTGCTCGTCCGGCCATGTGCGCGCGTCGGTCCGCTCGACCTTCAAGATCATCCCCTGTTCCTAGCACGGCTGGCGTCCTGCCGTCAGATGTGGGCGCGGATCCGCCGCACCGGGTGCCCGCGCCTGACGTGGCAGAGGCAGGGCCGACCGCGCTGCCCTCGGTAGGTCTCCGCGATGACGCCGGGGTCCGAGACCGGCACGTGATGCGCGAGTGGGATCCTGATCAAGCGCCAGGCACAGGCCGTGTAGGCGGGGGGGTGAGCCACCCTTCCCGAACCTTCGACTGGACAGGGAGGATGAGGCATGGTTCCTCGGGTCGGCGACCAAGTGATCGTCTCCTGTGAGCCGGCAGCCGCTCGCGTGGTCGGAGTGGGTCGCTACATCACGCTGGAGTGGCCATGGGGAGCGATCGACACGTCCTCAGCTTTCCGCTGGGACGGGCGAGTGGCCCTCCCGCACGGCGACGCCCATCCGGAGTGGAGCCCCTTCCGTCTCGAACCGGCGGCCTCCACACTCCGCGTCGGCGACATGTGCACCGTGTCCATCCCGCCGACCAGGCTGTACGTAGGACACTTCGAGGAGTACGACCCGCCACGCAACCTCGGCTGGGCTCCCCCGCCCACGGCGGGGCTCTACGTCGTGCCACCCGAGCGGACGGGCATGGACATGGAGTACGCCGGTTACACGCTCTACCTCGGCGGATCTGATCCCATCCGGGTCGAACCGATCGGCGACTGAGGTGCCCCACGACGGCTTCGAGCACGGTCGTCCCCGGATGATGCGAGGACTGCTGTCAGTCCCGTGTGGTTCGCTGCTGGGGTGACTCAGGACTTGGAGATCGTCTCGTTCGAATCCGCTGAGGCGTTTCAGGCGTGGCTCGGGGAAAATCACGCCGTGTCGCCCGGGATCTGGCTCAAGTTGCGCAAGAAGAGTCCCGGAGTCGTCGCCCTGGACTACGCCCAGGCGCTCGACGTGGCGCTTTGCTACGGCTGGATCGACGGGCAGAAGGCCGGGCTCGACGATCAGTGGTGGCTGCAGCGGTTCAGCCCGCGGACGGCGCGCAGCAAGTGGTCCAAGGTCAACCGGGACAAGGTGACCGCGTTGATCGAGCAGGGCCGGATGCGGCCGCCGGGGCAGGCCGAGGTGGACCGGGCCAAGGCGGACGGCCGTTGGGACGCGGCGTACGACAGCTCCAGGACCGCGACCGTGCCGGACGACCTCGCCGCGGCCCTGGCCGCCGAACCCGCCGCCGCGGAGTTCTTCGCGACCCTGGACCGGCAGAACCGGTACGCGATCCTGTACCGCGTCCAGGACGCGAAGAAGCCCGAGACCCGGGCGCGCCGCATCGAGAAGTTCGTGGGCATGCTCGCGAAGGGCGAGAAGCTGCATCCGTAGGCCCCGTACGACCCCGCCGTCGCTCGCCTACTCCTCCGGCTCCCAGGCGCGGAGCAGGTCCAGCAAGCCCGCGTCTCCGTCGAGTCGGAGGGATGCGGCCGGGATGCGGTCGTAGAGGGCGAGGATGTGGTCGCCGGCGGTTCCCGTGACGGACAGGGCGGGGGCGTCCGGGGTCGCGGCGGTGGGCAGGCGGGTGGGTCGCGCACCGTCACCGTCGAGGGTGAGGCGCCAGGAAGGGCCCTCGGTCGCGTGGAAGTCGATCGTGGTCGGCTTGTGCGGCCAGGCGGCCGGTGTCGCGACGCAGGTGGACAGGAACTCGTCGACGCCGTCGAGCGCCACCTCGTCCGGCAGCGGCTTCGGGGCACCCAGGGTGACCTGGGCGTCGTAGGTGTGCACGGCGGTCTCCTGGACCCGGTGCCGGGCGACCCCGCCCGCGGTCCGCGGCGACTGCGACGCGGGCCACCACGTCCAGCACCCGCGCTCCGGTCCCGCCTGCCCCAGCGCGCTCAGCAGCATCCGCGTCGACTCGGCCAGCCAGGCCAGCAGCGCCTCGCGCTCCCGCGGAGCGGCCACGGCGGCACGCAGGGCGACGGCCTCGGCCGGTGGCGCGTCGGCGGGGCCCGCTCCGACGATGGCGGCCCAGAAGCGGTCGCCGCCGCCGAGGTGCTGCACCAGATCGAACAGCGTCCACTCCGGGCAGGTCGGCACCCGCGCGTCGAGGTCGGACGCGGAGGCGATCGCGGCCCGGAAGGCGGTGGACCGTTCGTCGATCAGGCGCCGCAGGTCGGAGAAGTCCAGTGTCATGGTCACCTCGGGTGTCTATCACCGGGTCAGGGACGACGGACACCGGATTTCCTCGCGGTTGGACGCCGTGGCCCGGGGCACCCGGCGCGGCGTGATGCGGAACGGCTCGGCTGGCGAGGCGGTGCGATGACGGACCGTGTGTACACGATCGGGCACTCGACCCGCGACGTCGACGACGTCGTCTGCATGCTGCGCGCCAACGGCGTCACGTGTCTGGTCGACGTCCGGTCGTTCCCCTCGTCCCGGAAGCATCCGCAGTGGAACCAGGCCGCCGTCGTCGAGGCCCTGCCGCCCGACATCGGCTACCGGTGGATCCGGGAGCTGGGCGGGCGCCGGCACACTCCGGTGGGGGTGCCGAGTCCGAACGGCGCGTGGCGGGTCAAGGCCTTCCGTGACTACGCCGACCACATGAGCACGCCCGCGTTCGCCGAAGGGCTCGGTGAGCTGCTGGAGCTGGCGGCGCACGAGCGGCCGGCGATCATGTGCAGCGAGGCGGTGCCGTGGCGGTGTCATCGGCGGCTGATCACGGACGCGCTGATCGTCGCCGGTGTGGACGTCGTGCACATCATGTCGGCCACGTCGTCCGCTCCGGCGACGCTGAGTCCGCACGCCCAGGTCGTCGACGGCTCGCTGATCTATCCCCCGCCCCGCTGAGTGCGCGGGTCTCCCCCGCGTGCCCCATTTGCGGGCGGCCGGGTGTGCACGCCGCACGTCCGGGGAACCGGGGACCTGTTCGGCCGGGCGGTGCGAGAGGACTCCATGTGACAGCGTCGGCGTCAGGGGCGGGCGACCGGGACTCCGGTGGCGGGACGGACGGGCAGCAACCGGACCCGCGCCGGTGGCGGGCGCTGTGGGTCACCCTGGTGGCCGGCTTCATGAGCCTGCTGGACGTCACCATCGTGGCGGTGGCCCTCCCCACCGTGCAGCGCGACCTGCACGCCTCCCCCGCGCAGGTGCAGTGGGTGGTGTCGGGATACACCCTCACGTTCGCCCTCGCCCTGGTCACCGCCGGACGGCTCGGCGACGCCCTGGACCGGCGCCGTATCTTCCTGACGGCGTTGTGCGGCTTCGTCCTCTTCAGCGCGGCCTGCGGCGCCGCACCCGACATCACGCTCCTGGTCGTGGCCCGCCTCGCCCAAGGGCTGGCGGCCGGGTTCATGGCGCCGCAGAACTCCGCGCTCATCCAGCAGATGTTCCGCGGCGCCGAACGCGGCCGTGCGTTCGGCTACTTCGGGGCGACCGTCGGTATCTCGTCCGCGTCCGGCCCCCTCATCGGCGGCATGATCCTCGCGCTGGCGGACGGCCCGCAGGGCTGGCGGTGGATCTTCTACGTCAACGTCCCCATCGGCGTTCTCGCCGTCCTCCTCGGACGGCGTCTGCTGCCCCGGACCCGGCGTTCCGGGCGGGGGCACGTGGATCTGCCCGGGGTGCTGCTCCTGGGGCTCGGTGTCCTGGCCCTCATGTATCCGCTGGTCCAGGCGGAGGCCGACGGGCTGGGCCGCCTGTGGTGGCTGTTCCTCGTCGGTGCCGCGATCCTCGTCCTCTTCGTGCGCCGGCAGTACCGTCTCGTCGCCCGGGGGACGAGGCCGCTGCTCGATCCGCGGCTGTTCACGACGGTGCGGGGCTATGCCGTGGGCGCCGGTGTCGGCACGCTGTACTTCATCGGGTTCAGCGGCGTCTGGATCGTCTTCGCGCTGTTCTACCAGGACGGGCGGCACTTCTCGCCCCTGGAGTCCGGGCTCGCGGTGACCCCGTTCGCGCTCGGTTCGGCCGGGGCCGCGGTGATCGCCGGGCGGTTGGTGGACCGGTTCGGCCGGCTGCTGACCGTGTGCGGGCTCGCCGGGGTGATCTGCGGACTCGGCGGGGCCGCGCTGCTGCTGCGGTTCGCGCCTCTCGACATCGCGCCCTGGATCGCCGCACCCGTGCTGTTCCTCGGTGGCATCGCGGGAGGGTTCGTGGTGTCGCCGAACATCACCATGACCCTGCGGGACGTGCCCGTGCACATGGCCGGCGCGGCCGGAGGGGCGCTGCAGACGGGCCAGCGGCTCGGCGCCGCGGTCGGCACCGCCGCCCTGCCCGGCCTGTTCTACATGGTGCTCGGCGACGGCGACGACTTCCGGACCGCCCTCGTCGTCGCCCTGGGCACCGGCATCGTCGGCATGCTGGCCTCGCTGGCCCTGGCCACGTACGACTGGGTCCGCGACCGGCGCGCGCGGGCCCCGCACCGGAAGTGCCCGGAGGAGGTCGCGAACAGTCCCGTGCACTCCCGGCAGAACTGAGCCATGACAGCGCCCGGTCGGCCGGTCGCTGAGCTGACGCCCGGTCGGTCGGCCGGTCGCTGAGCTGACTCGCCTGTCCGGTCGGTGGGTCTGCTGAGCTGACGCCCGCCCGGTAGGCCGGGCTGTTGCGCTGATGTCTGCCCGGTCGGCCGGGCTGACGCTCAGATCACCGCGAGGCGGTCCACCAGCAGCTCGATTCTGCGTTCCGTGTCCTCCGGGGGGAGGCGTCGCGCCCGGGTCAGGGTGGCGAGTCCGTGCAGGGACGCCCAGAACGTCTCGGTGAACAGCGCCGGGTGGACCCCGTCACCGGCGACCTCGCCCAGGGTCTCCAGCAGGGCCGCGAACGCATCCTTGAGCTCACCCGGGGTGTCCTCCTGGGCGAACGCGAGGGCGCCGTCGAGGTCGAACAGGGCGTCGTAGACCGCCGGGTTGTGTTCGGCGAAGTCCAGGTAGGCGCGGGCGAGCGCGGCGACCCGCTCCCGCGGGCCGTCCGCGGTGGACACGGCGGCCCGCACCGCCACGGCCATCTCGGCGGCCCCCTCCCGGGCGACCGCGCCGATGATCTCGCGTTTGCCCCGGAAGTGGCTGTACAGGACGGGCTGGCTGTACTCGATGCGCTCGGCGAGCCGCCGGGTGGTGACCGCGTCCCAGCCCTGCTCCTCGGCGAGTTCCCGGGCCGTGGCGACGATGAGGCGCTCGCGCTGCGCCCGCTCTCGTTCCTTGCGTTCCTTGACCGACATGATTGAGATCCTAGCATCGCTAGACAATCGAGCGTGAGCAGAGTTAGCGTTGACCCGTCAGCTAGCAACGCTAGCCACAAGGAGGGGTCGTCATGCTCAACGTCCTGGAAGTCGTCACCACCGTGATCGTCGGACTGATGGTCGGGGTGGAGTTCGCGGTCGCCTTCGTCATGAACCGGATCTTCAGCGCCCTGCCCGAGGACAGCGGCCAACTCGCCCGCTCCCACGGTGGCCGGATGCTCGGAGCGCTCATGCCGTTCTGGTACATCGGCTCCCTGCTACTCACGGCGCTGTGGGCCGCGCTCGCGTGGAACGAGGACGGCAGCGCCCTCCTCGTCGTCGCCGGCGCGCTGCTCGTCGTCAGTGTCGCCATGTCGATCCTGCTGCTCGTCCCGATCAACAACCGCGGCAAGACGTGGACGCCCGAGAACCGTCCGGAGGACTGGAAGGAGCAGATGAACCGCTGGGACCGTTACCACTACGTCCGTGTCGCCGTCATCATCGGCGCCTTCACCCTTCTGGTGACCGCCCTCGCCTGAAGCCTGAAGCCTGGAGCCATGAGCGAGGAATGAGGAGCGAGGAAGCAACCCCGGGGTTTCCACACCCTCGTGCTGGTGCTAGCCCCTCCCCCACCCGGGGGGCGACCGTCATTCCGGGATCGGTGCACGGTCCAGATACTTGCGGTCATGACGTATCCCACGGTTATTCCGGCAGGCCCACCCGCGCGACGAGGGCAAGGCGAACGGCGCGATGGAAGCGACTTCTCCGAATTGTCCCGCCGGATCACCGCGGCCGGTCTTCTCCGACGTCGTCCGCTGTATTACACGGTGCGTTTCGGCGCGGTGGGGCTCGCTCTCGCCGGGTCGATCGTAGCCCTTTTCACCCTGGGAGACAGCTGGGCGCAGTTGCTCGTCGCAGTCGCCCTGGCCGTGGTCTTCGGTCAGCTCGGGCTGGCCGCCCACGACCTCGCGCACCGGCAGGTGTTCTCCCGCCGGCGGCCCAGCGAGGCGGGCGGCCTCCTGGTCGCCGACCTGCTGCTCGGCATGAGCTACGGCTGGTGGATGAACAAGCACACCCGGCACCACGCGAACCCCAATCACGAGGGCAAGGACCCCGACGTGTCGCCCGACATCCTCGTCTGGTCCCGCCGCCAGGCGAGCGAGGCGAAAGGGCTCCCGCGTTTCGTCGGCAAGCATCAGGCGGCGCTGTTCTTTCCGCTGCTGACCCTGGAAGGGCTGAATCTCAGCTTCAACAGTTTCCGGGCCCTGGGAAGCCGTTCGGTGAAACGTCCCGTGCTCGAGGGAACGCTGCTCGTGCTGCATTTCGGGCTGTATTTCGGTGCCCTGCTCTCCGTCCTTTCGCCGGGCAAGGCGCTGGTGTTCATCGCCGTCCATCAGGGGCTGTTCGGCATCTATCTCGGGTCGGTGTTCGCGCCGAACCACAAGGGGATGCCGATGATCGAGGAGGGCACCCGGCTGGACTTCCTGCGCCGCCAGGTCCTCACCTCACGCAACGTGCGCGGCGGCGCCCTGGTCGACGCCTTCATGGGCGGGCTGAACTACCAGATCGAGCACCACCTGTTCCCGAGCATGCCCACCCCGGCCCTCGGCCGCGCCCAGACCATCACCGAGCGGTACTGCGCCGAGCTGGGCATCCCGTACCACCAGACCGGATTGATCGACTCGCACCGGGAGGCACTGCGCCATCTGAGGAGCGTCGGGGAGCCGCTTCGCGCGGCGCGCGACTGACGCGGGGAGCACCTTCTTACGCCGGCCCGGCGCCTCACCGGGCCGGCGTTCGCGTTCGCCGGGCCGGGGCGTCTCCCCGCCGCCAAGCCAACACCCGTAGGCCAACACCTGTTGACTTCGCCGCCACGGAGGCGCACCATGACAACAGGTGATGGCCAACAAACGTTGGCATTGCGTTGGCACCCCTCGACGGAGCAGGAGACTCTCATGAACCAGCCCGCACTCCCGTCCCGCACCCGCGTCGCGATCATCGGCGCCGGACCCACCGGGCTGGCGCTGGCGATCACCCTCGCCCAGGCCGGCGTCGACTTCGTCCTGGTGGACCGACAGGCGGAAGGGGCGAACACCTCCCGCGCCGCCGTGGTGCACGCCCGCACCCTCGAGGTCCTCGACGAGCTCGGCGCCTCCGCCGAACTGCTGCGCCGCGGGATCAAGCTCACCCGCTTCGCCGTCCGCGACGGCGCCCGCGCCCTGATGACGATCCCGTTCGACGGCCTGCCCACGCCGCACCCGTACACGCTGATGATCCCGCAGAACGAGACCGAGGACGTCCTGCTCACCCGCCTGCGGGCGCTGGGCGCCGACACCTACCGGCCCTACGAGGCGGCGTCCGTCGTCCAGGACGACTCCGGGGTGACCGTCACGATGAAGAGCGGGGAGACCCTACGGGCCGACTACGTCGTCGGCGCGGACGGCATGCACAGCACGGTGCGCGAAGCGGCCGGCATCGGCTTCACCGGAAACGCCTACGCGGAGTCCTTCGTCCTCGCCGACGTGGACATGGACTGGGCGCCGGGCCCGCGCGAGGTGTCCCTGAACTTCCACGGCGCGGGCCTGATCGTCGTCGCCCCGCTGCCGGGTGACCGCTACCGCATCGTCGCCACCGTCGACGACGCGCCCCACACCGCCGACCTGGCCTTCCTGCAGCGGATGCTGGACGAGCGCGTCCCCGGTCAGGCCACCGCCCACGAGGTGCACTGGTCCTCCCGGTTCCGGGTGCACCACCGGGTCGCCGACTCCTACCGGGCCGGCCGGCTCTTCCTGGCCGGCGACGCGGCGCACGTGCACAGCCCGGCCGGAGGGCAGGGCATGAACACGGGCATCCAGGACGGCTACGCCCTCGGCCGGGCCCTGGCCTCGGGGACCCTCGACGCGTACGAGGCCACGCGCCGGCCCGTCGCCGAACAGGTGGTCGCGCTCGCCGACCGTATGACCCGCCTGGCCACCGCGCACCACCCCGCCGCCCGCGGTGTCCGCAACGTCGCCCTGCGGGTGCTCGGCCACACCCCGTTCCGCACCAGGCTCGCCACGGAACTCGCCGAGCTGAACTACCGCTGAAGCAGTGTGTACGGCGCCGAGGATGGCCCTGCGGCGCACCCGCCCCCTCCCTCTCGACATCCCCCCGAAGGTCCGGCCGATCATGCGATTCCTCCACGTCAACGTCTTCAGCGAAGTCCCGTACGGCGGCAACAGCCTCGCCGTCTTCCCCGACGCCACCGGCCTCGACCCGGGCCAGATGCTCCGCATCACGCAGGAGCTGCGCCACTTCGAGTCGGTCTTCCTGTTCCCGTGGAGCGCCGACGCCGGTCCCCGTTTCCAGGCGCGCGTCTTCGATCTGTACGAGGAACTGGACTTCGCGGGCCACCCGGTGATCGGCGCGGCCGCCGTACTGCACCACCTCGCCGGCATGGGCCGCCCGGTCGACTGGACGCTGGAGCTGAAGGCCCGCACGGTGCGGGTGAAGGTGCGCCAGGACGGCAGGGCGTACGAGGGCGTCCTGGACCAGGGAGAGGCGTCGTTCCTGGGGCAGCCGGAGATCGAGGGGCTGGCCTCGTGGTTCGACCTGGAACCACGGGACCTGCACCCCGGCCTGCCGCCGCAGGTGGTGTCGACAGGGCTCCGCTACCTCATCGTCCCCGTGCGACCGGGGGCGCTGGACAGGGCCCGTGTCCGCTTCGATCTGACGGAGCCCCTGCAGCGGGTGGGCGCGCAGTTCGCCTATCTGCTCGACGCCGACGAGCTCGAAGGCCGGCACTGGAACAACGACGGCATCCTGGAGGACGTCGCCACGGGCAGCGCGGCCGGCTGCGTCGCCGCTTATCTCCGCCGGCACGAACGCCTCGCCGCCGAGCGGGCGGTGACACTGCGTCAGGGCCGCCACATGGGCCGGCCCAGCTCGATGGCCATCGGCGCCTACGACATCGGCCCGGGGCGCCACGGGGTCACCGTGGGAGGCCATGTGAGCCTCGTCGCCGAGGGCCACCTGACGGAGCTGCCGTGATGAACACCGACACGGTCACCTGCTTCGGCCCGGACCGCATACGGGCCGCCGTCGGCACCCGGGACGTCCTGGAACCGGTCCGGCAGGCGCTCGTCGACCACAGCCGGGGGCTGGGCGAGGCTCCCGCCGTGGTCTTCGCCCCCGCGGGACGGGAAGGCGACGTCCACGTGAAGTCGGCCTGGCTGCCGGGGCGTTCGGTCTTCACGGTGAAGGTCGCGAGCTGGTTCCCCGCCCGCAAGGAGCTCGGGCTGCCGCCGGGTTCCGGCATCGTGGCCGCGTTCGACGCCGCCACCGGTGATCTCAGGGCGCTGCTGGAGGACGACCACCACCTCAGCGACATCAGGACGGCCGCGGCGGGAGCCCTGGGCGCCCGTGCCCTGGCCACGCCGCACGCGTCGGTTCTGGGCGTCGTGGGCACCGGCGTGCAGGGCTATCTGCAGGCGCTGGCGGTCGCCGACAGCCTGCCCGTCCGGACGGTCCACGTCTGGGGACGCGACCCGGCCGCCGTGCGACGCGTCGTCGACGCCCTCGCTGCGCGCCGCCCCGATCTGGACGTGCGGCCCGCTCCCGATCTCGCGCGGATGTGCGGTGCCGTGGACGCGCTCGTCACCGCGACATCGAGCACCGAACCGCTGATCCGGCACGACTGGCTGCGGCCCGGCGTGCACGTCAACGCCGTCGGTGCCGACGACCCGTTCAAGGCCGAGCTCACCGAGGAGTGCTTCCGGCGCGCGCACCGGGTGGTGGTCGACAGCCGCGCCCTCAACCGTCTGCACGGGGAGCTGTCGCGCGTCCAGGACGGCGAGATCGAGGTCGTCGAACTGGGCGCCGTGCTCAGCGGTGACGCGCCCGGGCGGAGCGGCGACGAGGACATCACCGTCTGCAAACTGATCGGGCTCGGTGTCCAGGACCTCGCCGCGGCCGAGACCGCCCTGAAGCGCCTCGACGCTGGGACCCACATGAGCGATCCCCCCAGCGCACTGGACCTGCTGCCGGAGTGATCGTCATGTCGGACACCCGCACCAAGACTTCCCATGTCCGGAGGCCGGGCGGTTCCTGGGCGGTTCCGCGTGCTCCGCACGCCGCCGCCACGGCCCGGCGCGCCGTACGGACGTGGCTGCGCCGCCACCAGGTCGACGAGGACGCCTCGCAGACGGCGATGCTCATCGCGTCCGAGCTGGTCACCAACTCCGTGGAACACGCGCGGGGCCCCGTCGTGCTCAGCCTCAGTGGAGAGGGGCGGTGCGGTCGCCTGAGGATCTCGGTGACCGACGGAGGCCCCGCGGAGGACGCCGGGGGCTGGCTGAGCGACCGCGCCGAGGACGAGCAGGGCCGCGGGCTGATGCTCGTGGAGGCGATGGCCGAACGGCACGGCACCCGCCGCCGGCCCGGCGGATCCCGTACGACCCACTGGGCGGAGCTGGCGGTCGACCCGGCCGACCGGCCCGCGTGCGCGGAGCCGCTCGCCGCCCGGTAGCGGTTGCGCCGCAGGCCACGCCACCACTCGCAGCACCCCTCGAAGCGCCATCGGCCCTGCCTGGCACCCCACTGACGCCCTCACCCACAGCAATGCCAACACTTGTTTGCCATCGGGTGTTGACTTCGCGGCTCGCCGCGCGCATGCTGGTCAACAGGTGATGGCCAACGCTCGTAGGCAAACGATCGACCATCGGGCCGCTCACCGGAATCGCCGGCCACGACAGCGCACCGGCTCCGCAGGAAAGGAAGCCCCTCATGGACCGACGCCCCACACCCCACAGCCCCACGGCAGTGCGTCACGGCGCGGTACTGGCCGTCACCTGCCTGGCCCTGGCCACGGTCGTGTCGGCGATGGCCTCGCTGAACGTGGCCCTGCCGGGCATCGCCCGGGAGACGCACGCGACCCAGACGCAGCTGTCGTGGATCATCGACGCGTACAGCCTCGTGTTCGCCGCGCTCCTGCTGCTGGCCGCGACCCTCGGTGACCGTTTCGGGAGGCGCAAGGCCCTCCTGGGCGGCCTCACCGTCTTCGCCGGCGCTTCGGCGGCCGCGACCTTCTCCTCGGAGCCGCAGGTCCTGATCATGCTCCGGGCCGTGCTCGGCATAGCCGCCGCCTTCGTCATGCCGGCCACGCTGTCCACCATCACGACCACCTTCCCCCGCGAGCAGAGGGCGCGCGCCGTCAGCGTGTGGGCCGCCGTCGCGGGAGCCAGCGCCGTGCTCGGCCTGCTGGCCTCGGGCGCCGTGCTCGAGGTGTGGTCGTGGCGCTCTGTGTTCTGGCTCAACGTCGTCCTGGCGGTCGTCGCCTTCGTCGGCACGTACGTCTTCGTGCCGGAGTCCGCCGAGCCCGGGAAGCGGCGCGTGGACGTCGTGGGCGCGCTGCTGACCGTCATAGGACTCGGCATCCTGGTCTACTCCGTCATCCAGGCCCCCGAGCACGGCTGGGCGAGCACCCGCACGCTGGCCGGCATCGGCGCCGCGCTCCTGGTCCTGGCCGGCTTCGTGGCCTGGGAGCTGCGCCACCCCGACCCGCTGCTGAACCCGCGCCTCTTCCGCCACAAGGCGTTCGCCGCGGGCACGGTGTCCATCACGATGCAGTTCTTCGCCTTCTTCGGCTTCATCTTCGTCGTCATGCAGTACCTGCAGCTGGTCCGTGGTGACAGCGCCCTGACGGCCGCCCTGAGCGTGCTGCCGATGTCGGCCGCGATGATCCCCAGCTCACGGCTCGCGCCGAAGATCGCGGCCCGTGTCGGGGCGCGGCGTCCCTGGATCGTGGGACTGGTCGCGGTGGCCGTCGGCCTGATCGTGCTCGCGGAACTCGACACGGACAGCTCGTACTGGCTGGTCCTCACGGGCCTGGTCCCGCTGGGCGCCGGCATGGGTCTGGCCATGACGCCCGCCACCGCCGCCATCACGGACGCGCTGCCCGCCCGGCTGCAGAACGTGGGTTCCGCGGTGAACGACCTCTCGCGCGAGCTCGGCGGTGCCCTCGGCATCGCGGTCCTGGGCAGCGTCCTGAACGCCGGCTACCGCGACAACCTCGACGTCGCGGGCATGCCGTCGCCCCTCTCCGAGGCCGCCCGTTCCTCCCTGGCCGCCGCGCACGTCATCGGGCAGCGGACCGGTGACACGCAGCTGATCGACCACGCCCGTGACGCGTTCGCCTCGGGTCTGCACCTGGCGCTCCTCACCGGGTCCGCGGCGGCGGTCCTCGGCGCGATCGCGGTGGGCGTCCTGCTGCGGCGCCCGGGCCGGAACTCCGTGGCGCCGGCCGCCCCCGAGGCGGAGGCCGTCGCCGCCCGGCGCTGATCCCCGCGCGCCCACCGGCGCCGACGCGACGCGCTCCGACCCTCGAACCTCCCCCGTCACACAGGGTTTTCCCTATGTCCCCTGGCGTGGCGGGGAGTTGGTCGAGTAGCTTCCGGCGCACATCTGTCTCACAGGGGAGTGCGCATGCGCAAGGCGCTCAGATGGCTGCTGGCGCTCACGGTGCTCATAGGCACACTGAGTTCGGCCGGGGCGGCCACCGCCGCCGGGCCGGAGGCCACCGGCACCACTGACATCAAGGAGAGACTGCTCTCGATCCCGGGCATGAGCCTGATCGAGGAGAAGCCGTACACCGGGTACCGCTTCTTCGTCCTCAACTACACCCAGCCCGTCGACCACCGCAGGCCCTCCAAGGGGACGTTCCAGCAGCGGATCACCGTGCTGCACAAGGACACCGCGCGGCCCACCGTGTTCTACACCGGCGGGTACAGCGTCTCGACGACGCCGCGGCGTGCCGAGCCGACGCAGATCGTGGACGGCAACCAGATCTCCATGGAGTACCGCTTCTTCACGCCGTCCCGGCCCGAGCCGGCCGACTGGTCGAAGCTGGACATCTGGCAGGCGGCCAGCGACCAGCACCGCATCTTCACCGCGCTGAAGAAGATCTACAGCAAGAACTGGATCTCCACGGGCGGTTCGAAGGGCGGCATGACCGCCACCTACTACGAGCGCTTCTACCCCCGGGACATGGACGGTGTCGTCGCCTACGTCGCCCCCAACGACGTGGTGAACAAGGAGGATTCGGCCTACGACCGCTTCTTCCGCACCGTCGGCACCAAGGAGTGCCGCGACCGGCTGAACGGCGTGCAGCGCGAGGCGCTGGTGCGCCGGACGCCGCTGGAGAAGAAGTACGCCGCGTACGCCGCCGAGAACGGCTACACGTTCGACACGATCGGCAGCCTGGACCGGGCCTTCGAGGCGGTCGTCCTGGACTACGTGTGGGGCTTCTGGCAGTACAGCACCCTCGCCGACTGCGCGGACATCCCGGCCGACGCCAAGAACGCCACGGACGACGCGATCTGGACCTCCGTCGACACGATCTCCGGCTTCTCGGCCTACACGGACCAGGGCCTGACCCCGTACACGCCGTACTACTACCAGGCGGGTACGCAGTTGGGAGCGCCGACGATCCACTTCCCGCACATCGAGAAGAAGTACGTCCGCTACGGCTACCAGCCGCCGCGCAACTTCGTGCCGCGTTCCATCGCCATGAAGTTCGACCCGTCGGTCATGCGGGACGTGGACACGTGGGTCCGGAACAACGCCCGGCAGATGCTGTTCGTGTACGGCGAGAACGACCCGTGGGGTGCCGAGCCGTTCCGTGTCGGCAAGAAGGCGCGTGACGCGTACGTGTTCACCGCGCCCGGCATGAACCACGGCGCGAACGTCGCCGGCCTGGTCGAGAAGGAGAAGGCGCTGGCCACGGCCCGCATCCTCGACTGGGCGGACGTCGCGCCGACCGCGGTGCGGGAGAACCCGGCGGCGGCGAAGCCGCTCGCGAAGTTCGACGCCAAGCTGGACAAGCGGGACGTCGAGCGGCAGCGCACGCTGCGTCCGTAGGCGGGCACGGCAGCGGTTCCAGACGAGGGCCGTGGCCCGGGGCGCGAGAGCCCCGGGCCACGGCCCTCGGCATGTCCGGGCAGAGGGCGGCCCCGGAAACGGATGCAGCCTCCGCTTATTCGTGATAGGAAACGGAGGACGCCTCCGCATATGCCGGTGGGCCATCCGAAAGGGAGAACGCAATGACCCGGACACGCACGCTCGGACTCATCGGCAGCGGACTGATCGGCACGTCCCTGGCCCGGCTCGCGGTCGCGGCCGGGATGGAGGTCGTCCTCAGCAACTCGCGGGGGCCCGACTCGCTCGCCGAGCTGGTGGAGACCGTGGGCGGACGGGCCCGGGCCGCCACTCCGGAGGAGGCCGCCCGCGCCGGCGACCTCGTCGTGGTCACCATCCCGCTCCGGGCCCACCGGCACCTGCCCGTCGAGGCGCTGCGCGGCAAGACCGTGCTGGACACGATGAACTACTACCCGGAGCGCGACGGCCGCATGGAGGAACTGGACTCCAACGCGCTCACCACGAGCGGCCTGGTCCAACGGCACCTCGTGGGCGCGCGTCTGGTGAAGGCGTTCAACAACATCGGTTCGCACCAGCTGCTCACGCTCGCCCGGCCCGCCGGAGCGGCCGACCGCAGCGCCCTGCCCCTCGCGGGCGACGACGAGGCCGCGAAGCGGGAGGCCGCGGACCTGCTCGACGCGCTCGGCTACGACGCCGTCGACGAGGGGACGCTCGCGGAGAGCTGGCGCAGCGAGCCCGGGACCCCGGTCTACACCAAGCCGTACCTCGGCGAGCCGCCCGCCGGGCTCGGCGCGGAGGAGTACTTCCCCTGGTACCTCAGCACCCCCGGCCAGTGCGTCCCGGCGGCGCGGGTCCGGGAGTTGACCGCGCAGGCCGTGCGCGGCCGGGCGGGAGGCGTGCTGCCGGCCGGCGCCGCGCGCTGAGGGCTCAGCGGCCGGCGCGCGGCCGGGGGACGATGCTCACCGCCCGGTAGGCGTAGCCGTCCTGGGCGAAGCCGGGTGCCTCCCAGACCAGGTCGCGGTCACGACCCGCGCCGTCCTGTGGCCCCCCTTGCGGCGACTCACCCGCCACCCCTCTCCCCCGGTTCGATCGGAGGGACAGCGTACGGGCCGGCCGGCGCCGGGCGGCCCCGCGGTCGGGGCCGTTCGGCCCATGCGGCACCGTCGGGCGCGGCGGAGAGTGGAAAGGGGAGGAAGCGACCCGAGGAGGCGGGAGCCATGTGGCACCGGACCGTGAGCGACCTGATGACCACGTCGGTCGTCAAGGTGCACCGGGACACCGGGTTCAAGGACATCGCCAAGCTGCTGGCCGAGTACGACGTCACCGCCGTACCGGTCGTGGACGACGCGGACCAGGTCCTCGGCCTGGTGTCCGAGGCCGACCTGCTGCGCAAGGAGGCCGCGCAACTGGACCCCGCGGGCCTGCTGCCCGTGCTGCGGCCCGCGCCCGCCGACCGCGCGAAGGCCGAGGCGACCACGGCGGAAGGGCTGATGAGCCGTCCGGCCGTGACCGCGCGGCCCCAGTGGACGGCCGTGGAGGCCGCCCAGGTCATGGAACGCCACCACGTCAAACGGCTGCCGGTCGTCGACGAGACCGGGCGGCTGCTCGGCCTGATCAGCAGGGCCGATCTGCTCCGGGTCTTCCTGCGGGGCGACGCCGCCATCCGTGAGGAGATCACCGGACAGGTGCTGCTGCGCACGCTGGGCATCGCGCCGGACGCGATCGCCGTGCGGGTCGTCGACGGGCGGGTGTCCCTGAAGGGCACCGTGGAACGCGCCTCGCTCGTGCCGCTCGTCGTCCGTCTGTGCCGGGGCGTGGACGGGGTGGTCGACGTCTCCGCCGAGCTGCGTCACCGGGTGGACGACACCGACGCCGTACCGCGGCCGGAGGAGTCGCGGCGGGCCGGCCTGGCGCTGTGAGCCGACGTGACGCACGCGAGACGAGGTGATCGGAGATGACCGGGACCGGGACCACGTACACCGTGAGCGATGTGATGACGCAGACGGTCGTGGCCGTCGGGCGGGACGCGCCGTTCAAGGAGATCGTGCGGACCATGGAGCAGTGGAAGGTCAGCGCCATGCCGGTGCTGGAGGGGGAGGGCCGGGTCATCGGCGTCGTCTCCGAGGCCGACCTGCTGCCCAAGGAGGAGTTCCGGGCGGAGGAGTGGAGCCTCGCCGAGTCCCGCCGGCGCCTGGACGACCTCGCGAAGGCCGGCGCGACCACGGCCGGCGACCTCATGAGCACACCGGCCGTCACCGTCCACCCGGACGCCACGCTCGCCCAGGCCGCCCGGATCATGGCGGTCCGGCGCGTCAAACGACTGCCCGTGGTCGACCGCCTCGGCATGCTGCAGGGCATCGTAAGCCGGGCCGACCTGCTGAAGGTCTTCCTGCGGCCCGACGACCAGATCGAGGACGAGGTCCGCCGTACGGTGCTCTCCCATCTGCGCCCGGTCGCCGGCCACTCCCTCGACGTCAGCGTGCGCGAAGGGGTCGTCACACTGCGCGGGCCGGTCCGCGACACCGCCATGGTCCCCATCGCCGTACGCCTGGCGCGGGCCGTCGAGGGTGTCGTGGACGTCGAACCGCGGCTCACCGGTGGTGCCGTGGGCGCTCAGGAGGCCGCCCCGCCGTCTGCCTGACGGTTCATCCGGCGGGCGCCAGCGCCGCCACCCGGGCGCCCAGGGACGCGGCGAACTGGTCGGTCGCGTGGGCGAGGGCCTTCGCCGTGTCGGGGGCGACGGCCACCGTGCCGTCCTCCCCCACGGTGATGTCCTTGTCGAGCGTGAACCAGCCCGGGACGATGTGCGCCGCGCCCATCGAGTTGAGCACCGGGCGCAGCGCGTAGTCGATGGCCAGCACATGCGCCGTGCTGCCGCCCGTGGCGAGCGGCAGCACGGTCTTCCCGGTCAGCGCGTACTGGGGCAGCAGGTCGAGCAGGGACTTCAGCAGGCCCGAGTACGCCGCCTTGTAGACGGGCGTGCCGATCACGACGCCGTCCGCCCGCTCGAACAGCGCGGTGGCCTCGACGATCGCCGGGTGGTGGAAGTCGGCGGTCAGGAGAGGTTCAGCGGGCAGGGTGCGGACGTCCAGGGGGACGACCTCGTGGCCGTGGCCGCGGAGCCGTTCGTCGAGGTGCCGCAGCAGCCGCGCGGTGCGGGAGGTGGCGGAGGGGCTTCCGGAGACGGAGAGGATGGTGGCCATGGCGGACCTTCCGGGTCGGGGTGCGGGGAGAGACGGTGGGGTGGTGCGGGGCGCCTCACCAGGCGCTGGTCTCCACGGTGACGAGGGGCACCAGGTCCTCCCGGAGCGTCTCCAGGAAGGTGACGACCTCGGCGGCGACCGAGCGGTGCTGGAGGTCGTTGAGGACGTCGTGGTGGGCTCCGCGCACGACCGAGAGGCGGGCGCGGTCCAGGGACTTGGCGGTGCGGTGCAGTTCGTCGCGGTCGGCGAGCGGGTCGGCGTCGCCGGTGAGGATCAGGGCGGGGACGGTGAGGTCGCCGTCGAGGGCGGCGGCGAGCAGGGCCTCGGGCACGGTGTCGTTGAGGGCGCCCCGGCGGACCTCGGTGTCGTCGGTGAGGGTGCGCCGGTGGGCGGGGCAGGCGGTGCGGACGTCGAGTTCGCCGTCCCAGGAGTGCACGGCGGTGGCGGTGCGCGCGGGCAGGCCGGCCAGGACGACCGCGTCCGGGGCCGGCGTGGCGTCCACCCGTCCGGTGTGGGCGGCGACGAGCGCCGCGCCCGTGTCGCTGCCGACGAGCACGACGGGCCGTACGGTGCCGTCCTCGGCGGCGGTGCCGTCGATCGCCTCGGTGAGGTGGGCCGCGAAGTGGTCGAGGGTGCCGGTCGGGTCGCCGGCGTCGATGGCGGGGGTGTCGATGACGCGGACGCGGTAGGCGTCGGCGGCGAGGCGGCGGGCGAAGCGCTGGTAGGTGGCCCGGGTCTCGCCGCGGCCCGGCACGACAATGACGGTGCCGCGGGTGCGCAGGCCCTCGGGGGCGACATGGTCGGTGTACTCGGGCATGTCATGCTCCAGCGGTTGCGGGGCGCGGCGCGGGGCGCCAGCCCAGGGCGGGTGCCACTTCGGTCGCGATGAGTTCCAGGGCGCGCACGGCGGCGTCGTGGTCGGGGACGGCGGGGTTGAACTGGGTGATGAGGTCGGTCGCGACGGGCAGGACCTGTTCCTTGCCGAGGGCCGCGACGATCTCGTCGGGGTGGCCGTAGAAGGCGTGGAAGCGCCGCAGTGCCTCGTCGGCGTCCAGTCCGGCCGGGAAGGCGCCGTTGCCCGCCATGCGCAGGGCCGCCCGGTGCACGTCGTCGCTGATGTGGGCGAGCGCGGTGCGCCGGTCCTTGGCCGGGAACACGAACCGGGACAGCCCGATGCGCGGGCGGCGCGGCCGGTCCCAGGCGTCCAGGTAGGCGTCCGCCCAGGGGCGCTGGACCTCGTCGGTGGGCGCGTCGTAGCCGTAGGCGGCGCGGTTCAGCAGCAGGTGGGAGCCGCCGGCCGCGGCGTGGGCCGCTCCTTCGGCGCTGAAGACGCCCTGCCAGAGGCGGTCGGTGAAGTCCGCGGGGGCCGGCTGGACGCGGAAGCCCGGGGTGCGCACCTCCTCCCCGGCGAGGGCCGTGCGCACAGGCTCTCGGTGGTGAGTTCGCGTTTGCGGGCGACGTCGCGGCCGAACGCGGCGTACTCCGTGGGGCTGGCGCCGCTGCCGACGCCGACCTCGACGCGTCCGCCGCTGAGGGTGTCGACGGTGGCGACGTCCTCGGCGAGGCGGACGGGGTCCTCCAGGGGCAGGACGGTGATGGCGGTGCCGAGCCGGATGCGGGTGGTCCGGGCGGCGGCGTGGGCGAGGAACGTCCACGGGGACGAGAGGCCGCCGCCGGCGAGGGGCACGTGGTGCTGGGCCACCCAGCCGATGTCGAAGCCGAGTTCGTCGGCGACGACGAAGAGGTCCTGGGCGTTGCGGTAGGTGCGGGCGAGGTCGTCGCCGCGGCTCTGGACGTGGGTGAGGAAGCCGAGTCTGAAGCGTGGCGTCGTCGTGCCGGTCATGGGTGGTCGCCTCTCTCCGAGGGGATGCTCACGCGGGGCCGTCACCGGGTGTGGCGGTTGGCGGGGACCGGCAGGCCGAGGTTGCCGCGCAGGGTGTCGGCCTCGTACGCGGTGCGGAACAGGTCGCGCTTCTGCAGGAGCGGGACGACGCCGTCGACGAACAGTTCCAGGTCATCGTTGGTGCGGAAGGCGAGGTTGATGCCGTCGAAGGTGCCGGCCTCGAACCACTGCTCGATGGTGTCGGCGACCGTCTGGGGCGAGCCGACGAACGGCGAGCGGCGGAACTCGTTGACGGAGTCCGCCACCTGACGCAGCGTCAGGTTCTGTTCCTTGGCGCGTGCGATGATCTGCGTCGCGTTGGTCCGGCCGCCCTTCGCGGCGAGGTGCGCCACGTCGGGGAAGGGCGCGTCCAGGTCGTGGACGCTGAAGTCGTAGGCACCGAAGGACCGGCCGAGCAGGGCGAGGTTGCGGTCGAAGTCGTTGTCCTCCTCGAAGATCTCCCGCTCGCGGCGCCGGGCGTCCTCGTCGGTGGCGGCGACCACCGGCCCGCCGTGGATGAAGATCTTGATGTGCTCGGGGTCGCGGCCGTAGGAGGCGGTGCGCCGCTTGATGTCGGCGTAGTAGTCCTGGGCCTGCTCGAGGGAGCCGCCCGGCGCGTAGATGCCCTCGGCGACCCGCGCGGCCAGGTCGCGGCCCTCCTCGGACACACCGGCCTGGAAGATGACCGGCTGGCCCTGCGGGGAGCGCGAGAGGTTGAGGGGCCCGGCGACCTTGAAGTGCTCCCCCTCGTGGTCGAGCGCGTGCAGCTTGGACGGGTCGAGGAACACGTTCCGTTCGACGTCGGCCGGGAACGCGTCGTCCTCGTAGGAGTCCCACAGGCCCCGCGCGACCTGGACGAACTCCAGGGCGCGGCCGTAGCGGGTCGCGTAGTCCAGGTGCTCGTCGAGGCCGAAGTTCTTCGAGGTGCCGGTGTCGAAGCTGGTGACGACGTTCCAGCCGGCGCGGCCGCCGCTGATGTGGTCCAGCGAGGCGAACCGGCGGGCCAGGTTGAACGGCGAGTTGTACGTCGAACTCGCGGTGCCGACCAGGCCGATGTGCCGGGTGTGGGTGGCCACCGCCGACAGCAGGGTCAGCGGTTCCAGGCGGTTGAGGTAGTGCGCGGGGTAGGTGGCGTTGATGAACTGGCTGTCGACGATGAACAGGGCGTCGAACAGGGCGTGTTCGGCGGCCTGCGCCTGCTGGATGTAGTAGTCGATGTCGATGCTCGCGTTCTTGGCGACACGCGGGTCCTTCCACAGGCCGTGCTGGCCGGGGCCGCCGACGCCGTAGGGGTGCAGGGCGAGGTGGATCTTGCGGGACATGGCTGGTCCTGTCTGTGGGTGCGGAGGGTGGGACGGGCTCAGGCGTGCAGCAGGGCGCGCAGGGCTTCGCGTTCGGCCCGGCTCGCCGCCGCTGTGTGCAGGGTGGGCGCGGAGCCGACGAGCAGCCGGGTGTAGAGGTGCTGCGGCGTGTTGATGACGTCGGCGGCGGGTCCGACCTCGACGGCACGGCCCTGGTAGAGCACGGCGATCCGGTCGGCGACCCCGGCGACGGAGCCGAGGTCGTGGGAGATGAGGACGAGGGCGACGCCGTCGGCGCGCAGTTCCTTGAGGATGTCGAGGATCTGGACGCGGTGGGCGGAGTCGAGGGCGCTGGCCGGTTCGTCGAGGAGGAGCAGGCGCGGCTCGGTGATGAGGGCGCGGGCGACGGCGACCCGCTGGCGCTGGCCTCCGGAGAGTTCGCCGGGCAGCCGGCCGAGCAGGTCCTCGGGCAGCCGGACGCGTTCCAGCAGGGCGCGGCCCCGCCGGGCGGCCTCGGGGCGGGCGACGCCCCGCACGAGGAGCGGTTCGGTCAGGGAGTCCTCGACCGTGAGGTCGGGGTCGAGGCTGCGCAGCGGGTCCTGGAAGACGTACTGGACGACTCCGCGGCGGCGCAGGGCCCGCCACTGGCGTCGGCTGTGGCCGCTGACGTCCTCGCCGTCGATGACGACGGAGCCGGCCGAGGCGCGTACGAGTCCGAGGACGGTGCGGGCGAACGTGGACTTCCCGGAGCCGGTCTCGCCGATGACGCCGAGGGTCTCGCCGGGTGCGACGGTCAGGGTGAGTCCGTGCAGGGCCTGGCGGCGGGCGCGGCGCTTGCCGTAGTGGACGTCCAGGCCGGTGACGGACAGGACGGGTGTGGCGGTGGGGGCCGCGTGCGGCTGGTCGGCGCTCATGCCGCCTCCTCCTTCGGTGCCAGGAACCTGTCGAGGCCGTAGCTCTCGTGCTCGTCGATGAGGAGCCGGGTGTAGGGGTGCCGGGGGCTGTCGAGGACGGTGCGGGTGGGGCCCTGTTCGACGACCTCGCCCTGCCGCATCACGAGTACCTCGTCGCAGAGCTGGGCGACGACGGCCAGGTCGTGGGAGACGACGACGAGGGCGAGGCCCGTCGACTCGCGCAGGTCGGCGAGGAGGTCGAGGATCTCGGCCTGCACGGTGACGTCGAGCGCGGTGGTCGCCTCGTCGGCGATGAGGACGCGCGGTCCCGCGGCGATGGCGGCGGCGATCAGGACACGCTGGAGCATGCCGCCGGAGAGCTCGAACGGGTACTGGCCGTAGACGAGTTCGGGGTCGCGCAGATGCACGGCCTGGAGGAGTTCGAGGGCGCGCGGGCGGGCCTCGCGCCGCGTCAGTCCGGTCTTGACCCGCAGGACCTCGGCGATCTGCGCGCCGACGCGCAGGGACGGGTTGAGGTAGGAGGCCGGGTCCTGGAAGACGGCGCTGATGGTGGAGCCGCGCAGCCCGGTCCACTGCCGTGGGGTCAGCGTGGCGATGTCGGTGCCGTCGATCTCGACGGTGCCTGCGGAGACCTCGAAGTGGGGCGGCAGGATGCCGAGGGCGGCCCGGCAGGTGAGGGTCTTGCCGCTGCCGGACTCCCCCACGATGCCGACGGTCCGGCCGGGGGTGAGGTCGAACGAGACGCCGTGGACGATCTCCCGGTCGCCGGCCCGGTCGTGGATGCGGACGTCCCGGACGGAGAGGACCGGCGGGGTGGCGGGGCCGGTGTCGGCGTGCCGGGTCTCGGGTCGTGCGGCGTCCTGGGACAGGGTGGTCATCGCGCACCTCCGGTGGGAGCGGTGTCGGGCGTGCCGAGGCGGTTGGCGCGGGCCCTGCGCCCGTTCAGCAGGGCGCGTCCGGCTTCCCCGGACACGTCGCGGATGGCGTCCGCGAGGAGGTTGCACGCCCAGACCGTGGCCATGATCAGGACGGCGGGGGCGAGCGGCCCCCACGGCCGGTAGTCGAGGTAGCCGAGGTCGGAGGCGAGCAGGCCGCCCCAGGTGGGTTCCGGGGGCTGCACGCCGATGCCCAGGAAGGTGAGGCTGGAGACGATCACGAAGCCGACGCCGATGGTCTGGGCGAGGGCGACCGCGATCGGCGGCAGGACCTTCGCCCAGACGTGCCGGCGGACGATCCAGCCGAGGGAGGCACCGGAGATCAGTGCCGCCTCCACGTACGGGGACCGGGCGACCGTGAGGGTGGCGGCGCGGGCGACGCGGTAGAAGAGCGGCGAGACCAGCGTGCCGGTGACGAGCATCGCCTGGGTGATGCCGTTGCCGAGCAGGGCGATGACGGCGACCGCGAACAGCAGGAACGGCAGGGCGACGAGGGTGTCGGTCAGGCGCAGGGTGAACCATTCGAAGACCCGGCCGAGGTAGACGGACAGGATGCCGGGGACCGCGCCCACGGCGAGGGCCACTCCGGCCACTTCGAGGGAGCCGAGCACGCTGATCCGTGAGCCGTCGAGGAGCCGGCTGAGGACGTCACGGCCGAGGTGGTCGGTGCCCAGCCAGTGGGAACCGGAGGCGGCGGCCAGGGTGTTGTCGCTGGTGGCGAGCGGGTCCTGGGGGGCCAGCCAGGGGCCGAGGACCGCGAGGAGCGCGATCACGGCGAGGACGGCGACGGCGATCCGGCCCGAGGTGAGGGAGAGCACGCGGCGCACCATGGTTCACACCCCCCGCTGGGATGCCGGCGTCACACGGGCCAGCACCAGGTTGACGATCAGGTTGAAGACGACGACCAGGACGATCGACACGACGAGGACGCCCTGCACCGCGGGCACGTCGCCGGCCTGTGCGGAGTCGTTGGCGAACCGGCCGAAGCCCTGGAGGCCGAAGATCCACTCGGTGACGACGGAGGCGCCGACGAGCGCGGGGAACTTCAGGCCGAGCGTGGCGAGTGCCGGTCCGAGCCCGTTGCGCAGCACGTGCCCGAAGAAGATCCGCCGGGGGCTGAGGCCGCGTACGACCGCCCCGGTCACGTAGTTCTCGCGGTAGGCGGCGACGAGGCTGCCCCGCAGTTGCCGGGCCACGTCGGCGATGACGTCGAAGCTCAACGCGACGGCCGGGAGGGTGATGTGGGCGAGCCAGGGGCCGATGCCGGCCTCCGCGGGGACGTATCCGGCGGCGGGGAAGAGGCCGAGCCCCACGGCGAAGACGGCCACCAGCACGATCCCGACGACGAACGCGGGCATCACGGAGATGAGCGTGACGAAGCCGGTGATGGTCCGGTCGATCCAGGTGGTGCGCCGCAGTGCGGCGACCGTGCCCAGCAGGAAGCCGACGAGGACGCCGATGACGAGGGCGAGCGTGGCGACGGAGAGGCTGACTCCGAGGCCGAGACCGATCAGGGTGGAGATGTCGGCGCCGTTGGTCCAGCTCGTGCCGAGTCGCCCGTGCAGCACGCCGCCGAACCAGTCGGCGTACTGCACGAGGAAGGGCCGGTCCAGGCCCCATTCGGCCTCGACCCGTGCGATGGCCTCGGGAGTCGCCTCCTCGCCCAGCTGGATCCGCGCCGGGCTGAGCCCGCTCAGTGAGCGCAGCGCGAACGTCACGAACGTCGCGACCACGAACACCGGTACGAAGATCATGACCGACCGGGCGAGGGTGGCCAGGACACGGACCAGCGTGTGCCGGGTCCTGGCCACGGCGACCCCTCGACGGCGGGCAGGCGGGACCGCCTGCGGCGTGAGTGTCGTCATGGGGTTGCCCCCTCTCTGTGGATGGTGGACGGGCCGTCAGTTGCCGGAGATGGTGACGCCGGTCCAGGTGAGGTGCGCGGGAATTTTCGGCAGGCTGGAGATCGACTTGCTCTTGGCGATGAGGTTGGGCTGGGAGTAGGTGAAGACGAGCGCCTTGCTCTTCAGTCCGGCGCGGGTCGCCGCGCGCAGGGTCTCGGTGTAGTCCGGGGAGTCCAGCGGGGTCTGGCGCACCTTGGCGATGGCGGCCTCGAAGCCGTCCGGCTCGTAGGGGGTGCTGAGGTTGAGCGGGCCGTTGGGGCCGAAGTGGGCGGTGAGTGTCTGCGCGGCGGAGTCGCGTCCGGTGGTGCCGTACAGGGAGAAGGTGAGTTCCTTGGCGAAGAACGGGGTGGCCCAGTTCTTGTCGATCTTGATGGTGACGTCGATGCCGACCTTGGCGAGCTGCGACTGGACGATTTCGGCCTGCGGGTCCTCGGCCGGGATGACCAGCTTCAGCTTGAGGTCGTGCGCCTTGTAGCCGGCCTCCGCCAGGAGCTTCTTCGACTTCTCCGGGTCGTAGGGGTAGGCGTTCTCCGACGTGGGGTCGTAGGCCACGTAGCCCTTGGGGAAGGGCTGGTCGGTCGCCTCGCCGTAACCGAAGGTGAGCTTGTCGACGAACTCCTCGCGGTTCACGGCGTGACGGACGGCGTCGACGACCTTGTCGTCGTCGAACGGCGCCTTGTTGACGTTCAGGCTGAGGTTGGCGGCGTTGAAGCCGGGCTGCACGAAGACGTCGAGTCCGGCCTTCTTCGCGGCGGCCGCCTGGCTGGGTTCGATGTCGGCGAAGTTGTAGACGCCGGTGCGGAGTCCGGAGACGACGGTGGAGGCGTCGGGTGCCGAGGTGAGTTCCACGGTGTCGATGTGGATGTTCTTCGCGTCCCAGTAGTCGGGGTTCTTCTTCAGTACGGCCTTGGTGCCGGGTATCAGTTGGGTGACGGTGAACGGCCCCGCGCCGACGGGGTTCTGGTCGAGCTTGGCGGGTGACGCGGCCGCCTTGGGGCTGGCGATCTGCAGGACGCGCGAGCCGAGGAGCTGCGGGATCTGGTAGTCGACCTGGGTGAGGTGGACGACGGCGTCGAGGCCCTTGGCGTCGACGGACCTGATCGAGGTCAGGTCGCCGAACAAGGCGGAGTTCTTCTGCTTCTTGGCGCGCTCGATGGCGGCCTTGACGGCCTTCGCGTCCACGGGGGTGCCGTCGCTGAACTTCAGGCCGGGCCGCACATGGAAGGTGACCTGGTCGCCCTTGTCGTTGTACTCCCAGCTCTCGGCGAGATCGGGCACCGCCTTGCCGTTCTCGTCCGTGCGCGTCAACGAGGCGTAGACGAGGGCGAGTTCACGGAACTGGGCGCCGCTGCCGCCGACGACCGGGTCCCAGTGTGCCGGGAAGTAGGAGGACGTCCACTTGAGCGCCGCGCCGCCCGCGGCGGTGGACGAGCCGTCGCCGCACGCGCTGAGGGAGGGGACGAGCAGGGCGGCGAGGGCGGCGCCGAGGGCCGTGGCGCGCAGCCGGCGGGCGGGGGCGCCCCTTCGGGAGCGGCGGGACGTGAGGTATCCGGACATGGCGTTCTTTCTCTGAGGACCCCGGGTCCGTGACGGCACGGCGGGAACGGGGGACGGAGGAGGTCGGCCCCTTCCGCGCACGCCGAAGTCCGCGCTCGTCGGCGGGCGGGCATGCCGGCGAGGGCTCAGGTGCGGGAGGCGGGCGCGGCAGGCCGGGGGCAGGAGGTGCCCACCGGCCGCTGGGGCCGGACCGTGCTGCGGGACAGGAAGGCGCTGGGCCTGGAAGAGGGTGCCGGGTACCGGCCGCGGCTCAGCCGGAAGGCGAGCAGCAGACGCCCGACGAGGAGCGGCGCGAAGGGACCGGGGACGGCGAGCGGGTCAGCGACAGAGAGCGCTGCAGGTGCGCCGCAGGTCCACGTAGCGGCACACCACGCCGGGGTGCGTCGTGAGCATGGGCACCATCCTGACCGTACGGATGAGCGACTGTCAATGGACACCAAATGGTGTCTCATTCGGTGGACGGGGGACTGACTGCTGGTCAGAGGCTTGTCAGTGCACCAGGGGTGGTCCGGGCGGGGTCACGGGGCGGGCCTCGGCCTCCTGCGGGTGCCGCCACAGCGGGCCGTTGCCGGTCTCGACGCGGACCGCTCCGACCGGCGGCCAGGGGCCGTGCGTGAGCAGGGCGCGCTCCGGGTCGGTGAGGCTGCGGTGGTGCTCCAGCGCCCGCTGCGCGGAGAGGGTCACGGGCGTCCCCGGGAGCCCTGGGCACAGTGCGCCGACGGCCGCCGCGTAGGCGTCGTAGGAGCGCCAGCCGGGCACGGCGCGGTACGCGTCGGGGGTCCGCAGGAGCAGGGTCGGCAGGGCGTAACGGCGGCCGCCGTCGGCGGTCTCCTTGGCAGCGCCCGGATGCGGGGAGCCACCCGGCACGGAGAGCACCTCGGGCACCGGCCGCCGCGCCTCGGCCCGGTCGGCGCGCACCTGTTCCGGTACGTCGGCGGAGGCGGCGTCGGCGGCCAGGCGGTCCGCGTCGAGGCCGGGCACGCCCCGCGCGGCGGCCAGCGCCAGCTCGAGTGTGTCCGCCGGCTCGCCGTGAACGAACATCGTCTCGCGCAGCCTTCGCAGCACCCGGTCGGCCACCGCCGCGCCCTGCCGTTCGGCCGCCTTGGCCACCAGGGAGCACGGCCACGAGGACGCGGCGACCCGGCTCAGGCGCGCGGCGCGCGGGGCCCCGGTGTGGGCGGTGACGTCCTCGACGTAGCGCGCGTACCAGGCGGTCTCCGCGGCCGGGTCGGGGGCGGGGTCGTCGTCCTCGTCGAACAGGACACAGAACACGCGCCGCCAGCGGGCCCGGCCGGCCAGGGTGGTGCGCAGCAGGCGCAGGACCGGTTCGGCGCCCCAGGACCACGGGCACAACGGGTCGGTGTACTCGACGACTTCGAGCACGGGGGGCTGCTGCGCGGAGGTCACGCGGCGCCCTGGTGGGCCGGCCGCTCCCGTACGTCGTCGGGGAGCAGCGCCGCGACCGTCGTCCCGCCCAGAATCGCCGCCACGTCGGATTCGACGCGCCGCCAGACGCCGGGCAGACCCGCGGCGGCGCCCGGGTAGTCGAGGTCGGCGGGCAGGGCGCCGCGCAGGGTGATCAACTCCCCGTCCACGGCGCGGGACACGTCGAGCAGGGTGATCTCGTCGGCGGGCCGGCCCAGCCAGTAGCCGCCCTCGCAGCCGCGCTGGCTGCGCACGAGTCCGGCCCTGCGCAGATCGCCGACCACCGACTTCAGGAAGCGGAACGGAACGCCCTGGGAGGAGGCGATGGCCTCGCAGGTGAGCGGGCGGGAGGGTTCACGGGCGAGCTCGAGAAGGGCCCGTGCGGCGTAGTCCGCCTTCGCGGAGATATGCATGCGCCCATCATGCCTGACCCGGCCCGCGCATGACGGCCCCGCGCGACCTCTGCGGCAACATTGCGGGAACATTGCCGCAGGTGAACGGGAATGGACACCTGTTGACATCCTTTTCGCGGCGGCTCTAGCGTCGCCGCCATGAGTGAGCCGCTGACGACCCCCGGCGAGGGTTTCCACCCGCACCTGCACGACACACCGACCCCCGCGACGACACCCCTGCGCGCCCGTCTGCACCACATCCGTGCCGACGCCCTCGACGGCGACACCGCGCAGACCGGCGGCATGCGCAGGTTCGCCGCCGTCAGCGGGAGGACGGTGGGGTCCGAGAAGCTGTGGATGGGCCAGACCCACGTCGCCCCCGCCACGTCCTCCTCCGACCATCACCACGGCGAGTCGGAGACCGCCATCCACGTGGTGAGCGGACACCCCGAGTTCGTCTTCATCGACGGCACGGGCGACCAGGCGGAGGAGGTACGGCTGCGCACCTCCCCCGGCGACTACATCTTCGTCCCGCCGTTCGTGCCGCACCGCGAGGAGAACCCGGACCCCTCCGAGGAGGCGGTCGTCGTCATCGCCCGCAGCACGCAGGAGGCCATCGTGGTCAACCTGCCGAAGCTGTACGCGCTTCCGGCCGACGCGGACTGACGGCGCCCGCTCATCCCGGGCCCTCGCGGAGGGTTCACCCCCGTCGGTGCAGCCCGAACCCGGAACGGCCGGCGGACTCCAGCCCCTGCCTCAGGTGCAGTGACGGCATCTCGTAGTCGCCGGAGTTCTGCGGCCGGAACGGGATCGGCTCGGTCGACTCCAGGGTGAGCAGGCGCTGCCGCCACGCCTTGGCGACGTCCGGGTAGTCGCCGTCGGTCAGCCGGTCGGCGCCGTACACCACGAACGGGGGCAGCACCTCGACGCCCGGGTAGTACAGGATGCCGTGCTGGATCGGGAACAGCAGGTCGTCGATGGGGCCGTTGATCCCGCGCGCCGCGTAGTGCGACTCATGGCCGCCCACCGTCACCGACAGCAGCGCCCTGCGCCCCGCGAGGGTGCCCTCGCCGAACCGCTCCCCGTACCGGGTGTCGCTGTGCTCGCCCACGCCGTAGGCGAAGTTCCGGGTGAACACCCGGTCCACCCAGCCCTTGAGGATCGCGGGCATCGAGTACCACCACAGCGGGAACTGGAGGACGATCGTGTCCGCCCACAGCAGTTTCTCCTGTTCGGCCTTCACGTCCGCGGTGAGCGTCCCGGTGTCGAAGGCCCGCCCCGAGTCCCGGACGACGTCCAGCCGGCCCGAGCCCTCGGCTCCGTAGTCCGCGGCGTCCACGGCCGCCTTCCAGTTCATCGCGTACAGGTCGCTCACCCGCACCTCGTGTCCGGCGCCCTCCAGCGTGGACACCGCGAGGTCCTTCAGCGAGCCGTTGAGCGACGTCGGCTCCGGATGGGCGTGCACGATCAGCGTCTTCATGACAACTCCTCGTCGGATCGGTCGCCTTCGATCCTGGGCGCCACGACGCCCGTTGTTCAGGGCCGCCGTGACCGCCGGACACGACTTCCTGGTAACGGCAGGACCACCCTCACGGCCACCGGGCCGGCCGGCGCCGGGCCATACTGAGGACATGGAGGATCTTGCGAGCTTCCTGCGCATCCGGCGTTCCCGCGTCGACCCGGCGACCGTCGGCATCCCCGTCGACAACCGCCGCCGGGTCGCGGGGCTGCGCCGCGAAGAGGTCGCGCATCTGTCCGGGGTGAGCGTCGACTACTACGTCCGGCTGGAGCAGGGCCGCGCCACCCAGCCGTCCGAGCAGGTACGGGACGCGCTCGCCCGTGTCCTCGGACTCGACGAGACCGAACGGGGACACCTCGACCGGCTCGCCTGCCAGCGCCGCCGGAACACGAAGGCGCCGGGCGTACGGCTGCGGCCGGAACTGCTGCGCGTCCTCGGCCTGGTCGCGGACGCCCCCGCCATGATCATGAACCACCGTATGGACGTCCTCGCCGGCAACCATCTCGCCGAACTCCTGCACGGCCGCCCGATGCGGGGCTTCAACACCGCCCGGCACATCTTCCTCGAAGAGGCCGGCCAGGGCCTCTACGCGGACTGGGAGAAGTGCACGGTCGACGTGGTCGGGCATCTGCGGCTGGCCGCCGGCGTGTATCCCGGCGACCCCCGGCTCGCCACGCTCATCGGCGAACTGGCCATGAACAGCGAACGGTTCCGCCGCCTGTGGGCCCGCGCGGACGTACGGGCGCGCACGCACGGGCGCAAGGCGTACCGGCATCCGCTGGTCGGGCTGCTGGAACTGCACCAGGAGAACTTCGCGCTGCCGTCCGAGGCGGGCGCGGAACTGGTGGTGCTGTCGGCGGCCCCCGGCAGCGCCGCCGAGGACGGGCTGCGGCTGCTGGCGGGGCTGACCACCGGTGACGACACCGCGCAGGACGCCGGCTGTGCGGTGCTCAGGCCGCGTCGGCCGCCGCGGCCAGGATCCGGGCCAGTTCGGCCGGTTCGGTGAGCATGGGCCAGTGACCGGAGTCGATGTCGGCGTACTCGACCTCCTTGGCCCGGGCCAGCTCCGGCACGTCCCCCGCCTCGATCCACGCGCGGGCCTGCGCGGGCGTGAACTCCGGGCACACGAGCAGGGCGGGGACGTCCCAGCGCCGTTCGTCCGTCAGCCGCACCACGCCCCTGGCGACCCCTTCGGGCACCGGGATCGCGGAGGCCGTGAAGGCGCTTCTGGCCTCGTCGTCGAGATCGGCCGCGTCCGCCCCCTCGAAGGGCTCCCAGCCGGGGAACGGCATGACGCCGTCCGTGATCTCGAAGAAGTCGGCGTACGGGCTGCCGTCCTCGGTCGGGCAGCCTCCGATCAGGACGGTCCTGGCCAGCCTGTCAGGGCGCCGGTCGGCGGCCAGCCAGGCCAGCGAGCAGGCCGCCGAGTGCCCGACCACCATCACCTTGCCGGGTGCCGCGTCCACGGCCGCGAGCACGGCCTCCACCTGGTCGTCGAGCGTGGCGGACGGGGACCCGTCCCCCTGCCCCGGCAGCGTGAGCGGCACCGGGCGGTGGCCGTGGCCCTCCAGCGCGGAGGCGACGCCGCCCCAGACGGAACCGTCCAGCCACAGGCCGCCGATGAGCAGGATGTCCATGATGTTCTCCCCTTCTGCCGGTTGACGGTGGCCACGGTAGGAGGAGATCCGGACGATCGGCTGCCGGATTCCCGGACGGTGGTTCGGTGGCCGTCCGGTCGGACGGACTAGCCTGCCCGGGTGCCGAACGACCTCAGCCCCACCGCCCGGGCCCTGCGCGCCCTGGAGATCCTCCAGGTCCGCCCCGGTACGACGGCGACCGAACTCGCCGAGCGGCTGGGCGTGACGGAGCGGGCCGCCCGCCGTTACGTGGAGATCCTCCGCGAGGCCGGCATCCCGGTGACGTCCACCCGGGGGCCGCACGGCGGTTACCGGCTGGGGCGCGGGACGCGACTGCCTCCCGTGCACTTCACGCAGGCCGAGGCGCTCGGCCTGGTGATGGCCGTCCTCAGCGGCCAGCCGAGCGCCGCCGACCCCGAGGACCTGGTCAGCGCCGCCCTCGGCAAGGTCGTCAAGGCCCTGCCGGAGAGTGTCGGCCGTCAGGCGGCCCTGCTGCACGCGTACGCTTCGGCGGCGCCCGACCCGTACGCGACCCGCCCGGACCCGGCGGTCACCGGCGAGCTCGTCGGTGCCGTCGCGGCCCACCGCCGTGTGCGGATCACCTACCGCGGCGAGGCCGGTGCCGCGTGGGAGGCGGACGTCGATCCCTGGTCCCTCGTCGTCCGGTACGGCCGCTGGTACCTGCTGTGCCACAGCCATCGCGCGGACGCGGTCCGCACCTACCGGGTCGATCGGGTCCGCGCGGTCGAGGTGACGTCGGAACGGTTCGAACCGCCCGCGGGGCTCGACCCGGTGGCGGTGCTGGAGGAGAACCTGGGCGTCGGCTGGGCGTACCCCACGCGCGTGGTGTTCGACCTGCCGCCGGCCGAGGTGGCCCGCTGGATCCGGCCGCCGATGGGACGCCTGGAACCCTTGGGGGACGGCTGCGTCCTGGTGGGCAGCACCCGCAACCCGGCCATGTACGCGCAGGAGTGGCTGGCGGTGCTGCCCGTCCCCTTCCGCGTCGAAGGAGGGGAGGAACTGCGCGCGGCCGTCGCCGCCGTCGCCGCGCGCTTCACGGCCGCCGTGGCCGACCCGCCCGGCCGGACGCCGTGAGGCATTGTCAGTGGTGCCCGGCAGGATGGCGGCATGGAACCTTCGGAGACCGTCCGGCTGCTGTGGGACCGTATGCGGGCACGCGACTGGGCGGGCGTCGGCGCCCTGCTCGCGGACGACGTGATCGTGGACTGGCCGGTCAGCGGCGAACGCATACGGGGCCGGGAGAACTACGTCCGCGTCAACGCGGAGTACCCGGAGGGGTGGTCGATCGAGGTGCTGCGCGTCGTGGCGTCCGGGCACGACGTGGTGTCCGAGGTCGAGGTGCCGCACGACACGATGGGCACCCACCGCGTCGCGTCCTTCTGGACGGTCCGGGACGGCCTGATCACCGAGGGCCGCGAGTACTGGACCGAGCTCGGAGCGGACCCCTCCCCCGCCTGGCGTGCCGCGTACGTCGAACGCGTCTGAGGGGGCGGCGTCGCGCGGCTTCCGGACCGGGCCGTCACCGGTCCAGGAGCCGCAGGATCCGGGGCCAGCTGTCCGCCTTCGCCCGGGCGTCGGCGGCCGCCGTGCCGCCCAGATCCATCCACCGGTCCGCCGCCGGGTCGTGGGTGTACCGGCCGCTCGCCTGGTACGGCACACCGGCGACCCCATGGCCGGCGCCCTCGTGGACGAGCGCCCGGTGCCGGGTGCCGGAGGCGTTGGTCCGTGCGGCGATGCTCTCGGCGGCGTCGGCCGAGCGCCACAACCGGTCCTGGTCGCCCGCCACGGCCAGGACGGTGCCGCGCACCCGGTCCAGCGGGATCGTCTCGAACCGCACGGGCCGGCCCGCACGTGTCCAGCTCACGCCGTCGGTCCCCGGGAAGACGGTGCGGGTGCCCGGCGCGAGCACCACCGCGTCCCGGACCAGGTCCGGGTGGTACTGGGCGAGCAGTTGGGCCGCCTCGCTGCCGCGCGAGCCACTCATGACCGCCAGCCCGTCCCGCTCGGCGCCGGACCGGCCGCGCAGCAGGCGCGCGGCGCGGACGAAGTACTCCAGCTCGATGTCGCGCAGTTCCTTCGGCCGGCCCGCGCAGGCGAAGTAGCAGAGGGACAGCGCCGGATGGCCGCGCGAGGCGAGAAGCGCGGCCTCCTGGTCGAAGGCGCGTCCCCCCTCCGAACCGCCGAACAGCAGAACCGGGGCCTTGCGGGCGGTGCCGGACGGCGGCAGGAAGAGCAGGGCGTCCAGCTGGTCGTCCTCGACGGTGAGCCGCTCGTGCCGGACCCCGTCGGCCAGCCACCGCCGGGTCACCGTGCGGTGCGCGATCTCCCGGTCGCCGCCGCGCACCGCGAACCGCACCTCGTACGACGGCCGGCGGGTGGCCGGGCCCGAGGCGAACCAGGTCTCGTCCGCCTCCCCCTTGGTCGGACGCATCGACCAGAACAGGCCCATGCCGTCGGTCTCCTGGAACGTCCCGCTCTCCGGGCGGCGTCGTGACAGGTCCACGACGCCGTCGCCGTCGGCCGTGTACCGGGCGCGGCCCGTCCACTCCAGCCCGTCGCCGTCGACGGCCCGGGAGGTGACGGTGACCGGTTCCCCTGCGTGCAGCCCGGTCACACGGAGGCGGACCGGCTCGTCGGCGAAGGCCACGGGTCTGTCGACCTCGATCCGGGCACTGCCGCTCGCCTTCGGCGGACCCTCCGCCGTACAGGCCGCACTCGCCAGCAACGACACCAGCACGGCACCGAGCACCGTGCGAACCCCCGTACGCATCATGCGCACAGTCTTTCGCGGACCGGTGAAGTCGATCAACACCCGTCTGCGGCCCCTGACATCTGTCAGGGACCGTGCGCCCGTTCCCTCGCCTAGGGTCGGCCGTGGACGCCTCGCGCAGGTCGGCGTCCGCGCTTCTCAGACCATGGCCTCGACAGGGGGAACCGATGAGCCGCTCCATGGATCGAAGGACGTTACTGAGATCGGCCGGGTCCGCGGCGGTGGCGGGGTCGCTCGGCGCCCTGGGCGTCTCGGCGCTCGCCACACCCGCTCACGCGGCACCGCCCGGGACGATCAACACCGACCAGGTGTTCGTGACGACCAACCGCCTGACCCACGCCCCGAACCAAAGGGGCAGCATCGTCATCGAGATCCGCTCGGGCTACTACGGCGGCTACCAGTACGGCTGGGGAAGCATCCAGGGGTCCGGCTGGGACCCGCGCGGCTGGGTCTGGCTGGACATCAGCACGGACGGCGGCCGGAGCTGGTCCTTCGCCGACGCCACCTACCTCTCGGACGGCACCGGCTACACGCACACGTCCGGGTGGCTCACCCAGTCCGACCCGAACTACGTGTTCAGGGCCAGCTACGACAGCAACCTCAGGGCGGTCAACCCGTACGTCCGCAGCGGGATCTGGTGATCCGGCCCGAAGGACCGTGAGCACACCCTGGCCCGGGGGCTTCCGCACCCGGGCCAGGGTCACGTCGGTGAGTCGCCGCGGCCTCAGGGCATCATCTCGTACTCCCCCGACAGCGCCTCGACGCGCTGCCAGACCCGCTCCGAGCGGTCGCCGTCGACGACCGGGCGCCGGACCGCGCCGAGGGCCCAGCGCTGCTGGTCCTCGGTCGCGGAGTCCTTGCCGTGCAGTTCGACGGCGTGCGCGGAGAAGTCCCGTACCAGGACGGCGAACAGCTCGTCGAGGACGTCCTCGTCGAGGTCCGAGAGGGCTGCCTGCTCCAGGACCAGCTGCCCGTGGACGACGAGCGCGAAGAGCTGGCCGACCGCGAGGAGCAGGTCGAGGTCCCGGCTCTGCTCCTCGTCCGGAGCGGCCGTGCGCACGAACTCGCAGAGCGCGTCGGCCTGTTCGCGGAAGCGGGCGACGTTGGGCAGGTGGCTGCAGGCGTCGAAGGCCGGCCGCCAGTCGTGGAAGCGGACCGAGCCGAGGCCGCGCGCCGGGCCCTGACGGAAGAGGAAGTCGTCGTCGGCGGCGTCGAGGCGGGTCGGGACGGGCTCGTAGGCGACCGGGTCGAGGAGGTGGTTGCGCATGAACTTCAGGATGAGGGCCAGGTTGACGTGGACGGTGCCCTCCAGCTTGGGCAGGCCGCGGATCTCGACGGCCGCCTGGGCGAAATAGTTGTCCTTCTCGAAGCCCTTGGCCGCGACGACGTCCCACATCAGGTCGATGACCTTCTCGCCCTCCGTGGTCACCTTCATCTTCGTCATCGGGTTGAAGAGGAGGTAGCGCCGGTCCTCGGGGCCGGCGGTGCGGAAGTAGTCGACGGCCCGGTCGCTGAACAGCTTCATGCCGACCAACCGGACGTACGCGTCGGTCAGTTCGCGGCGCACGTGCGGGAAGGCGGTGACGGGACGGCCGTACAGGATGCGGTTCTGGGCGTGCGTGACGGCCTCGTACATCGCGTGCTCGCAGATGCCGATCGAGGCGGTGCACAGGTTGAACTTGCCGACGTTGACGGTGTTCAGCGCGGCGTCGAAGGCGGCCCGTCCGGTGTGCAGGACGTCCTCGGCCGCGACCGGGTACTCCTCCAGGCGGAACTCGCTGACGTACTTGGAGGAGTCGACGACGTTCTTCACCAGCTGGTAGGCCGGGTGGCGGCTGTCGGCGGCGAAGAAGACGTACCCGTCGGGGCCCTCGACGTCGGTGCGGCGGCCGAAGACGGAGACCAGTCCGGCGGCGTTGCCGTTGCCTATGTAGTACTTGGAGCCACTGGCCCGGAAGCCGCCCTCGCCGTCGGGCTCGAGGAGCATGTCGGTGGAGTAGATGTCGGCGCCGTGGGTCTTCTCGGACAGGCCGAAGGCGAACACCTCGCCCTGGGAGAGGAGTTCGGCGGCGCGGGCGCGCGCGGCGGCGTTGCCGCTCTGCCAGACGGGGCCGAGGCCGAGGATGGTGACCTGCCAGGCGTACCAGTAGTCGAGGCCGTAGAAGCCGAGGATCTCGTTGAGCGCGGCGATGCGGGCGGTGTCCCAGCGCTTGTCGCCCTCACCCTCACCGGCCGCCGACGCGGGGGTGAGGAAGGTCGCGAAGAGGCCCTCCTTGGCGGCGAACGCGAGGAAGTCGCCGAGCCAGGCGCGGGTGCGGTAGTCCTCGATGATCCGGCGCTTGCCGCGCTCCTCGAACCAGTCGACGGTGGCGCGCAGCAGCCTGCGGGTCTCCGGATCGAAGTGCGCGGGGTCGTAGGTCCGCGGGTTGAAGAGCAGCGCGTCGGCCATGGAAGCCGCCTTTCGGCTGGGAGGGGTGAGGGTGGGTCCGGGCCGTGGCCCGGGGGGTGTCCGCTGCACCGGTCAGTCGCCGGTGCGGAACCGGGCGAGCGTGGCGAGGACGTCGTCGAGCCAGGCGATCATCATCTGCTCGTAGGCGATGCCGCCGCGCAGCACGACGTGCTGGAGTTCCCGTTCGGCGTCGAGTCCGCCGTCCGCCGGGGGTGTGCCGAAGTCGCGGCTCTCCCCCGCGCGGTAGTGGGCCAGGCGGGCGGTGTGGGCCTCTCGGTGCCGTTCGACCTCGTCGATGAGGGCCGCCGGGTCGGAGAAGGCGGCGCCGCGCACCTTGACGGCGAGGTCGTGGCGGACGCTCTCGGGTTCGGTCGGTTCGCCGAGCCACGCGGAGAGGGCCTGACGGCCCGCGGCGGCGACCGAGTACTCCTTCTTGTCCGGACGCCCGTACTGCGCGACGTCCCGGACGTCGACCCAGCCGTCGCTCTCCATGCGCTTGAGCACGCGGTAGATCTGCTGGTGGGTGGCGGTCCAGAAGTACCCGATGGACCGTTCGAACCGCCGGGCCAGTTCATAGCCGGAGCCCGGCTTCTCCAGCAGGGAGACGAGGATCGCGTGCTCGAGGGCCATGCCCCCGATCCTGCTATGCACCTCGTTGCATAGCAACGTGGACGCGGTGAGACACCGGTCACGCGGTGCCCGTCGCCGCATCGCTCGCCGTGACGTCCGGGGGGCCGGATCGTCTCCGATCGGCCGCTTCCGGGCCTCCCGGCGGGTGGTTACGGTGTGGCCATGGACGAGCTGACGCAGATCCTCCGCCACGCCGCCGAGCAGGCCGCCGGCTACCGCCGCTCACTGTCCGAGCGGCCGGTGGCCCGGCCCGTGGACCACGCGGCCCTGCGGGCCGCCTTCGCCGCGCCCCTCGACCGCCCGGGCACCGACCCGCGCACGGTGATCGACGACATGGTGGCCGCCGCCGATCCGGGACTCGTCGCCTCCGCCGGGCCGCGCTTCTTCGGGTTCGTCGTCGGCGGTGCCCTGCCCGCCGCCACGGCCGCGGACATCCTCACCGCGGGCTGGGACCAGAACGCCTTCAACGCCGTGCTCTCCCCCGCCGCGATCGCCGCCGAGGAGGCGGCGGGAGGGCGGCTGAAGGAACTGCTCGGACTGCCCGCGACGGCGTCCGTCGGGTTCGTCACGGGCGGCCAGGCCGCCAACACCGCCGGTCTCGCGGCCGCCCGGCAGCACCTGTTCGCCGAGGCCGGCTGGGACGTCGGACGCCGCGGCCTGGCCGGTGCCCCGCGCCTGCGGGTGGTCGCGGGCGCCGAGCGGCACGCCACCGTCGACCGCTCCCTGCGCCTGCTCGGCCTGGGCACCGACTGCCTGCAGCCGGTACGCGCCGACGACCGCGGGGCGCTCGACCCCGACGACCTGCGCCGCGTCCTGTCAGCCGACCCGGACGCGCTCACGATCGTGTGCGCGCAGGCCGGCAACGTGAACACCGGCGCCTGCGACGACCTGCGGGCGGCCTGCGACCTCACGCACGCGGTCGGCGGCTGGGTGCACGTGGACGGCGCCTTCGGCCTGTGGGCGGCCGCGAGCCCGGCGACCCGGCACCTCGTCGACGGGGTCGAACGGGCCGACAGCTGGGCGTGCGACGGGCACAAGTGGCTCAACGTCCCCTACGACTGCGGGTACGCCTTCTGCTCCCGGCCGGCCGTCCACGCCGACGCCCTGTCGTACTCCGCGTCCTATCTCACGCGGGCCGACGCGACGCCGGCCGGTGGCGCCGACTACACCGCCGAGTCGTCCCGCCGCGCACGGGGCTTCGCCACCTGGGCGGCACTCCGTGAACTCGGCCGTGACGGCGTCACGGAACTCGTGGACCGCTGCTGCGCGCTCGCCCGGCGTTTCGCCGAGGGCCTGTCGGCGGCGGGCTTCGACGTCGTCAACGAGGTGACGCTCAATCAGGTCCTCGTCGGCTTCGGGTCGGACGCCCGCACGGACGCCGTCGTCCAGGCGGTGCAGGAGGACGGCACCTGCTGGGTGGGGGCCACGACCTGGCGCGGGCGGCGGCTGATGCGCATCTCGGTCTCCGGCCACGCCACGACCGAGGCGGACGTCGACCGCTCGGTCGCGGCGATGGTGTGGGCGGCACAACGGCTTTGACGAGGCGTCACATCAGGGGCAGCTGGCGCAGGTTCGTCTTGGCCAGTTCGACGATCTCGTCCCCCCGCCCGGTGAGGATCGTGCGCGTGGCGAACAGCGTGAAGCCCTTCATCTGCTCGAACGTGATGTTCGGCGGCAGGGAGAGCTCCTGGCGGGCCGTGCGCGCGTCCACGATCGCCGGTCCCTCGTGCGCGAACGCCTTCTGCAGCGTCTCCTCGAGCTGGTCGGCCCGGTCGACGCGCGCCCCGAAGAGGCCGATCGCGCGGGCGACCGCGCCGAAGTCCACGTCCTCCAGGTCGGTGCCGTAGTTGACGATGCCGCCGGCCTTCATCTCCAGCTCCACGAACGACAGGGCCCGGTTGTTGAAGACGATGACCTTCACGGGCAGGTCGAGGTGGCGCAGGGTGATCAGCTCGCCCAGCAGCATGCTGAGCCCGCCGTCCCCGCACAGGGCCACGGCCTGCCGCCCATTCCCCGAGGCGCACTGGGCGCCGATGGCCTGCGGCAGGGCGTTCGCCATGCTGCCGTGGTTGAAGGAGCCGATGAGCCGGCGCCGGCCGTTCATCGTGAGGTAGCGGGCCGCCCACACGGTGGGGGTGCCGACGTCCGCGGTGAAGACGGCGTCGGCGGAGGCGTGCCGGTCGACGGCGGCCGCGACCTGCTGCGGGTGCATCACCGACGCGGACGGCTTGCCCTCGGTGAGGTCGTCGAGGCGGGAGCGCACCGTGCGGTAGTGCCCGGTGAGCTTGTCGAGGAACTTCGTGTCGTCCTTGGCCCGGATGAGCGGCAGCAGGGCGGCGGCGGTGTCCTTGACCGTGCCGACCAGCGGCACCTTGACGCCGACCCGGCGTCCGATGTGCTCGCCTCGGATGTCGACCTGGACGACGGGGACGTCGGGGGCGGGATAGAACGGCCGGTAGGGGAAGTCGGTGCCGAGCATGAGCAGGGCGTCGCAGTGCTCCATCGCCCGGTACCCGGAGCTGTAGCCGATCAGCCCGGTCAGCCCCACGTCGTACGGGTTGTCGTACTCCAGGAACTCCTTGCCGCGCAGCGCGTGCACGATCGGGGCCTTCAGCGCACCGGCCAGCTTCATGACCTCGTCGTGGGCGCCCTGACATCCGGCCCCGCCCAGGATGGTCACGCGCTCGGCACGGTTGAGGACGTCCGCGGCCGCCTCCAGGGCGGTGGAGGACGGGGTGACGTGGGAGGCCGTGGCCCGGACGGGATGGGAGAACGCCGCGGTGTCGCCTCGGGCGAGCAGCATGTTGCCCGGGACGACGAGGACGGAGACGCCCCGGCGCTCCAGGGCCGTGCGCATCGCGATCCGCAGCAGCCGCGGCACCTGGTCGCCGGTCGCGGCCAGTTCGGCGTAGACGCTGCACTCGCGGAACAGTTCCTGCGGGTGCGTCTCCTGGAAGTACTCGCCGCCGATCTCCTCGGCCGGGATGTGGGCGGCGATCGCCAGGACCGGCACCCGGCTGCGCTGGGCGTCGTACAGACCGTTGATCAGATGCAGGTTGCCGGGACCGCAACTGCCCGCGACGACCGCGAGTTCACCCGTGAGAGCCGCCTCACCGGTTGCGGCGAAGGCGGCGCTCTCCTCGTGGCGTACGTGCGCCCACCGCACGGTGCCGTTGCGGCGCAGGGAGTCCGTGAATCCGTTGAGGGAGTCGCCGGGGAGACCGTAGACACGGCGTACTCCGGAGGCGGCGAGGGCCTCGACCATGCAGTCGGCAACTGTCGTGCTCATCTGGCGCACCTAACTGTTCTGTGTGCTGGCGGGAGTTCGCTGCCGGAATACCGGAGGGGGCAGCGCCCCTTTCAGGTCAGGTGAGCGGGAACACCTGCTTCACGTTGTAGGACATCGAACCCCGGAATCCCATGCCGGCGCGCACCGGGCGGAGATCGCCGAGTTCCTCGCGAGGGGCCTGGAAGAGCTCGATCTCGCTGCTGCCGATCCACACGTCGGCCAGTTGCTGATCGGCGTATTCCATCCGCACCAGTTCGTGGACCGCCGGCTTGTCGTACTTGCCGACTTCGAGCGTCGGGAAATGCCGCAGATTGATGGTGTCCCGGCTCAGCAGGGGCGTCGGGTCCTCCAGGCGCTTCTCCAGGGTGATCCTGGCCTGCGCGAGTGTCCGTTCGTCGCAGGAGACGCTGGCGCCGAAGCGGGCGCCGGGCGACAGCGTGGGGGACGCCTTCCCCGGTGAGGCGAAGACCCGGGTCTGGTGCACCTGCCCGATCTTCTTCGGAAACCCCTGAACCAGCCCGCGCGCCAGGGCGTGGTGATTGTCGACGTAGATGTACGGGCACCAGGAGACGGGCCGCCCGTCGTAGTGGGCGTCGACGAGCACGAAGAACTCGCGGTACTGGCTGTAGACCGGGTCGAGGTATTCGTCGTTCTCCCCGTTGAACTGCCAGTCGAAGAAATAGGCGACGACCCGGCCGGACGATTCCGGATCCGGGGTCAGCACTTCGGGAAGCGTCGCCTCCGCGGCCGCCGGATCGGTGAAGTATTCGACGCCGATGACGTCTCCGGCGTAATGCCAGGGGGGCGCGGGGGCCTCGTTCGCCTCGCCCTTCGGGGAAAGCGGAACAGTGTATCCCTTGAGCATGGGAACCTCCAGCTGGATACGAAGGGAGACAGGCAGGTCGCGGCATGTGAAAGCGCGCCCTTTCCCCCATGAGAGGCGTACCGATACAAAGTAACTTGGATGCTCAACCGTTGCCTGGGGAGCACCGGGTTGCGGGAATCGCCGCTGTCAGCACCGCCGTCATCGCCGCTGTCACCGCGTGCCGACGGCGACGGTCGTGTCGTCGCTCGATCCAAATGCGCACTCTCGTGCGTCCGTTGCCTTCTGGCCGCCGGCGGAGGCGTCAGCCGGTGCGTGGGGTGAGGGCGGTGCGGTCGAACGGACCGGGGTGCGCGGCGGCGTGCGCGACGGCCTCGTTGACGGCGTCGAGCGGGAACGACCGGACGCGTTCCGGGGCGAGGTCCAGCGCGCCGGAGGCGAGGAGCCGGATGAGGCCGACGTTGGCGGTGCGCGGGGCCATCCACTGGCCGCGCACGGTGATCGAGTTGCGCATGATCCAGGGGTAGGGCAGCGCCAGGTCGTCGCCGCCGAACATGCCGACGCCTCCCATGAGGACGACACGGCCGTATTCGCGGACGGTCATGGCCGCGGCGCGGGTCGCACAGCTGGGTGCGCTCGGCGGGAGCAGATCGATGACCAGGTCGATCGGGCCGTCGGCGGCCTCGGACATCGCGGCACGGTCGGTGGCCTCCTCCCCCGTCAGCGTGACGGGACGGACACGGGGCCCGAACCGGTCGGTGAGGAGGGCGAGCGCGTCCCGGTTGCGGCCGGGGACGACCACACGGCCCGCGCCCATCGCGAGGCCGACCGCGACAGCGCCGCTGCCGAAGTTCCCGGTGGCGCCGCTGACGAGCAGGGTCTCCCCGGGCCTCAGCTCGCCGGCGAGGAGGCCGCCGTAGGGCACCATGTGCACGGCGAGCGCGGCCCAGCGGGCAGGGTCGTCCCCGGCGGCGGAGGGCAGCGGGAAGACGTTCTCCGTCGGGACGCGCATCAGCTCGGCGTAGGAGCCGTCGCGCAGGTGCCGGGCGAGCGCGGCGCCGCCGTCACCGCGCGAGCTCCAGCCCTGGAGCGCGATGTCGGGCGTGAGGGCGTCGTCCCGGGAGCGCACCGTCGGATCGCACCAGACCAGGTCTCCGGCGCGCAGCCGGGTGGCGTCCGGGCCGGTGCGCACGACGCGTCCCACGCCGCCCAGGCCGGGAACGACCGGCGGGACCAGGGGGTAGTTCCGTACGCCGCCGAAGACCTCGGCCGCGTACGGGAGCACGCAGGCGGCCAGCACATCGACCAGCACCTCCCCGCCCACCGGCTCGGGATCGGGTATCTCCCGCACCTTCAGCGGGGCGCCGAACGCCGTCAGAACCGCAGCGCGCATGTCATGACCTCCGTAATCGTCCCTGTCAGCGGAAGACGGGGACCGCGGGATCGACGCTAGGCGCCACAGGGGCATGCGGGAAGCGACGATCACGCATGCGTGGTATGCGTATGCGTCATGGATGTCTCCAGTTCGGGCCTGCGGGTCCTGCAGCAGATCGCGGAGTCCGGTAGTTTCACGGCGGCCGCCGCGCGGCTCGGCTACACGCAGTCGGCGGTCTCGCGCCAGGCCGCCTCGCTCGAGCGCGGCGCGGGCACCACCCTGTTCGAACGGCGCTCCGACGGCGTGCGGCTCACTCCCGCCGGGCTGACGCTGCTGCGGCACGCCCGCACGATCCTGGACACCCTCACGGCGGCCGAGCAGGAACTGACCGGTAACGCCCCGCACACCGAGGTCGTACGGCTCGGGGTGTTCCTCAGCGCCGGATCCGTCGTCCTGCCCGTCATGCTCGGACGGCTGGCGGCGTCCCATCCGCACGTCACGGTCACGACCGTCGAGGGCACGACGCCCGGTCTGACCCGTGCCCTGCGCGCGGGTTCCGTCGATCTCGCCGTCCTGACGTCCCGCCCGCCGCACCGGCCGCCGGACGGCGAGTCGCCCCGGCTGCACACCGAGACCGTGGAGGACACCGAGCTGGTCGTGGCCGCGCCCTCGGGCGGCGCGTTCGCGGGCCGCACGGCCGTGCACGTCGACGAGCTGGCCGACGCGCCCTGGATCGCCGCGCCGTCCGCGCGGTCGGAGCCGCTGCTCGGCGTCTGGCCGGGTCTGCCCGCACGACCGCGTGTCGTGCACTCCACCCGTGACTGGCTGACCAAGCTGCACCTGGTCGCCGGCGGCTTCGGCGTGACGACGGTGCCCGCCCGGCTGGCACCGCTGCTTCCGCCCGGGGTGAGCCTGCTGCGCGTCGAAGGCGCGGCCCCCGAGATCCGCCGGATCCTCGTGGCCCGCCTGCCGGGCCGGGCGACCCCGGCCGTGACGGCGGTCACGGGGGCGATCATGGCCGCGGTGTGACGGTCAGGTCGCGGGCGGTGCTGTGGTGGGACCGTCGCCGGCTTTCTCCATGAGGGTGAACGACTTGGGCGCACCGCCCGGTTGGGGCTTGCCGGCCTTGTGGCCGACGACGCGGTATCCGGCGGCCAGGTAGTACGCGTGCAGACGGGCGTTGCCGGCCAGGCAGTCCAGGCGCACGAACGCCCGGCCCGTCTCGGCCACGCGCCACTCGGCCGCCCGCAGCAGGGTGCGGCCGGTCCCGGGCGGGGCGGTGGCGCGGTCGACCATGAGCCGGTGCACGTAGCCCGCGACCGGCGGTTGCGGTCCCCAGGCGTCCTCGTCGTCCCACCACAGCTCCCAGGCGCCGACGACACGGCCCCCGGCCCCCGCGTCCGCCTCCGCCTCCGCCTCCGCGATCCAGACCTCGCCCCGGTCCATGACCCGGCTGAAGTGGTCCTGGTCGAGCTGGCCGGGCTGCCACTGACCGGTGATGCCGTGGGCGAGCATCCAGCGGGCGGCGTCGTCACGAAGCCGGACCAGCGTGCCGAGGTCGGCCGCCTCGGCGAGCCGGAAGCGCAGATCGTTCATGCCGGGATCGTCGCATGAGGGGGTGCGATCGGGTCCGGTGATCGGGTCCGGTGATCGGGTTGGGTGATCGGGTCCGGTGATCGCCGTGCGACGACAATGACGCCATGGATCCCACCCGTCAGGTCATCGTGGCACTGGACTGCGACACCCGAGAAGCCGCTCAGGCCGTCGTCGATCGGCTCGGGGACGACCGACTCCGACCTGGCCGACATCGGCGTCTCCGGCTCGGCCCAGGGGCAGGTGCTGCGGCTGGCGCGGCTGGCGGGGGAGGCCGGTTGCCACGGGGTGATCGCCTCGCCGCGGGAGGTGGCGCCGCTGCGGGCGCTGTTGGGCGCCGACGCGCTGATCGTCACCCCGGGAGTCACCATGCCCGGGGAGTCGGCCGCCGAACACGCCCGCCCGGCGACACCGCGTGCGGCGATCACTGACGGGGCCTCCCATGTGGTGGTGGGACGATCGGTCACGCGCGCACGGGACCCGCTGTCCGCGCTGCGTCGCGTCCACGCGGACATGTCGCTCCGAAGGGCCTTTTGACGCTCCATCAGTGACGCGCCGAGCCCGTCCCGGCCCCGTCGAGGAAGTAGGGGCGATTCAGCCGTCCGCTATACAGCGGACGCCCCGGTGCGAGATCCTCGATCTCCGTGACCCATGCGACGACCGAATCCCCGTGGCCCGGAAAGATCAGCGCCCTCACCCTCTTCGTGGAGGACCTGGAGGCCACGAAACGCTTCTACGCCGACGTGTTTCGTCTGCCGGTGACGTACGAGGACGACGAGTCGGCCGTGTTCGACTTCGGGAACACCCTCATCAACCTGCTGCGGTCCACCGCCGCGCACGAGTTGATCGACCCGGCGCGCGTCGCCGCCCCGGACTCCGGCTCCCGCCTTCAGCTGACGCTTCCCGTGGACGACGTGGACGCCATGTGCAAGGAGCTGACCGCTCGCGGTGTGACGCTGCTGAACGGCCCCATGGACCGCCCCTGGGGCATCCGTACCGCCAGTTTCAAGGATCCGGGCGGCCACATCTGGGAGATCGCGCAGTGACCGCGCCCGCGAGGACCGAGATCCAGGCCCTGCTGTCCTTCCTGGACGCCCAGCGCCGCCATGTCCTCGGCATACTCGACGGGTTGGACCCGGAGGCGCTGCGGCAGCCCGTGCTGCCGTCGGGGTGGAGCTGCCTGGGGCTCGTCCAGCACCTGGCGCTCGACGTCGAGCGGTTCTGGTTCCAGGCCGTGGTCAGCGGCGACCCGGCCGTCATCGAGGCCCTGGACGACATCGAGGACGCCTGGCAGGTGTCCCCCGACGTGCCGCACACCGAAGTGCTCGACCGGTACCGCGCCGAGGCAAGCCTCGCCGATGCCGTCGTGGCCGCCTCGGACGCGGACGCCGGGCCGGCCTGGTGGCCCCACCACCTCTTCGGCCCACCGCACCTGCACACCGTCCGGGACGTCCTGCTGCACGTCATCACCGAGACGGCGTGCCACGCCGGGCATCTCGACGCGGCACGCGAACTCCTCGACGGCCGTAGGTGGTTGGTGCTGACCTGAGCCGTCGGGGCGCACCGGCCGCGGCCCTCAGCCGAGGTCGTAGTCGAACCAGATCCGATGCGTGCCGTCGGCATCGACGGCCATCCCCCCGGCACCGGTGATCCCCGCAAGCTCGCCGGTACCGCTGGACGGCACGATGGTGAAGAACTCGGCCGTGCGGTCACTGCCGGACGTGGTCGCGGAGTGCACGAAGTTGAAGGCGCCCTCGCGTCCGTGCAGCGAGCCTTCGAACGACTCCATCGCCACATAGGTGCCGACGCCGGTCGCCTGGTCGAACGCGGCCGTGAACAAGGTCGCCGAGCGACCGACGACCTCTCCCTCGTAGGTCTTCTCCATCGTCGCGACCCCCACGGGCAGCCCGGTGGGCACATCCGGCTCGGGCTTCAGCTCGGTCGGGACGAACGCCTTGACGGTGAAAGTTGCCGTAGCTCTCATGCTCCGACCGTAGCGAGGGGGTCTGACACAGAGAGTGCGTGATCGTTCAGGACCACCCGACGAGTCACGGCAACCCATCGGCACAGTACGTTCCGGGCACAACACCGGGCGAGCCTGAGGATCCACGGAAGCCGCACCCGCGACCGGGCCACATGCGCCCCGGCACCCGGGACGACTCACCCGCCGGTCAGGTAGCCGTCGGCCAGCCGCGTAGCAGCGTCGCTATCCGTCCTGCCGTGCATGTCGGGTCCAGGAGCAGGTCCTTGAGGGCGACGGCGTGCTCGCGGGCCGGCTTGACCGTGATCCCCGCCGCCTCCAGGTACATGACGCCGGTCGCGGCCGCCACGGCCATGTTCGAGCGCTCCAGCCAGCGGCACCGCCCGAGCGTGTGCACCAGGGCCGCGGCCTTGGCGTAGGGGCTGTCGTAGACGGGCTGCTCGAACAGCTCCGCCCGGTGGCGGGCGACCGCCGAGACGGGGACGCCGTAGTCGTCGGGCGCGGGGTCGTCCGCCCCGGCGATCTCGGTGACCTGCAGGATCCAGGGGACGTCGATGTGCAGATCCATCAGGCGGCGCGCGCTCCCCCGGCTGCCCGCGCCTGCCCGGCGTCCTCGGCCTCGTCGAAGATCGCCTGGTGCTCCGCGAGGAACCGTCCGGCGGCCTCCACGGCGCGGGCGCGCAGCCCGCTTGCGTCGTCCTGCACGAGCCGGGCGAGGTAGTCCCCGACGCTCAGCCCCAGGTCCGCGGCGCGCTTCTTCGCGAGGTCCGCGATGTCCTCGTCCACGCGCGCGCCCAGCTGTGTCTTCGCCATGCGGGCATGGTAACAGCTGTTACCTGCCCTGCGGAAGGCCGAGCTTTTCCGCCATGGCCGGCGGCGGGCGCACCCTCCCCCCCCTCGCTCACCCGCGCACCGCCGCGGGGCCCCGGTCGCGGAGGCGGCCCGACGCTCCCGCGCCCCGAGCCGCACAGCCGCCCCGCCCCAACTCCCCCACGTCACAACCCCCTTCCCATCCGACCGTCAACCTGCGAAGACAAAACGGATTTCAACTACCGGCTGCGTTCAACGCATTGACACGCTCATTACCCAGCATTTACGTTCCGGCCATCTGAGAGCGCTCTCAAACTCTCGGACTCCCCTCCTGTGAAGACTTGAGGTGCCCCATGCGATCCCCACGCACCAGACCGGCGGCCGTCCTGCTGCTGGCCTCAGCTCTCGCCACCTTCGGGCTGGGCCCGGCCGCCAGTCCCGCGGCCGCGGCCACCGTGCCCGTAGGCTCCGGCAGTTACTCCGACACGCGGCCCTCCGGCACGTCGGGCCCCACCACCAACACAGGAACACCCGTCACCCCCAAGGTGACGGCCGCCGCCCGGAACCGGCCCGTCCCCACCAACGACTGGTGGTCCTCCCTGGCCTTCCAGCGGTACGGCGACAACCCGTGGTCGACCCCCATGTACGGCCACCCGCTCACCTACCAGGCCACGTCCGGCGGCCTCGACGTCGGCTACCCGACCTCCCCGGCGATCGTCGGCGACGGACGCCAGTACGAGTTCGCGCACAAGCGTGACCTCACCATCGGACTGACCGGCCTCAACTCCCCCGACACCAAGGCCGACGACTGGTCCGACTGGACGGTCACCCCCCTGTGGTCCGACGGCACCCGCACCCTGCGAACCACCATCGGCCACGGCTCCCCGTTCGTATACGCCAAGGGCACGGGCGGCAACGCCCAGATCACCACCGCCGGCGCGCCGACCGTCTTCGCCGACCAGGGCAACGTCCTCGGCATCACCGTCGCCGGACACCACTACGCGCTGTTCGCGCCGAGCGGCAGCGACTGGAACGTCTCCGGTTCCACCGTCACCGCGGGTCTCGGTGGCAAGGACTACTTCTCCGTCGCCGTACTGCCGTCCACCGGCGCCCTGGCGACCTTCACGAAGTACGCCTTCAGCTTCGTCACCGACTCCAAGGCGACCTGGAGCTACAGCGGCGGCACCGTGCGGGCGACGTACACCCTCACCACGGAGGCCAAGGAGGGCAGCGAGCGCGGCACGCTCCAGGCCCTCTACCGCCACCAGTGGCTGCACACCTCGGACGCGCTGACCTCGTACACCTATGTCTCGCCGCGCGGCACGATGAAGGTCCGCGAGGGGACCTCGTTCAGCACGACCCAGAAGGCGTCGGCGGTGCTGCCCGCGCTGCCCAAGTCGAACGGGGTGGACGCGTCACGGCTGCGCGGCTACCTGAACGACGTCGTCAACGCCTCCGACCCGTTCTCCGGCGCGGCCGACACGTACTGGACGGGCAAGGCGCTCGGCCGGCTCGCCCAACTGGTGCCCGTCGCCGAGCAGATCGGGGAGACCGGCATCCGCGACCGGATGCTGAGCCTGATGAAGGGCAAGCTGCAGGACTGGTTCACGGCGGGCGGCGCCAACGAGTTCAGCTACGACAAGGACTGGAAGACGCTCACCGGCTACCCCGCCTCCTACGGCAGCGACACCGAGCTGAACGACCACCACTTCCACTACGGCTACTACGTCTACGCGGCGGCGATCGTCGCCCAGTACGACCCGTCCTGGGCCGCCGACTCCGCGTGGGGCGGCATGGTCAAGACGCTCGTCCGGGACACCGCGAACCCGAGCCGCACCGACTCCGCGTTCCCCTTCCTGCGCGGCTTCGACATCTACGCCGGGCACAGCTGGGCCTCCGGGCACCAGGGGTTCGCCGCCGGCAACAACCAGGAGTCGTCCTCCGAGTCCACCAACCTCAGCGCGGCCCTCGTCCTGTGGGGCTCGGCCACCGGTGACACCTCCCTGCGCGACCTCGGCACGTTCCTGCTGACCACCGAGTCGGAGGCGATCGCGCAGTACTGGTTCGACGCCGACGAGCAGGTCTTCCCGTCGTCCTTCGGGCACGACACGGCCGGCATGGTGTGGGGCAGCGGCGCCGCCTACGCCACCTGGTGGACGGCCAACCCCGAGGAGATCCACGGTATCAACGTCTTTCCCGTGACCGGTGGTTCGCTCCACCTCGGCGGGGAGAAGGCCGCGATCCGGCGCAACATCGCCGAGATGGAACGGGAGAACGGCGGCCCTGCCGTCGAATGGCGGGACATCCTCTGGGAGTTCCAGTCCTTCGCCGACCCGGCGACGGCCAAGTCCAAGTGGGATGCCGGGAACGGCGGTTACACCCCGGAGGAGGGCGAGTCGAAGGCGCACACGTACCACTGGATCGGCACCCTCGACGCGCTGGGCGCCCCGGACGCCTCCGTCACCGGTGACATCCCGACGTCCGCCGTCTTCACCAAGGGCTCGACCCGCACCTACGTGGCCCACAACCACGGCTCGTCGGCCCGGACCGTGACGTTCTCCGACGGCAAGACGCTGTCGGTGCCCGCGCGTTCGACGGCCAGCGGCACGGGGTCCGGATCGCAGGACCCCGACCCCGACCCCGATCCGGACCCGCCGACGGGGAACGTCTTCCAGCTGCGCGGCGGTGGCGTCCTCACGACGGCGACCGGCGGCACGGCGGGCAGTGACACCATCCCGTCGGCGGGCGGCGCCAACCACGACGGCACGCCGTACCAGCCCCTCGTCTACGAGGCGCGGGGAGTCAACGGCACGCTCACCTCGGGCGCCGGCACCACCTTCCGGCTCCAGGTCGACGCGGGCACCACGGTCGGCCTCGGCCAGCAGGCCCGGATCAGCTACGACCTGACCGGTGACGGCACCTTCGACCGGACGGAGACGTACAACTACTTCGCCACCGACCCGGTCACCGGGTGGGAGGAGTACAGCCAGGCCCGGGGCCTCAGGTCCAGCACGGGCACCCTCGGCAACCTCAAGGGCGGCACCGTGCGCCTGGAGGTGTGGAGCGCCATCGGCAACGGCTCCTCGAAGCTGCAGACCGGCACCGACAAGTCCGTGGTGGTGATCCCCTTCAGCTGACGGATGGCAGCCGCGCGGCGGACGACGGGCCCCCACCCCTTCGTCCGCCGCGCGCACGCGTGGCCACCCGCGCGGGTGAGGGTGACTGCTGGACGGCCCACTCCGGGCGGCGCGCCCGCAGAAATTGACCTGAACATGGGAAAACCGGGCTCGCGCCGCCTCTAGTCTGGCGGCCAGCCGATCTCCAGCCACCCCCCTTCAGGAGTTCCCGTGACGTCACCGAGCACCCGGCCCGCCCGGCGCATACCCGCCCTGCTCCCCCGCAAGGCGCTCCTCGCCGCCGTCCCCGTGACCGTGGGGGCGCTCCTCGCCGGCGCGGGACCCGCGGTGGCCCACGGCACCGGTGCGGCGGGCGTCGGTGACCCCTACTTCCCGCTGGCCGGCAACGGCGGCTACCACGTGGGGCACTACGACCTGACGCTGCGCTACGACACCGGCAGCCGGCGGCTGGAGGGGCGGGCCGTCCTCACCGCCCGCGCCACACAGCGCCTCAGCCGCTTCGACCTCGACCTCAAGGGCCTGAAGGTCACCTCGGTCACCGTCGACCGCGCGCCGGCGGAGTTCCGCCGCTCCGGGCAGGAACTCGTCGTCACCCCGCGCCGGTCGCTGTCCGCCGGCCGGGCGTTCCGCGTCACCGTCGAGTACCACGGCACCCCGAAGCCGGTCACCGACCCGGACGGCTCCCCCGACGGCTGGATCCCCACCGACGACGGCGCGTTCGTGGCGGGCGAGCCGCAGGGCGCGATGACGTGGTTCCCAGTGAACAACCACCCCACCGACAAGTCGGCCTACGACTTCACCGTCACCGTGCCCAAGGGACGTACGGCGGTGGCGAACGGCGTGCTGCGCGGGCAGCGCACCGCGCACGGCCGCACCACGTTCCGCTGGCACGCGGCCGAACCCATGGCCGCCTACCTGGCCACCGTCACCGTCGGCACGTTCAAGGTCGAGCAGTACACCACCCGCGACGGCGTCAAGGTCTACAACGCCGTCGACCCGCGGGAGGCCCGGGCCGCCGCTCCGGTGCTGAAGAAGCTGCCCGAGGTGCTGTCCTGGGAGAGCAAGGTGTTCGGGCCGTACCCGTTCCGCGCGGCCGGGGCGATCGTCGACCACGCCCCGGACGTCGGCTACGCCCTGGAGACCCAGACCCGGCCGCTGTACGACTCCGCGCCCGACCTTCCCACCCTGGTGCACGAGAGCGCCCACCAGTGGTTCGGCGACTCGGTGTCCCTGACCACGTGGAAGGACATCTGGCTCAACGAGGGCTTCGCCACGTACGCCGAATGGCTGTACGACGAGCAGCACGGCGGCGACAGCGCGCAGAAGACCTTCGACGCCCTGTACGCCCGCCCCGCGAGCGACGACCTCTGGGCGTACCCGCCCGCCGATCCGGGCAGCGGCGAGAACATCTTCGGAACGCCCGTGTACGCGCGCGGCGCGATGGCCCTGCACGAACTGCGGCGCGCCGTCGGTGACAAGACGTTCCTGCGCGTCCTGCGGGCCTGGGCGACGGCCCACCGCGACGGGCACGGCACGACGGCCCAGTTCGTGAAGCTCGCCGAAGCCATGTCGGGCAAGCGGCTGGACGGCCTGTTCCAGACCTGGCTGTTCTCCGACGGCAAGCCGCGCCGCGCCTGAGCGGGCCGGCGGGGTCTACCAGGGGCGCATCAGGTCCAGGTCCTCGCCCCAGGAGTCCAGGACCCCGCCGTGCCCGGCCCGCCGCGCGGCCCCTCGACACGGGCGAACAGGTGGCGTCGGACTGTGACGTCACCTGTCGCCGCCGGGAAGATCGACGCACACCGGGACCCTACCCCCGGAGTCCCCGCCCCGGCAGGGCCGTTAATGGGTGGAGCGGCCCACGGCGCCGCTGTTAGGTTCGCGGTGGACCGTCCGATCGCCGTAGGAGGTGAGACCCGTGAACACAGTCACCCATGGGTGCTCCCTCATCCCGTCACGGTCCGACGGCTGACCTTCGGTGTCGCCGGGAGCGCCTGAGATCGAGGCTCTCCTGGAAGGGGACTCCGATGGATTCGAGAACTCACGCGACAGGTCCGGCCGGACACGCGACGCCGGTCACCCGCGTCGCGTACGGGCAGTGGCACGCCCTGGAGGACGACCTGGTGGTCGGCCGGGGGCATCTGCAGCACCGGCCGGACGGACGTCTGTTCATCAGCGTCGACGCCTGGCACGACGCCGCCTTCGCGCGGCTCGCCGAGGCGATGACCGGGGCGCTTCCGGCGCCCTTGCACACCGTGGTCGACGAGGCCGACACCGAGCTGACGGCGGCCTGGCGGCGGGCCGGTTTCACGGTAGCGCGCCGGGAAGTGGAGTACGCCGTACCCACCGATCCGGAGGTCACGGGGCTGGGTGCGGTCGTACCGCCGCAGGGTGTGACCCTCGTGCCCGCCGGGCGGGCGGACGAGGGGATGCTGCGGGAGGTGGACCGCGCCGTCCGTGCCGAGGTCGAGGCGACCGTCGGCTGGCGGTCGATGCCCGCGGAGGTGGTGCCCCGCGCGGAGGGCGACACCATCGTCGACCCGTCGCTGTACGCGGTGGCCGCGACGCCCGAACGCCATCTGGGACTGATCCGCGTGGTCCGGGTGAAGCGGCCGCGGATCGGGCTGCTCGCGGTACGGGCCGGTGAACGCCGTCGCGGCGTGGGGCGGGCGCTGCTCGCCCACGCGCTGGGCGTGCTCCACCGGGCCGGGATCTCCGAGGCGTGGACCGAGGTCGACGCCTCGAACGCGGCGGCGTCGGCGCTGTTCCGTGGCGCCGGGGCGCGGCCGGTGGGCAACGCACTGGAGCTGGTCCGATGACCGGGCCCAAGAACGTCATCGAGGTCGAGGGCAGGGTCGTCGAGTGCCTGCGCAGCGCCATGTTCACCGTGGAGCTGGAGAACGGGCACCAGGTGCTCGCGCACATCAGCGGGAAGATCCGCAAGCACTACATCCGGATCATGCTGGGCGACCGGGTCCTGGTCGAGCTGCCGCCGTACGACCTGGCGCGGGGGCGGATCGTGTTCCGGTACCGGAACTAGGTTCGTGACGGAGGCGGGGCCCGGTCCTCGACCGGGCCCAGCCTCCGTGCCGGATGTCAGGCCGGTTCGGGGTGCGGGCTCGGCTGCCGGGCCGGCGCCGGCTTCGTCTCCGCGTCCCAGAGCCTGGTCGTGCGGAGGTAGACGTAGACCACCGAGGCCGTCACGAGGACCAGCAGCGGTCCCCAGATACGCGGGTGCACGGCCATCTCCACGGGCAGGTAGCGGTAGCTCAGCAGGAGGGCCGCGAACACCGTCGTGCCGTAGGAGACCAGCGCGGTCGCCGGTCTGTCCCAGCCGCGCTCCTGTGCGCGCAGCGCCCCCTCGATCGTCAGCGCGAACACCACGCCGGCGAGCAGGTCCACGCCGTAGTGGTAGCCGAAGCCGAGGGTCGCGGTGAGGGTGGCGACCAGCCAGAAGGTGCCGGCGTGGCGCAGCAGGCGTGGGGCCCTGCGGGTGTGGATGAAGATCGCGATGCTCCAGGCCGTGTGCAGGCTCGGCATGCAGTTGCGGGGGGTGAGTCCGTCGTACGGGATGGGGTGCGGGGTGCCGAGGGGTGGCGGGGTGTGGGGCCACAGGTTGAGCAGTGCCCACTCCACGCCGCCGGTTCCGGACGCGCCGGGGCCGTAGGCGAAGACGGGGCCGACCACCGGGAAGATCATGTAGAAGGCCGGGCCGAGCAGTCCGATGACCAGGAAGGTACGGACCAGGTGGTGGCGTGGGAAGCGGCGTTCGGCGGCCACGCCGCGCAGCTGGTACAGGGCGACGACGACGGCGGCCACGGCGAGCTGGGCGTAGACGAGCTGGACGACGGTGTTGCCGACCGGCCCGGTGGCCTCGAGCATCCGGCCGACCAGCCATGACGGGTCGCCGAGGGCGCGGTCGGCGGTGGCGACGTAGGGATCGAGCACCATCGTGCGGGTCTTGGCCGTGATGATCAGCCAGGTGTCACCGGTCTTGCGGCCCGCTATGAGCAGGAAGGCGAGTCCGACGCCCTTGAGCAGGAGGGTGCGTTCGGCGCCGGTGCGGCGGGTCACGGCGATGACCGCGAACGCCAGGATCACCCAGAGCGCGCCGCTGCCGAGGAAGTACTCGCTGGGGGCCGCGATGCCGAACGCCCCGCGTATCAGGGCGAAGACGACGTCGATGCCGATCGCGACGCCCGCCGCGAGGAGGCGCTCGCGCCAGGTGAGCACCACCATCAGCAGCGCGAGGCCCGCGTAGAGCGGTCCCGGTTTGGGGGCGTACCAGAGGTCCTTGACCTGACTGGTCATCGGTCCCTCGACGCCGATGCGGCGCGCGGCGATCTCCAGCGCGACCAGGAAGCCGAGGACCGCCAGACCGGCCGCGGTCCAGAACATCGCCCGTGGCCGGCGCCACAGCGCGGGGCGTTCGGCCGTGTCCGTTTCGCTCGGAGACGTCCGCGGCGATATGGAACTCACCTTTGGGCCCGATGTGTCATGGGCAACCAAGCCACCTTTCGCGTCGCCCGGCGCGCCCTCCTGGGTGGGACCGCCGTCGGTGCGCACATGGTATCCGGGCGCCGGAGGGGGGTTTTCCGCTGGTCATCGGCGGCCCGCCGGGCACCCGCCCGCACCTCGTGACGGCGCCGCCGCCCGGGCCCCGAGGGGTCCGGACGGCGGCGCGCGGTGACCGCGGTGACCTGGGTCAGGGGGTGAGGGTCCAGCGGGCGATGTAGCCGACGTCGATGGACGCCTTGTCCTGGACGCGCAGCGCCCAGGTGCCGTTGAGCGGCTGGGCCGAGGCGTCGACGGTGAAGGTCTGGTCGACGTTGTCGGCGGAGCCGCCGCTGCGGTTGAGCAGCGGGTAGACGGTGCCGTTGGGGCCGACGAGGTCGACGACCAGGTCGCCGCGGTAGGTGTGGACGATGTTGACGTACACCGAGGTGGTCGCGGAGGCGTTGCCCTCGCGGCCGGTGATGGTCACCGGGGACTGGACGGCCGGCCCGTTGTCCGGGATGTCCACGCGTGTGCTGTTCGCGTAGACGTAGGCGATCTGCCAGGTGAAGGTGTCCGAGGCGGTCGCGCCGGTGCTGTCGGTGACCGTGACGGTGACGTCGCTGGTGCCGAGCGCGGCCGGGGTGCCGCTGATCAGTCCGGTCGGGCTGATGCTCAGGCCCTCGGGCAGCCCCTCGGCCTCGTAGGTGAGGCTCGCCCCGGAGTTGGTGGTATAGGCGTCCAGCTGGAGGCTGACCTCCTGGTTGACGCCGCTGATCTGGTCGGCGACCGGGGCCAGGTTCACGCCGAGCGCGATGCGGTTGCCGACGTTGATGCCGGCCCAGGCGTCGGCGACGGCGAGGTAGGTCGGGCTGTAGGCGCCGAAGAGGTCCGCGGCGGCGGACAGGGTGGCGGTGCGGGCGCCGGCGTAGTTGGTCGTCGACGTCATGTACGTCGTCAGTGCCCGGTACCAGATGGCGGCGGCGTTCTCGATGCCGATGCCGGTGACGGGTTGCCCGTCGTAGGTGGGGCTGTCGTAGTCGACGCCGTTGACGGTCTTCGCGCCGCTGCCCTCGGACAGCAGGTAGAAGAAGTGGTTCGCGGGACCGGAGGAGTAGTGGACGTCGATGCCGCCCAGCGTGGAGCTCCAGTTGTCCTTCGAGGCGCCGTCCTTGGACGGCTTGTCCATGTAGCGCAGCGGGGTGCCGTCGCCGTTGATGTCGATCTTCTCGCCGACGAAGTAGTCCCCGGGGTCGGCGGGCAGGTTCTCGTGGAACTCGACGGCCGCGGCGAAGATGTCCGAGGTGGCCTCGTTGAGGCCGCCGGACTCGCCGGAGTACACCAGGCCGGCGGTGGCGGCCGTGACACCGTGGCTCATCTCGTGGGCGGCCACGTCGAGTGCGGTCAGCGGGTTGTTGTTGCCCGAGCCGTCGCCGTACGTCATGCAGAAGCAGGAGTCCTGCCAGAAGGCGTTGACGTAGTTGTTGCCGTAGTGGGCGCGGCTGTAGGCGGCGACTCCGTCGTTGCGGATGCCGTTGCGGCCGTAGGTGTCCTTGTAGTAGTCCCAGGTCGCCGCGGCGCCGAAGGCCACGTCCACGCCCGCTGTCTGGCGGTTGGAGGGTTGCCCGTTGCCCCAGACATCGTTGTCGTCCGTGAAGAGGGTGCCGGTGCCCGAGGTGCCCTGGTTCAGGTCGTACGTCTTCTGGTTGGCCCGGTCCGGGTCGATGAGCTGGTACGTCGAGCCGGACAGGGTGGTGCCGATCTCGACCTCGCCGACGAACTGGCCCGTGCCGGAGCCGGTGTGCACCTTCTCGGCAGCCAGGAGCTGCTTGCCGGTGGCGGCGTCGGTGACGACCTGGAGTTCGCTGGGCGTGCCGTCCTTCTGGACGCCCTCGACGACGGTCTCCCAGGCGAGCGCGGGCCTGCCGTCGCCGGCCCAGACGACCAGGCGGGGTGCCCGCTCGGTCTCGGGGCTCTTGACGTCGGCCTTCTTCGAGGCGCCGAGGGCCTTGGCGGCCGCGCCGGACGCCGTGATCCTCGGGCTGAGCGAGGACAGGGCGAGCGTCGCCTTGGCGGCCCTGGTGACGGTCGTACGGCCGCTCTTGTCGTGGACGACGAGGTCGCCGCCGAGGACGGGGAGCCCGGCGTAGGTGCGTTCGTAGCGGGTGTGCGTGGTGCCGTCGGCGTCCTTGACGACGTCCTTGACGAGGAGTTTCTCCTTGCCGCCGAGGCCGATCCGCTGTGCGGTGCCGGCCGCTTCCGACTGGGCGCTCTTGATGAGGGCGGTGCGGCGGGCGGGGGTCAGGGAGGCCGGGGCGGCGCCCGCCCGGGGTATGGCGGTGATCTTCGCGGGGCCCGGGTCGGCCGGCGCGGCGGCGGCGAGGCCGGGGGCGGCCAGGGCCAGGAGGGCCCCGACTGCCGTGAGGGCCATGCCGGTTGCGCGTCTGCGCCGGACGAGGGCGCGGTGTCGCAGGGACAAGGTGACTCCTTCAGGACGACGGTCGGCCCGGGTGGGGACCGTGGACGAGAGGACCGGCGGGGTGGGCCGGTCCTTTGCGCTGCACGGCATGCGGGTGGAAGGAGGTGGGGGGTGGGAAGCGCCCGCCGCGTGAGGACCACGTGGACGGACGGTGAACTCGAGCAGAAGGGTGACACCGGATCCTTGCGTTTGTCATGGGACTGCCAAGGCGACGGCTTGAATTGCCCCTGCAAGTCGGGCATTTGGGCGCGGCGTGCGCGGGATTTCGGCCTCGGGGGTGGCGCGGCGCGGCGCGGTCTCGACACGCCGCGAGGTCCTGCCGGCCTTCAGCCGCACGGTGGTTGACCGGGAGGGCCTGGGTCATCAGGCGCTTGCGCCGCCGTCGACGGCGTTAGTTGGCGCCGGCGATGCAGGAGGCCCGGTCGGAAGCGAGAAGCGCGGCGAGAACACGGGCGCCGGAGGCGGCGGCGTCGTCGGCGTCGCGTCGGGTGGATGGCTTTGCGCGTCCACTCCCCGGCGTGGACGCCCCGGGTGCAGTGCGCACTGCACCTGGGGCGTCTGCCACTGGGCTCGGGTCAGACCCTCAGAGCCCTGCGCCGAGGTCAGGTGGCTGGTGCGGTGTTACTTGGTGGTGGGGTGGACGGTGCCGGGGGGTGTCTCACCGCGGAGCTCGTCCAGGAACACGCCGAAGTTCCCCTCCGACCAGTGCTCCACGGACTGACCGTGTATGACGCGGTCGATGGAGATGCCGCTGAGCTGCACGTCTCGGCCGGACGCCGGGATGCCGAAGACCGTTCCGGTGTGACGGCCGGCGAAGCTCCAGCGGGTGACGACCTTGTCGCCCTCCACGATCTGGTCCAGGACGGTCATCTTGAATCCGGTCAACCCGGCCTTGATGTCGAGGTCACCCTTGAGCCAGTCCTCGCGGTCCTCCGGCCCGTTGAAGCCGTGGAGGACGAGGTCCTTGGATATGTAGCGGTCGAAGCCCGCCGCCAGGTCGCCGTTGTAGCTGGCGTAGAACGCCGAGGTCACCTGCAGCGGCGACTGGTAGTGGTGATGGGACCCACCGGTCGAGCCGTGGTGCGTTCCCTGGCCCTGCGCCGAGGCCGGGACGGCCAGCGCGGTCACGGCCACCGCGGCGACGCCGATCATGACGCCGACCTTCTTCCGGCGTCGCCGCGGCGCCGAAGGACCGGCAGGGGTGGATGCGGCCTCACGGGTCTTGCTGAAGAACACTGAGCACTCCTGAAAGACGTGGCAGTCGGTGCCCACAGACACCGATTTACTTGACGCGTCAAGCATGCGCCCGTGGTTTGACAGCCGTCAAGTGTTCCGGGTGTGGGTCACGCGCGGCGAGAGTGCGTGCCGGGCGGCAGGCGGCAGGCGGGACTTCGCGGACACGGCCTACGTTCCGGTGACCCCGGTGACCCCGTCGAGCCGTTCGCGGATCAGGTCGGCGTGGCCGTTGTGACGGGCGCACTCCTCGATCAGGTGCACCAGGATCCAGCGCAGGGAGACACCCGCGTCACCGACGATCCCGGCATCGCGCTCGGACAGGCGCCCGACGTCGTCGAGCGAGGCTCCGGCGGTCAGTTCGCGACCCCGGGCGATCTGGGCCCGCCAGGCGGCCGTCGCCTCCTCGATCCCACGGTCCGGATCGAGCGCGAAGCCGTGCCCGTCGCCGTCGCCGTCGCCGAAGACGGGCGGGACGTCCAGGGACGCGAAGATCCGCTGGAACCAGTTGCGTTCGACTTCGGCCATGTGCTGCACGAGCCCGAGCAGCGTCATCGAGGAGGGGGGAACCGCCGCCTGCCGCAGCCGGGCGTCGTCCAGGCCCGCGCACTTCAGGGCGAGGGTGGCGCGGTGGAAGTCCAGCCACGCCTCCAGCATGGCGCGTTCGCCGGCGTGCGGGGGCGGTACGGGCCGTCCGTCCGGTGTCGTGGTCGTCGTCATCGTCCCACCGTGGCAGCAACGGGCGTACGGCGCATGCGACTTCGCCGCCGACGAACACCCGGCGTGTGCCTGCACCCTTCGTCGATCGGGGTTGCCGTTACGGGGGCGGGGAAAGGCTCTTCACGCTCGTGACACCCGTCCCACGGGAAGGACAGGAACCAATGAGCTCTCTTCTCCCCCACACCCCTCACCGCCTCGGCCGCCTCCGGCGTCTGCGTGCGGGCCGCCTCGCCGCCGCCCTGGCGTTCGCCCTCACGACGTCGGTGGTCGCCGCCTCCGCCCCCACCGCCGCCGGGGCGCAGCGACCGTCGGCCTCGAAGGGCTGGTTCACCTCATGGGCGAGCTCCCAACAGGGGCTCGCCACCGAGCAGTTGAACGACCAGTCCGTGCGCATGATCAGTCATCTGAGCCAGGGCGGTGACGCGCTGCGGGTCCGTCTGCAGAACACCTTCGGGCAGACGCCGCTGACGGTGACGGCGGCGACCGTGGCACACACCGACGGTGCCGGCGCGGCGACGGACGGCGCCCCGGTTTCCGTCACCTTCGCCGGGAGCCGCACGGTCGTCGTGCCGGCCGGGGGTGAGGTGTGGAGCGATCCGGCCCGGCTCGGCACGGCCGCCCAGGACGACGTCGCGGTGTCCGTCTCCGTGTCCGGCACCGTGGCCGCGGGCGTCCACAACAGCGCGTTCCGCACCAACTACCTGACCCCGCCCGGCTCCGGCGACCACACCGCCGACGCCTCGGGCACCGCGTACACGCGGACGACCGGCGCCACCTACCTGGTCAGCGCCGTCGACGTGCACAACCCGCGGCTGCGCGGCACGCTCGTCGCGTACGGCAGTTCGGTGGTCGACGGCACCGGGTCCACCGACTGCGGGCCGGGCTGCCAGCGTCCGGGCGAGAACCTGCGGTGGACGGACGGCGTCGCGCGGCGCATCACCGAAGAGCTGCCCGCCGACCGGCAGTTCACCGTCGCCAACGCCGGCATCGGCGGCACCACCAGCGCCGCCACCTGTCCCCGCATGGACCCGTCGCTGCGCGGTCTGGACGCGGTGTCCCGCCTGGATCGCGACGTCCTCGCCCTGCACGGGGTCACCGGCGTCCTCTTCTACTACGGCACCAACGACCTCGCCGCCGGATGCGAGGCCGGGCCGATCCTGGACAGCTACCGGGACGTCTTCCGGCGGCTGCGGGCCGCGGGCGTCAAGGTCTACGTCACGCCCATCACCCCGCGCCCCGGCTACTCGGACCAGAACAACCGGGACCGGCACACCGTCGGCACGTTCGTCTCGACGTGGAACACCTGCGCCGGGACCTGTGACGGCGTGCTGCCCTTCGACCAGGTGCTGCGGGACCCCGTGAAGCCGAACAGCATCAACCCGCCGTACGACACCGGGGACGGCGTGCACGCCAACATCGCCGGTCAGCAGGCGCTCGCGGACATCGTGTCGCTCCCCATGCTGGCGGCGTCGGCGTCCCGCTGAACGCGCAGGACCGGGCGATCACTTCGGTGCCGCGGTGGCGACATGTCCCAGCTCTGCCGGGGCGAAAACGAGTGACACCGTGATCGCCGCCGCCGGATTCTGCCGGGCTGGTGGACCGGAACCTGTGCGACGTCGGCGTGCTGCTCGCGGGACAGCAATCCGCTCGCCGCCCCAGTCGCGCTGTTCGAGCGGTACCGGGAGGACGCGGTCCCGCTGGACGTCGATGACCCGGGGCCGGTCGCCGGGACGGACGGCGTCGGCGGCCCCGGCCCGCTGTCCGCGACGGACCGGCGGCTGCTCGCCCTGCTGGTGGCCGGCGTCGCCGACAAGGCGGTGGCCACCCAGCTGGGGCTGAGCCGGCGCACGGTGCGGCGGCACATCCAGCGCATGAGGGAACTCGCCGGCGCGGCGACCCGGATGCGGCTGGCGTGGCAGGCCGCGCGGCGGGGCCGGCTGTAGGGCGCCGTACAGAGGCGGGGTCACCCGGCGGGCGCCACCGGAGCCCGTCGGCCGAGCCACTGCTCGGCGCCCCAGGCCCGGAACACCTCCACCTCGGTGAACCCGAGCTTCGCCGCGAGGCGCAGCGAGCGGGTGTTGGCGGTCTGCGTGGCGAGCACCACCGGCTCACCGGGCAGGCGGGCGTCGATCCAGTCGAGCGCCGCCGCGCACGCCTCGGCGGCGTACCCGTGCCCCCACACCCGCGGCAGGAACAGATAGCCGAGGTCGAGCTTGCCCACGGCCTCCTCCGCGCGGTGCTCGGTGACCCTCCGGACCAGGACCTGCCCGATCATCCGCCCGTCGAACTCGACGACGAAACTTCCGGGCCACGACTCGGGCACCGCGGGCACCCCCCGCTCGAGTTCGTCACGCTCCCGGGGACCTCCGAGGTAGGTGTGCACCTCCGGCGACGCCAGCAGCTCGATGAAGGTCGCCCGGTCCCGGGCCTCGGCGGCGCGCAGCACGAGCCGTCCGGTCCTGATCGGTGCGGGCGGCCAGGTGACGGGTCCGAGGTCGGGGTCGGTCATACACGGCAGGGTAGGGGAAGCCGGTTCCGTCTGTACGCCGACCCGGCGTCACATGCCGGCCGTGTGGTGTCCGACCGGTTCTCGTCCCCAACTCCTCGCCCATACACGGGAGATGGTTGAGCGACGTAAGATCGTCTGGCGTACGCGGCCTGTTCTCCCCCACCGGCGCGATGGAGCTGACATGACGACCGATTCCCAGCCGTCCGTGCAGATCGACACCAGCAGGGCCCATCCGGCCCGTGTGTACGACTGGCTGCTCGGCGGCAAGGACAACTACCCCGTGGACGAGGCGGTGGGTGAGCGGCTGCCTCCGGAGGCGCGTGACGGCGCCCGGCAGAACCGGCAGTTCATGCACCGGGCCGCCGCCTGGCTCGCCTCCCAGGGCACCGACCAGTTCCTGGACATAGGCACCGGCATCCCCACCGAGCCGAACCTCCACCAGGTCGTGCAGAACGTCGTCCCGGCCGCCAAGGTCGTGTACGCCGACAACGACCCGATCGTCCTGCGGCACGCCGAGGCGCTGCTGATCAGCACGCGCGAGGGGGCGACCGACTACATCCAGGCGGACGTGCGCGACCCGGAGTCGATCGTCAAGCACGCCCGGCGCGTCCTGGACTTCGACCGGCCCGTCGCGCTGTCCCTGATCGCCCTGATGCACTTCATCAGTGACGAGCAGGACGCCCACGGCATCGTCCGCGCGCTGGTCGACACCCTGCCGTCGGGCAGCCACCTGATCCTGTCGCACGCCTCGTCCGACCTGTTCCCGGAGCTCTCGGACCAGGTGGTCGCCGAGTACGCGAAGGGTGGCATCCAGCTCGCGTTCCGGCCTCGCCCGGAGGTGGAGCGGTTCTTCGACGGGCTGGACCTCGTGGCGCCGGGTCTGGTGACGGCGACCGAGTGGGCGCCGTCGTCCCCGGCGGCCGGGGCGGAGCCGAGCGGCATCTACGCGGGCGTGGCGCGCGTGCGCTGAGCCGCGTCCGCGACGAAGGAGGAGCCGGGCACCCCGAGGAGGGCGGGGTCCGGCTCCACCACTTTGTCTCCGCCATGAGAAAAGTGACGAGATCTTGTGCGGAAGGGGTTACGAGCGCGGACGAAGCCCGCTAACTTCCGGGAATCGAACCGTTCATGAGGCCCGACGGAACCCGCGGGCCTGTGCTCGATGGCGCGACGGCGCGCGCCCGCAACCCCCCACCGGCGGCCGTCCGGCGTTATTCCGGCGACCGCCGCCACCCCGTCTCCCATGGAGTACTCCATGCGCACGAGATCGCCCTCGCTCAGACGTGTCCGTACGGCGCTGCCGGCCGTGGTGTGCGCCCTCGCCCTGGCCCTGCCGCTGGGCCCCGCCACCGCGGCCCCGAGCGGCGAACCCGCCTCCCGCGCGGCGGCGGCCGAGGACTTCCAGCAGGTCACCCTGGCCAAGGGGGTCGCCGAGACCGGCGAACCCATGACGATGACGGTGCTGCCGGACCGCTCGGTCCTGCACACCGCGCGGGACGGCACGCTCCGCCGCACCGACGCCGCCGGCACCACCACCGTGGCGGGCAGGCTCGACGTCTACAGCCACGACGAGGAGGGCCTGCAGGGCGTCGCCGCCGACCCCGGCTTCGCGTCGAACCGGTTCGTCTACCTGTACTACGCCCCGAAGCTCAACACACCGGCCGGGGACGCCCCTTCGGACGGAAGCGCCTCGGACTTCACGCCGTTCGACGGGGTGAACCGGCTGTCGCGGTTCGTCCTGAAGGGCGACAACACGCTCGATCTCGCCAGCGAGAAGAAGATCCTGGACGTTCCCGCCTCCCGCGGCCTGTGCTGTCACGTCGGCGGCGACATCGACTTCGACGCGGCCGGCAACCTGTACCTGTCGACCGGCGACGACTCCAATCCGTTCGCCTCCGACGGCTTCACGCCGATCGACGAGCGCGCCTCCCGCAACCCGGCGTACGACGCCCAGCGTTCGGCCGGCAACACCAACGACCTGCGCGGCAAGATCCTGCGGATCAAGGTCGCGGCCGACGGCTCGTACACGATCCCGTCCGGAAACCTGTTCGCGCCCGGCACCGCGAAGACCCGGCCCGAGATCTACGCGATGGGCTTCCGCAACCCGTTCCGGATGAGCGTCGACCGGGCCACCGGCGTCGTCTACGTCGGTGACTACGGCCCCGACTCCGGCACCGCCAGCCCCTCCCGGGGCCCCGCCGGACAGGTCGAGTTCAACCGCGTCACCAAGGCCGGCAACTTCGGCTGGCCGTACTGCACCGGCAAGAACGACGCCTATGTGGACTTCGACTTCGCGACCGGCACGTCCGGGTCCCGGTTCGACTGCGCGGCACCCAGGAACACCTCGCCGCGCAACACCGGCCTGACCGAACTGCCGCCCGCCCAGCCCGCCTGGATCCCCTACGACGGCAACTCGGTGCCGGAGTTCGGCAACGGCTCGGAGTCCCCCATGGGCGGCCCGGTCTACCGGTACGACGCCGCCTCCTCCTCGGACGTGAAGTTCCCGCAGGATTACGACGGCGACTTCTTCGCCGGCGAGTTCGGCCGCCGCTGGATCAAGCGGATCGAGGCCGGCGGCGACGGCACCGTGCAGTCCATCAACGCGTTCCCGTGGGCCGGCACCCAGGTGATGGACATGGCCTTCGGCCCGGACGGCGCGCTGTACGTCCTGGACTACGGCACCGGGTACTTCAACGGGGACGAGAACTCCGCGCTGTACCGCATCGAGCATGTGACCGGTGGACGCGCCCCGTTGGCGCAGGCCAAGGCGAGCGTCACCTCCGGGAAGGCCCCGCTGTCCGTGTCGTTCTCGTCGGCCGGCAGCAGCGACCCCGACGGGGACACGCTCAGTTACGCGTGGACGTTCGGCGACGGCGCCACCTCCACCGCCGCGAACCCGTCGCACACCTACACCGCCGAGGGCCAGTACACGGCCACGCTGAAGGTCACCGACTCCACCGGCAAGTCCGCCACGGCCTCCGTGCAGATCACCGTCGGCAACACCGCCCCGACCGTGCGGATCGACACGCCCGCCGACGGGCAGATCCACGACTTCGGCGCCGCCATCCCGTTCAAGGTGACCGTCACCGACCCGGAGGACGGGACGATCGACTGCTCCCGGGTGAAGGTCACCTTCATCATCGGGCACGACAGCCACGGACATCCGCAGACCTCCGCCACCGGCTGCACGGGCACCCTGCAGACCCTGGCCGACGGCGAACACGACCCGAACGCCAACATCTTCGGGGTCGTCGACGCCGAGTACACCGACAAGGGCGCGGCGGGCCAGCCCGCGCTGACGACGCACGACCAGCGGGTCACCCAGCCCAGCCACCGGCAGGCCGAGCACTACGGCGGCTCCTCGGGCGTGCAGATCATCCAGAAGACACCGGCCCACGGCGGCCGTACGGTCGGGGAGATCCACAACGGCGACTGGATCTCCTTCACGCCGTACAACCTGGCCGACGCCCGGACGTTCACGGCACGTGTCTCCTCGGCGGGCGCCGGCGGGACCATCGAGGTGCGGACCGGCTCCGCGACCGGCACCCTGCTCGGCACGGTCACCGTGCCCGTCACCGGCGGCTGGGAGACCTTCCAGGACGTCACGACGTCCCTGAGCGACCAGCCGGCCGCGTCGGCTCCTCTCTTCCTCGTCTTCAAGGGTGGCAGCGGTGCCCTGTTCGACGTGGACGACTTCTCCTTCACCACCGCCTCGGGCGGGAGCAGTCGTTCGGGCGAGGTGCGGGGTGTGAACGGCAAGTGCCTGGACGTGGACAACGCGGGCACCGCCGACGGGACGAAGGTGCAGATCTGGACGTGCAACACCACCGCCGCCCAGCGCTGGACCGTCGGCACCGACAGCACCTTCCGCGCCCTCGGCAAGTGCCTCGACATCGACAACGCCGGCACCGCGGACGGCACGAGGATCCAGCTGTGGACCTGCAACGGAACCGCAGCCCAAGTGTGGACTCCCCAGACCGACGGCACCGTCCGCAACCCACGCTCCGGCAAATGCCTCGACGCCTCGGGCGACACCTGGAACGACGGCACCCCCGTCCACCTGTGGACCTGCCACACCGGCCCCAACCAGAAATGGACCCTGCCGTAGAAGGGAGGCACCTCGTGATGCGCACTCTGCTCAAAGCGGCCACCGCGATGTTCGCCGGCGCCGCGCTCTGCATGTCTCCCCAGGCCGCCGCACTGCCGGGCGACGCACCGCACGCGCCGGTCGCGGCGCCCGCGGCCGACCCCGCCTACCGCGTCCTGGTCTTCTCCAAGACGGCGGGCTTCCGTCACTCCTCGATCGACGAGGGCGTAGCAGCACTGCGTGACCTGGGTGCGGCGAACAACTTCACCGTCACCGCCACCGAGGACGCGGGGGCCTTCACCGCGGCCAACCTGAGTCAGTTCCGCGCGGTCGTCTTCCTGTCGACCACGGGTGACGTGCTGGACGGCGCCCAGCAGACGGCGTTCGAGCAGTACCTCGGCGCGGGCGGCGGGTACGTCGGCGTCCACGCCGCCGCCGACACCGAGTACGACTGGCCCTTCTACGAGGGCCTGGCCGGCGCGCTCTTCCAGTCCCACCCGGCGATCCAGCCGGCCACCGTCAAGGTCGAGGACCGGGCGCACGACGCCACCGCCCACCTGGGCCGCACCTGGCAGCGCACCGACGAGTGGTACAACTACCGCACCAATCCGCGTAGTTCGGCCCATGTGCTGGCCTCGCTCGACGAGTCCAGCTACTCCGGCGGCACCATGTCGGGCGACCATCCGATCGCCTGGTGCAAGGACTACGCCGGTGGCCGCGCCTTCTACACCGGGGGCGGTCACACCGAGGAGTCGTATGCGGACCCGGCCTTCCGGCGGCATCTGCTCGGAGGGGTCCGCTGGGCCGCCGGGCTCGTCCAGGCCGACTGCCGCCCGGAGACCGGCTACACGTCCCTGTTCGACGGCGGCGGCACGTCCGGCTGGAGGCAGGCGGGCCCCGGTGGCTTCACATTGTCCGACGGGACCCTCACCTCGCACGGCGGCCTCGGCCTGTTCTGGTACGACGCCCAGGAGTTCACCGGCGACTACTCGCTCAAGCTGGACTGGCGGATGACCGGCGACGCCAACTCCGGTGTCTTCGTGGGCTTCCCGGCCTCCGACGACCCGTGGTCGGCGGTGGACAACGGCTACGAGATCCAGATCGACGCCACCGACAGCGCCGACCGGACCACGGGGGCCGTGTACGGGTTCAAGTCGGCCGACCTCGCCGCCCGCGACGCGGCGCTGAACCCGCCGGGCAGCTGGAACACGTACGAGATCCGGGTCACCGGGGAGCGGCTGGAGGTGTTCCTGAACGGGCGCAGGATCAACGACTTCACGAACACCGATCCGGCGCGCAGTCTGAGGCAGGGGCACATCGGGCTGCAGAACCACGGCGACGGCGACGAGGTGGCGTTCCGCAACGTCCGGATCAAGCAGGCCGGGAGCCCGTCCGGTCCGCGCACGGGCGAGGTGCGGGGTGTGAACGGCAAGTGCCTGGACGTGGACAACGCGGGCACCGCCGACGGGACGAAGGTGCAGATCTGGACGTGCAACACCACCGCCGCCCAGCGCTGGACCGTCGACACCGACAGCACCTTCCGCGCCCTCGGCAAGTGCCTCGACATCGACAACGCCGGCACCGCGGACGGCACGAAGATCCAGCTGTGGACCTGCAACGGAACCGGCGCCCAGCAGTGGGTGCCGCAGACCGACGGCACCGTCCGCAACCCCCGCTCCGGCAAATGCCTCGACGCCTCGGGCGGCACCTGGAACGACGGCACCCCCGTCCACCTGTGGACCTGCCACACCGGCCCCAACCAGAAATGGACCCTGCCATGACATAGGGCTCCGACAGCCGCCGGCCCCCGCTCGCCCGGTGCGAGCGGGGGCCGGCGGCCTGCCCGGCGCCGTTACTCGCGGAGCCCGATCCCCCGTACCGGGCTGACGCGCAGCACCCGGCCGATCGGCAGGAGCACGGCGACCAGGGCCAGGGTGACCGTGCCGGCGACGATGGTGATCCAGCCGAGCGCGGGGACGTAGGGGACGCGTTCGCCGGTGACGGCGTTGACGACCGAGGACAGGGTGACGGCGGCGATGGTCCCGCCGATGGCGAGGGCGACGCCCAGCAGTCCGGCCTGCTCGGCGTGGACCATCCGCTTGATCTGTCCGCGGGTCACCCCGACGAGCCGCAGCAGGGACAGCTCCCTGGTGCGGGCCAGCGCGGCCATGATCAGGGTGTTGGCGGCGGCGAGGACGGCGTAGCCGACGAGGACGAGGATGAGCATCCGGTTGAGCCAGGCGCTGACGGCGAGGTCCGCGCCGAGTTCGGCGGTCAGCCGGTCCGTGCCGGTGACGCCGGCCCCCGGGTACTGGCGGGCGAGGCCGGCGAGGGCGGCGCTCACCTCGGCCGGGGAGGCGTCGGCGGCGGGGCGGACGAGGACGTGGTCGTCGAGGTTCGTGCGGGTGTGCCCGGCGAGGGTGGCCTTGCCGAGGGTGACGTCGCCGAAGCCGAAGCCGCGGTCGTAGACGGCGACGACCCGCAGGGTGGCGGGGCTGCCGTCGCCGAGCCACAGGCGTGCCCGGTCGCCCACCTTCCAGCCGGCCGCCCCGGCCAGGGACGCGGACACGGCGACGGTGTTCTTCCCGTCGAGGTCTTCGAGGTCCCCGGACCGCACGCCGAGGTCCATGGTCCGGTCGGCGCCCTTCGGGTCGATGCCCTGGGCGAGCACGGTTGCCGGTTCCAGACCGCCGCGCACGATGACTCCGGTGCGCCGTACTCCGGTGGCCGCCTCGACACCCGGGATGCGGCGGGCCCGGTCGGCGGCGGACGCGGGCAGGCCGGTCGTGCCGACGAGGGCGTGCTGGGCGCGGGTGCCGTCGTGGGACTGGGCCTCGGTCTGGCGCTGGAGGTTGTCCTGGAGGAACCAGACGGTGCCGCCCAGCCCGATGGACAGGACGAGCGCGGTGAGGACGGCCACCATGCCTCGGGCGCCCGCCCGCAGGTTGGCGGCGGCGAGGTAGCCGCTGTTCCCCCACACCGTGCGCAGGACGGGGGTGAGGAGGCGGGCGGCGCCCTGGTTGATCCAGGGGGCGAGCAGGGCGATGGCGAGGACGAACGTGTAGAGCATGCCGATGGCGGCGCCGAGGGCCGTGTCACCGCCGGTGGCGCCGGTGAGCCCGATCAGGGACACCCCGGCGGCGAGGAACACCAGCCCGGACACCAGGCGGGTCCGGCCGCCGAGGCCCTTGTCGACGGCGGCCTCGCCGAGCGCCTCGGTCGGCCTGATCCGCGTGGTGCGCAGCGCGGCGATCCACGCGGCGGCGAGGGCGACCAGGGCGACGGCGGCGGTGACCGCGAGGCCGGACAGCAGGCCGCCCTGGACGGTGAACGTGCCGGGGACGAAGTGCCGTTCGACGAGTTCGTCACGGAGCCGGCCGGTGGCGGCCAGGCCGACCGGGACACCGACGAGCGCGGCCAGGACGCTGAGCAGGCCCACTTCGGCGAGGATCATCGTCCGGACCTGGCCGGGGGTCGCCGCGACGGCCCGCAGCAGGGCCAGCTCGCGGCGGCGGTGACGTACGGACAGGCCGACGGTGGAGGCGGCGGTGAACACGATGATGGCGGCGGCGTACCCGCCGAAGGCGCCGCCGGCCTGGACGGTGAGGTCCCGGGCGGCGGCCGCCTCCGGTTCCTCGGCCAGTCCGCGGTCGGCGCCGACGTAGGTGGTGGCTCCGGCGTGATCGGCGGCGCGGCGGACCGCGGCGACGACGGCCGCCCTGTCGGCGCCGGGTTCGGCGAGCACGCCGATGGCGTCGAAGCGGCCGGGACGCGGGTCGAGGCGGGCCGCACGGGCATCCGTGAAGAACAGCGTGCTGCCGCTGCCGGCGCCTGCGGCCTCGACGACACCGCTGACCTTCAGGGTGAGGGTGCGGCCGCCCGTGACGATCTCGGTGCGGTCGCCGGGGCGCAGGCCCGCGGCGTCCGCCAGCCGGGAGTCGACGGCGATGTCGCCGTCGCCGCGCGGCGGCGATCCGGCGAGCAGCTTGTACGGGGCGAGCGCGGCGCTCGCCCAGCCGCGCCCGGTCACGGGGGTGTCCGGCGCGGCCGGTGACACGGCGGGGATCCACCGCTCGCCCACCGCCTTCGACACGCCCGGCACGTCGGCGATCCGGGTCACGAGGGAGCCGGGGACGCTGCCGCGCTCCGGCAGGGTGAGTGTGGTGGACTCCTCCTCGCCCAGCACCTTCTGAGTGATCGTCAGGTCCCGGTCGGCGACGACGGCGACGGTCCGGGCGTAGCGCTGGGGCGTGCCGTGGTACCGCAGTCCCGACTCCACGAGCAGGGCGCAGGTCATCAGGACGGCGACACCGGCGGCGAGGGCGAGGAAGGTGGCGGCGAAACCGCCCTTGCGGAAGCGCAGCATCTGCGCGGCGAGTGACAGCACGGCTCAGCCCTCCCCGTGCACGGCGTACTGCCGGCGGCCGAGCCGGGCGAGCTGCTCGGCGATACGGGCGGCTCCGGGCTGGGGCATGTCCCGTACGACGCGTCCGTCGGCGAGGACGACGACGCGGTCGGCGTAGGAGGCGGCGACCGGGTCGTGGGTCACCATGATCACGGTCTGGCCGGCGTCGTCGACGACGGCCCGCAGCAGGGCCAGGACGTCGGCGGCGGTCTGGGTGTCCAGGGCGCCCGTCGGCTCGTCGCAGAAGATGACCTCGGGGCGGGAGACCAGCGCGCGGGCGATCGCGACGCGCTGCTGCTGTCCGCCGGACAGTTCGGAGGGCCGGTGTGTCAACCGGGCGCCCAGCCCTACGCGTTCGACGATCTCGGCGAGCCAGCGCGGGTCGGGGGCGCTGCGGGCCAGCCGGGACGGCAGCAGGATGTTCTGCTCGACGGTCAGGGCGGGCACCAGGTTGAACGCCTGGAACACGAACCCGACGCGGCCGCGCCGCAGTGCGGTGAGGTGCTTCTCCGACAGCGTCGACAGGTCGGTGCCGCCGATCCGTACGCGGCCGGAGGTGGGGCGGTCCAGTCCCGCCGCGCAGTGCAGCAGGGTGCTCTTGCCGGAGCCGGACGGCCCCATCACTGCGGTGAAGGTGCCGCCGCGGAAGTCGAGGTCGACGCCGGCGAGGGCCGCGACGGGCTGCTCGCCGTCGTACGTCCTGGTGACGCTCTCCAGGGTGACGGCGGGTGCGGCCGGGGACGACGGGTGCATGGGAAACGCCTTCCGGAACAGAGGAGTTGAGGTGGAGAGCCGGTTCAGTGGGCCGCTGTCTCGACGGGGGCCGGCTGCGGCTTCGGCAGGCCCAGGCGGCCGCGGGTGGCGGCGAGCGCGATGACCGCGCCGGCGAGGGAGGCGAGGAGGAAGGCGTGGGTCACGTCGGCGCGGGACATCCCGGGGAACAGGTCGTCGCCGGCCACGGAGAAGTAGTTGTTGATCCCGCAGTGCAGCAGCATCACCAGCGGCATGCTCTCGCCGGACCGGTTGAACACCCAGGTCATGACGAAGCTGAACAGGGTGGCCGTCACGACGAACTCCACCGGCTCGGTCCAGGCCACGTCCGGGCCGCCGCCCCAGTCGGTGAGGAACAGCGGCAGGTGCCAGCAGCCCCACAGGACACCGACGACGAGGGTGGCGGCCAGGGGCCCGTTGCGGCGCTGCATGCGCGGCATCGCGAACTCGCGCCAGCCCGGCTCCTCCGCGAGCCCGGTGGTGATCATCTGGGCGGCCAGGCCGGGCAGGAACGCGAGCAGCACGGTGGCGGAGGGCCGCGCGGGGCCGTCGCCGGACAGCGCGGCCGAGGCCAGGACGAGCGCGAGCGGCACCGACACGAGGACGGCGAGGTACCAGCGCCAGCTGACCTTGAACCGGGTCATGCGGCCCCGCCAGGTGCGCAGTCCGGCGCGTCCCTCGGTGAGGGAGATGATGAGGAGCGCCGAGCCGATGGGGCCGAGGTAGGCGCCGGGCAGGACGCCGGTGATCTGGGAGGCGCCGGCGCCTCCGGGGAAGGTGAAGTGCCAGACGCCGAGCCCGTTCTCGGAGAGGACGTACGGCAGCCAGGCCACCCAGCTCAGTCCATAGGCCAGGGTGAAGAACCAGGTCAGCGGGTGACGGCGGACGCTGCCGCGCAGCGCGCTCTCCGTGCGGCCGGCCGGTGGTGTACTGGTCGGTGCGGGGGTCTGGGTACTCACTGCGGGGTCCTCTCGGCGGTCGCTGATGACGTGTCCTCAGCACACCACCGGGAGCCCGGCGGATCATTGCCGCGCACACCCCGAGTGGGGGTACAGCAGGCTGTACCCCGGGGTGGTTCCGTCAGCGCCGGCGGGCGTCCTCCAGGTAGTGCAGGACGGCCGCGACCCGCCGGTCCAGCTGGTCCGTGGGGGCCAGGTCGAGCTTGGCGAAGATGCTGCGGATGTGTTTGTGCACGGCCCCGTCGGTGACGACGAGCCGTTCGGCGATGGCGCTGTTGCCGAGGCCCTCCGCCATCAGGCCGAGCACGTCCTTCTCGCGGGGGCTGAGGCGTTCCAGGCGGGTGTCGCGGCGGGAGCGGGTGAAGAGCTGGGCGACGACCTCGGGGTCGATGGCGGTGCCTCCGCCGGCGACGCGGCGCAGCGCGTCGAGGAACTCCTCGACCCGGCCCACGCGTTCCTTCAGCAGATAGCCGAGCCCGCCGACGCCGCCGGTGAGGAGTTCGGTCGCGAAGCTCTGCTCGACGTAGGCGGACAGGACGAGCACGGCGAGCGCGGGGTGGCGCCGGCGTGCCTCGACGGCGGCGCGGATGCCTTCGTCGGTGTGGGTGGGCGGCATCCGTACGTCGAGGATGGCCACGTCGGGCTTGTGCCGGTCGACGGCGTCCAGGGCGTCCTCGGCGGTGCCGGCCGTGGCGACCACGTCCAGTGACTCGGCGCGCAGCAGCAGGGCCAGCCCTTCGCGCAGGAGGGCGTCGTCCTCGGCGATCACGATCCGCATGGCAGGTCCACTTCCAGGGTTGTCGGGCCGCCCGGCGGGCTCGTCAGGCGGAACGTACCGTCGTGGGCGGCGACGCGCCGCCGGATGCCGGCGAGCCCGGAGCCGCTGCCGGGCCCGTCGTCGCCGGACGCCTCGGCGGGGGCCGTGGCGCCGCCGTGCCCGTCGTCGTCGACGGTGAGCAGGAGCCGTTCGCCGGCCAGCCGGGCGGTGACGGTGGCGCGGGTCGCGCCGCTGTGCTTGGCGATGTTGGTGAGGGCCTCGGCGACGACGAAGTAGGCGGTCGCCTCCGTCGAGGCGGCGCAGCGCCGGGGCACGTCGACGTCGACGTGGCACGGTACGGCGCACTCGGCGGCGAGGCCGGTGAGCGCCCCGGCCAGGCCGCGGTCGGACAGGACGGGCGGCAGGATGCTGCGGGAGACGGCCCGCAGGTCGGCGAGGGCCTGCTCGGCCGCCAACTGGGCGCGTTCCAGCAGTTCCTGCGCGCCGTCCGGGTCGCGGGCCACCATTCGGCGGGCGGCGCCGAGCAGCACGGTCACGGACACGATCCGGTTCTGCGTGCCGTCGTGCAGGGCGCGTTCGATACGGCGCAGTTCGGCGGCGTGGGCGTCCAGCGCGGCGGCGCGGGTGGCGGTCAGCTCCGCGATCCGCAGGGAGAGGTCGGTCTCCGGTCCGGCCGCCAGCAGCCGCCGCCCGGGGTTCGCCTGGGCGCGGGCCATGGCGGGGCCGAGGCCCAGGATGATGGCGATCCAGCCGACGCCGAGGAGGGCGACGGCGACGGCGTCCGCCCACGAGGTGGACGAGCCGATGCCGATGGACGTGGCCGTCGCGTCGGCGGGGACGAGCCGCCAGTACAGCGGGAACAGCAGGTCCCGTACGGCGAGGACCGGCAGCCAGAAGCCGAGCAGTCCCAGCGGCAGGCCCGCCACGACATGCCGGGTCAGCCAGCGCAGTTCACGCCGGGTGGTGGGGTCGCGGAGGGCGGCGCTCGGGGCGGTCGGGGGCGGTTCGGGCGCCACGACCTCGGGTCCGAACCGGGCCAGCCGGACGCGTTCGCTCCCGGCCAGCCCGTGCAGGGCGCGCAGGGCGGCCGGCGCCGCGAGCAGTCCCACGCCGAGCGGGGTGGTCAGTGCGCACAGGGCGAGCAGGACGAGGACGAGCAGCGCGAGGAAGGCCGTACGGAGGCCGGAGACCAGTTGTCGCATCGCGCCCAGCGTGTCCCTCACGACACCCGCGAGGTACTCCCGGCGGCCCGTGCCCTGGTGTTCGTCGCCGTTCGGCATGCTCACTCCTTCCGTCGAGCACAGCGATCGACCCTATAAGAGGCCGCGGGTCGTCATGGCCGGGCCCGGCGGGAGGTGGTGCCTGCTGTACCCCGGGCCGGGTGCCTGCGGGATCGGCGGGCCGGGCGGCGTCGCCTAGCGTCGGTGGTGCCGCACCCCACCGTCACCGTCGGTCCCGCCGGAGGAGCCATGACCCGTCCCGAACCACCCGCCACCGACGGTCTCGCCCGTGTCCTGCTGTGGCCGGCGCTGGTCCTCAGTGTCCTGGGCAACGCCGTGGCGTCCGTCGCCGGCGCCGACACCGCCGTCAACCTGGGCTTCGGGGCGTTCACCGCGGTGACGGCGGCGACGCTGGCCGTCCGGCGGTGGCGCGAGCACGGCTGAGCGACCGTGGCGGCCGGCGTACAAGATCGCTCAACGCGGCTCCGCAGCACCGGCGTTCAGGTCCTCGGCGTGGCGGCGGCGCCGTACGGCTCGTAGCGCCGCCGCGGCCAGGGAGACGGCGAACAGTGCCGCCGTCACGAGGAGCCACCGGACGAGGAAGACGCCGGCCGGCAGCAGGGTGGCGCGCTCGTAGCGGTCCACGCCTCCGCTGATCAGCGGGAACCAGACGAGGAGCAGCAGGGCGGAGACGGTGGCGGGCCAGCGCACGTGGTTGATTAGGTGCGGGGCGAGCACGGCGCGCAGACCCCGGTCGATCGCCGCGTACAGCGGGACCAGGAGCAGGTCGTGCGCGAGGGCCGCGCCGACCACCCAGTACACGACCGTGATCCACTCGCCGGCGTCCAGCAGGCGCAGGCCCGCGTAGCAGACGAGCACGAGTGAGGCGGCGGTCAGCAGCAGGTGGCCGGGGCCCGCCCCGTACCAGCGGCGCCACCACAGGCTCACGCGCCGGGTCTCCGGTGCCTTCGTCACAGGACCCTCCCGAAGGTCAGCCGGGCGACCCACTTCGTGTTGAGGACGCCGGGGGCCGCCGGCACGATGACGCGGGCCGGATAGCCGTGGTCGGGCGACAGGTCGGCGCCGTTGACCTGGAGGGCGAGCAGGGAGCGGGGGTCGCGCACCTGGTTGTGGCGCAGAGCCGCCCGCCGGAAGGAGCCGTGCAGTTGCAGGGACTCCACCAGGACGTCCGGTGCGTCTTCGGGCTCGTACCCCACCAGCGCGGCCAGGTCGCGCAGCCGCACCCCGCGCCAGTGCTGGTCCTCCGTGGACCAGCCCTCGACGCAGGCGATGGGCAGGGCGGCGGTGTGCTGGGGCATCGCCAGCAAGTCCTGGCGGGACAGGCGTACTTGACCGCCGGGGCCGGTCACCACGAGCTGCCAGGCCTCTCCGGTCCGCGCGGCGGTGACGCCGGCGAGGGCGGCCGGTTTGTTGATCTGGAAGCCGTTGGGTCCGCCTCCGGGGTCGCCGCCGCCGTGCGGCGCGAACAGCGCGGTGCGGCGCAGCGGCCCGCCGACGCTCTGGCCGGCGGTGGTGAGGAGCAGCAGCAGCGAGGAGCCTCCGACGAGCGCGGCCAGTCCGCGCCGCGACAGCGTGGGCGGTGCCGGGTCGGGTGCGGCCAGATCGTCGTGCGGGGCGGGAGCCACTGAGGACGTGGCCCGGATGTAGGTGAGTGGGCCGCCGTGCTCCCGGAACGCGCGCACGGTCCGGGGGATCTTCAGCGCGGCGTGGGCCGCGAACGCGCCGAAGAAGACCCAGGCGCCGTAGAAGTGCAGACGGTAGAAGGAGCCGGGGAAGACGTAGTCGAGCTGGACGTTGAGGACCCCGGTGAGGAAGGTGAACAGGCCGCCGCCCACCAGGAACAGCAGGGACAGGCGGTCCAGTGCCTGAGCAGCCGACCGCACGGGCGGCAGCGCGAAGAACCGGGGGATCACCGACCACAGCTTGGCGAGCAGCACCGGGATCAGGGTCACGCCCAGCGTGACGTGGACGCCCTGGGTGACCCGGTACAGCCAGTGCGGATCGGTCGGCCAGGAGAAGAGGTAGAAGCCGAGCAGGCCCTTGTCCGGCGTCTTGTCGTTCAGCGGCGACAGACCGGGGTTGTAGGCGGCGTACGACAGCAGGCCCGTCACGAACAGCAGCGGCACCCCGGCCAGCAGGACGACTCCGAGCACGGACGTCAGCCATGTCCCGCGCAGGGGGCTGCGCCAGAAGCGCGGGGACACGGGCAACCGGTCCAGCAGGGCACGTCGGTCGGTCATGGGAGCGGGCCTCGGCTCTCGGGAGGGCGGCGGTGCTGACTGTCCCGGACAGTAGGGCGCGGTCGGCCAAGGGAGGGTTTTGCCGAGGTGACGGAAGTCTGACGCCGTCCGTCCCGGACGGGGGCCGTCCGGCGAGTGGCCGACGGCGGCCGTCTGCCCAATAGTGTGAGGAACGGGTCCTTCACGCGGGCTGACGTGTCACCGTTCCAGGGAGACCAGTCGTGAGTTCTCTTTCCCCCGGATTCCACGGACGCAGGCGTTCCACGTCCCTCACCGACCGCCTGCCGCCCGGGCAGTACCCGACGGAGTCGTTCCCCGTCCTCTCGGCGGGTCCGACTCCGCGCGTGCCCACCGAGACGTGGACGTTCACGGTCACCACGGAGACCGGTGAGGAACGTTCCTGGACGTGGGACGAGATGCTGGCCCTCCCGCAGGAGGAGTCCGTGCACGACATCCACTGCGTGACCCGCTGGTCGAAGTTCGACACCCGATGGCGCGGGGTCAGCCTCGACACGCTGCTCGACGACGTGGAGACCACCGCCGAGTACGCCGCCGTCCACAGCTACGGCGGCTACACCACCAACATGCCACTCGAGGACCTCCTCGACGGCAAGGCGTGGCTCGTGCACACCTACGACGGCTACCCGCTCTCCCCCGAGCACGGCGGCCCGGCCCGTCTGCTGGTGCCGCACCTGTACCTCTGGAAGTCGGCGAAGTGGGTGCGCGGACTGCGGCTGACGCCCGACGACGAACCGGGGTTCTGGGAGACCGCCGGCTACCACAACTACGGCGACCCCTGGCGGGAGCAGCGCCACTGGGGGGACTGACGATGCCCCTCCCCTGGCGCACGGCCCGGCTCGTCGGGCGCGCGGACGAGACGGCCACCGCCCGCACCCTCGTCCTGGACGCGCCGGGCTGGCCCGGGCACCTGGCCGGTCAGCACGTCGACATACGGCTCACCGCCGACGACGGCTATCAGGCGGCCCGCAGCTACTCGCTGGGCGCGCCCGCCGACGGCACCCGCCTCGAGCTGGGCGTGGAGCCCGTGACCGGCGGCGAGGTCTCCCCCTATCTGGCGGACGACCTGCCGGTCGGGGCGTCCGTGGAGGTGCGCGGCCCCCTCGGGAACTGGTTCGTGTGGCGGCCCGAGCAGGAGGAGCCCGTCCTCCTGGTGGCCGGCGGCTCCGGGGTCGTCCCGCTGATGGCCATGGTCCGCGCCCACCGGCAGGCGGCCTCCACCAGCGCGTTCCAGCTGATCCACTCCGTGCGCGGCGAGGCCGACCTCTGGTACCGCGAGGAGCTCGGGCGCCCCGATCCCGCCCTGGACGTCCGGTTCCTGTACACCCGGAAGGCTCCGCCCGGCAGCACCCGCCCCGCCGGGCGGCTCACGGCGGCCGACCTGGAGCCCGCGCTCAAGCGGCTCACGCCCGCCGGGACCGTCTACGTCTGCGGGCCCACCGGTTTCGTCGAGACCGCCGCCGACCTGCTGACGTCCGCGGGGCAGGACCCCGCCACGATCCGTACCGAACGGTTCGGGTGAGCCCCGCTCCCCCGGCCGCCCGCGCCTGGAGGTAACCGATGACCGAGGTCTCCCCGCACGTCGACGGCAACAGCCTGGCCGGGCCGCTGTCGGACATCTTCGCCGTCGACATGACCCGGGCCTGGTGGCGATGCCCGGACTGCGGCTCGACCGGCCCGCTGGCCGAGCTGCACGTGTACGGGCCGGACCCCGGCCTGACCGCGCGGTGCGCCGGCTGCGACCGGGTGGCGCTGCGCCTGGTCCGGCACGAGCAGGACACCTGGCTCACGCTCGGCGGCGCGGAGGGCGCCTTCCGCTTCCGCACCGCACCGTAGGCACCGGGCACGTCAGGGGGTCGCGGCGCGCCTCCGTGCGGCGGCGCGCACAGCACCAGCAGCACGATCCGTGCCTCTTGGGCGCACCGTGGACGGGCCCGGCCGGGGCGCTCGCGGCGGCCGACGGTTCCGGCGTCGCGCTACGCGGCGGCGGGGAAGTCCGTCGCGGGCGCGGTGGCCGCGTTGGCGTCCAGGTCGGCCTGGAGCGCCCGCACCTTGGCGGTGGCGTAGCCGTGCGCGTCCGAGCCCAGCAGCAGGCGCAGCGGTCCCTGACCGGCGACCACACGGTCGATGACGGCGGCCGCCCCCTTGACCGGGTCGCCGAGCTGGGAGCCCTGGAGCGCGAGGTGGGATTCGACCATCTCCCGCAGGGCCGGGTAGTGCTCGGTCGTGGCGGCGGGCAGCGCGAGGGAGTCCCGGGTGAGGAAGTCCGTGCGGAAGTACCCCGGTTCGACGATCGTCACGTCGATCCCGAAGTCCGCGGCCTCGGCGGCCAGCGCCTCGCTCAGGCCCTCCAGGGCGAACTTTCCGGCGCAGTACAGCGCCCAGCCGGGCACGGCGGTCAGCCCCAGGACCGAGGACACGTTCACGATGTGGCCCGCGCGCTGTTCCCGCAGGACGGGCAGCGTGGCGCGGAGCACGTTCCAGACGCCGGCGACCTGGACGTCGAGCATGTCCCGGACGTCCTGGCCGGTGGTCTCCTCGACCGCGCCCAGGTAGCCGTACCCGGCGTTGTTGACGACCACGTCCAGGCCGCCGAAGCGCTCGGTGGTCCGGCGCACGGCCCGCGCGACCTGCTCCTCGTCCCGCAGGTCGACGGTCAGCGGGAGCAGACGCGCGGTGTCGACGTCGTCGCCGAGCGCGGCCGGCAGCCGCTCGGACGACCGGGTGGTCGCCGCTACACCGTCGCCGCGCCGCAGGAGCTGCCGGACCAGCTCCAGTCCCAGGCCGCGGGAGGTGCCGGTCACGAACCAGGTCGCGGGTCGGTCGGTCGGAAAAGTCATGATCGTCCTCCTGGGGGGCGGGCCGCCCCGGGGCCTTTCCCCGGGGAGTTCGGCATGTCTCCAGACTGGGGCGGCGGACCCGGCCGTGGGGGCGCATATCCCGCCCTGCGCGACCGGGGACGCGGCCACCTAGGACGCGCAGACCCAGTCCCGCACCGCCGGTTTCGGCGACACTGGTGCCGTGGCCAAGACGAACAAGGAACTCGCCGACTTCCTGCGGCGGGCCCGGAGTCAGGGCGACCCCGCCCGCGCCGGGCTTCCCGCGGACGGACGGGTACGCCGTGTGCCGGGTCTGCGCCGCGAGGAGGTCGCCTTCCTCGCCGGGGTGTCGACCGACTACTACACGCGTCTTGAACAGGGCCGGCCCATCACCCCCTCCCCCTCGGTGGTCGAGGCGCTGGGCCGGGCCCTCGGCCTCGACGAGACGGGCCGCGCCCATCTGCACGACCTCATCGGCGGCGGTGCGGCGCCCTCCCGGCACCCGCGTCCCGTGCAGCGGGTGCGTCCGGGCGTGTACCAGCTGCTGGACGCCCTCGACGGCGAGCCCGCGCTGGTCCTGGGCCGCCGGACCGACATCCTCGCCGCCAACCGCATGGCCAAGGCGCTGTTCGGCGACTTCGACCGACGGCCGCCCCGGGAGCGCAACTACGCGCGCTGGATGTTCCTGGACGACGACGCCCGCTCCCTGTTCATGGACTGGGAGGACCAGGCGCGGGCGGCGGTGGAGAGCCTCCGCTTCGAGGTCGGACGGGCACCCGACGACCCGGCGACGCTCGCGCTCGTCGAGGACCTGCGCGCCCGCAGCCGCGCCTTCGACGCGTGGTGGGAGCAGCACCGCGTCCACCAGCGCACGTACGGCTCCAAACGGCTCCGCCATCCTCTCGTCGGCGACCTCACCGTCGACTACGAGACGCTGACGCTGCCCGGCGACCCGGACACGACCCTGTTCGTCTACACGGCGGAGGCCGGGTCGGCGTCGAAGCGGGCACTGGACCTGCTGGCCAGCTGGACGCTGGCCGAGGCGCCGGACGCCCGGCCGGAGCGTCCGCACCACGCGCCGGACACGCCGGAGTCCTGACCCGCCGGGACCGGTGAAAACCGGTTGGCGGCGGCCCGGCCTCGGCCTACCGTTCGCGGTGATGGAGATGTCGTTCCGGAAGCTGCCGGAGAACCAGCACGAGATCGTCGTCCGCGACCGCAGGGGACCGGACGTCCGGCTGCCCGCCCAGCCGGTGGGCCCGAGCATGCCGCACGACCTGGTGCACGCCGTCGTGGAGACCGCCCTCGGGATCGAGGACGGCTTCTGGGGTGCCACGGCCCGCGGCGCGACCTTCCAGGGGTTCCTGCTCGTCTCCCCCGGCCGGCACCGGCGCTCGGGGCTGAAGGTGCTGCGCCGCGACGGCGACGCCGTCATGGCCGCCGAGCTGCGCGTGAACTGGGCCTACCGGGTCTGGCGCGGACTGCCGACGGACGGCCGCGGGGTCGGCCCCGCCCCGCTCGGCACGGACCAGCTGGCCAGGACCGGGCCGCGGCTGGACGCCGCCGCCGCGCGCTGGGCGGCCGTCCCGGAGGGCGGGGAGCTCGTGTGGCGCTGGGGCACGGACCGGTAATCGGCGCCGCTGCGTACCCTTGCGGCATGCGGATGCGCCCCACTCTCGTCTGGACGCCGGCCGAGGACTGGCCGGCCGGTACCACGGACCTCGGTCCGGTCGTCGACGCCCTGGACACGGGCGGGGTGCTGGTGCTCAGCGGCGCGGGCATCTCCACCGAGTCGGGCATCCCCGACTACCGGGGCGAGGGCGGCAGCCTCAGCCGGCACACCCCGATGACGTACCAGGAGTTCACGTCCAGCGCCCCGGCGCGGCGACGGTACTGGGCCCGCAGCCACCTCGGCTGGCGCACCTTCGGGCGGGCCCAGCCCAACGCCGGTCACCGGGCGGTGGCCGCGTTCGGGCGGCACGGCCTGCTGAGGGGCGTGATCACCCAGAACGTCGACGGTCTGCACCAGGCCGCGGGCAGCCCGGACGTCGTGGAGCTGCACGGCGGCCTCCAGCGGGTGGTCTGCCTGTCCTGCGGGACGTACAGCCCGCGCGCCGAACTCGCCCGCCGGCTCGAGGAGGCCAACGCGGGCTTCGACCCGGTGGCCGCCACGATCAACCCGGACGGTGACGCCGACCTCACCGACGAGCAGGTCCAGGACTTCCAGGTCCTGCCCTGCATTCGCTGCGGCGGCATCCTCAAGCCGGACGTCGTGTTCTTCGGCGAGAACGTGCCGCCGGCGCGGGTCGAGCGCTGCCGCACCCTGGTCGACGAGGCGGCGTCGCTTCTGGTCCTGGGCTCCTCGCTGACGGTGATGTCCGGGCTGCGGTTCGTACGGCAGGCAGCCGAGGCGGGCAAGCCGGTCCTGATCATCAACCGGGACCCGACCCGGGGCGACCGTCACGCGGTCGCGCGCGTGGCCCTGTCCCTGGGACCGACGCTGACGTCCGTGGCCGAGCAGCTGGACGTCCAGGTGGTCTGAGGCAGGCTTCCTGCGTCTAGGCGTGGTTCCGCTTGGCGAGTTCCTCGACGTAGTTGTACGCCGCCGCGCTGCCCTGCCGGCCGGGCGAGAGCTTCACGATCGCCTTGTCGGTCTCCGGGTTCCCGCTGAGATACGCCTCGGTGAGGACGTACGGCAGTCCGTCGACGCTGAATCGGATGCTGCCGTCGGGATAGGCGCTGACCCGGATCCGCCGGCCGTCGGGAAGTTTGATCGGGTCGGCCACGAAGTGCGCTCTGAGGGGCTGTTCGGCCATGCGGGCCTCCTGGTCGTACCGGCTCGGTGAGAGCCGAGGCTAGCGGGCCGGGGGGCACCTCACGTCGGGTTCCGGGGAGCCCGCGGTCGGCGTCGGCCATGACGACAACCCTGTGCCGGAGCATGAGGGGGCGCGAACGGGGCAAACGGTCTCTCCGACCCGGGGAGGAAGCGCATGACGTTGACAGAGCAGTCCGCCGAGCACGACGCCACCGACGCCTCCTGCGGCTGCCGGCACGACAGTTCACGCGCGACGCCGGACGCCGAGGTGGCGGAGACGGCGCGTGAGCGGGTCAACCGGCGCTGGAACGAGGTCCTTCAGGAGACGCGCGTCGCCCAGACCGGGGTGCAGATCCTCTTCGGCTTCCTGCTCAGCGTGGCGTTCACCCCGCTGTTCCGGGAGCTGGGGACGCTGGACCGGGGCATCTACGTCACCACGGTGGTGCTCGGCGCGTCGGCCACCGGGTCGCTCATAGCGCCCGTGTCGATCCACCGCTTCCTGTCCGGTCAGCGCATGAAGGACGAGGTGGTGGAGGCGGCGGGGCGGCTGATGATGTGCGGCATCGTCCTGCTGGCGCTCACCATCGGCTGCACGCTCCTGCTGATCCTCCGCTTCGTCGTACCGGGCGTCCTGGCGGAGATCCTCGCGACCGGCGTCATGCTGTGGTTCGCCCTCTGCTGGTACATCCTCCCCCTGACCCTCCGCCGCCGCGCCGAGCGGCGTTCGCGGACGCGGGGCGCCTAGGGCGTGTTTTAGAACTCGCTGACCTGCTTGGTGGGCCGTCCGGGGAAGTCGCGGGCGGCCATCCAGATGGTGAGGTCGCGGGCGATGCCGTTGACACTCGTGGCCGTGGTGACCTCGTGCTCGTTGCGGGAGGTGTCACGGCGGACGATCTCGTAACCGCCTTCACCGACGACGGCCACGGAGGCGAACCAGACAGGATCGTCCTCGTCCGGCTGGACGACCACGAACGTGTTGTCGGAGTCGTTGAGGTCGCTGATCATCATGAACAGCGCGTCTTCAGAGGGGTCGTCGATGCGGTCACCGTTCTCGCTGTCGGCGCCGTAGTACTGAGCCCCCATCGTTGCCTCTCCCTCACCCTGAGCACCTGGTCGCGGTCAGCATGGCACGTGGCACCGACAGTTCAGGCCGGTCATAACCATTCGCCGATGGCGGCGATCAGAACGGTGGCTTCGAAGCGGACGGCGAGTTTGTCGAACCTGGTGGCGACCGCGCGGTTGCGCTTGAGCCGGTTGATTCCGCACTCGACCGCGTGCCGGGCCTTGTAGTCCTCGCGGTCGAACGCTGGAGGCCGCCCGCCGGCTTTGCCGCGCCGTCTGCGGTTGGCGGCCTGGTCGGCGGGCTCCGGGATCGTGCAGCGGATTCCGCGCTTTCGAAGGTAGGCCCGGTTGGCGCGGGAGGAGTACGCCTTGTCGCCCCGTACCCGCAGCGGCCGGACACGAGGACGGCCCGGTCCGGTGCGGGGCACCCGGATGCCTTCCAGGACGGCGGCGAACTGAGGACTGTCACCACGCTGACCTGCGGTGACCAGCAACGACAGCGGCCGTTGGCCTTGCTCGCAGGCCAGATGGATCTTGGTGGTGAAGCCTCCCCGTGACCGGCCCAGGCCGTGGTCGTCGGGCTCGGTGCGGATTCCGCCCGGCGGTTCCTTCTGGGCCTGTCCGTCACGGCGGGCGCCTGCGGCGTGTTGATGGGCTCGGCAGATCGTGGAGTCCACGTTGACCTCCCACGTGATCAGCCCGTCCGCATCCGCCCGGGCCTGCAGCCGGGTCAGCAGTTCGGGCCAGGTGCCGTCACGTTGCCAGCGGCGAAAGAGCCCGTAGACGGTCTGCCACGGCCCGTACCTCGACGGCAGATCCCGCCACGGAGCACCGGTCCGCACCCGCCAACGGATCCCGTCGATCAGCCTCCGCCGACCCAACGATGGCCGCCCCAGCACCGCGACCGGCAACAGCGGCTCCAGCACGGCCCACTGCCCGTCAGAAAGATCCCCTCGCCCCACACCGCGATCATCACGGCACAGGGCAAGGGGCGAAGCCCACTTCTAAAACACGGCCTAGGTGCTGTCGTCACACGTGGGGGATCAGGCGCCCGTGGGCCGAGACGGTGCTGGAGGAGAATGCCGTCATGGCTCCCGCTTCTTCTGCGTCGCGGCTGGTGGCTGAGGCCGCCAGGACCCGACTACGCCCCCTCGGCCTCCGTCAGCGCGGCCGGTCCCGCCTTTGGCTGGACGATCACGGTTGGTGGCTGGGGCTTGTCGAGTTCCCTTCGCCCAGGTGGAGCCAGGGCAGCGGCTTGCAGGTCGGAGCCATGTGGTTGTGGCAGGACTTCGATCACTTCGCGTTCAACGTCGGCGAGCGCCTCAGCGGAAGCGAGGACTATCGCAGTGAGGAGCAGTTCTCGCCGGTGGCGGAAGCGCTCGCGCTCCGTGCGCACGCCTACGTCCGGACGCTCCGAGCACAGTTCCCCGACCTCGCGTCGGTGGCGAGCCACTTGGCTGCTCGGCCGGTCAGACGCGGGTGGTTCTGGGAACCATGGAACGCCGGGGTCGCGGCGGCGCTCGTCGGCGATGTCTCACTCGCGCGGCAGCGGTTCGCCGCAGTTCTCGACGAGGAGCCCATCGCCCCTTGGATGGAGGACGCACAGCGGACCGCGCGAGACCTGGTGGCCATGGGGCGAGACAGGGACGCCGTCAGGGCATGGGCACTGAGCCGCATCGCCTCGTGCCGGCAAAAGCTGCGCCTGGCCCCGGAATCGCTCGAGTGGCCCGGCGGCACTGGCGCGCGATCGCTACCGGGTACGACAAGACCGACGACTCCAGTCGGGCAGCCCTGAGCCCGCCATCCCTCCTGACGCCGGCCTGACACTGTGCGGACACGCCCCAGGCCGCGGGAGCCGGCGCCAAGCCGTCACCGCCCCTCGTCGCCGTCCGGTTCCTCTTCCGACGACCCCCCGGAGGACTCCCGCACGACCAGTTCCGTCGGAAGCATCAACTGCTGCCGCGCGGCGCCCGGTTCGGTGATCTCGGAGAGGATGCGGACCATCGCGCTGCCCAGTTCCTCGACGGGCTGGCGGACCGTGGTCAGCGGCGGGTTGGTCCAGCGGGCGTGCGGGGAGTCCTCGAAGCCGACGACCGCCACGTCGTCCGGCACCCTCCGCTTCTGGCGGCGCAGTTCCTCCAGGGCGCCGATCGCCATGAGGTCGGAGGCGGCGAAGACGGCGTCCAGATCGGGGGCCCGTTCAAGAAGCGAACGCATCGCCCGGGAACCGCTCTCCCAGCTGAAGTCGCCCACCTCGACCAGGTCCTGACGTGCGGGCACCCCGGCCTCCTCGTGTGCCGTCCGCCAGCCCTCCAGGCGGCTGCGGCCGACGTCCATGTCCAGTGGACCGGCGATCGTGGCCACCCGTTTCCGGCCACTGCCGAGGAGGTGGCGGACCGCCTGGATCGCGCCCCCGGTGTTGTCGGCGTGCACATAGCTCAGGGCCTCGTCGGCGTCGCGGCGGCCGGCGAGGACCGTGGGCAGGCCCATCTCCTCGAGCATGGCGGGCAGCGGGTCGTCGGAGTGCACGGACACCAGCAGGACGCCGTCGACGCGGCGGGTCGCCACCGACTCGGTCAGCTGCTCCCGTTCCGCCTGGTCTCGGACGAGCATCAGCTGTAGCTGGGTGCGGCTGTCGGCGAGGGCCTGGCTGACGCCCCTGATCAGGGCGGCGAAGAAGGGCTCGGAGCCGAGCCGGCTCGCGGACTCGGGGATGACGAGCGCCACCGCGTCGGTCCGGCTGGTCACCAGACCCCGGGCGACGGAGTTCGGCACGTAGTTGAGTTCCTTGATCGCCGCGAGGACCCGGGAGCGCGCCTCCGCGCTGACCAGTTCCGAGCCGTTCACGACGCGGGACACCGTCGTCCGGCCCACACCGGCGCGGGCGGCGACCGTCTTGATCGTCGGACGGCGGTTCCCAGCCATGCGCTCCCCTCCCTGCATCCGCGGCACCCTCCTGTCGCGTAGGTGACCAGCGCCAATTCTGGCAGACCGCCCGGTCGGCGAGGTGGCCGGTCCCGCACGAAATATGAACGCAAATCTCGCGCAAACCTCGTTCGTTGCGTTCAAGTCATTGACAGATTCGCTCGCTGCGGCGAGTCTGCCATCCATCGCTGGGAACGTGCCCACCCGAGATTGGGCACGTTCCCACCACTCGCCGGAGCCGCTGCGGTCATCGTTTTCGTGTCCGTCCGACACGTCTGCGCAGGCCGTTGGGAGGAGAACCATGAGCAGTCTCGGATCGTTGCGCGGAAAGAGGCTGGCGGCAGCAGCTGCGGCCGTCAGCGCGCTGGCCCTCGTCGCTGGATGCAGCAGTGGCGACGACTCGGTCACGGGCGGCGGCAAGAAGGACGGCAAGGTCACCATCACCATGGGCCTGTTCGGCGTCATGGGCCTGAAGGAGACCGGCCTGCTCGAGCAGTACGAGAAGGAGAACCCGAACGTCACGATCAAGGCCGAGATCGCCGGTGACGAGCAGACCTACTACACCGCGCTGCAGACCAGGCTCGCCGGTGGCAAGGGCCTGAAGGACATCCAGGGCATCGAGATCGGCCGGGCCAAGGAGATCACCGAGACCCAGGCCGACAAGTTCGCGGACTTCTCCGACGTCTCGGGCACCGACCACTTCCTGCCGTGGAAGGAGTCCCAGATCAGCACCAAGGACGGCAAGGTGCTGGGTCTGGGCACCGACATCGGCCCGATGGCCGTCTGTTACCGCAAGGACTACTTCGAGAAGGCCGGCCTGCCCACCGACCGCGAGGCGGTCGGCAAGCTCTGGGAGGGCGACTGGAGCAAGTACGTCGAGGTCGGGCGCACCTTCAAGAAGGACTTCAAGGGCGGCAAGGTCGCCTACATGGACTCCTCCAGCGGTCTGTTCAACGCGATGGTCTACGGCCACCCGGAGCAGTACTACAACGAGAAGGGCGACCTGATCTACGAGACGAACCCGGTCGTCAAGGACGCCTGGAAGCTGTCCGCCGACGCCGCCGAGGGCGGGCTGACGGCCAAGCTCCGCCAGTTCCAGCCCGGTTGGGACCCCGGTCTGGCCAACGGCACGTTCGCGACGGCCGTGTGCCCCGCGTGGATGCTCAGCCACATCAGCGAGAAGGCCGGTGACGCCAACAAGGGCAAGTGGGACGTCGCCCGGGCCCCGAAGGGCGCCAACTGGGGCGGTTCCTTCCTCGGTGTGATCGAGCAGAGCCCGGTGAAGGAGGAGGCCAAGAAGCTGGTGGCGTGGCTGACCGCGCCCGAGCAGCAGGCCCACATCTTCAAGGAGATAGGCAACATCCCGTCCTCCAAGACGGCCCTGGAGAACCCCGACGTGAAGAACGCCAAGTCGGAGTACTTCAACAACGCGCCGATCGGTGAGATCTTCGGCGCCGCCGCGCAGGAGATCCCGGACAAGCAGGTCCTCGGCCGCAAGGACGGCACGATCAAGGACACCTTCTCGCAGGGCCTGGCCCTGATCGAGCAGGGCACCAAGCGTGACGAGGCGTGGGACACCACCACGGAGCGCATCGAGAAGGCCGTCGGCTGACCCGATGCCCCCGCAGCCTCCCGGGTCCGCGCGTTCGCCGCGGGCCCGGGCCCGGCTGACCCACCCCCTCTCAGGAAGGAAGTCCGGTGGCCACCTCCACCACCAAGGCCCTGGCCGGCGAGGAGCCGCCGGCCCCGCCCGGCACCGCGGGCGACGGCACCTCCGGCAAGCGGCGCGCCTCGCTGCTGCACCGGCTGGACGTCAAGGGCGCGCCGTACGCGTTCGTCGCACCGTTCTTCGTGGTCTTCGCCGCGTTCAGCTTCTACCCGCTCATCTACACCTCGTGGATCTCCCTGCACCATGTGGAGCTGGCCACGCTCGACGTGCGGGAGTGGGTGGGCCTCGACAACTACACCGCGCTGTGGCAGGACGAGCGGTTCTGGAACGCGCTGATGAACACCATCACGATCGGTGTCATCTCGACCGTGCCGCAGCTGCTGATGGCGCTCGGTCTGGCGCACCTGCTCAACTACCGGATGCGCGCCTCGCTGTTCTTCCGGGTCGCGTCCCTCGTTCCGTACGCCACGTCGGTCGCCGCGGCCGCGCTCGTCTTCACGATGATCTACGAGCGTGACTTCGGCATGATCAACTGGGCGCTCGGCTCGATCGGGATCGACCCGCTGGACTGGGAGGCCGAGAAGTGGCCGTCGCAGTTCGCGATCTCCACCATCGTCATCTGGCGCTGGACCGGGTACAACGCACTGCTCTACCTGGCCGCGATGCAGGCCATCCCCGCCGAGCGCTACGAGGCCGCCTCGATCGACGGTGCCTCCCGCTGGAAGCAGTTCACGAACGTCACCGTGCCCGGCATCCGCTCCACCATCGTGTTCACCATCGTGCTGTCGACGATCGGCGCCACCCAGCTCTTCGGTGAGCCGCTGATCTTCGGCCAGGGCCCCAACGGTGTCACCGGCGGCGCGGACAACCAGTACCAGACGCTGGGTCTGCTGCTGTACGAGGAGGGCTGGAAGAACTACCAGATGGGCCGCTCGGCGACCGTCGCCTGGGCGATGTTCCTGCTGCTCGTCCTCGCCTTCGCCGTGCAGCGCCTGATCAAGCGCCTGCGGGCCCGATCGTCCTGACCTGGAGCCGACATGACCACTCAAAGCCTCCCGGTCCGGACGGACGCCCCGGACCGGACCCCCGAACCGACGACCGGCCGCGGCGGCCGCCGGCGCCTGCTGCGCATCCGCGCAGGCCGCCAGCACCACGCGGGACCGCTCGCCTACGTCCTGCTCGCCGTCATGGCGATCCTGTCCATCTTCCCGCTGTACTGGACGATGGTGGCGGCGTCGACGGACAACACGCGGGTCAGCCAGACCCCGCCGCCGTTCCTGCCCGGCCCCAACCTGTTCAGCAACCTCGCCCGCGCGTGGGACGAGGCGGCCATGGGCAAGGCCATGATCAACAGCCTGATCGTGGCCGGGGTGATCGCCCTGTCCACGGTGATGTTCGCGACGCTGGCCGGATTCGCCTTCGCCAAGCTGCGGTTCAAGGGCCGCAACGTCCTGCTGATGCTGGTGATCGGCACGATGATGGTGCCGCCGCAGCTCGGTGTCGTCCCGCTGTTCATGCTGATGTCCGAGCTGGGCTGGTCCCAGCAGCTGCCCGCCGTCATCTTCCCGACGCTGGTCAGCGCGGTCGGCGTGTTCTTCATGCGCCAGTATCTGTCGGAGGCGCTGCCGGACGAGCTGGTCGAGGCCGGACGCGTCGACGGGGCGCACTCGTTGCGCATCTTCTGGAGCATCGTGCTCCCGGTGGCGCGGCCCGCCATGGCCGTCCTGTTCATGATCACGTTCGTGCACGCGTGGAACGACTTCTTCTGGCCGTTCGTGGTGCTCGACATGACCAACCCGACGGTCCCGGTCGCGCTCACCCAGCTCAGCGCCGGCTACGTCCGCGACCAGTCGCTGATCATGGCGGGCGCGCTGCTCGGCACGCTCCCGCTGCTGGCGATGTTCATCGTCTTCGGACGGCAGATCGTCAGCGGCATCATGGCCGGCGCCGTCAAGGGCTGACCCCCGCACACCGGCCCGGCCGCACACCGCCGGGCCCCGCTCATCCGTGACGGCCCTTCGCCCCTCGCGAACGGCCCCACTTCTGAAAGGACTTCCGTGGTCACCGCCGCACAGCAGAGCGGGTCCGCCATCGACGGCACCCGCACCTTCCCCAAGAACTTCCTCTGGGGCTCCGCGACCGCCTCGTACCAGATCGAGGGGGCGGCCGCCGAGGACGGGCGCACGCCGTCGATCTGGGACACCTACGCCAGGACGCCGGGACGGGTCCGCAACGGCGACACCGGTGACATCGCCACCGACCACTACCACCGCTGGCGCGAGGACGTCGCGCTCATGGCCGAACTCGGCCTGGGCGCCTACCGGTTCTCGCTGGCCTGGCCCCGTATCCAGCCCACCGGGCGCGGCCCCGCCGTGCAGAAGGGCCTGGACTTCTACCGGCGTCTGGTGGACGAGCTGCTGGAGAAGGGCATCCAGCCCGTCGCCACGCTCTACCACTGGGATCTGCCGCAGGAGCTGGAGGACGCGGGCGGCTGGCCGGAGCGGGCCACCGCGGAGCGGTTCGCCGAGTACGCGGCGATCGCCGCCGACGCCCTCGGTGACCGGGTGAAGACCTGGACCACCCTCAACGAGCCGTGGTGCAGCGCCTTCCTGGGGTACGGCTCCGGGGTGCACGCTCCTGGCCGCACCGACCCGGTGGCCGCGCTGCGCGCCGCGCACCACCTCAACCTGGCCCACGGCCTCGCCGTCCAGGCGGTGCGCGACCGGACGCCGGCCGGTACGCAGTGCTCGGTCACGCTCAACATCCACCACGTCCGTCCGCTGACCACGCGGGAGGCCGACGTCGACGCGGCCCGCCGGATCGACGCCCTGGCCAACCGGGTCTTCACCGGCCCGATGCTGCAGGGCACCTATCCGGAGGACCTGTTCAAGGACACGGCGAGCCTGACGGACTGGTCGTTCGTGGCCGACGGGGACCTGGAGCGGATCCACCAGCCGCTGGACTTCCTCGGCGTCAACTACTACACGCCCACGCTGGTCTCGGAGACCGACGGCAGCGGCACCCACAACTCGGACGGGCACGGCAACAGCCCGCACAGCCCGTGGCCGGCCGCCGACAAGGTCTCCTTCCACCAGCCGCCCGGCCCCACCACCGCCATGGGCTGGGCCGTGGACGCCACCGGGCTGTACGACCTGCTGCGCCGGCTGTCGGACGACTTCCCGCGTCTGCCGCTGGTCATCACCGAGAACGGCGCGGCGTTCGACGACTACGCCGACCCGGAGGGCCGGGTCAACGACCCGGCGCGGATCGCGTACGTCCGCGAGCACCTGGCCGCCGTCCACCGGGCCATCGCCGACGGCTCCGACGTCCGGGGCTACTTCCTGTGGTCCCTGCTGGACAACTTCGAGTGGGCGCACGGCTACAGCAAGCGTTTCGGCGCGGTGTACGTGGACTACCCGACCGGCAAGCGGATCCCGAAGGCCAGCGCGCGCTGGTACGCCGAGGTGGCCCGGACAGGCGTACTGCCCGGCGCCTGACGGGAATCCGGGGCGGTGCCTCCCCGCACCGCCCGGTGGGTCCGCCCCCGCGCCGGGGGTGTCTCGTCGGTCAGGCCGGATCAGCGAGCGGCGTCTGGTGCCGTGCATCGCAAGGCGGAGGAGGGAGTCGATGCGGCGCATCGGCGACCGACGACAACGCCGCGAGGCGCGGTGCCGGACGCCGTGAGCCCGGCCTGACCGGCGAGACACCCCCTAGGAGGGGACGGGGGGTGGGCCTGTTCCGGGTGGGTCGTGCCTTTGTACGGCCCGCCCGGCCTTTCGTGCGCCCTGCGTCAGCCCTCCCGTGGGGGCGCCGTGCTCTGACGCACCACCAGGTTCGTGGCCAGTTCGATGCGCTGTGCCGCGGCACCGGGGGCGTCCGGGCGGAGCAGCATGCGGGCGGCCTCCTCGGCCATGGCCCGCAGCGGCTGGTGGACCGTGGTGAGCGGTGGGCTCGACCACTGGGCGAGCGGGACGTCGTCGTAGCCGACCACCGACAGGTCCTCGGGGACGCGCAGTCCCTTGACCCGGGCCGCCTCCAGGACGCCGAGCGCCTGGAGGTCGCTGCCCGCGAAGATGGCCGTGGGGCGGTCGGGTCCGTCCAGCAGGTCCATGGCGTGCTCGTAGCCGCCCTGTACATGGAAGTCGCCGAAGCGCGTGAGCCGCGGGTCGCAGCGCAGGCCGGCCATGGACATCGCCGAGCGGTAGCCGTCCAGCCGGGCCAGTGAGCACAGCATGTCCTCGGGCCCGGTGATGATCGCGATGCGCTCGTGCCCGAGGTCCGTGAGGTGCCGGGTGGCGGCGAGGCCGCCCGACCAGTTCGCGGAGCCGACGGAGGGCACGTCCGGGTCCGGGTCGCCCGCGGGATCCACGATGACGATGGGGATGGCCGCCGCCCTGAGCCGCCGTTTGACGTCCTCGCTCAGGGTCGAGAAGACCAAAACCACGCCCATGGGCCTGCGCTGCAGCACGCCGGGCAGCCAGTCGGGGCCGGGGGTGTGCCGGGTGCCGCTCTCGGTGAGCGCCACGGTCGCCCGGTTGTCCCGTGCGACGTTCTCCACCCCCCTGATCAGCTCCATCGCCCAGACGCTCTCCAGTTCGTGGAAGACGAGCTCGATGAGCGGGGAGCGAGAGCCCGCCTGGGCCCGCCGGCGGTAGCCGTGGACCTCCAGAAGGTGCTCCACCTTGGCGCGGGTCGTGCGGGAGACGTCCGTGCGCCCGTTGAGCACCTTCGAAACTGTCGGCATGGAGACACCGGCTTCTTTCGCTACCGCCGCCAACGTGACCCGGCCGCCCACCTCTTCGTCTTCGTGCATGAACGCAGGATAGGCCACAGCCGATCGGTAACGGTTCGGTCGAGTCGTGATCGGACCGTTGACCCGATGGGGGCTCTGACCTACTGTCCCAGCGCATGGACTTTCGGCGATGAGGCCGAAACTTTCGAAAGGCGAACGATGAAGACACGTGCGCGCTTGCCCAGACTGGTCGCCTGCGGTGCGACGCTCACCCTCGCGCTGACGCTCTCGGCCTGTGGGGACGGCGACGGGGGCTCGGGGTCCGACGGCAAGATCCATGTCCTGGTCTACGGGGACGCCACCAACAAGGTCGAGAAGCAGCTCGTCGAGAAGTTCAACAAGACTTCCGACGTCAAGGTCGTCCTGGACACCATCCCGGGTGCGGACTACCAGAAGAAGCTGCAGACGATCATCAACACCCCGCAGGCACCGGACGTCTTCTTCAACTGGGGCGGCGGCAGCATCAAGCCGTTCGTCAAGGCGGGCCTCCTGCTGCCGCTCGACGACATGATCAAGAAGAACCCGGATCTGGAGAACAAGTTCCTGCCGTCCGTGTTCAACAACGCGGTCGTGGACGGCAAGCCGTACGGCATCCCGATGCGCGGCACCCAGCCCGTCCTGCTCTTCCACAACAAGAAGGTCCTCGACGAGGCGGGCGTGAAGCCGCCGAAGACCTGGGACGAGCTCCTCGAGGCCGTCAGCGCGCTGAAGGCGAAGGGCGTCACCCCGATCGCGCTCGGCGGCGGCGACATCTGGCCGACCCAGATGTGGTTCCAGTACCTCTACGACCGCGTGGCCGGCCCGGAGCTGTTCGCGAAGGCCATCGGCGGCGACAAGAGCGCCTGGGAGAGCCCGGACAGCAAGAAGGCGCTGAACATGATCAGGGAACTGGTCGACGCCGGGGCCTTCGGCAAGAACTACGACTCGGTCAAGTACACCAACGCCGGCTCCGTCCAGCTCGTCGCCTCCGGCAAGGCCGGCTTCGAGCTGATGGGCTCCTGGTACTACTCCCAGCAGCTCACCGACCACCCGGACTTCGCGCAGAAGAGCCTCGGCTACACCGCCTTCCCGACCCTCTCCGGCGGCAAGGGCGACGCGAAGAACGTGGCCGGCAACACCAACAACTACTACTCGGTCATGAAGAAGACCAAGCACCCCGAGGCCGTCGCCGAGTTCCTGAAGCTCATGTACTCCGACGACTTCGTCAAGGCGCAGCTGGACATCGGCAACCTGCCGACGACCACGAACACCAAGGACTTCCTCGACCAGGCCGCCGACCCGAAGTACTCCCGCTTCCAGTACGACCTGGTCGCCGACGCCCCGTCGTTCCAGCTGTCGTGGGACCAGGCGTACCCGCAGAAGGCCAGCTCGGACATGCACAAGGCCATCCAGCAGTTCTTCAACGGACAGCTCGACACGGACGGCTTCATCAAGGCCATGCAGGCCCTCCCGACCGACTGACGAACGGCTCATGACCACACAGATCACGAGCGCCCGGCCCGCCGCCGGCCCCCGCAAGGGGGCCCGGCGGCGGCCGCCCGCCTCGAACGCCACGAAGGTGGGCCGCCCGAGCTTCGCCTGGGCGCTGCCCGCCGCAGTGTTCTTCGCCCTCTTCGCGATCGCCCCGCTCGTCATGGTGGCGGTCCTGTCCTTCATGACCTGGGACGGCATCAGCTCCCCCGAGTTCGTCGGCATGGACAACTGGTCGCGGCTGATGGACGACCCGGTGATGCTCGACAGCATCTGGCTGACCCTGCTCCTGACCGTGCTCGGCGTCGTCATCCAGACCCCGCTGAGCGTCGTCCTCGGAGTCTGGGCGGCCGGCAACCAGCGCAACCGCGCGGTGCTGTCGGTCATCTACTTCATCCCGCTGCTGCTGTCCGCCACCGCCGTCTCGGTGCTCTGGCGGGCGCTGCTCGACCCGAACTTCGGCATCCCGGCCGAGGCCACCTGGCTGTTCGGCGACGGCAACCTGTTCGGCAAGCAGGCCACCGCCATCGGGGTCCTGGCGTTCGTCGCCACCTGGCAGTTCACCCCGTTCCACACCCTGATCTACCAGGGCGCCGCCCGGGCCGTCCCCGAGGTGCTGTACCAGGCCGCGGAGATCGACGGGGCCGGCCGCTACCGGCAGTTCTTCCACATCACGCTGCCGCAGCTGCGCAACTCGATGATCACCTCGATGATCCTGATGGTCGTCGGCGGACTGACCACGTTCGAGACGGTCCTGATCCTCACCCAGGGCGGCCCCGGCACCGACACCACCATCAGCGCCTACTACATGTACGACAAGGCGTTCCAGAGCTTCGACTTCGGCATCGGCGCCGCCATCGCCCTGGCCTTGGTGGTCGCGGCCACGATCATCTCGCTGATCGTCGTCCGGGTGTCCGGCTACGACAAGATGCGCAGCACCATGGAGGGTGTGTCATGAGGCGCCGCCCCAACTACCTGGCCGGCGCCGGCTCGCTCGTCTGGCTGTTCGTCGTCGGTCTGCCCCTGTACGTGATGCTCGCCGCGACGCTGCGCACCCGGCAGGACTACGCCGAGAACGGCCCGGTCTCGATACCCGACAGCTTCACGCTGGACAACTACACGGGAGCCTTCGACTCGGGCTTCGGCCAGTACTTCTTCAACACGCTCGTCGTCACCGCCTGTGTGATCGGCATCGTGCTGCTGCTGGTGCCGCCGCTCGCGTACGCGATCGTCCGCAGCCGGGGCCGGACCACGTCGGCGATCTTCCGGCTGTTCCTGCTCGGGCTCGCCATCCCGGCGCAGGCCGTCATCGTGCCGATGTTCTACCTCATCAGCGAGGCCGGGCTGTACGACAACCTGCTGGGCGTCATCCTGCCCACGGCGGCGTTCTGCCTGCCCATGTCGGCGCTGATCCTCAGCGGCGCGATGCGGGACATCTCCCCGGAGCTGTACGAGGCGATGGCCATGGACGGCGCGAGCCCGACGCGCATGTTCTTCCAGCTGGTGATGCCGCTGTCCCGGGGCGGGCTGTCGACCATCGTCGTGTTCTCGGCGCTCCAGGCGTGGAACGGCTTCCTGTTCCCGCTCGTCCTGACCCAGTCCGACTCCACCAAGGTCGTCACGCTGGGCCTCTACAACTTCCAGACCGAACACGGCATCGACATCCCGGGTCTGCTGGGAGCCGTGGTGCTGTCCATGGTGCCCATCCTGCTCGTCTACCTGTTCGCCCGTCGCGCCCTCGTCCGGGGCCTGATGGGTGTCGGAGGAAAGTGAAGACCGACGTGGCCGTAGAGACCACCCCCGAGACCCCCCTCTGGAACGACCCCGCCCAGCCCGTCGCCGCCCGCGTCGACGCGCTGATCGGCGCCATGACCCTGCAGGAGAAGATCGCCCAGCTGTACGGCGTCTGGGTCGGCGCCTCCGACCAGGGCGGCGAAGTGGCCCCGCACCAGCACGACATGGAGGAGGCAGTCGATCTGGACGCCCTGCTCCCCGCCGGACTGGGCCAGCTCACCCGCCCGTTCGGCACGGTGCCGGTCGACCCCGCCCTCGGCGCTCTGTCGCTGATGCGCACCCAGGCCCGGATCGTCTCCGCGAACCGTTTCGGCATCCCCGCGCTCGCCCACGAGGAGTGCCTCGCCGGCTTCGCGGCCTGGGGCGCCACCGCCTACCCCGTCCCGCTGTCCTGGGGCGCCACCTTCGACCCGGCGCTGATCCGCTCGATGGCCGAGGCCATCGGCCGGGACATGCGCTCGGTCGGCGTCCACCAGGGTCTCGCGCCCGTCCTGGACGTGGTGCGCGACGCCCGCTGGGGCCGCGTCGAGGAGACCATCGGCGAGGACCCGTACCTCGTCGGCACGATCGGCACCGCCTATGTGAGCGGTCTGGAGTCGGCCGGCATCGTCGCCACCCTCAAGCACTTCGTCGGCTACTCGGCCTCCCGCGCCGGACGCAACCTCGCGCCCGCCTCCGTGGGCCCGCGTGAGCGCGCCGACGTGCTGCTGCCGCCGTTCGAGATGGCGATCCGCGAGGGCGGCGCCCGATCGGTGATGCACGCCTACACCGACACCGACGGCGTGCCCTCCGCGGCGGACGAGGCGCTGCTCACCGGACTGCTGCGGGACACCTGGGACTTCGGCGGCACCGTCGTCGCGGACTACTTCGGCATCGCCTTCCTGAAGACGCTGCACGGGATCGCCGGGGACTTCGGCGACGCCGCCGGCACCGCGCTGACCGCCGGTGTCGACATCGAGCTGCCCACGGTCAAGACGTTCGGGGCGCCCCTCGTCGAGGCCGTCACCGAGGGCCGCGTACCGGAGGAGGTCGTCGACCGCGCCCTGCGGCGCGTCCTCACCCAGAAGGCCCAGCTCGGTCTGCTCGACCCCGACTGGAGCCCGGTACCGCCCGCGCTCGACGGCGCCGACCTGAGCGACGCCGAGGCGCTGCGCGGCCGGATCGACCTGGACCGCGCCGCCAACCGGGAACTGGCCCGGCGGATCGCCGAGCAGGCGGTGGTGCTGCTCAGCAACGACGGCACCCTGCCGCTCACGCGTCCTCGCCGTATCGCCGTCGTCGGCCCCAACGCGGCCGAGGCCACCGCGGTCCTCGGCTGCTACTCGTTCCCGCTGCACGTCGGCGTGCAGCACCCCGAGTTCCCCGTCGGGCTGGAACTGCCCACGCTGGGCGAGACGTTGACGGCCGAGTTCCCCGACGCGGAGATCGTCGCGGTCCGCGGCACCGGCGTCGACGACGGGGACCTCTCCGGCATCGGCGCGGCGGCCGACGCGGCCCGTGACGCCGACGTGGTCGTCGCCGTCCTCGGCGACCGGGCCGGTCTGTTCGGGCGGGGCACGAGCGGCGAGGGCTGCGACGCCGAGTCGCTGGCGCTGCCCGGCGCCCAGCAGCAGCTGCTCGACGCGCTCCTGGACTCCGGTACGCCGGTCGTCACCGTCCTGCTCGCCGGACGGCCCTACGCCCTCGGCCGTGCCGTCACCGAGAGCGCGGCGATCGTGCAGTCGTTCTTCCCCGGCGAGGAGGGCACCCGTGCGATCGCGGGGGTCATCAGCGGCCGTACGAACCCGTCCGGGCGGCTGCCGGTGAGCGTGCCGCGCGGTGCGGGGGCGCAGCCGTCCAGCTACCTCGGCGCGCGGCTCGCCCAGGCCAGCGAGGTCTCGAACATCGACCCGACCCCGGCGTTCGGCTTCGGCCACGGCCTGTCGTACACGACGTTCGCCTGGGACGATCTCGCGGTCGGCACCGGACAGGCGTCCACGGACGGCGAGTTCACACTCGACCTGACGGTCCGCAACACCGGTGACCGGGCCGGGACCGAGGTGGTCCAGGTCTATCTGCACGACCCGGTGGCGTCCGTCGTCCAGCCCGTCCAGCGCCTCGTCGGCTACACCCGGGTGCCGCTGGAGCCGGGCGAGGCGCGCCGCGTCCACGTCACCGTGCCGGCCGACGTCGCCTCCTTCACGGGGCGCGACGGGCACCGCGTGGTGGAGCCCGGCGAGCTGGAGCTCCGGCTGGCCGCGTCCAGCGCGGACACCCGGCTCACGGCGACGGTCGCCCTGACCGGACCGGCCCGCCGGGTGGACCACACCCGTCGCTTCCACGCGGTCCTCACGCACGAGCAGGTCTGAGGCGGACGGACGCACGCACGCACACGCAGCGAAGGGCCCGGCCGAAGCCGGGCCCTTCGCTGCGTGGTGACGCGCCAGGTGCGCTAAAGGGTGCGCCGACTCACCATCGGTACCAGCGTCCGCGACCACCACCTGATGTGGTGGAGCGCATCACGAAGCCGAGCAGCCACACGACCAGCACGACGATCGCGATCCACCACAGGGCCTTGAGGGCGAAGCCCGCACCGAACAGGATGAGGGCCAGAAGCAGAACAAGAAGCAGGGGAACCATAGTTATCAACCTCCTGACCACCGATTGCCCTGCGATCCTCAATCCACACACCCAGGTTTCCTTGTTTATGCAGGGAAACCTGGGGCACACGGTGACGTTGCGCAACGGCGGGCGACGAGTACCGCCCCGGGCGACGGTCTACGGAAGCAGTACCGCGACCGCGTCCAGGTGACGCCGTTCCCGATGATCACCGGCAGGACCGGTCCTGCCCCGCCTTCCAGGGCGCGGCCGACTTCGATCGCACCCCGACGTGCCCCGGCCCCCAAGGGTTCGGGGCACGTCCATGTCCGGGGCCGGGAGCCGCCTGCCTGACGCTCTCTCAGTTCGCCGTTCCTGTGCGCGGCGTCACAGACATCCCCCACCTTCCAAGTTGCCCACATCACAGCGGAAATGCCCGAATAGGCCCAAGCTCGACCAGGACACGGAGGCCCTAACTGGGCCTTATCGGCGTCGATTTGGATACGCCTACCTAAGTGACGCACGCCACAGCGCCGGTGACGCACGCCCCGCGCCCGCCGTAGCGACGTACGCCCCCGCTTCCCACGAGAGGTCCCACCATGCCCGCGTTCCTGTGCCCCCCGGCCGTGATCCACGGCGAGCACACCGTGAAGACCAGCGAGATCGTGGCCGAGGTCCACGACCGGCACCCCGACGCGACGTGGGCCCCGCGCGCCGAGAGCATCGCCGCCAGTACGGGGATCGAGGCCCGCGGCTGGATGCTGCCGCTCCGGTCCGCCGTCGCCCCCGGCCACGGGAACGGTCTCCCGGCCGCCGGCGCCGGCGCGGCCCGTGCCGCACTGGCCCGCGACGGGTTCACCGAGCAGGACGTGGACCGGGTGATCGCCGCCCTCGAGGCCATACCCGCGCCGCAGACCGTCCAGGAGCGGACCGCGCCCGCCTGGGAGGCCGTGCAGGCGTACGGCGAGCGCGCGGCGCGCGGCGCCCTGCAGAGCGCCGGGCTCGACGTCTCGGACGTCGACTGCGTGATCACCAGCAACTCCACCACCCCGGCTCTGCCCGGTCTCGACGTCTCCCTCGCCAACCGGCTCCCGCTGCGCCAGGACGTGCTGCTCCTGCCCGCCACCCAGTGGGCCTGCATCGCCGGGACGCGCTCGCTCGCGCTGGCCGCCGACCTCGTGGCCGCCGACCCCGACCGGGTGGTCCTCGTCGTGATCTCGGAGGCGCTGAGCACCACCTACCAGCCCGCCGACGACACCCTGGAGTCGCTGATCGTCCGGCTGCTGTTCGCGGACACCGCCGTCGCCGCCGTCGTCACCGGCCGCCCGCGCCCCGAGTCGGTCCTGCGGCTGGACTCCTCCTGGAACCACACCCTGCCCGGCACCCAGGACCTGCACCGTCTGGACACCCGGGCCGACGGCACCCACTTCGTGATGGACCGGCGCGGCCCGCGTGCCGTGCAGGAGACGGTCACCGCCATGTGGCAGTGGCTCCAGGAGCGGTACGGCGAGCACCCCGAGGCCTGGCACCCCGACGTGCTGCTCGCGCACCCCGGCGGGACCCGGGTGCTGGAGTACATGGAGCAGACGATGCCCGAGGCGTGGCCGTCGGGGCTGCTGGAGTACAGCCGGGACAGCTACCGGAGCGGCAACCGCGGCGGCGCCGCCGTGTTCGACATCCTGCGCCGGGCGCACGACGCCGGGCAGCCGGCGGGCGGCCGAGCCGTCCTGTACGCGGCGGCACCCGGTCTCACGGCGACCGCCCTGGAAGGCGAGTGGCTGTAGGGTCCGCTGGTCATCGCGGTCCCCCGGTCATCGCCCGACTGAAGCCCAGACCACCTTGCCGTCGTCGGTCCAGCGCACGCCCCACCGGGTGGTGAGCCCGTGCACGACGTGCAGTCCGCGGCCCGAGTCCGCGAGGAGGTCCTTGCGGGTCAGCCGGGGCCTGCCGTTGCCGGTGTCCCCCACCTCGCACAGCAGCTGCCCGTGGCCCGTCCTGATCAGCCGTACGGTAAGGGGGCCGCGGCCGAAGCGGACCGCGTTGGCGACCAGCTCGCCGACCACCAGCAGCACGCTGTCCCTCGTGTCCTCCCGGGTCCCCCACCGCTCCAGCAGCCCGGTGACCAGCGCCCGTGCCCGGGCCGGCGCGTCGCCCCGCGCGGGCATCCGCCAGGTCGCCGTGTCCTCCTTGCGGTAGCCGATCATGCGGGCGAGCAGCAGGGTGACGTCGTCGCGCCGGTGCGCGGGCGCCAGTGAGGCGACGACCCGCCGCGCCGCCTGCTCCAGCCCGTCCCAGGGGTGCACGGCGGACACCGCGTCGGACAGCCGGCCGATGCCCTCGTCGATCGACATGGCGGGGTCCTCGACCAGGCCGTCGGTGTACAGCGCGAGCATCGAACCGGGGGGCGCGGCGAACGTGTACACCTCGAACGGCTCGCGCAGCGCGAACTCGGCGCCCAGCCCGGGGTGCGGGCGCACCGCGACCGGTCCCGCGGTCCCGTCCGGGGGCACCAGGACCGGGGGCAGATGACCGGCGGAGGCCAGCTCCACCCGGTGGCTGACCGGGTCGTACACGGCGATGCAGCAGGTCGAGCCGAGGGCGCTGTAGCCGGCGGCGAGCCCGGACTCCGCGTCGTCGAGGAGGGACACCGTGTCGTCCAGGTGCTCCAGCACCTCGCCGGGCGCGAGTCCCGCGGACAGCAGCGCGCGGGCCTCCATGCTGAGCTGGCCCATGGTGGCCGCCGCTCCCAGGCCGTGCCCGACGACGTCCCCGACGACCATCGCGGTGCGGCCGTCGGGCAGCGGGAAGCTGTTGACCCAGTCGCCGCCGACGCCGGCGCTGTCCGGGGTGGCGGGCTGGTAGACGCTGGCGGTCTCGATGGTGTCGCCCGCGGACCGGGGCAGCAGGCGGCGTTGCAGGGCGAGGACCTGGGTGTGCTCGCGCTGGTGCTGGCGGGCCAGGTCGACGTGGTGGGCGGTGCGGGCCACCAGTTCCTGCAGGTCGAACAGCTCGCTGTCCTCGAAGGGCCGGTCCGCGCGCCGCCAGACCTCCGCCACGCCCAGGACGACGGGTGGCTCGCCGTCGAGCACCAGGGGCACGCACGCCACACAGGCCGCCTGGTCGCCGGGGACGAGGGTGCGGGCGAGCCGCGGGCTGCCGAGCACCCGCTCGATGGTGGCCCGGTCGGGCAGGACGACGGCCTGCGCGGGGTCGTCGCGCCGGATCGCGTGGGACAGCAGGCGGCTCGCGTCGCCGGGAAGGTCGTCGCCGGGGGTGACATAGCCGTCGGGCCACGCCCGGTCCGGTACGAGGGCGGCGCGGCGCAGCCGGATGCGTCCCTGCGGGCGGCCGGTGACCACCTCGCCGGTCCATACGGCGAAGTCGAGGTCGATGGCGGCCACGTCACCCCAGGCCAGCAGGGACTCGGCCAGTGACTGGGCGGTCTCGCCGATGTCCAGCGAGGTGCCGATCGCGGTCTCGGCGGCGTACAGGTGCAGCCGCCTCGCCATGGCGATCAGGGAGACGGTCAGGCCTTCCTGGGGCGGGGCGGCGGCCAGGATGCTCATGGAGACGACCAGTTCCGAGCCGTCACGGCGGCGCAGCCGCTGCACCCGGGCGACATGCGGCTCACCGGTGTCGAGGACCTGCCGCAGTCTGCGGGTCACCGTGGGGACGTCCCAGGGCGGCAGGAAGTCGACGAAGGGGGTGCCGGGGACGGGGTCGATCCCCTCGAAGACGGGGGCCTCCAGGTTGGAGTCGGTGATCCTGAGGTCCCGGTCCAGGTTGACCGCGCCGAGTATCTGCTCCGGGCGGCCCGCGCCGCGCCGGGGCCGGTCGCGCAGCCGGGCCGTGTCCTCCTCGCGCGGCGCGCCGGAGCCCTGCTCCTCGTCGTCCCCGTGCGGGATGTACTCCCCCAGCGCGCCGCTGACCATGTCGTACGGCGAAGCAGACGACGGGGGAGGCGTGGAGTCCATGCGGTTCTCTCAGCTCGCTCGCCGGCCACGGCACCGCGCCGGGGCCGTACCGGAACCAGGGTGACGGGATCCCGAGATCTCTGGCCGCACACCTCATTGAATACCACCCGGCTCGGCTTCGCCCACAGCAGCGGGCCGGAGAGCGGTCACGCACGGTGACGGCCGTCCGGGCCCCTCGGAACCCTCCCTGGTCCGGGGCCTTCCGTATCCTCGTCCCCGTGTCACTCCCCCGTCTGCACCGTGTCGCCGTCCTCGTCAGCGAGGGCGCCAAACCGCTCGACGTCGGCATCCCCGCGCAGGTGTTCACGACCCGGGCGAGCATGCCGTACGAGGTGCGGGTGTGCGGGGCGACGCCCGGCCCGGTGACCGGCGGGGACGGCCTGTCGTACGCGGTCGCCCACGGCCTCGACGCGCTGGCCTGGGCGGACATCGTCTTCGTGCCGGGCTACCGGCATCCGGACCGCGACGACCCGCCGCGGCCGGTCGTCGACGCGCTGATCGAGGCGCACGCCCGGGGCGCGCGGCTCGCCGCCATCTCGACCGGCGCCTTCACGCTCGCCGCCACCGGCCTGCTCGACGGCCGGCGCGCCACCACGCACTGGCACTACACCCGCGCCCTCGCCGCCCGGCATCCGCAGATCCAGGTCGACGAGAACGTCCTGTTCGTCGACGAGGGCAGCGTGCTGACCTCGGCCGGTGCCGCCTCCGGCATCGACCTGTGCCTGCACATCCTGCGCGGCGACCTCGGGGTGGCCGCCTCCAACCACGCGGCCCGCCGGCTGGTGGCGGCCCCGTACCGCAGTGGCGGTCAGGCCCAGTACGTCCCGCGCAGTGTGCCGGAGCCGCTGGGCGAGCGCTTCGGCGCGACCCGGGAGTGGGCGCTGCACCGGCTCGGTGAGCCGTTGACCCTCGACGTCCTGGCACGGCAGGCGGGGGTGTCGGCGCGCACGTTCTCCCGGCGTTTCGTGGAGGAGACCGGCTACACGCCGATGCAGTGGGTGATGCGGGCCCGGATCGACCTGGCCCGTGAGCTGCTGGAACGGTCGCAGCGCAGCGTCGAGCAGATCGCGGCCGACGTCGGCCTGGGCACCGGCGCGAATCTGCGCCTGCACTTCCAGCGCATCCTCGGCACGACACCGAGCGACTACCGGCGCACCTTCACCCGGGGCGAGTGACCGGCCCCGCCGCGCTGGCGGGATCCTTGCGAACCGTGGCGGTCGCGCCACTGTGCGGCGGGCGCGGCGCGCGCGAGCCTGGAGGTGGCAACAGGAAGGGACACCACTCATGACTCGCATCGCCATCAACGGTTTCGGCCGCATCGGACGCAACGTGCTGCGCGCCCTGCTGGAGCGCGACAGCGCCCTCGAGATCGTCGCCGTCAACGACCTGACGGAGCCCGCGACGCTCGCCCGGCTGCTGGCGTTCGACAGCACGGCCGGCCGGCTCGGGCGTCCGGTGACGGTCGACGGGGACACCCTCGTGGTCGACGGGCGGCGCATCAAGGTCCTGGCCGAGCGTGAGCCGGCGCAGCTGCCCTGGGCCGAGCTGGGCGTGGACATCGTGCTGGAGGCCACCGGCCGGTTCACCTCGGCGAAGGCCGCCCGCGCGCACCTGGACGCCGGGGCCCGCAAGGTGCTGGTGAGCGCGCCGTCGGACGGCGCGGACGTCACCCTCGCCTACGGCGTCAACTCCGACTCCTACGACCCGGACCTGCACACGATCGTCTCGAACGCCTCGTGCACCACGAACGCGCTCGCGCCGCTGGCCAAGGTGCTGCACGAGCTCGCCGGGATCGAGCACGGCTTCATGACGACCGTGCACGCCTACACCCAGGAGCAGAACCTCCAGGACGGTCCGCACCGCGACGCCCGGCGCGCCCGTGCCGCCGGCGTCAACATCGTCCCGACGACGACCGGCGCCGCCAAGGCGATCGGCCTGGTCCTGCCCGACCTCGACGGCAAGCTGTCCGGCGACTCGATCCGGGTGCCGGTGCCGGTGGGCTCGATCGTCGAGCTGAACACGACGGTCGCCCGGGACGTGACCCGCGAGGACGTGCTGGCCGCCTACCGCACCGCGGCCGAGGGCCCGCTCGCCGGCGTCCTGGAGTACTCCGAGGACCCGCTGGTGTCCTCCGACATCACCGGCAACCCGGCCTCGTCGATCTTCGACTCGGCTCTGACCCGCGTCGACGGCCGCCACGTCAAGGTGGTCGCCTGGTACGACAACGAGTGGGGCTTCTCCCACCGCGTGATCGACACCCTGGAGCTGCTCGCCGCTCGCTGAGCGGTGACGCACGTGAAGCGCCGGGCGGAGGTGACCGCCCGGCGCTTCACGTATGCGCGCCCACGGTTTCCTCCGTGTCCGCGTCCTCGCCGAGCCCCAGCCGGTACCGCAGCAGGAGGAGGGCGGTGGTGTCGGCGACCGGGGCGAGGCGTTCCAGGAGGGCGCGGATGGCGGCGTCGTCGCCGGCCCGTACGGCCGTGACGATGCCGCTGATCAGGGTGCGCACGGGCTCGGGGACGGGGTGGCTGTCGTCGAGAGGGGTGAGCGCTGGTCTGCAGGCCATGCCTCCGTGTACCCGCCACACACCAGCCTAGAGTCACTCGTTCGGGGGAGACTCACGGGCGCCGCACGGGCTGTGAGTGGGCGTCAGCGGTGCGGGCGCACCAGGAGGAGCGCGATGTCGTCCGGGTTCGACGCCGCCTGTCCGGCGTGTTCGAGCAGGGCGTCGGCCAGGGCGTCGAGGTCGTCGGGCGGGGAGGCGGCCAGCCGGTCGGTGACGGCGGCGATGGCGTCGTCGATGTCGACACCGGGCCGCTCGACCAGTCCGTCGGTGTAGAGGGCGAGGAGCGCGCCCGGCGGGAGGGGGACGTCCACCGTGGCGTAGTCGGCGTCCGGGCTGATGCCCAGCAGCAGTCCGGCGGGGGCGGGGACGGGCTCGGTCCGGCCGTCCGGGTGGCGCAGCAGGGCCGGCGGATGTCCGGCGGTGGCCAGTCGCGCGCTGTGGCGGGCCAGGTCGAGGTGGACGATGAGGCAGCTGACGAACAGGCCCGGGTTCAGGTCGGCCAGGAGCCGGTTGGTGCGGGCGAGGATGTCGCCGGGCGAGGCCCCGGACGTGGCGTGCGCGTGGACGGCGGTGCGGACCTGGCCCATGAGCGCGGCGGCCGTCGTGTTGTGCCCCTGGACGTCGCCGATCGCGGCGATGGCGCTCGTCGGGGTGCGCCGGATCAGGTCGTAGAAGTCGCCGCCGATGTCCATGCCGTGGCTCGCGGGCCGGTAGCGGGCGGCGGCGTCGAGCCCGGGGACGTTTCCGAGGCTGCGGGGCAGCAGGGCGTTCTGGAGGGTGTGGGCGAGGCTGTGCTTGGCGTCGTAGAGCCGGGCGCGGTCCAGGGCCTGGGCGATCAGCCCCGCCAGTGAGGTGAGCAGGGCCCGCTCGGCGGGCGGGAAGGCGCGGGGCGCGTCGTAGGCGAGGACGAGGGAGCCGACGGGACGGCCCGAGACGATGAGCGGCAGGAAGGCCCAGGAGGCCATGCCGTCCTGGTGCCGCGCCGGCGGGTAGGCGCGCCGGAGGTCGGCGAAGCTCGGGAAGAAGGCGGCGGTGCCGGTGCTGACGGCGCGCACGGCCGGGGTGTCGGAGGTGAGGGACTCCGCGGCGAACCGGGACATCAGCTCAGGGTCGTACCCCCGGTGTCCGGCGAGGCGCAGCCGTCCCTCCTGCAAGGTCAGCAGGGCCAGCGCCCGGGGGCCGAAGGCGGGCACGATCTGGTCGGCGGCCAGCTCGACCACGTCCTTCGCGCCGGCGGCCTCGGCGAGGGCGGCGGCGACATGCGTGAGGTGGTAGAGCGCCGCGGCGCCGACGGGCTCGGCCTGATGCGGGGTCGCCGCCGTGGCGTGCGGGCCGGTGGCCCCCTCGTCGGCGGGGGCGATGTGGACGCTGATACCGGTCTCGTCCGGGTAGAGCCGGAACACCAGCCGGGTGTCGGGCGGGCGTGTCGCCGTGAACGTGAGGGGCCGGCGGGTGACCACGGCCGCCCGGTAGCGGTCCTCGAAGAGCGGGTCGTGCAGCCAGAGCAGCACCTCCCAGGGGCGCTTGCCCAGGAGCGCGGCGGCCCCGGCCCCGACCAGTTCGGTGCCGGCCGCGTTGATGTAGGTGAGCCGCCCGTCGAGGTCGAGCGCGCAGCAGCCCAGCGGCAGGCGGTCGGCGAACGCGAGGGCCGCCATGGCGTGCCGGGGATCGGTGTCGTGGTCGTGGGGCGCGGCCACCACCCGGGGTACGTCGGGGATGTCGGGGAAGTGGCCGCTGTCCGCGGCGCGGTCCAGGAACTCGGCCGCGCGGGCGCATCCGGTGGTGATCGCGTCCCGCTCGGCCGCGCTGAGCTGCGGCGGGTGCCACACGGGCCACAGCAGCACCACGCCACCCCGGACGGGGCCGCCGTCGGTGATCGGGGCGGCGGCGAGCATGAAGTCGTAGGGCAGGACGACGCCGAGCCGTGGGTAGCGGCGCGCGGTCTCCTCCTGGCTCGCCAGCCAGATCAGCCGGCGGTCGCGGATGGCGTCGACCACCGGGATCGCCGTGTCCATCGGGATCCGGGCCCACGGTGCCGCGATCCGGTGGGACACACCGGAGACCAGCGCCAGCCGCAGCAGCGGGTCCCCCGGTGCCAGGACGTACGCCATGCCCACCGACGCCCCGGTGTTCCGGACCAGGCCGGCCAGCAGGGAGTCGGGCACGTCCACCTCGGGACCGGGGCCGCCGTCCGTCACGTCCCGCACGGCCTCACCCGATCCGCGCACGGCGCCGCGCACGCCGGGCGCACGTCGTCCCCCGGCGGCCGCCGGTTGCGGCCCTCATGGGGGACACCCGGTGCGGAGGGCCGCCCACCGCACCGACCGCGGTCCAGCACGTCACCCATATGCGGACAGTACGCCCACGGGACGGTGACGGCACCCGGACCGCCGCCGGGCCGTCGTCCCCCGCTGTCACGCGGGAGTCCGGACGGGTGAGGCGGCCGGCTCGGGCGGCGTTTCGGGGTGCGGCCTCCCCCGCGGCGGCGCACCGTCGGACGGGTGGCGCCCCGGTGGCCGGAACCCGCCGCCCGCGGGCGCTCGGAGGTGAGCGACGGCTCCCGGCCCCCGGATCCCCGGAATAGCCCTGCGGGAAGGGGAGTTGGTGCCGTGCGCAGGGACAAGATCGCTAGGGAAGGCATGTCATGAAGATCGGCATCATCGGCGCCGGCAACATCGGCGGCAACCTCACCCGTCGTCTCACCGCGCTCGGGCACGACGTCTCGGTCGCCAACTCCCGTGGCCCCGAGACCCTGAGGGAGCTCGCGGAGGAGACCGGGGCCACCGCGGTGCCCGCGACGGAGGCGGCCGAGGACGCGGAGATCGTCATCGTCACCGTCCCCGTCAAGGCGGTCCCGGACCTGCCGTCCGGCCTGCTGGACGGGGCGGCCGAGGGCGCCGTGGTCATCGACACCGGCAACTACTACCCGAAGCAGCGTGACGGGCGGATCGCCGGGATCGAGGACGAGGGCCTGACCGAGAGCCGCTGGACCGAGCGTCACCTCGGGCACCCCGTGATCAAGGCGTTCAACGGCACCTACGCCCAGGACCTCCTCGACCGCGCGCGGCCCGAGGGCGCTCCCGACCGGATGGCGCTGCCCGTGGCGGGCGACGACGAGGCGGCGAAGCGCAAGGTCATGGCGCTGATCGAGGAGCTGGGCTTCGACGCCGTCGACGCGGGCGGGCTGGACGACTCCTGGCGTCAGCAGCCCGGCACCCCCGTCTACGGCCTGCGGGGCGGTGTGAAGGAGGTCCAGGACGCCCTGGCGGCGGCCTCGCCGGAGCGGCAGCCGGAGTTCAGCGGCTGAGGCTCCGGCGTCGTCCTTCTCCGGCGCGGAGCGTCCGCGTCACGCGCGGAGCGTCCGCCCTCACGCGCCGAGCGTCTGCTTCAGGGCGGCGAGGCCGTCGCGGTAGATGCCCTGGAACAGGGCGACCGCCTCCTCCTCGCTCACCCCGGCCGGGGTGAAGGTACCCGACCACTCGACGCGTGAGCCGGTGCCGTCCGTGTCGTGCACGGTGAGCGTGGAGCGGTATCCGGTGACGGGGAAGGGCGCGTCCACGATCGAGTAGGTGTAGGTGCGCGCGTCGTCGTCGAACCGCTGAAGCCGTTCGACGATGACGCCGCCCTCCTCGTTCGTCAGGACGCGGACACGGCCGCCCTCCTCGAGCTCGCTCACGGGGATGTACGGCAGCCAGTCCGGCAGGGCGCCGAAGCCGCCGATCAGCTGCCAGACGGTGTCGCCCGGCACGGGGAGGTCGAGGGTCGCGGTCGTGCTCGTGGGTGTGGTCATGGTCGTACTCCGATCATGGAAGGGGATGTCAGGCGCCCGGCACGGGGGCGTCCGCCGCGATCAGGCCCTCCGCGCGCAGCGCGGTCCAGAACTCCGCCGGGACCTTCGCGTCGAGGGCGCTGACGTCCTCGGCTATACGGCTGGGCCGGGTGGCTCCGGGGACGGCGGCTACCGTGGCGGGGTGGGCGAGGGAGAACTGGAGCGCGGCGGCCTTGATGGGCACGTCGTGCCGTGCGGCGAGCGCCTTGATGCGGTCGACCTTGGCGAGGACCGCGGCGGGTGCCTTCTGGTACTCGAAGTGCTGTCCGCCGGCGAGGACGCCGGAGCTGTAGGGTCCGCCGACGACGATGCCGACGTCCTGGGCCGCGGCGGCGGGCAGCAGGCGCTGCAGGGCCCGGTCGTGGTCGAGGAGGGTGTAGCGGCCGGCGAGGAGGAAGGCGTCCGGCCGGGGCTCGTCGAGGTCGAGGGTCAGCTCCAGCGGCTCGACGCGGTTGACGCCCAGGCCCCACGCCTTGATGACGCCCTCCTCGCGCAGGCGCTGCAGGACGCGGAAGGCGCCGGTGCGGGCGGACTCGTAGGCGGCGAGCCAGTCGTCGCCGTAGAAGTCCTGGGCGACGTCGTGGACCCAGACGATGTCGAGGCGGTCGGTCCGAAGGCGCCGGAGGCTGTCCTCGATGGACCGCAGGGTCGCGTCGGCCGAGTAGTCGTTGATCATCTTGTTGGGCCGGCCGTGCTCGAAGAGGCCGCCCTTCTCGCCCAGGTCGCGGGCGGAGGGGTCCTCGGTCTCGTCGAGGATGACGCGCCCGACCTTGGTGCTGAGCACGTAGGCGTCGCGGGGGCGTCCCGCCAGGGCGTCGCCCAGGCGGATCTCGGACAGTCCGGCGCCGTAGAACGGGGCGGTGTCGAAGTAGCGGATGCCCTGGTCCCAGGCGGCGTCGACGGTGGCGGCGGCCTCGTCGTCGGGGATGGCCCGGAACATGTTGCCCAGCGGGGCGGTGCCGAAGCCCAGGCGGCCGGGCAGGAGGGACGTGATCGACATGGGTGGTACCTCGTGATGGTGCGGAAAGGGAACGCGCAGGCCGGCGTCGGCGGGTGGTCCAGGTCACCGGACCGGCCTTCGACGGCCTGACCTCTCCGACCGTAGGATCGGGACTTGAGACTGTCCAAGACTTGCTTGGACACACTTGAGTCCCTGGAGGTCTCGATGCTGGACCTGCGCCAGATCCGGTACTTCGTGGCGGTCGCCGAGACCGAGCATGTCGGTCAGGCCGCCGAGCGCCTGCACATCTCGCAGTCCCCGCTCAGCCGGCAGATCGCCCAGCTGGAGAAGAGCCTGGGCCTGACCCTGTTCGAGCGGGGGCAGCAGCGGATCCGGCTCACCCGTGACGGCCAGGTCTTCCTGTCGGAGGCCCGGGCGCTGCTGCGGCACGCCGACCGGCTGGAGAACCTGGGGCGCCGGCTGGGACGCGGCGAGGAGGGCGGCCTGTGCGTCGGCTACATCGCCGACGCCATGCACACGGGCGTGCTGCCCGCCGCGCTGCGCTCCCTGCACGACGAGCGTCCCGGCATCCATGTCGCCCTGTACAGCCTCTCCGCCGCCGAGCAGTTCGAGGGTCTGCGGCAGCGCAGCCTCGACATCGCGCTCGTCCACGAGCCGCCGCCCGCCGAGGACCCCGAGCTGACGGCCGCTCCCCTGCTGGAGGACCCGCTGCTGCTCGCGGTGCCCGCCGGGCATCCGCTCGCCGAGCGGCCCGAGGTGCGGCCCGAGGACCTGGACGGGCAGCCGTGGATCGCCGTGGAGAATCCCCAGGACCCGTCCTGGCGGGACACCTTCGTCGCGTCCTGCGCGGCGTCCGGGTTCACCCCGGACATCCGCATGGACGCCGCCGAGCCGCTGACCGCGCTCGGCCTGGTCGCGTCCGGGCTGGGGCTCGCCCTGGTGCAGCGGAGCATGGTGCGCGGCATGTCGGAGGCGGTCGCCGTGCGTGAACTCCCCTGGCACGACCGCTCCGTTCAGCTGTGGGCGGCCTGGCACCGGGTGGACCTGCGGCCCGTGGTCGCCGCGTTCCGCGAACTGACGCTCGCGTCGGGGCCGGTGAGCGCGGCCCGCGTGTGAGCTGCGGGGCGTCAGCGCCCGATCTTGTCGAGCTCGGCGACGTCGTCCTCGGAGAGCGTGAGGCCCGCTCCCGCGATGTTCTCCCGCAGATGCGTCACCGACGAGGTGCCGGGGATCAGCAGGATGTTCGGCGACCTCCGCAGCAGCCAGGCGAGGGCGACGGACATCGGTGTCGCGTCCAGCCGGGTGGCGACGGCCGTGAGCGCGGAGGACTGCAGCGGGGTGAAGCCGCCGAGGGGGAAGAACGGCACGTACGCGATGCCCGCCTCGGCGAGTTCGTCGATCAGCTCGTCGTCCTGACGGTGGGCCAGGTTGTACAGGTTCTGCACGCACACGATCGGGGCGATCGCACGGGCCTCGGCGACCTGCTCCGCCGTCGCGTTGCTCACCCCGAGATGCCGGACCAGGCCCTGCCGCTGAAGCCCGACGAGCGTCTCGAACGGCTCCGCGAGCGACCCCGGCACGGGGCCCCGGGCGTCGCCGAGCCGCAGATTGACCAGATCCAGCGTGTCGAGGCCCAGGCGCTCCAGGTTGTCCTCGACGGCGCGGCGCACGTCCTCGGGCCGGCGGGCCGGGGGCCAGCCGCCGTCGGCGTCCCGGGTCGCCCCCACCTTGGTCGCGATGCGCAGGTGCCCGGGGTACGGGTGCAGCGCCTCGCGGATCAGCTCGTTGGTGAGGTGCGGGCCGTACGCGTCGGCCGTGTCGATGTGCGTGACGCCGAGGGCGACGGCCTCGCGCAGGACGGCGAGAGCGCCCTCGCGGTCGGCGGGCGGGCCCATGACGCCGGGGCCGGCCAGCTGCATCGCGCCATAGCCGAAGCGGGTGACGGTCAGGTCGCCCAGGGTGTAGGTGCCGCCGGGGAGCGGGACGGAGGGGGTGCTCATGGTGTGCCTTTCGGTCGGATCAGCCGCTGGTGCCTGACGGCGCCTTGCACCACTATTGGTGGGCAGCTTCCCCGAGGGAAGTAGGCACTTCGAAGTGCGTAGGGCACCCGACGGTGGGAGGAGACGGCCGATGGCGACGACGACGGCGGAGCAGGAGCGGGTCCGGGCGAAGGTGGCGTACGACGCCTTCCTGGCGGTGTGTCCCAGCCGCCAGTTGCTCGACCGGATCTCCGGCAAGTGGGTCACGCTGGTCCTGGCCGCGCTCGGCGGCGGCGGCGCGAGCGGGCCTGACGCCTGCGGGGGCGAGCCGCGCGCGATGCGCTACTCGGAGCTGCAGCGTCTGCTGGCCGGTGTCAGCCAGAAGATGCTCACGCAGACGCTGCGCTCCCTGGAGCGTGACGGGCTGGTGTCGCGGACCGTGGTGCCGACGGTGCCCGTGACGGTGTCGTACGAGCTGACGGACCTCGGGCTGTCGCTGTGCGCGATGATGCGCGGCCTCAAGGCGTGGGCCGAGGCGCACATGGACGACGTGCTGGGCCACCGCGAGACGTACGACGCGCAGTCCGCCTGACGCTCAGAGCCGTCCGGCCCGGACGTCGGCCGTCAGGTCCGCGGCGATCTTGCGGGCCCACTCCTCGATGCGGGCGAAGTCGCGGAAGTCGCCTCCCTTCCCGCTGCGCAGGATCATCCGGGCGACGCTGCCCCGGGCGCCCTCCTGGAGGCAGCCCCCGAAGGTGACGTGCCCCTGGGCGTGCAGCCGGGTCATGGCCCGTTCCACGCCGGGCACCGGCGGGATGTCGCGTGCGGAGGCCGACGGGTCCAGCGGGCCGCTGCTGAACAGCCACACCGGGCGGGCGGCCAGGTGCTCGCGGTGCCGCCGGACGAACCGGCGGGCGTCCCTGTGCCAGCGTCCGTTGTACAGCGCGCCGCCGATCACGACGGCGTCGTAGCTCCACACGCTCGTGACGGTGCGGGCGGGCAGCGCCTCGGCGGTGAGGCCCTCCTTGTCCAGCACCTCGGCGACGGTCTCGGCGATCCGCGCCGTCGACCCGTTCGTCGTCCCGTAGGCGACGAGCACCTTGGCGGTCATGGCGCCCTCCTTCGTCCTCTCAGGTCACGGCCTGCGCGGCCATGACAGTTCCGCGGTGCGGGCGTGCGCGTCGTCCAGCCGGTAGGTCAGCTTGTTCACGACCCCCACCACGCCGTCGATCTGACGGGTCATCGACACGGCGATCTCCGTCTCGCTCCTGCGTTCCATCCGGCCGGCCAGCGTGACCACGCCCTCCACGACGGTGACCGTGACGCTGCCCGGCGGCAGCCACAGGGCGCGCACCAGCACCTCGTCGACGACCTCGGCGCGGATGCGGGCGTCGGGCCGCAGGAAGACCTGGAGCAGGTCCCTGCGGGTGACGATGCCGACGAGGCGGTCCTCCTCGTCCAGGACCGGCAGCCGTTCCACCCGGTGCCGGGCCATGGTCCTGGCCGCCTCGACGATGGTGTCCTCGGCGTGCACGGTGACCGGGGGTTCGGTCATCAGCTGCCCGGCGGTGCGGGCCTGGGCCTTCGCGGCGCGCCGCCGTCCGGCGCGGGTCAGCCGGCCGAGGGAGAACCGGCTCCGGGGCGGGTCCGGCGGGGCGGCCTGGCGGGCCAGCAGATCGGTCTCGGAGATCACGCCGAGGACCATCTCGTCGTCGTCCACGACCGGGAGCCCGCTGATGCGGTGTCCGCCGAGCAGCCGGGCCACCTCTTTGAACGGGGTGCCGTACTCGGCTCGGACGACGTCCGTCGTCATGACCGAGCCGACCTTGTCGTGCCTCATGGGGGCCTCCTCAGCGGAGCCGGCGCAGATACGGGTCGTGGGGTGCCCGGGGCACCAGGCGGACCCGTGCGTCGAGCACGGTGACGCCGCCCGGTGTCGCGAGCACGGGGTTGAGGTCGGCCTCGGCCAGTTGCGGCAGGTCGGCCGCCAGCCGGGAGAGGCGCAGCAGCAGTTGTTCGAGTCCGGCGAGGTCGACGGGCCGGGCGCCGTCCGCACCGAGGAGGAGGGGCGCGCACCGGGGCGAGGTGATCAGGTCGTGCACGTCGTGGTCGGTGAGCGGGGCGAGACGGGCCGCGTGGTCGGCGAGGACGTCGGTGGCGGCGCCGCCGAGCCCGAACAGGACGAGCGGGCCGAAGACCTCGTCCTGCACGACACCGGCGAACAGTTCGGTGCCGCGGTCGGCGAGCGGCTGGACGAGGACGCCCTCCAGCAGCCCGGCGAAGCGGGTCTCCAGGTCGCGGAAGGCGGCCCGGACCTGAGAGTCGCCGCGCAGGTCGAGGTGGACGGCGTGGGCGGCGCTCTTGTGCACGAGACCGGGCCAGTACCCCTTCATCACGACGCGCCCGTCGAAGCCGCGCAGCCGCTCGGCGGCGAGCACGGCGTCGTCCTCGGTCTCGGCCCAGGCCCAGGGTGCCTGCGGGATGCCGTAGCAGCCGAGGAGTTCGGCGCACGCGCGCGGGTGCAGCCACCCGCCGTCAGGGTGGCGGTCGAGGAAGGTGTCGGCGACGGTACGGGCCCGGCCGGTCTCGACGCCGTCGAGGTCGGGGACGGTGCCGACGGGGCGGGCGAGCCAGGCGGCGCGGCGGGCGGCGTGCGCCAGGGCGCGGGCGGCCGCCTGGGGTTCGGCGTAGGACGGGACGGCGGTGCCGTCGGCGGCGGGCAGCAGTTCGACGGGCAGGGCCTGGTCGAGCCGGACGGCGACGACCGGCTTGGGGAGCCGTCCGGACCGGGTCAGGGCGCGGACGAGGTCGTCGCCGGTGGCGGCGGTGAGCGCCGTGGGGACGAGGGCGACGACGACCGCGTCCACGGCGCGGTGGCGCACCAGCCGGTCCACGCAGGCGGTCAGGCGGTCCTCGGTGACGGCGGCTCCGGTGTCGACGGGGTTGCCGGCGACGGCGTCGTCGGGCAGGGCGGTGAGCAGGGCGGCCGCCAGGTCGGGGGTGGGTTCGGGGAGCTGGAGTCCGGCTTCCGCGCAGGCGTCGGCGGTGAGGACGCCGGCGCCGCCCGCGTTGGTGACGATCGCGACGCGGGGGCCGGCGGGCAGGGGCTGGGAGTGCAGCAGGGCGGCGGTCTCGAGGAGTTCGCCGCAGGAGCGGGTCGCCGTGACACCGGCCTGTGTGAACAGGGCGGCGCGTGTCATGGTGCGGGTCGCTGCGGCCGCGGTGTGGGAGGCGGCGGCGCGCCGGCCGGCCTCGGTGCGGCCCGCGTCGACGGTCAGGACCGGCATCCGCCGGGTCACGCGCCGGGCGGTACGGGAGAAGGCGCGCGGGCTGCCGAAGGACTCCAGGTGCAGCACGGCGAGGTCGGTGCGGCCGTCGCTCTCCCACCACTGGAGCATGTCGTTGCCGCTGACGTCGTACTTGTCGCCGAGGGAGACGAAGGAGGAGACGCCGATGCCGAGCCGGGACAGCCCGTCGAGCAGGGCGATGCCCACGCCGCCGGACTGCACGGCGACCCCGGCCGTGCCGGCGTTCGGGGGGCGCGCCGCGAACGTGGCGTACAGGTGCTGTCCGGTGTTCGCGAGGCCGAGGCAGTTGGGGCCGGCCAGCCGCATCCCGTGCGACCGGCAGGTGTCCAGCAGGTCGCGGCCCTGACCGGCGTCCAGCCCGCCCGTGACGACGACGAGGGCCCGTACGCCCGCCTTGCCGCACTCCTCGGCGGCCCCGGGGACCGCGGCGGCGGGGACGGCGAGCACCGCGAGGTCGGGTGTCGCGGGCAGTGCGTCCACGGCAGGGTGGCAGGGGACGCCGAGGATCGAGCGGGCCGCGGGGTTCACGGCGAACAGGCGGCCCGGGTAGCCGCCGGAGCGCAGTTGGCGCAGGATCGCCCGGCCGGCCGAGCCCGGCCGGCGTCCGGCGCCGACCACGGCCACGGTCCGGGGACGCAGCAGGGGGTCGAGGCTGAGGAGGTCGGCGGTGCGGCCTCGTTCCTCCACGGCGGTCAGATAGCCGTCGCCCGCGTCGAGGGCGATGGTGCAGCGCACCTCGGGGCCGTCGAAGTGGCGGGCGGTGCGCAGGCCGAGGCCGGCGAAGAGCCGCAGCACCTCGTGGTTCTCGCTGAGCGCCTCGGCGGTGAAGGTGGTGACGCCGGCGGCGCGGGCCGCGGAGACCAGGTGCTCGACGAGGAGGGTGCCGATGCCCCGGTGGTGCAGGTGGTCGGCGACCGCGAGGGAGACCTCGGCGGTGCCGGCGTCCGGGCCGCCCGCCGTGTCGTACTCGGCGAGGCCGACGACCTGTCCCCCGGTCTCGGCCAGCAGGGCCAGGTGTCCGGGGCGGGGCGGGCCGCAGGCCCGGTCGGCGGCGGCCCCGGCGGAGCTGCGGGCGGCGGTGAAGAAGCGCAGGCGCAGGTTCTCCGGGGACATGGCGTCGTACAGGGCGCGGATCCGGTCGTGGTCGGCCGGCGCCACCGGGCGGACGCACACGGTGGTGCCGTCCGCCAGGAGGGCGTGGGCGGTGGGCCGGCCGGGCATGTCGTCCTTCATCGCTCCCCCAGCTGTTCGGTGCCGCGTCCCGGGTCCGGGAGCGGCCGGCGGGCCGAGGCCCGTGTCCGTCCTTCCGTGTTCTTCCGTCCGCGCGTCCGTGCGTCCGTGCGTCCGTCAGTGGTGCGGGACGACGGCGACGGGTGCCACGGCGTGGTGGAGGACGGCGTGGGTCACGGGGCCGATGTGCGCGCCGAACGGGCGGCGGCGGATACGGCGGCCGACGACCATGAGCGACGCCTCGCGGGAGACGTCCACGAGCCGGGCTCCGGGGCTGCCGGCGGGGACTTCCTCGACCACCTCGACGTCGGGGAACTTCTGGCGCCAGGGCTTGAGGACGTCGGCGAGCAGGACGGCCTGCTGCCGGACGATCTCGTCGTGCAGTTCGATGTCGACGGACAGGCCGTAGACGTAGTACGGCGGGAGGTTCCAGCCGTGGAGCACGCGCAGCCTGGTCCCGCGGCGCGCGGCCTCCTCGAACGCGAACCGGATCAGCGTCTCGTCGGGGCTCGTCGCGTCGAGCCCGAGGACGACGGGCCGGTAGGCGGTCTCGGTGGACGGCAGCCCCTCGGCGTCCGGTTCGTGCTCGTCGGCGGCCTGTTCACCGGCCCGGACGAGGACGACGGGCCGTTCGGCGCGGGCGGCCACGGCGAGTCCGACGGACCCGACCATGAACCCGCCGAGCCCGCCGAGCCCGCGCGAGCCGAGCACCAGCAGGTCGGCGTCCTCCGCCGCGTCCAGCAGGGTGCCGGCGGCGTCGCCCGTGCGTTGCTCGACGGTCAGCTCCATGTCGGGGTGGCGCAGCCGGATCGCCTCGGCGGCCTCGCGCGGGACGCGCTCGGTCCAGTGCTGCTGCGTCTCGGCGCCGAGGAGCGGGGCCTGGGCCATGGGCTCGGGGACGGGCTCCCAGACATGGACGATCTTCAACGGCAGTCCGCGCAGCCGCGCTTCGCGGGCCGCCCATTCGGTCGCGGCACGGCTCTCGGGCGAGCCGTCCAGACCTGCGACAACAGTGCGGAGCATGATGCTGCCTCCTGATCGGATTCTCTGATTCCAGCGTCGGTCGTACGGGGCGTAGGGGGCAGGGGCCGCTGGTCCCCGGCCGGGGCCGACCGGCCCAACGGCCCCCGCGGCCGGGGCAGGCCCCGCGGTCAGCGCAGCCAGGGGTGACGGGCGACGAACGGCAGGCGGGCCCAGGCCTCGCCGAGCCCCCAGACGGCGCCGGAGCCGGCGGCGGCGAGCGCGATCAGGACGACGGCGTACACCAGGTGGTAGTCGGCGAAGGGGTTGGTCGACATGCTCGGCGAGCCGTCGGACAGATGCCGGGCGGGCGGCCACTCGGCCATCCACATCAGGGCCATCATCACGGTGCCGGCGACGGCGGCGAGCCGCAGTCCGACACCCAGGAGGAGGGCCGCGCCGATGCCGAGGAGCCCGAGCATGAAGAGCCAGTCCGCCCAGGCGTCACCGGCCCAGGAGTGGAAGACCGACTCCAGCGGGCCGACGGCCACCGAGCCGAGGAAGCCCCGCGTCGGCGAGCCCCCGTCGATCCAGCCCCTGCCGGAGGGTGTCGCGTAGCCGAGGCCGAAGGTCTTGTCGAGGAAGGCCCACAGGAAGACGAAGCCGGTCAGCAGCCGCAGTCCGGCGAGGACGTACGCGCTCGCGGCCGTGGTGGTGGCGGCCTCCTCGGCGCCGGCGGCCCCGCGTGCGGCCGGGAAGCGGAGACCGATGCGCCGGTGTGATGGATCGTGCACTGCCATGATCTTCATCCCCCTCGGGACGGAAGCGCCGTTGACGTCCTCCACTGTCGTGGCGGAGACATGACGTGGCGCGGTGCCGAAGGGGACATCCGAGGGGCTGAACGGCCCTATCAGGGCGGCCCGTCAGGACCGCCGACCGGAGAACGCGCCGCCGACAGACGCGACATGACGGGCCGTCAGCGCTCGGCGGGGGTGATACGGCGGCCCGTGAGCCGTTCCGGCCGGAGCGTGACCCACATGTCCCGCTCGCCGCCCGCCCAGGGCGTGGAGTGCGCGCGTTCGGTGAGCCGCCGGGCGGCGTCCGGGTCCGTGACCGCGTTCGCGGGGCCCACCGCCAGCACGCTCCAGCCCCGGCTCATGATCTCGTCCACGTGGTCCACCTCGAAGGCGGCCTCCGTCCCGACGGCGGACGCCGCTACGGAACCGGGTTCCGTCCGGAAGGCGATCATGTCGTCGACGATCTCGTAGTTGACCGGGACGACCGCCGGGCGGCCGTCGGACTGCGTCACCCCGACGCGCCCCACTCCGTGCGTCGAGAGCAGGGTGCGGCACTCGTCCGGGCCCAGCTCGCGCACCTCGGGGTGGAGGAGGGCGTGGCCCTGTCCGGGTGGCAGGTCCATGCCCCCGCCCTTCAGCGCGGTCGCCGTGGTGCCGAGGGCGTCGGCGAGGCGGGTCAGGGTGGCCGCGGTCGGATCGGCCGGGTGTTCCTCCAGGTAGGCCAGGTAGTCCGGGGACATCCGGGCCCGTGCGGCCGTCTCCTCACGGCTGAGCCCGTGCCGGAGGCGCTCGGCGACCAGGCGCCGGCCCATGTCGCCGGGGTTGGGGGTCCGGTCCCGTGGCGCGGCGGCGGGCTCCCTCGCGGAGGACTCCTGGCCGGAGGGGGTGCCGGGCGTCGCGGACGCCTCCGGCTCGAGGTGGTGGACGTGCGCGTCGGGGCCGGGGAAGACGAGGGTCACCTCGTCCGTGTCCGACCAGCGCACGTCGTACGGGGGCGTGCCGTCCTCATGGTGCAGCCCGACGATCTCGCCGTCGCGCCGGGCGGCGCCGGTGGACGGGCTCTCGATGACGAGTTGATCTCCGACGTGCGCTCGCATGGCGGTCGCCCTTCCTGTGCGCGGTGTCCTGTGCGCGGTGTGCTGTATCCAACGTCGCACGCACGGCCGGGGCTCGCATGGGCCGCCCGGCCCTCAGGGGTGCCGAAGGGGGCGGGCGGTCACGGTCCGGGTCCGGCCACCCCGCCGTCCGAAATGATCGGCACTGGTCAAGACCCGCCGAAATTAACTAAGTTGCCCACGACTCGACGCGACTCGACGCGACTCGACTCAACTCGATGAGACCTCCGGCCCCGGACAGAGGAGCGGCAGCCATGAGCCCACGCCGGAAGACCTTCCGCGCGCTCGAGATCGGCGACGGGAGCGACGGGCGCTGGGCCGCCCACGCACAGCCCCTGTGGCCGCTCGCGGAGCGGTGGCTGGCCGAGGAGGGCCGTACGGCGGAGGGCGCGGACCGAGCGCGGCGGCTGTTCGAGGAGCACATGCCGGAACTGGTCCCGGTGCTGGAACGGCTCGCCGCGCAGCTCGACCGGCCGGAGGCGACGACCTTCCTCACCCTCGCGGCCATACGGCCGTTCTTCTCGGGCTGCACGCAGATCGGGGCCGGCGGCACACTGCTGCGCAACTACGACTTCGACCCCGACGACTGCGAGGGGACGATCGTGTCCTCGCATTTCCTGCGGCCGGTGATCGGCATGCAGGACGCCGCCTGGGGGCTGCTGGACGGCATGAACGACGCGGGGCTCGCGGTCTCGCTCACCTTCGGCGGACGCTTCGTCCACGGCCCGGGCTTCGCGATCCCGATCGTCCTGCGCCATCTGCTGGAGACGTGCACGACGGTCGACGAGGCGATCGGCAGACTGCGCTCGATTCCGATCGCCATCCCGCAGAACGTCACCCTGGTCGACGCCGAGCAGGCACGGACGGTGTACGTGGGACCGGACATCCCCCTGACCGAGGCGCCCGACGCCTGCGCCGCCAACCACCAGCACCTGCCGGTCCCCGACGACCAGGAGAGGTTCTCCAGGACCCAGGAGCGCCTGGCCGCCGTCCGCGCGACGGGCCCGGACGTGGCGGCGATGCTGAAGTCCCCGCTCTACCAACTCGCCTACGAGGAGGGCCTCGGCACGGTCTACACCGCCCACTACCGCCCCACCGAGGGCCAGGTGACCTACCACTGGCCGGACGCGTCCTGGACCCAGTCCTACGACACCTTCACCCCGGGCACCCGCAGCATGACGCTGGGCCTCGCGTGAGGTACGCGGACCGGCTTCCGAAAGGGTCGCTCACTTGATCGAGGCGTCCATCGAGGCCGTCCCCGGCCTGCTTCTCTCCTTCGGCGTGCTCGCACTGATGCTGGCACTGCCGGTGGGCCTGCTCGCCCGCATCCGGCACAAGCCCGTCACCGTCCGCGTACTGTGCGCCGTCGGCGTCGCCGGCGTCTGCGCCGCGACGCTCCTGCCGGCCGACGGCGGGCCCGTCGCCCAGGGAGCCGTCTGTGACGTGAGCTCGCCCTTCCCCCAGCTGTTCCTCTCCTCGAGCGCGCTGCTGAACGTGGCTCTGTTCGCGCCCCCGTCCTTCTTCGCCGTGCTCGTCCTCCGGCGCCCGGTGACGGTCGCCGCGGTGGCTGTCCTGTCCAGCGGCTTGATCGAGTTGATCCAGGCCGAAGGGGCGATGGGGCGGGCCTGCAGTGCCACCGACCTCGTCGCCAACGCGACGGGAGCGCTGATCGGGGTGGCAGGCGGAGTCGTCCGGTCGCACTCGCGCGGGCGGGAAGCGGGGCGGTGGAAGTCCGACGTCCTCTGGGGTGGCGGGCTCGCCGTCCTCGGAGCTTTCGTGGTGACCGGTGTGTTCCGGACCTCCGTGGAGCCGTACGTTCCCCTGTCGGAACGCGACGGCGTCCAGGCGCACGCACACGCGCTGGAGGGGTCGGACGCCTGGATCGCCGAAACGGTCGCGGAGGTGTGCGGGGCGGAGGTCCGCGTCCGGGAGGTCGTGAGCGTGGAGCGGGACGGGCGCTATCTCGTGACGGCGTCCACCGAGCTCGGTGACGTCGTCGGCTGGTGGCCCGAGAAGAGGCTGGCCCAGGCGCCGAAGGTGTGCTGATCCGGCAACATCGCACACCCGAAGGCTGCCGTGGACCGGACAAGCCGGCCCCGGTGGGGCGATGGCACGCTTCGGGGTATGAGCAGTGTGCCTGAAGTGACGTGCCGTCCTCGGTCGAGGCGGGTTCCCTGGTTCCTCGTCGGTCTCGGTGCGGCCGGGCTGGTCCTGGCCGTGGCCCGTGTGGCGGGTGCGGGCGGGGTCCCCGATGCGTGGGTCCTCGCCGGGTGCGTGCTCGCGGCGCTGGGTGTCGCGGGGGCGTACGGTCTGGTCGTCCGGGTGCACGCCGACGCGAGCGGGCTGGCGTACCGGACGCTGCTGCACCGGCGCAGTGCGCGCTGGGAGGACGTCGCCGATGTGCGGGTGCGGGTGCGATACGCACGGCACGGCGACATCCACCGCGTTCATGTCGTCACGCGCGGCGGGCGGACCTGGCGTCTTCCCCTGCCGGTCAGCTCGTCCGCCGACGACCGGCCCGACTTCGACGCGACCGTGGAGGCGCTGCGGGCGCTGCACCGGCGGCACGGCTCACCGGAGTCGGACCATCTCGCCGTGCTCTCCAAGGGCACGGCCGGGCGCGGCGTCCGGCTGCCCGCCTTCCTGTGCGCCCTGTTCCTCGCGGGTGCCGCGCTGGCCGCGTGGTTCGTCCCGGTGGTGGCGGCGGAGAAGCTGGCGTGGACGTCGGCCGTCCCGTGCTCCGGGCGTGAGGCGGGGCGTGACGAGGACTGCCTGACGACCCTGTCGGCCGTGGTCGCGCGGACCGAGGTGGCCCAGGGGAAGGGACAGAGCTGGGTGTACTTCACGGACGGGCGGCCGGTGGACCGGGTCTCGGTGTCGAAGGAGGGGGCCGCCGGCTTCCGGGCCGGTGACCGTGTCGAACTCACCGTGTGGCGTGGGGGCGTCCGGGAGGTCGTCGGTGAACACCACGTGTGGCGCGAGCACTTCCCCGCCGCCGGAGAGGTCGCCGTGACCGCGGCGGTGTGCGTGCTCGTCGCCGGGTACCCGGCGGCGCTGATCGCGCAGCGCCGGCGTGCGCGCCGCCGGCCCGCCGACGAACTCCTGCCGTCACCGCTCCCGTTCGCCGCCGCCCTCGTCGGTACGGCCGTGTGGGCGCTGCCGTACTGCTACACGCATCCGACCCTGGTGCCGGACTCGACCGGGGGCGTCGTGTGGGCGGGCATCGGCGCGGTGGCCTCGGTCGCCCTGTTCGGCTGGGCGTGGCGTGCGACCCGCCTCCACACACCCGGGACGGACAGGCCGGCGCCGACGGACGCCGGTGGCGAGGACGTCTTCCTGGCCGCCCGGTTCCTGGAGTCCACCGAGTACAACCCGCACGGCTTCGGCACCCACATCGTGCTCGGCGAGGACGGGCCCGCGGTGCTCCCCCACTCCGGTCCGGGCCGGTACGCGGCGCGGCCGATCCCGGTGCGGCGGCTCACCGTCACCACCGTGCGGCGGCCACGCGGCGGCGACGGCGACGGCGTGCCGAGCGGCTGGGACATCGCCGAACTGGACGACGACGGCAGGCCGGTGAGGCTCGCTGCCGCTCCGGACGACCTGGCCCGTATCCTGCGCGCGTTCACCGCCGACGACGACTCGCCCGCAGTCACCGCCGGCTCGGACGGGTGAGCGCTGACACCCCCTTCCGGCCGTCTCCGGTCGGCCCGCCCCGAACGCCCCGGAGCACCCCTGTCACATTGGACTGGACCAAAGCCTGTCCGATGTCTTGACAGGGGTTTTCCGCTGCTCCTTAAATTTACGATGTGAAGTAACTGGAGCAACCCTGTTTTCCCCCACCCTTGTTCAGCGGTCGACGACTTCACAGCCCCCACTTCTCGCCTGTCATGAGCATGCCTGCTTGCTGGTAGCGCCAGCGCACCCGCCTGCCCGCCCGGCGCGGTCGTGGACGAGCCATGAGGCACCGCGACCCCGACGACAGGACAGGACCCCGCATGACCTCTCCCTCTCTCCCCGGGCCCGCGCTGCGCGGCGCGGTCGGCACGGCTCTCGCCGCCCTCCTCCTCGCCCCGCTCACCTCCCTCCCCGCACACGCCGCCGCCCAGGCCACCGGGCAGATCACCGGCCTCGGCGGCAAGTGTCTCGACGTGGCCGGCGCGGCCACCGCCAACGGCACCGCCGTCCAGCTCTACGACTGCAACGGCACCAACGCCCAGCAGTGGAACGTCGGCTCGGACGGCACGATCCGCGCGCTCGGCAAGTGCCTGGACGTCGCGTCCGCCGGCACCGCCGACGGCACCCGCGTCCAGCTCTGGGACTGCAACGGCAGCGGCGCCCAGCGCTGGACCGTGACCGCCGCACGCGACATCGTCAATCCGCAGGCCGACAAGTGCCTCGACGTGAAGGGCGCGAGCTCCGCCAACGCGACCCCGGTGCAGATCTGGAGCTGCACCGGCGCCGCCCAGCAGAAGTGGACGGCCCCCGGAGCCGACACCCCGGCACCGGGCCCGGGCGCGATGGCCGTCGCCCCGTACCTCTACAACGGCTGGGGCGACCCGCCGAGTCCGACGACCGTGATGAACGCGACCGGCGTCAAGTGGTTCACCCTCGCGTTCGTCCTCAGCAACGGCTACTGCAACCCGCAGTGGGACGGCGGCCGTCCGCTGACCGGCGGCGTCGACCAGCAGACGGTCAACGCGGTGCGCGGTGCCGGCGGCGACGTCATCCCGTCGTTCGGCGGCTGGAGCGGCAACAAGCTGGAGAGCTCCTGCGGCAGCGCGGGCGAACTCGCCGCCGCCTACCAGAAGGTGATCGACGCCTACCGGCTGAAGGCCATCGACATCGACATCGAGGCGGCCGCCTACGACAGCCCGACCGTGCAGCAGCGCACGGTGGACGCCCTGAAGACCGTCAAGGCGAACAACCCCGGGATCAAGGTGTACGTCACCTTCGGCACCGGCCAGAACGGACCCGACGGCAGCCTGATCGGCAAGGCCGCCGCGTCCGGGCTGACCGTGGACAGCTGGACCATCATGCCGTTCAACTTCGGCGGCGCGGGCCAGAACATGGGCCAGCTCACCGTCCGCGCGGCCGAGGGCCTGAAGACCGCCGTGAAGAACGCGTACGGCTACAGCGACGACCAGGCGTACCGGCACACCGGCATCTCCTCCATGAACGGTGTCACGGACAACTCCGAGACGGTGACCGTCGCCGACTTCCGCACGATCCTCGCCTACGCGCAGCAACGGCACCTGGCGCGGCTGACGTTCTGGTCCGTCAACCGGGACCGGCCCTGCACCGGCGGCGGCGCGGACAGCTGCTCCGGAGTGGCCCAGCAGCCGTGGGAGTTCACCCGCGTCTTCTCCCAGTACACCGGCTGACCGTGCCGGCCGCCCCGCCTCTCCCCCACTCCCCGACGCGCGCCGCCCCGGCGGCAGGAGGAACAGACATGCCCCGACCCACCCGGCCGACCCGGCCCGGACGCCCCCGCACGGTCCCCTGGCGGCACCTCGCGGTCCGTCTGCTGGCCCTGCTCGCGGTCGTCTGCGGGCTCACCGCCCCGGCGGGCGCCGCCTCGGCCGCCCCGCAGGCGGCCCCCTTCAAGGTCATCGCCTTCTACAACGGCACCTGGGACGCCGCCCACATCGACTTCGTCAAGGAGGCCAACCAGTGGTTCCCGCGGGCGGGGGCCGAGAACGGCTTCACCTACCGGGCGACCACCGACTGGAACCTGCTGGCGAACGGCGGGGTGGACGAGTACCAGGTCGTCCTGTTCCTCGACGACGCGCCGCAGACGGCGGCCCAGCGCTCCGGGTTCGAACGGTACGTGCGCGCCGGCGGGGGCTGGATGGGCTTCCACGTCTCGGCGTTCACCACGAACGCCGCCTCCTGGCCCTGGTTCTACAACTCCTTCCTCGGCAGCGGGAACTTCAGGTCGAACACCTGGGGCCCCACCACGGCGGTCCTGCGCACCGAGGACCGCACCCACCCGGCGACCACCGCCCTGCCCGCCACGTTCACCTCGGCCGTCAGTGAGTGGTACAGCTGGTCCAACGACCTGCGGGCCAACCCGGACATCAGGATCCTGGCCTCCGTCGACCCCAGCAGCTTCCCGCTGGGCACCGACCCGAACCAGTCCTGGTACAGCGGCTACTACCCGATCCTGTGGACCAACGCCCGGTACCGGATGCTGTACGCGAACTTCGGGCACAACGCGATGAACTACGACACCAACACGCGTCTGTCGTCGACGTTCGCGAGCGCCACCCAGAACCGCTTCCTCCTCGACGGCCTGAAGTGGCTGGGCCGGGCGGACGGGGACCCCGCGCCCACCGATCCCATCTCGCCGACGGCCTGGTACGCGCTGAGCGACAAGGCCTCCGGGACCTGCGTCGACGCCCGGGCTGCGGCCACGGCCAACGGCACGCCCGTCCAGCAGTACACCTGCAACGGGACCGTCGCCCAGCAGTTCCAGTTCAAGCCCACCGACGGCGGCTACACGCGTGTCGCGATCCGCGGCAACCCGGACCAGGTCGTCGACGTCACCGACGTCTCCACCGCCGACGGCGCGCCCCTGCAGCTGTGGGCGTACGGCGGGGGCGGCAACCAGCAGTGGCTGCCGGTGCGCGAAGGGGACGGCGCCTACCACTTCACCGCCCGGCACAGCGGCAAGTGCCTGAGCACGACCGGCGGTGCCGCGAACGGTGCCCAGTTGGTGCAGCGGGCGTGCGACGGCTCCGCCGCCCAGAGCTTCCGGCTCACCGCCCAGCCCTGACCCCCGGCCGCGACGGCCGTCCGGGTGAGCGTCGCCGGGCCGCACGAGGCCGGGGCAAGCCGTCCCGGCGCGCGGGCGGCCCGGTGGCGATAATCGGGCGGTGAGCGGCTACGAGTCCAGCGATGCCAGCGAGTCGATGTCCAGCCAGACCCGGGCCCGCTGGCGGACGTTCGTGCAGACCGAGACGGGCAGCGCGGCCCTGCTGCTCGCGGCCGTCGTGGTGGCCCTGCTGTGGGTCAACATGGACGCGCACTCCTACGAGGCGGTGTGGGGCGCGACCTTCACCATCGGTTTCGACTCCCATCACCTCGCCCTCGATCTGCACGAGTGGATCAACGCCGGGCTGATGAGCCTGTTCTTCTTCGTGGTCGGCCTGGAGGCGCGCCGCGAGTTCGACATGGGCGACCTGCGGGACCGGCGCTGGGTGGTGCTCTGCGCGGCGGCCGGCCTCGGCAGCATGGTCGTCCCCGCGGTCATCTATGCCGCGATCAACGCCGGCCACGACTCGGTGCACGGGTGGGGCACGGCGATGTCGACGGACACGGCCTTCGCGCTGGGCATCCTCGCGGTGTTCGGCCGGAGGCTGCCGGCCGCCCTGCGCGCGTTCATGCTGTCGATCTCCGTGGTGGACGACCTGGTCGCCCTGGTGGTGATCGCCGTGTTCTACAGCGACGGCATCCACTGGCCCGCGCTGCTGGTGGCGTTCGGCGGTCTGCTGGGCATCGTGGTGCTGCGCCTGGCGCGCGTCCGCAAGGGCCTGTACTGCGCCCTGATGTCGCTGCTGGTCTGGGTCGCCCTGCACGAGGCGGGCGTCGATCCCGTGGTCACCGGACTGGCCGTGGGGGCGCTGGTGGTCGCCTACCCGGCGCCGCGCAGCGACCTGGAGGAGGCGAGCCGGCTGTTCCGTTCGTTCCGGGAGCAGCCCACGCCCGAGCTGCAGCGGGACGCGGTGAAGGGGCTCGCGGCGGCGATCTCCCCCAACGAGCGCCTCGAACAGAAGTTCCTACCGTGGGTGAGCTACGGCATCGTGCCGCTGTTCGCGCTGGCCAACGCGGGCATCGAGCTCAGTGGCGCGAAGCTGGCGGACGCGTTCTCCTCGCCGGTCACCCTGGGCATCGTGGTGGGCTGCGCGGCGGGCAAGCTGATCGGGATCGTCGGCTCGATGGCGGGCGCGCGGCTGCTGACGGGCGGGCGGCTGCGGCCCAACGTGGGCTGGGGCTCGGTCACCGCGGGCGGGGCCGTCGCCGGGGCTGCCTTCACCGTCTCCCTGCTGATCGCGGCCATCGCGTTCGAGGGCGAGGAGCTGGAGCAGGCGCGGATCGGCATCCTCGCCTCCCTGGTGGTGGCATTCGTGCTGACCTGGCTGGTGTCCGGGGTGATCGGCCTGCTGCCGGAGGCCCTCCGGGCGCGTGTCCTTTTGGGCACGTCCGAGGCGCCGACGGATCTGGCGGTGACCGTCGACCCGCGGCACGACCGGGTGCGCGGTCCTGCGGACGCGGCGGTGACCGTGGTCGAGTACGGCGACTTCGAGTGCCCCTACTGCGGTCAGGCCGAGGAGGTGGTGCGCGAGCTGCTGGGCGCCGACTCGGACGTCCGGTACGTGTGGCGGCATCTGCCGCTGCCGGACGTACATCCCAACGCCCAGCTGGCGGCGGAGGCGGCGGAGGCCGCCGCACGGCAGGGCAGGTTCTGGGAGATGCACGATCTGCTGCTGTCGCGTCAGGACGCGCTCAGCGGCCGGGACCTGCTGGGCTACGCGCGGGAGCTGGGTCTGGACCTGGTGCGCTTCCGCGACGACGTCGAACGGCGGCGGGGGGCGCACCGGATCGCGGAGGACGTGGACTCGGCGGACCTCAGCGGGGTGTCGGGCACCCCGACCTTCTTCATCAACGGCCTGCGCCACCAGGGCGCCTACGACATCGACGCGCTGACCCGGGCGGTCGAACAGGCACGGCAGCGCGTGCTGGCCGCGCGGACCGCGCCCCGCGAACCGCGCGGCTGAATCTCACGCGCGCCGGCTACAACTCTCGGGGCCTCCCGCGGGTCCAACCCGCACAGCCACACAGGTGCGAGCCCGAGGGAAGACACCATGACACACAGGAAACCGGCGGCCGTCGCCGCCGCCTCCTTCCTGCTCCTGACGGGTGCGGTGATCACCGCCGCCCCCGGCGCCCACGCGGGCGCGCCCGGCGGGACGCACGCCGTCGACCGCGACAGCGACTTCGACGGCGACGGATACGACGACGTCCTCATCGGGGCGCCGACGGGGACCGACGGCAGCCGCAAGAACTCCGGTTACGTCACCGTCCAGTACGGCGGGCCGCGCGGCATCGGCACCGCGTCCGGGACACGCAAGGCCCGCACGGCGGTCTTCGGGCAGAACACGCCCGGTGTGCCCGGCAGCGCCGAGTCCGGTGACGGTTTCGGCGCCGCCGTCGCGAGCGGCGACCTGAACGGTGACGGCTACGACGACGCGATCGTGGCCGTGCCCGGAGAGGACGTCGGCGGGGTGAGGGACGCGGGCCGGGTGACCGTCCTGTTCGGCTCGAAGACCGGGCTCAAGGCGTCGGGCAGCGTCACCTTCGGGGCGGCCACGCCCGCGGCGGACGCCGGGTTCGGGCTCGCGGTGGCCGCCGCCCGGCTGAGCGGGGCCGCACCCGGTGACGTGCTCGCCGTGGCCGACCGGCGGGGCGTGCACCTGTTCACCCACGCGGGCGGGGCGCTCCGCCCCGCGGGCCGCCTCGACACGGTCGGCGCGCCGGGCGACGAGTCGATCCAGCCGGCGTCGCTGACGACCGGTGACTACGACGCCGACGGCTACGCCGACCTGGTCGTCGCGGGCCGCAGCCTGGAGGAGGACGGCCAGGGACGCTCGGCCGTCTACCGGGGCGGGGCCGGCGGCCTCGCCTATGTCCGCGATCTGCCGGGCGGCCCGGCGACGGCCTCCGGGGACATCGACCACGACGGGTACGACGACCTGGTCGCGGGCCGGCCGGACCGGCTGGAGGACGAGTACGAGCCGCTGACCGGCGGCGCCGTCCTGGTGTTCCACGGTGGGCGGGACCTCTTCACCGGCCTGGACGAGTTCGGCCGCCCCGACCAGGTGTGGCTCCAGCGCGATCCCGGGGTGCCGGGCACTCCCGAGCTGGGTGACGGTTTCGGCTACGACGTGTCGCTGGGCGACGCCGACGGGGACGGGTTCGCGGACCTCGCCATCGGTGTGCCCGGCGAGGACATCGGCACCGTGCGGGACGCGGGGATGGTCGTCGTGCTGCGCGGCTCGGCCCGGGGACTGACCACGGCCGGGGTGGTCTCCTTCACCCAGAACACGGCGAACGTGCCGGGCACGGTCGAGAAGGGCGACCGTTTCGGCGCGCAGCTCCGGTTCGCGGACACCGACCGCGACGGCCGCGCCGAGCTGCTGGCGACGGCGCCCGGCGAGAACAGCTCCGAGGGGTCGGTCTGGCACGTCCCCGGGTCGGCCGCCGGGATCGTCACCCGCGGGTCGTGGTCGTACGGTCCGCGTTCCCTGGCGGCGCCGCCCGCCGGCGCGCGGCTCGGGACGGCCGTCGACGAGTGAGCGGGGCGCCCGTCACTCCGGCTTCACCGGGTGGGCCTGGGCGATGAGGAGGGCCACGTCGTCGTGGTCGGAGGGCTTGCGGAGGCTGAGCAGGAGCCGGTCGCAGCGGTCCTCCGGGGCGCTCGGCGGGCCCTCCAGCAGGCTCAGCAGATGGTCCAGCCGCTCGTCGATGGGGTCGTCGCGGGTCTCGACCAGCCCGTCGGTGTAGAGCACGAGCTGGTCGCCGGGGTCGAGGGCGACGGTGGTCGTCTCGAAGGAGCCCCCGCCCACCCCCAGCGGGGTGCCCGACGGCAGGTCGAGGAGTCTCGGCGGGCCCCCGTCGGGCACCAGCGCGGGCGGCAGGTGCCCGGCGGACGCGATCTGCAGCACGTGCTGGTACGGGTCGTACACGGCGTACACGCAGGTGGCGAAGAAGGGGTCCAGGTCCTGTGTGATCTTGTCGAGGTGGGTGAGGATGCGGGCCGGGTCGAGGTCGAGGTCCGCCAGCGTGGACGTGGCGGTGCGCAGCCGGCCCATGGCGGTGGCGGCCGGGATGCCGCTGCCCATGACGTCGCCGACGGCGAGGGCCGTACGGTCGCCGTCGAGGGGGATGATGTCGTACCAGTCGCCGCCGACCTCGCTGAACGCCTGCGCGGGCCGGTAGCGGGCGGCGATCTCCAGGCCGGGGTGGCGGGGCGAGAGCTGCGGGAGCAGGCTGCGCTGGAGGGTCTCGGCGGCGCTGCGGATGTGTTGGTGCAGGATCGCGTTGTCGATGCTGAGCGCGGCGGCCGAGGCCAGTTCGCAGGCGAGGGTGAGGTCGTCCTCGTCGAAGGGGCGCGGGTTGCGGGCCCGGGCGAGGCCCATGACGCCGATGACCTCGCCGCGGGCGATCAGCGGCACCGCCATGTCGGTGTGCACCCCGGCCCGGGCGAGCAGCCGCGCGCCCTCGTCGTCGCCCGCGACCCGCCGGAGGTCGGCCCGCTCCAGGTGGGTGATCAGCTGGGGCTCACGGGTGCGGAAGCAGTGGGCGGCCGGATGGTCGGCGTGGTAGGTCGTGAGGTGGCCGGGCTGGATGATCGCCTCGGAGGCGTCGGTCGGATAGGCGGTCTTGACCGCGAGGGCGCGGAACAGCGGGAGTCCGTCGCCGGAGTCGGGGCGCCCCGCCTGGAGCAGGGAGTCGAGGATGTCGACGGCGATCATGTCGGCCAGGTCGGGGACGAGGACGTCGGCGAGTTCCTGCGCGGTCCGCTCGACCTCCAGGGTGGTGCCGATCCGGGCCGAGCCGTCGGCCATCATGCGCAGCCGCTGCTGCGCCCGCTCGGCCCGCTGCGCCGACTCGTAGCGGTCGGTGACGTCGACGATGACGTTGGCGATGCCCAGGATCTGCCCGGTGTGGTCCTCCAGGCGGTACAGGGAGACGGCCCAGGCGTGGTCGCTGTCCGGGTCGGCCCGGGTGCGTCCGACCACCTGCCGGTCGACCAGGGGCAGGCCGGTCTCCAGGACCTCGCGCATCTGCGCCTCGGCGACCGCGAACGGCGCGCCGGGCAGGATCTCGCGGAAGCCGCGCCCCATGTGACCGGCCTCGGAGACGCCGTGCATCGCCGCGAGAGCGGGGTTGACGGCCACGTAGCGCAGTTCGGTGTCGAGGACGGCGAGCCCGATGGGTGCCTGGGTGACGAGCTGGCTGGACAGGGCGACCTTGCGCTCCACCTGGCGCAGCGTCGCCCGGTCCGTGGCGAGGCCCAGCGCGTAGTGGTCGCCGATGTTGTCCGTCAGCCGCATGTTGCGGAACTCCACCGTGCGGATGCCGCCGTCCTTGTGCCGGACGGGGAAGACGCCCGCCCAGTCCTCGCCGCTCTCCATGACCGAGGCGAACAGCCGGATGGCCTCGGCGCGGTGTTCCGGGTCGACGAGGAGCCGGGCCGCGTACTGTCCGAGGGCCTCCTCGCCGGAGTACCCGAACAGCGCCTCGGCCTGGGGGCTCCACATGTCGATCCGGCCGTCGGCCTCGACCAGCACCGCGGCGACGCCGAGCAGGTCCATGAGCCCGCTGGCGCCGGAGGTGGCCCCCTGCGGGAACTCCGGCCGCGCCGGACGCTGATTCGCTCGGCCCATCACACTCGCCCCTCTTCCCGTCCCACCGGCGTACCGCTGTCCGCACCCCGCCGATGACGGCGTTCTTCCCACAGGTCGGCGACCTGTTCACGATGCGGCACGGGGCGTACGACGGCCAGGGGACTCGCCGGGACCGCCGAGCGCCCTCCGTCCTCCCGGCGGTCCGGCACCCGGCACACGACCCACACCATGATCAACCCGTCGCCTCGGTCAGCACATCACTCCTGCCTTCCATGGTCCGCCAGACGGGCTCCGCGGGGGCGGTCGACGGGCTCGTTTGCCACGTCCCGGGGGTGGGGACCCGGGCCGGCATGAGCGAATCGCCACGCCGTCCACTGGGACGGAACCGCGTCCTGTCGCTGCTGGACCGCCTGGAGCGCGAGCCCGCGGCCGACAGAGTCATCGATGCGCTGCGCTCGGGGGTGCGGGCCCTGCCCCTGGGGCGCGGCCGCGACGCGCTGCACGGCCGGTGGCTGGGGCATCCGCTGCATCCGCTGATGGTGCAGGTGCCCATCGGCAGCTGGATGTCGGCGGCCGTCCTGGATCTGCGCCCCGGCCGCTCCCGCGAGTCCCGGCTGCTCGTCGCGCTGGGGCTGGCGACCGCGGGGCCCGCCGCCGTCGCCGGCTGGGTCGACTGGGCCGAGCTGCACCGGCAGCAGCAGCGCGTCGGTCTCGTGCACGCCCTGTCCAACATCGCCGCCGTCGGCCTGTACGCCACCTCGCTGAGCTGCCGCCTGCGGGGCCGCGAGGCGGCGGGCCGGGCGTACGGCTTCCTCGGTCTGACGGCGGTCGGGGTCGGCGGCATGCTGGGCGGCCATCTCGCCTACCGGCAGGCGTCCGGCGCCAATCACGCGGAGGAGGTGCCGCACGTCGTGACGGAGGGCTGGCACCGGGTCGGGGCCGTCGCCGACTTCCCGGCCGGGGAGCCGGTCCGGCGCAGCGTCGACGACGTACCGGTGCTGGTCGTGCGGGAGCCCGGCGGGCAGGTGCACGCGCTGGCCGAGCGGTGCAGTCATCTCGCCGGGCCGCTTTCGGAGGGCACGGTCGCCGACGGCTGTGTGCGCTGCCCCTGGCACGGCAGTGTCTTCCGGCTGTCGGACGGCTGGAACGTCAGCGGTCCCGCCACCGCCCCGCAGCCCTCGTTCGAGACCCGGATCACCGACGGGCACGTGGAGGTGCGGCTGCGCCACCAGAACGGCGGACGACCCACCCGCGAGCGGGTCGCCCACTCCGCGCGCCGGTGACACGGGGGCTCCGTCGGGCGGCCCGGTCGGCGGAGAAGCCGTCCTCCGGGCGTCGCGGCATGCCCACCGGCCGACTCCGGCGTCACCGGCGCCCTGGGACCTCCACCGCGGTGAGCGCTTCCAGGGCGCTGGCCTGTGTCCGCCAGTCCGCCGGGTCGGGGGTGGTGCCGGCCCAGCGCTGGCCCAGGCGGTTGAGCGGGTCCCGGTCGTGGTCCCAGACGGAGTCGGCCTGGCGGGTGAGGTAGGCGCGGTAGGTCGCCGACCCGGTGGCGTCGGCGAGGTCGGCGAGATGGCGGACGAAGATGCCTTTGAACTGCTTCTGGTTGTCGTCGCAGGACGCGGTGCCGATGTCGCAGGACTCGGTCAGGACGCCGTCGCGGGTCAGCCGGGGTGAGGTGATGGCCGCGTCGGCGAGGCGGCGGGCCGTGTCCAGGTACCGGGTCTCGCCGGTGGTGCGCCACAGCTGGGTGAATGCGCCGAGGGCGAGGCCCTGGTTGTAGCTCCACACCGTCTGCCCGTTGTTGGCGCAGCTCGCCGTCAGACCGTCGTTCACCAGTCCGGCCGCGTCGATCAGTCCGCTGCCCAGGTACCAGTCCGCGGCCGCCGCAGACCGGCCGCCCCACAGGGTGTCGCCGGGCAGCCGCTGGTGCAGGGCGGTCGTCAGCCACAGGTACAGGCCGTTGGTGACGGCGTTCTTGTAGGTGCGCTCCCGGTCCCACCACACACCGCCGCCGCAGGTGCGCGGGTCCCAGAACCCGTGCACGTACGACGTGATGGTGACGGCCTCGTCGAGGTAGCGCCGCTCACGGGTGAGGTCGTACGCGGTCAGCCAGGCCACCGCCCACCAGGCGGCGTCGTCGATCGCGCGGCTGATGAAGTGCCCCTCGACGGGATCGGAGCTTCGCGCGCCGGCCGGGAAGACGCCCTTGTTCTGCTCGAAGGTGCGGGCGATCGCCCAGTCGTAGTCGTGCCGGCCGGTGCGGTGCGCGAACTCGGCCACCGTGGTCACGGCGACCGCCGAGTTCCACCAGCTGCTCCGCCACCAGCCCTCGTCGGTCCGGTACCACGCCATCAGCGCGTCGGCCGCGGCCCGGGCGCGGGTCGGGGCGGGCCGTGCCCACGCCGTGCAGCCGCCCTCCTGGCGGTCGGCCGCCCGTCCGCAGGCCCGTACCGCCCCGCCGTACAGCAGGCCGCGCGGATCGCGGGTCGCGATCATGACGGTCCGGGTGGCGGACGCGCCCGCCGGTACGGCCGTACGGCCCAGGGAGGAGCCCTCGGGCCAGGTGGCGCCGCCGTCCCAGGAGCGGTCCAGCCAGATCTCGTCGCCGGCGCCGCCCCGCGCGATCGTCGCCCAGGCCATGCCGCGCGCCTGGTCCACGTGCAGGTCGATGGTCCGCCCGAACAGGGTGGCCGCCGGCACCGGCCGGTCGTCGCCGGTCGCCCCGGCGGGGTCGTCACCGTCACAGGACGTGCCGTCGCACACGGTGGGGTACACCCAGTCGGTGCAGGTGACGGCCGCCGCGTCGCCGCAGGCCCGGATCCAGCCGCGCCGGTGGGCGACCGGATCGGTGAGGTTGTACATGAGGGTGCGGGTACCGGTCCAGGTCGCCGGCACGGACGCCTTGCCGAGCAGGGGCTCCCAGGTGGCGCCGCGGTCCCAGGACCGGTCCAGCCATACGGCGTCGCCGGTGACGGCGCGGTCGATGCTCGCCCAGGCCATGGAGTCCGGGTCGGAGACGTGCAGGCGCAGCAGGCGCCCGTTGACGACGCGGTCGGCGACCGGGAAGGCGTCCTGCCGTGCCTTCGACGGGTCGAGGGTGTCGCAGGCGAGGGCGCACACCGGTGCCGGGGCGGCGTGCGCCGGGGCGGGCAGGGCGGCGAGGCAGGCCGCGGCGGTCACCAGGGCCACCAGGGCGCCGGCGAGACGGCGCATACGTGTCGGCATGACGTTCGGCTCCTGTCCCTCGCGCCACCGGAACTCCGTCATGTCCACGACAGCACCGCGGGCCCACCTTGTCCAGAGCCCTCGTCAGCCCGGGCCGTCACCGCCGGGCTGCCGGGCGGCCGCGGCCACCGGCGGCGCGGGGCCGTCGGACTGCTGCAGCTCCGCGAGGAGCTGGTTACGGCCGGCCAGCAGCTCGGTGAGGATGCGCCGGGCGGCCCGGAGCAGTTCGGCCACGTCACCACCGGCGAGCGCGTAGCTGACGGTCGAACCCTCCCGGATGGAGACCACGATGCCCGCGCGCCGCAGCACCGCCAGCTGCTGCGAGAGGCTGGAGGGTTCGATCTCGATGTCGGCGAGCAGGTCCCGGACCTGGACCGGTCCGTGCTGCAGCAGTTCCAGCACCCTGATGCGTGCCGGGTGCCCGAGCATGCGGAAGAACTCCGCCTTGGCTTGATAGAGGGGAACTTGCATCACGCTCTTCCTGCCGGTCCGTAGGTGCCTGTCCCCATGACGCGACGGACCCGGGGGCCGGTCGCGTCATGGGGGTCCCACTCATCTTGCTGGGCCCGGGCGGCCGGCGTTCACGAAGTGCGGCCCTCTCCATGTGATGACTTGAAGAAGTCTTCAACTCGTGGGCGCACGGCGGCCCGGAGCGGTCGCGGGTTCAGACCTCGAGCTGTTCCTCGAGCCGCTTGAGCTGGTGGCGGGCCATGGCGAGGTTGGAGCGGGCCTTGTCCAGGACGAGGTACAGGAACAGCCCGTTGCCGCTGCGCCCGGCGACCAGCCGGATGACGTGGTACTGGTTGTTCAGCGTGATCAGGATGTCCTCCACCGCGCCCTTGAGGCCGAGGTGCTCCATGGTCCGCACCTTGGCGCGGATGACGTCCGTGTTCCCCGCGGCGGCGACGTTCAGGTCCAGGTCCTTCCCCCCGCCGAGGGTGCCGAGGGCCATGCCGCTGGTGTAGTCGACCACCGCCGCGCCCAGCGCCCCCTCGATCCCCGCCATCATCTCCTTCAGCGTCACTTCCACGTTCGCCATCTGCGCCTCCCCTTGTCGGTGCTCTGACGGGCGCCGGATCCGGGCCCGCGAACGAGACCGTAGGACGATCCGAGGGGGCCGGGAGGCGGCCTGCGCGGGAACGACACCGACCGATCGGAAGATACGAAGAACGGATCGCCAGACGATCACCGCTGACCGTCCCTTGCCCGCCTCGCTACGGCGGAGGCATCGAGACGCTCGGTCGGCATGCGGGCGAACGTACGGGGTGTTTCTCTTGAGCGGCCTGGTCCGATGGGACGTATGGGGCGTACGGGACTGCCGGGGCGGGGGATATGTCCGGCACAACCGGGTACCCGGCGCCGGACCTCACGGCAGCCGGCACGGGTCGCCGGCCGGCCGTGGCCGGCAGGAAGCAGAGGAACGATAGCGATGAGCCAGCCCAACCCCCTCAAGCGGGCGGCGGACAAGGTCACCGAAGCGGTTCAGGGCGCCGGCGCGGGTCCGGAGGAGGGAATCCCCGGCAAGCCCGCCCCCCAGTCCCCGGCGCTCGCGGAACCGACCGAGCCGCGCGAGCCCCTGCCGCCCAAGCCCGACCAGAGCGGGCCGGACACGATGTCGCCCACCGGCCAGGCGACGGGGGCGGCGCGCGCCCGCATGGCACAGTCCGGCGCCTATCTGACGGACGCCCAGGGCGTCCGCCGCCACGACACGGACCACTCGCTCAAGGCGGGCCCGCGCGGCCCGGTCCTGCTCCAGGACCACCACCTGCGCGAGAAGGTCATGCACTTCGACCACGAGCGCATCCCGGAGCGCGTCGTGCACGCGCGCGGCGCGGCGGCGCACGGCGTCTTCAAGAGCTACGGCACGGCGTCGTCGGTGACGAAGGCGGCGTTCCTGGCGCCGGGCGTGGAGACGCCGGTGTTCGTGCGCTTCTCCACCGTGCTGGGCTCCCGCGGTTCCGCCGACACGGTACGGGACACGCGCGGCTTCGCGACGAAGTTCTACACCGAGGAGGGCGTCTTCGACCTCGTCGGCAACAACATCCCGGTCTTCTTCATCCAGGACGCCATCAAGTTCCCGGACGTCATCCACGCCGGCAAGCCCCACCCGGACCGGGAGATCCCGCAGGCGCAGAGCGCGCACGACACCTTCTGGGACTTCGTCTCCCTGCACACCGAGGCCACCCACCACACGCTGTGGAACATGTCCGACCGGGGCATCCCGCGCTCGTACCGCATGATGGAGGGCTTCGGCGTCCACACGTTCCGGCTCGTGGCGGAGGACGGCTCCACGACGCTGGTGAAGTTCCACTGGAAGCCGAAGCTCGGTGTGCACTCGCTGGTGTGGGAGGAGGCGCAGATCGCGGGCGGCGTCGACCCCGACTTCCACCGCCGTGACCTCGCCGACGCCATCGAGGCCGGCGCCTACCCGGAGTGGGAGCTGGGCATCCAGACCTTCCCCGACACCCCCGACCAGATGTTCGAGGGCATCGACCTGCTCGACGCGACGAACCTCGTCCCCGAGGAGCTGGCCCCGGTGCAGCCGATCGGGCTGCTCACCCTGAACCGCAACCCGTCGAACTTCTTCGCCGAGACCGAGCAGGTCGCCTTCCACGTCGGCCATCTGGTCCCCGGGATCGACGTCACCGACGACCCGCTGCTCGCCGGGCGCCTGTTCTCGTACCTGGACACCCAGATCACCCGCCTCGGCGGCCCGAACTTCGCGCAGATCCCGATCAACCGGCCGCACGCGCCGGTCAACGACATGCACCGCGACGGCTTCCACCAGGACGCCGTGCACCGCGGCGTCGCCCCGTACCGGCCCAACTCCCTCGACGGGGGCTGCCCGTTCCTGGCCGGCGCGGACAACGGCGCGTACATCGAGACGCCGGTGGTGGTGCCGGAGAGCACGAAGGTCCGCGAGGCGCCCGAGTCGTTCTCCGACCACTACAGCCAGGCGCGCCGGTTCTGGCTCAGCATGAGCGCCATCGAGCAGGAGCACATCGTCGGCGCGTACACGTTCGAGCTCGGCAAGTGCTACGAACAGGCCGTCAAGGAGCGGGCGTTGCTGACGCTCGCCAACATCGACCCCGGCCTGTGCGCACGCGTCGCGGAGGGCCTGGGACTGCCCGCGCCCGAGCCGACCGTGCCGCTCGCCGACGTCGAGCCGAGTCCGGCGCTGTCCCAGGTCGGGCAGGTCTGGCCGACCGACGGGCGGCTCGTCGGCATCGTGACCGCCGAGGGCGGCGACCTGGACGGGGTGCGGTCGGTGCGGGAGGCGGTCCTCGACGCGGACATGGTGCCGCTGGTCGTCGCCCCGGCCGGCGGCACGCTGGGCTCGGGCGACGGCGCGGTGACCGTGCAGCGGACGTTCGTGACCGCGCGGTCCATCGAGTTCGACGCGCTGCTGGTCGCGGGCGCGCCGACCGCCGGGGACGACGCCCACGGCTCCCGTGACGCCAAGGCGCTGCCCTCCGGCCCCCGGGCGGGCACCGACCCGCGCGTGGTGCAGTTGCTGGCGGAGGCGTTCCGGCACGGCAAGGCGATCGGCGTCTGGGCGGGCGGCGAGGCGGCCCTGGAGGCGGCCGGCATCCCGGTCGACGCGCCGGGCGTCGTGGTCGGTGCCGACGGCGCGGCCACGCTGGAGCAGGTGCGGGAGCTGATGGGCGCGCACCGCGTCTGGGAGCGGTTCACCACGACCGTCTGAGGGACGCGGGCGTCCGCGTGGACGCCCCGGCGCGAGGGGCGAGGCGGACGCCTGAACACGAAGGGCGAGGAGATCTTCTCCTCGCCCTTCTCAACGTATAGCCCACCCGGGGGCTTGCGGCAAGGCCCCCACGGGGGCGCAGAATCGTCGGCCGTTGCCACTGCCTGCGGAAATGAGGGCTCGACGTGCTTGTGGTGTTGTCGGCGTACCCACGCTCCCACCGTCCCCGCGGGGCGGCCGTGCCGGAGGGGGCGCGATGAGCGGGCGTCTGGTGGTGGATCTTCGGGACGTCGACGCGACGGGGCTCGCCGAGGCCGGCGGCAAGGGCGCCTGCCTGGGCGAGCTGTCCCGGATCGACGGGGTCCGGGTGCCGGCCGGGTTCTGTGTGACGACGCACGCCTTCCGGCGGATCATGGAGGAGGCCACCGGGGTCGAGGAACTGCTCGACCGGCTGTCCCGCGTGGACGCCGGCGACCGGGAGGCGCTCCGTTCCCTCGCCGCCCGACTGCGCCGGGCCATCGAGGGGACGCCGCTCCCGGACGAGGTGGCGGCGGCGATCACCGGCGCGCTCGCCCGCCACGGTGAGGGCGCGGCGTACGCCGTACGGTCCAGCGCGACGGCCGAGGACCTGCCGACCGCGTCCTTCGCGGGCCAGCAGGACACGTACCTGAACGTCGTCGGCACGCAGGAGATCCTCCGGCACGTCGGCCGGTGCTGGGCCTCCCTGTTCACCGAGCGGGCGGTGACCTACCGCGGGCGTCAGGGCGTCGACCACCGTACGGTCCACATGGCCGTGGTCGTGCAGCGGATGGTCGTGCCGCGGGCGTCCGGCATCCTGTTCACCGCCGACCCGGTCACGGGCGACCGCCGCACGGCGACCGTGGACGCCGGCCTGGGGCTCGGCGAATCACTGGTGTCGGGGCTGGTGGACCCGGACGTCCTCGCGGTGCGGGACGGCGAGGTCGTCGAGCGGACGACCGCCGTGAAGCGGCGCGCCCTGCACGCCCTGCCCGGCGGCGGGACACGGGAGACGCCCGTCGAGGAACAGCGGCAGCGGGAACCGGTATTGACGGACCGTCATGCCGTGGAGCTGGTCGCGCTCGGCCGGCGGATCGAGGCGCACTTCGGCAGCCCCCAGGACATCGAGTGGTGCCTGGACGACAACGGTTTCCACATCGTGCAGAGCCGGCCGATCACCACCCTGTTCCCCGTCCCCGAGCGGGACGACGACGCCTTCCGCGTCTATCTCTCCGTCGGGCACCAGCAGATGATGACCGACGCCATGAAGCCCCTGGGCCTGTCGGTCTGGCAGCTGACGGCCCTGGCACCGATGTACGAGGCCGGCGGGCGGCTGTTCGTCGACGCCACCGCCCGGCTGGAGGCGCCCGGGAGCCGGGCCGCTCTCCTGGACGTCGTCGGCCGCGGCGACCCGCTGACCCGGGACGCGCTGGAAACGGTCCTGGAGAACGGCGAGTTCGGGCCGGCGCCCGCGGAGGCGGGCGGTGGGCAGCCGCCCGCCGGTGACGGCGACGTCCCGGAGGAGACCGATCCCGCCGTCGTCACCGAGCTGATCGAGCGCAGCCGGCGCTCCCAGCACGCGCTGGAGCGGGACATCCGCACGAAGAGCGGTCCCGCGCTGTTCGCGTTCCTGCGGGAGGCGTTCGAGGAGCACAAGCGGGTGGTCGGTGATCCGCTGAACATCCGCGCCATCATGGCGGGCATGGAGGCCACCTGGTGGCTCAACGACCGGCTGGAGGACTGGCTCGGCGAGAAGAACGCCGCCGACACGCTCACCCTGTCCGCCCCCGACAACGTGACCTCGCAGATGGGGCTGGCGCTGCTCGACGTCGCCGACGTGGTCCGCGGGCACCCCGAGGTGGTCGCCTTCCTCCAGGGCGTCGAGGACGACGGCTTCCTGGACGAGCTGCCCAAGGTCCCCGGTGGTGTGGAGGCGCGGGACGCCATCGAGGCGTACCTCGACCGGTACGGCATGCGCTGCGTCGGCGAGATCGACATCACGCGGCCCCGCTGGCGGGAGCGGCCCAGCGCGCTGGTGCCGGTCGTCCTCGACCATGTCCGCGGCTTCGAACCGGGCGCCGCCGCGCGCCGTTTCGAGGAGGGCCGGCGCAGGGCGCTCGCTAAGGAGCGCGAGGTGCTGGAGCGGCTGCGGGAGCTGCCGGACGGGGAGCGCAGGGCCGACGCGACCCGCCGGATGATCGCGCAGGTCCGCGCGTTCGCCGGCTACCGGGAGTACCCGAAGTACGCCATCGTCAGCCGCTCCTTCGTCTACCGGCAGGCGCTGCTGCGGGAGGCCGACGAGCTGGTGCGGGCCGGTGTCCTCGCCGACCGGGACGACGTCCACCACCTGACGTTCGACGAGTTCGAGCAGGCGGTGCGCACGCGCCGGGTGGACGCGGGGCTGGTGCGGCGCCGCAAGGACGCCTTCCGGTCGTACCAGGCGCTCACCCCGCCCCGGGTGCTCACCTCGGACGGGGTGGCCCTGTCGGGCTCGTACCGGCGCGACGACGTGCCGGAGGGGGCGCTGGCCGGTCTGGCGGTGTCCGGGGGGACCGTGGAGGGCCGGGCCCGGGTCGTCCTCGACATGGCGGACGCCGATCTGGAGGCGGGCGACATCCTGGTCACCCCGTTCACGGACCCCAGCTGGTCACCGCTGTTCGTGGGGATCGCGGGCCTGGTGACGGAGGTGGGCGGTCTGATGACGCACGGCGCGGTGATCGCCCGGGAGTACGGCCTGCCGGCCGTGGTCGGGGTGGAGGGGGCGACCCGGCTGATCCAGGACGGGCAGCGGATCCGGGTGCACGGGACGGACGGCTATATCGAGCTTCTGTCCTGACCGGCCGGGCGGGCCTCGGCGCCGGCGGCCGGGGGCTCGTCCGCGAGGCCGATCCGGGCGGTGATGCGCTTGCCGACCTCTTCCCGCTGGGCTGAGAAGCCCTGGGCGACGGCCATCACGATCTCCAGTCCGTGCTGTCCGACCCGGCCCGCGTCGGCGGCCCGGGCGACCGGCAGCACGGGGTCGGAGTCCCACACGGCGACCTCCACCACGTCGCCGTCGATGCTGAGGTCCATCCGGGCCGGGCCCGGCGCGTACTTGCGGGCGTTGGTGACCAGTTCGCTGACGACCAGCTGGGTGAGGTCCATGCCGCGCTGGGACAGCCGCACCCCGTACTCGTTCTGCGCCCGTGTCAGGAAGGCGACGGCCATGTGGCGGGCGTGGGCGATGGCCGTGCCGTCCCCGTCCAGCGCGATGCTCGTGCGCAGCACGGACGTGCCGGCCGCGCCCCCGCTCTGGTCACCCGTGGGCTCTGAATCCCTCATCACTGCCTGCGCTCCCCGTTCGTCCGCCCGCGCCTACCCACACGCTGGCGGTCCACTCCCCTCGCCCGGTCGCCGTCCGGCCCGCTCCCCCCGGCCACGCCGTCCGATGCCGCCGCCCCCGGCGCCCCGGGCACGAAGACCCAGCGTGTCAGTATCGCCCACCGGGCTCGAGCCCGCACCGCCGACCCGGATTCCGGACGGCTCCGCGCCGTCCGGTCAGGCGGAGCGGGGCTGGGTGGCCGGGATGCGCGAGGTGAGGAACAGGGCGAGGGCGCAGGCGAAGGCGAGGATGGCGAGGGCCGCGCGCAGCCCGTCCAGCCGCGCCTCGGCGTTGGCGTCCAGCGCCGCCCGGGCGACCTCCTCGTCCACGCCCGCCTCGTCGAGCGCGGTCCTGAGCTGGGCGTCCGACAGGAACGTCACCCCGCTCTGCAGTTGGACCGCGGCCCGGTCCTTGACCTCGGCCGGCACGGCGGGGTTCTGCTCGAAGCTCGTCAGGAACGACGAGGCGAGCACGCCGATCAGGAGGGACCCGGCGAGGGCGGTGCCGATGGACGAGCCGAGGTTGGTGACGGCGTTCTGGATGCCGCCGACCTCCGCGCTCTGCTCGTCCGGCACCGCGGACACGGTGACCGAGCCGAGCTGGGAGGCGAGCGCGCCCGTGCCCAGCCCGATCAGCAGGAACGGCACGGTGACGATCTCCGCCCCGGCGTCGGCGTCCAGCGCCGCCATCAGGACGACCGCGCCGGCGAGCAGGGCGAGGATGCCGAGGCGGACGACGCGCCGGGGTGAGACGTCGGGGAGGAAGCGGGGGATCAGGGTGGCCGCCGCCAGCAGGGTCAGCGAGAGCGGCAGCAGGCGCGCGCCGGTCTGGAGCGCGGACAGGCCGAGGGCGATCGACAGATAGAGCGGGACGACGAAGAAGACGCCCATGAGCACCAGGTACTGGAAGAAGAACATGGTGAGCCCGCCGGTGAGCTGCCTGACCCGCAGCAGCGCCGGGTCGAGCAGCGGGTCGCGGTGCCGGGCCACCAGGTGCTCCTCCCAGTGCAGGAACACCCGGATCAGCAGCACGCCGGCCAGCATCAGCCAGACGACGAGGGACACGCCGAGCCAGTCGGGGGCGCCGGGCCTGGGGCGGAACCAGCCCCATTCGTCGGAGCGGAGCACGCCGTAGACGAAGGTGCCGAGGCCGAGGGCGGACAGGGCCGCGCCGATGAGGTCGAGGCGGGGCCGTCCGGCGCCCAGCGGGTCGCGGATGTGCCGGGCCACCGACAGGATGACGGCGACCACCAGCACCTCCCCGGCGAACACCCAGCGCCAGGACAGATAGGTGGTGGCGAAGCCGCCGATCAGGGGGCCCAGCGCGATCGCCACCGCGCCGGCCGCGGCGACGAGCCCGTAGGCGGCGGGGCGCCGCTCCGCCGGGAAGTTGCCCGCCACCAGGGCGACGATCGCGGGCAGGATGAGGGCCGCGCCGACGCCCTCCAGGAAGGACCAGCCGAGCAGCAGCACCGGCAGGTTCGGGGCGAGGGAGGTGGTGAGGGAGCCGCATCCGTAGATGACGCAGCCGAGGGTGAAGGCGCGCCGGCGGCCGACGATCGCCCCGATCTTCCCGCCCGGGATCATGAGCATGGCCATCACCAGGGTGTACGCGGTGATGGCGCCCTGGATGCCGGTGACGGTCGTGCCCACGTCGTCGGCGACCGTCGCGATGGAGACGTTCATGACGGAGCTGTCGAGCGCCATGAGGAACTGTCCGGCGGCGAGCGTCCACAGGACGAGCCGCCCCTTCGTCGCATCCCCGGCCGTGCCGGTCCCGGACGTCATGAGCCAGACATTGCCGCGCGTCCGTGCCGTGTCCTGGCCGCGTCGCCGAGTTCAGCCGCTCGGCGCACACGTGTGGCCGTACCGGCGTGCGCGGCCCGTCCGCTCCCCCGTGGAGGGCGGCCCGCCGCACGCCGTACCGCGGCTCAGCCGCCGGCCCCGCACATCGGGTCGTCCAGGGCGGTCACCGTGTAGGGCGGGGTGCCGGGCGGTTCGTTCTGGCTGTTGACGACGTAGAGGCGGCACGCGTGGCGGGCCAGCGTGGTGGGCAGGTCGAAGGGGGCGCCGGTGACGCGGTGGACGACCGTGCCGGTGCGCAGGTCCGCGTCGAGCCGGGCGATGTACACGCCGTGCGGGGCGCCGTAGTTGAGGACGGCGTACAGGGTGCGGCCGTGCAGCACCATGCCGTCCGCGCCGAAGGACTCCTCCCCCAGGTCGAGGCGGCTGACCGCGCGGGTGGCGGTGTCGATGCGCCAGACGGCCTCCGTGCCGTTGGAGGCGACGAGCAGTGTGCGTCCGGCTGGGTCGGCGACGATGCCGTTGAGCAGCCAGTACCGGTCGGGGAAGCCGGGGAACGCGCCACGCACGTCGGCCCACGGCTCCAGCGGTCCGACCCTGCCGTTGCGCAGGGAGGCGCGCAGGACGACCGGGTTGGCCCAGTCGGTGACGTAGACGGCGTCGCGGGTGACCACGAGGTCGTTCAGGTCGGGGGCGCCCAGAGGGCCCTCGGGGGCGTCCACGGTCTGCAGGAGGCGACCGTCCGGCGCGTGCACGGTGAGCCGGTCCCGGCCGACGGAGAGGACGCGGCCCGCGCGGTCGGTGTGGACGCCCCGGGTGCTGCCCCGGGAGGTGGCGCCCTCCGCCGGGAAGGGCCGCATCCGGGGCGAGGTCACCCGGCCCCGGTACAGGGCGCCGGTGCCGTCGGAGGACACGTACAGGGTGCCGTCGGGGCGGACGTCGATGCCCTCGGGCAGAGTGCCCGGGGTGCGGGAGACGACGTACGTGCCGGGCAGCGGGCGGCCGGTGCCCGCGGCGGGCACGGCGGTCGTGCCGATCAGCAGGGCGGCGGCCGCGAGCGCCGGTGCGACGAGCCGGTGCGGTACGGACATCTGGCCTCCAGGGGGTCGTGACACCGGCGGGGGTGCCGGATCCGCACCGCAGGATCGCCGCCCGCCGGTCGTGCGCGCCCGTCCTTTCGGGCAGGGCCGAAACCCGGTCCGCTCCGATAGCCTGCCCGGCGTGTTACGGATACGGTTCGGCCCGGCCGACCTCGCCCGCGTCACCGTCGCCACGGCACCCGACGTCCTCCTGGAGACGGCCCTGAGCGTCCGTCACCTGGCCGCGCCGGCCACGGGACCCGCGGGCCGCCGACCCGAACTCGTCGCCTGGCGGCGGACCGTGGCGCCGGGGCTGCCCGCCCGCGCGGGCATCCTCACCCGGCTGGTCCGGCCCGGCGGCGGGCTGCCGGACTTCCTGTACCAGCCGGCCGCCCGGGACGCCGGCTCCGCGGTCGAGCTGGCGGCGCGGACCCCGACGCCCGACCTGGCCGCCGATATCGCCGAGCTGCCCGGCGAGCCCGCCTCGCCCCTGACGCGGGAACTGGCCCAGGGCGCCCCCGCCGCGCGGCGCCGTCTCGCCGAGGACCTGACGCGGTATCACCGGTCCACGGTCGCCCCGCTGTGGCCCGCCGTGCTGAACGCGGCCGCCGCCGACCGCGCGCTGCGTTCGGAGACGCTGCTGCGCGGCGGTGTCGAGGCGCTGCTCGCCACGCTGCAGCCGGGCTGGCGCTGGGAGCCGCCGGACCTGCTGGTGCCGTTCGCCTCCTCGCACACCGTCGAGCTGTGCGGCCGGGGGCTGCGCCTGGTGCCCTCCTACTTCGCCGCGGGCGCCCTGCTCGTGTACGACCCCGCGGCCCCGACGGTGCTCGTACGGCCGCTGCCCGTCACCGACCTCGCGGTGCCGCCGGACGACGTGCTCGGCGCGCTGCTCGGGCGGACGCGGGCGCGGGTGCTGGCGTCGCTGCCGACGCCGGCGGGCACCACGGCCCTGGCCGAACGGGCGGCGGTCTCACCGGCCACGGCCAGCGAGCACGCCACGGTGCTGCGGGCGGCGGGCCTGATCACGACCGTGCGGGACGGCAGCGGAGTGCTGCACGCGCTCACGCCGCTGGGGGAAGCTCTGCTGGCCGGCGGGTGAGCCACAGGGCGCGGAACCGATCGGTGCCGGACTGCGTCATGACGATCATGGCGCAGGGTGGCAGCACGATGGGCGACGAGCCGACGTGGGGGGAACTGCTGGGGGTCTTCGTCGTGGTGGCGTCCGTCCCGGTGGTCGTCGGCGGGGCGTTGGTCTGCGCGGTGGTGGGACTGACCGTGTGGGTCTCGTCGGCGGTACGACGGCGGCGCGCCGCCACAGGTGTGCGTCCCGGGGACCCGTCCTAGCCTGGAGCCGTGCCGCCCCCGAACGGGCCGGTGCGTACGACCGCTGCGGATGAGCGAGGAGCCGCCATGCCCGCGTCCGGTGTCCATGCCTCGTCCCTGCGCACGATCGGCGGGACGCCCCTGGTGCGGCTCGGCCGTGTCGTCCCCGAGGGGGCGGCGGACGTCCTGGTGAAGGTGGAGGGCGGCAATCCCACCGGCAGTTACAAGGACCGGATGGCCCTGGCGATCGTCGAGGGGGCGGAGCGGCGCGGGGAGCTGCGGCCGGGGCGGCGCGTCGTCGAGTACACCGGTGGCAGCACGGGGTCCTCGCTCGCCTTCGTGTGCGCGGTGAAGGGCTACCCGCTCACGCTCGTGTCGTCCGACGCGTTCGCGCCCGAGAAGCTGCGCACCATGCGGGCGTTCGGCGCGGACGTGATCGTGGTGCCCGCCGAGGGCGGCCGGATCACCCCCGGCCTGTTCGTGCGGATGCGGGAGGAGGTCGAGCGGATCGTCGAGCGGGACGGGGCGTTCTGGACCGATCAGTTCCACAACACGGACGCTCTCACGGGCTACGCGGAACTCGGCCGCGAGATCCTCGGGCAGGCGGGTGCGGCAGGGGTGACAGTGGACGTGTTCTGCGCGGGGGTCGGCACGGGCGGCATGTTCGCCGGGGTCTGCACGGTCCTGCGCGAGGGCGGCCTGGAGCGGGCCGTCGCGCTCGAGCCGGCGTCTTCGCCGACGCTGACCGCCGGTACGGCCGGACCCCACCGCGTCGAGGGCATCGCCACCGGGATCGTCCCGCCGCTGCTCGCCCACGGCCCGTTCGACGAGGCCCGCACGGTCGACGAGGCGGAGGCCCGCCGGCTGGCCCTGCCGCTGGCCCGCCGGGAGGGCGTGTTCACCGGTACGTCCGGCGCCCTCAACGTGGCCGGCGCACTGCGCCTCGCGCGCGAGGCGGGCGCGGGGCACACCGTCGTCACGGTCGCCCCGGACACGGGTCTGAAGTACCTCACGGGCGATCTGTACACCGGCTGAGCCACTTCCTCGCCGCGCCACCTCTGGACAGGCCCGCGCGAGCGTGCTGTCATGCCAACGGCCGCCGTTTTCAACGTTGTAGAAGCCGTGGAGCCCGCGCGCTCCACCTTCCCCTTCCCGTACGTGCGCGACATCGTTGTCCCCCTCGTTGTCCCCCTCGTTGTCCCCCTCGTTCTCCCCCAAGGTCGGCCCTTCCCGGAAGGCAGGTCCCCCCATGTCCCTCAGTCGACGGGCGTTGCTCGGCGCGGGCTCGTTCTCCCTCACCGCCGCGGCTCTCGGCGTCCCCCTCACGGGGGTCGCGGCCGCGGCGCCCGCCCGGTCGGCCGGGGCGCCGGCACCCGACCGGTTCCGGCGGCTGCGTCCGGGCAGTGTCACCGCGCGCGGCTGGCTCGCCGGGCAGCTGCGGCTGCAACTCGACGGCCTGTGCGGGCGGTTCGAGTCCGGCTCCCACTTCCTGGACTTCTCGGCGACCGGCTGGGTGCACCCGGAGCGCGGCGGATGGGAGGAGGTGCCCTACTGGCTGCGGGGCTACATCCCGCTGGCCGTCGCGACCGGCGACGCGGCCGCGCTGAAGCGGTCGCGGGAGTGGGTGGACGCCATCCTGGCCACCCAGGAGGGCGACGGCTTCTTCGGTCCGCGCGCCCTGCGCACCTCCCTCGACGGCGGCCCCGACTTCTGGCCGTTCCTGCCCCTGCTCCAGGCGCTGCGCAGCTACGAGGAGTACACCGGCGACGGACGCGTGGTGCCGTTCCTCGTCCGCTTCCTGCGGTTCATGAACGCGCAGGGGCCGGGCGCGTTCGACCGGAGCTGGGTGTCGTACCGGTGGGGCGACGGGCTGGACATCGCCGTCTGGCTCCACCGCCGTACCGGTGAGGCGTTCCTGCTCGACCTCGCGGCGAAGATGCACACCCACGGCGCCGACTGGACCGGCCCCACCCCGAGCCGGCACAACGTCAACATCGCCCAGGGCTTCCGCGAGCCCGCCCAGTACGCGCAGCTCACCGGCGACGCCGGCCTGACCCGGGCCACCTATCGCGCGTACGACACGGTCATGGACGCGTACGGCCGCTTCCCCGGCGGCGGTCTGGCCGGTGACGAGAACTACCGGCCCGGGTTCACCGACCCCCGGCAGGGCTTCGAGACGTGCGGGATCGTCGAGTTCATGGCCAGCCACGAGCTGCTGACCCGGATCACCGGCGACCCGGTGTGGGCGGACCGCTGCGAGGAGCTGGCCTTCAACATGCTCCCCGCCTCCCTCGACCCCCAGGGCAAGGCGATCCACTACATCACCAGCGCCAACAGCGTCGACCTCGACGACCGGACCAAGACGCAGGGCCAGTTCGAGAACGGCTTCGCCATGCAGGCGTTCCAGGCAGGCGTCGACCAGTACCGCTGCTGCCCCCACAACTACGGCATGGGCTGGCCGTACTTCACCGAGGAGCTGTGGCTGGGCACGCCCGACGGGGGGCTCGCCGCCGCGATGTACGCGCCGAGTTCGGTACGCACCCAGGTCGCGGGCGGCACGACGGTGACCGTCACCGAGGCCACCGACTATCCCTTCGGGGACACCGTCACCTTCACCGTGTCCACGCCCCGCCCCGTACGGTTCCCTCTCGTGCTGCGCGTCCCCGGCTGGTGCGCCGGCCCCGAACTGCGGGTGAACGGAGCCGCGTTCGAGGCGTCCGACGGCCCGTCGTGGGCGCGGGTGGAGCGCACCTGGCGCGACGGCGACACCGTGCGGGTCCGGTTCCCCCAGCAGGCCAGGCTGCGGACGTGGGAGGGGCAGCACGGCGCGGTGAGTGTGGAGAGAGGCCCGCTCACCTACTCCCTGGCCATCGGGGAGCGCTACGAACGCATCGGCGGCACCGACGCGTTCCCCGCCCACGCGGTCCACGCGACCACGCCGTGGAACTACGGGCTGGTGCCCGACACGCCGCTCACCGTCGCCCGCACGGGGTCCGGCGTGCCCGCGCAGCCGTTCACCCCGGAGGCGGCCCCGCTGCGGATCACGGCACGGGCGCGGCGCGTCGCGGAGTGGATCGCGGACGACGAGCATGTCGTCGCGCCGCTCCAGGACGGCCCGGCCCGCAGCACCGCCGCCGTGGAGACCGTCACGCTCGTTCCCTCGGGCGCGGCCCGGCTGCGGATCACCTCCTTCCCCACGGCGGCACCGGACGGCAGGCCGTGGACACCTGAGCCCCCGTTCCGCCGGCTGCAGAACAAGCACAGCGGCAAGGTGCTCGCCGTGGACGGGATGTCCCTGGAGAACAGCGCCCGTGTCGTGCAGTTCGCCAACACCGGGACCGCCGACCACGCCTGGCAGCTCGTGGACCGGGGCGACGGCTGGTTCCTGATCCGCAACGGCCGCAGCGGCAAGGTCCTCGGCGTCGACGGCATGTCGACGCAGAACAGCGCCCGTGTCGTGCAGTTCGAGGACAACGGCACGGACGACCACCTGTGGCGGATGATCGACGCCGGCGACGGCTGGAGCCGGGTGCTGAACAAGCACAGCGGCAAGGTGCTCGGGGTGGACGGCATGTCGACCGCGGACAGCGCGCAGGTCGTCCAGTTCGACGACAACGGCACGGACGACCACCTGTGGCGTTTCCTGTGACGTCCGTGCGGGCGTCTTCCGCGTCTTACGGCGTGTCCGTCCGGATGCGTTCCAGCCACTCGGCGGCCAGCGCCCGTCCGCCGGGGAGCCGGTCGTCCCGGTCCCAGCGCCAGGCGGTGATCATCGCCAGGACGAGGGTCCGGCACCGGTCCAGGAGCGCCCGGTCGGCGCCCGCGTAGTGCGCGGCGACCTCGTCGGGCGCGTGGGCTAGGTCGAACTCGACGGGGCCCCGGCAGCAGGTCTCCAGGTCGATGAACCGCACCCCGTGCTCCGTGGCGAGGACGTTCCCGGGGTGCGGTTCGCCGTGCAGCAGCTGCTCGGCACCGCCGTGCTCGCGGACGGCGGCGCCGAGCGTGCGCAGCGTGTCCGCGAGCAGGGTCCGGTCGGCGTCCGCGAGGTCCGGGGTGCGGGCGTGGTCCGCCACGAGGCGCTGGGCCTGCGCGACCCGGTCGGTGAAGTGCGGCGCGGCGACGTCCAGTGCGCGCATCCCGGTGTGCAGTCGGGTGAGGGCCGCCGCGTACCGCTCGGGCGGGACCTCCGCCGGGGCGGCCGGCGTGTAGTAGGTCCACAGCGTGACGACGAAGCCGTCCCGCTCGTACGGACGTGGCTCGACGCGGGGGTCCAGGTCCGCCACCGGGCAGCCGGCGCCGGCGAGCCGCCGCGCCAGTTCGATCTCGAACCTTGCCACTTGGTCCGTCACGGGCGCAACGCGGGCCAGGGTGTCGCAGGGCAGCAGGCGCAGGGTGAGCTTGTTGGAGTCGTTCAGGACGACCGCGTCACGGGCGGGCAGGCCGAGTGAGGAGACGACCGACAGGGCGGCGGCCGTCGCGTGGGACGCCTGGGTCCCGTCCATCGTCACACCACCTCTCCCCGGGCACGGTCGCGCCCGGCCGGCGCACCCTACCAAGGCCCCCCGCGGATCCCGGCACGGTCCGCTCGCCGATGCGGTCACGTCCCCCGACTCGGCCCGGTAGGTTGCTCCTTGCCGGTTGAACGGGCCATGTCTGGGAGGGACTTCGCGTGACCGAGATTTCCGCTGCGTCGAGGGAGGCGCGCAAGCGCATCAAGACGGACCAGCCGCACACGGCCCGGATCTGGAACTACTGGCTGGGCGGCAAGGACAACTACGAGGTCGACCAGGCGGCCGGTGACCAGATCCGCGGACTGCACCCGGGCATCGGCGACTACGCGCTGGCCGACCGCAAGTTCCTCGGGCGCGCCGTGAAGTACCTCGCCGGCGAGTGCGGCATACGCCAGTTCCTGGACATCGGCACCGGTCTGCCGACGGCCGACAACACGCACGAGGTGGCCCAGCGCATCGCGCCGGAGTCCCGCATCGTGTACGTCGACAACGACCCGATCGTGCTGGCGCACGCGGAGGCGCTGCTGACCAGCACCTCCGAGGGGTACACCGCCTATCTGGACGAGGACCTGCGCAACGTCGACGCGATCCTGGAGCAGGCGGAGCGGACGCTCGACCTCGACCGGCCGGTGGCGCTGATGCTGCTGGGCGTCGTCATCTTCATCGAGGACGACGAGGAGGCGGCCGGTATCGTGCGCCGGCTGATGGACCGGCTGCCCTCCGGCAGTCACCTCGTGCTGTCGCACACGGTCACGCACCCGGACATGCCGGACGTCGACGCCGCCGTGGCCTTCTGGAACGAGCACGGCACCCCGAAGCTGACGCAGCGCACCCCGGAGGGCGTCGCCCGCTTCTTCGACGGTCTGGAGCTGCTGGAGCCGGGGGTCGTCTCGTGCAACCGGTGGCGGCCGGACGAGAGCCTGGCCGGGCTGCCGGAGGACGTGGCGATGTTCGGCGGTGTGGGGCGCAAGGCCTGACGCGTCCGTCCCGGGGCCGGTCGTGCTCCGGGCACACGACGGGGCGGCCAGTCATCGCTGCTGTGCCGCCCCGTAGTGCGTCCCTGCTCCACCCGCCGATCGAGTGCCCCCGCGTATCCCCCTCACACCTGTCGACCGGATCGATTTCGGAGCCGGTTCATCCAGGTCCCCGATTCCGTCAGGACCGTCCCCGAGTTCCGTCAGGACTGGGGGGTGGGCGCGGCCTCGGGGCGGGCGTCGGCCGTGGACGACGTGATCACGTCGGAGCCCGCCGAGCCCCCGTCGCGGCGGTCCATGACGCCGCCCGCGACCGCCAGGCCGAGACCGGCGACGGCCAGGGCGGCGCCCACCAGACTCGGCGAGGCCCAGCCCCAGCCCGCCGAGATGGCGAGGCCGCCCAGCCAGGCGCCACCGGCGTTGGCCAGGTTGAAGGCGGAGTGGTTGGACGCGGCCGCCATGGTCGGGGCGTTCTTGGCCTTCGCCATCAGCAGCATCTGGACGGGCGTCGTGATGAGCGAGCCCATCGCGCCGATGAACGTGATCGTGATCAGCGCGCCGACCGTGCTGTGGACGGCGAAGTAGAACACCACCAGTCCGGCGGCGAGCAGGGCCAGCCCGCCGTACAGGGTGGGCCGCAGGGCGCGGTCGGTGAGCGGGCCCGCGAGCAGGGTGCCGAGCGTCATGCCGACGCCGTACAGGGCGAGGACCAGGGTGGTCGAGGAGTCGGAGAAGCCGGTCAGGTTCGTCAGCATCGGCACGAGGTAGCTGTAGACGGCGAAGAAACCGCCGAAGCCGATCACCGCGGTGGCCAGGCCGATGGCGACCTGCCGGTTGCCCATGGCCCGCAGCTCGTGGCGGATGCCGGACTGCCGGCCGCGCGGCTGGTGCGGGACGAACAGGGCCAGCGCGACCAGCGCCACGACCCCGATGACGGCCACGGCCCCGTAGGCGGCCCGCCACCCGAGCTGCTGGCCGAGCGCGGTGCCGGCGGGGACACCGACGATGTTGGCGACCGTCAGGCCGAGGAACATCTTGGACACGGCCCGCGCGGCCCGGTCCGGGGCGACCAGCCGGGAGGCGACGACCGCGCCGACGCCGAACAGCGCGCCGTGCGGGAGGCCCGCCAGGAAGCGGGCGGCGAAGAGCAGACCGAAGTCCGGGGCGAACGCGGAGGCGACGTTCCCGACCACGAAGAGGCCGGTCAGCCAGAGCAGCAGCCGCTTGTGGGGGACGCGGGCACCGATGCCGGTCAGCAGCGGAGCGCCGACCACGACGCCGAGCGCGTAGGCGGAGACGACGTTGCCCGCCTGGGGCACGGACACCCCGATCCCGTCGGCGATCTGGGGCAGCAGCCCCATGGTGGCGAACTCGGTGGTGCCGATGCCGAAGGCGACGACAGCCAGGGCCAGCAGAGCCAGAGGCATGGTGCGGGGGAACCTTTCGAAGACGGTGGTCCGGGACGGAGGAGGAGCCGAAAGGCCGAGGTCACGGGGATTTCTCGACCGGCCGCGTCGAGCACCATTGCCCAGCGCACCGCCCCACACAGGGCAGGCCCATCAACACGGGAGCAATCATGGACCGGCCCGCATTCCTGGATCGAGCCACATAGTGACGTGATCTATGTCATGTCATGACGTGCGGGCGACGGCCCGGGGCCCGCTCGACCCGCTGTGACGGTTCGGTCACGCGTCCCGCACGGGGCGGCGCGCATACTCGTCACCCGGAAGGACCGCGCCGTCGACGGGCGCTCAAACTCCCTGCGCGGCAACGCGGTTGACGGGCTCGGAGCACCGCCGGACATACTCGCTCACCCGCTCGGATGCTCCCGGCGCGCAGAAGATCGTCTCGCTGTGCATGGTGAGTTCATGAACACCACACCTCGCCTGAAGAAGGCCATCTCCCGCATGCCCCGCACGCTCGCCGTGACCACCGCCGTCGGCATCGCCTGCGCCGCCGGCCTGGCGACCGCCGCCCCCGCCATGGCGGCGCCCGCCACGCACGCCGCCGTACAGGCCGCCCCCGCGGGCGGCGGAGAGGACCAGCAGTGCGGCAACGGCCTGCTCGTCCTGCTCAACTTCTGTAACTGACCCACCGCTCGACCCGACCCCGCACCACAGCCTCCCCGTGGCGGTCAGGCATCAAGGTGAACTCCTTGTGCCTGGCCGCCCCGACGCGCGCGGCCGGGCTCAGACGCGTGCGTGCCGGGCCGGGACGGACGCCCGTACGGCGACGGCGGGCCGCTTCTCGCCGGCCGCCGCCCGCCCGGTGCCGAGGCGGCGCAGCCACCAACTGGACAGCCCCAGCAGGCCGGTGAAGACCACGAGCAGCAGCACGGACGTCCACATGGACCGGCTGCCGGGTGACGACCACGCCGTCACGGTGCTCGACGACGCCCACAGCAGGACGCCTCCGGCATACAGGGTGCGCACGCGGCGCAACTGCCGGGCTATCGACGGGGTGTCACGGGACTCGCTCTGGGCTGCCATGCGCGCCGTGTACCCCCGTCCGCCCCGTACGCACCTGTCATCTCACGGAATCACCGTCGAGCCGCGCACGGCGGGCGCGTAGGCTGCCGTCGGCAGGACCACGACGGGGGCGGGGTGGGATGAAGTCCGAGGTCGCACAGACACAGGGATGGGCGTCGACGCTCGACGCGGTGGTGGTGTACGCGCAGGGCGCGCTGTGCACACGCGTCGCCCGGGGCACCGTCCCGGCGGACGGCCGGGTGCGGGTGACGGGACTGCCGCGGTCGCTGGACCCGGGCTCCCTGCGCGCCAGGGCGGTCGGCGCGGACGGTGTGCGGGTCACCGAGGTGCGGGTCGAGGTGGACGCCGAACCCGCCGCCACCGAGGACAGCGGTTCACTCCGTCGGGAGGTGGAGCGGCTGCGTGACGTGCTCGCGGCGGCCCAGGCGCGGCGTGACCGGCAGGCGAACCTGATCGGGGAGACGGCTGCGCTCCGCCCGGTGCCGCCGGGCCGTGAGCCCGGGGACCCGCCGCGTGCCACGCCCGCCGACGCCTGGCTGCGGCTCGCCGCGTTCGTCGACGAGCGGCTGCGGGCGCAGCAGCTCCGGCTGACCGAGCTGGAGGAGGAGGTGCGCCGGGCCGAGCACGACCTCGCCGTGGCCACGGACCGGTGGGCGCGGGCCTCCACCGACACGCCGTCCGACGACATCGCGACGAGCGTCGTCGCCGTCGTGACGCTCGACGGCGTGGACGCCGGCGCCGGACCGGTGGACGTCGAGCTGGAGTACGGCGTGCCGGGTGCCGTCTGGGTCCCGGCGTACCGGCTCACGCACCGCCGGGGCGAGGACGGCGGCACGCTCGTGCTGCGGGCCTCGGTCGCGCAGCGCACGGGCGAGGACTGGACGGGCGTCCGGCTCGCGCTGGCCACCGCGGATCTGCGCCGCCGCACCGACCTGCCGAAACTCCGCTCCCTGCGGCTGGGGCGGCGGCAGCCGGCTCCCGCGCCGTCCGGCTGGCGGGAACCCCCGGCGGGGCTCGCCGACCTCTTCTCCGGGTACGACGCGGCGGGGCCGCGCCCCGTCCCCGTACGGGCCGCTCCGGACCCCGTGCCTCCGCCGCCGCCGATGCCTCCGGGTGTCGGCGCGGCCCCCGTCGCGCCTCCCGCGCCGGGCGGGCCCGCCGCCCCCGGGGCCGCTCCCTTCCAGGCCGCACCGCCGCCCCCGCCCCCGGCGGCGCCGCAGGCGTACGGCATGCTGCAGGCCGCCTTCGGGGGTGCCCCGGCCGCCTTCGACGCCGCCCCGCGCGGCGCGGCACCGGCCGTGCGGTCGCGGCGCGCCGCCCCGACGCCCCCGCCACCCCCCGCGGTCACCGCACCGCCTCAGCCGCGTGAGGCGGAGCTCGACTACGCCGCGCTCGTGCTGTCCGGTGCCGACGAGCCCGGTGACCGCCGCGGCCGGCTGTTCCCCGGGCCGTCGTACGACCCGAAGGCCGAGGAGTCGCGGCGCCGGGCCGAGGCGGTGGCCTCCCTGCCGCTGCCCGGGCACGCCGTGCGGCCCCGGACGTCGGCGGGCTCCTTCGACCACCGCTACGACGCGGTCGCCCGCGCCGACATCCCCTCCGACGGTGTCTGGCACACCGTCACCGTGGCTGAGATCCCGGTGGGGCTGCGCACGGAGTACGTGTGCGTGCCGTCCGTGGAGCAGACGGTGTACGCCACGGTCGTCCTGTCCAACGCGACCGACCAGGCCCTGCCGGCCGGACCGGTGGAGGTCATGAGCGGCGACGACTTCCTGACCACCGCCGCGCTGCCCACCCTCGCCCCGGGCGGCGTCCGCCGGATGGGGCTGGGGCCGGCCGAGGGCGTCCGGGTCACCCGCCGCACCCAGCTGCACGAGTCGACGGCTGGACTGCGCAACAACACGACGGTGCTCGCCCACCGCGTCCACGTCGAGCTGGCCAACCGGCTCGGCCACCCCGTCACCGTCGAGGTCCACGAGCAGGTCCCGGTCACCTCCGAACCGGACGTGCGCATCGACGAACAGGCCGACTGGACGGCACCCGGGCAGGACGGCCCCGACCGGTACGCGCCCGGCACCCGCGTGTGGCGCGTGGACCTGCCCGCCGGGGGCGGCACCGCCCTCGACGGCGGCTACGACATCCGCGTCCCGGCCGCGAAGGCGCTGGCCGGCGGCAACCGGAGGAGCTGACACCATGACCACGGACACCCGGCCGATCCCGCTGCCCGTCACCGCCGTCACCTGCCTGGAGGACCGCGCCCACATCGAGCGCACCGCCGGCCTCGACGTCGGCGCCGGCGTCCAGCGGCTGCGCCTCGGCCCGGTCAGCGCGCTCGCCGTCGACCGCACCCTCCACGCCGAGGTGACGGGCGAGCACGACGCGGACGTCCTCGACGTACGGATCGTGCGGACCTGGACGCCCCGCGGGCCGCTGCCCTCCCCGGACGACTCGGCGCTGCGCGGCCGCGTCCGCGCCCTGGAGGAGGAGCAACGCGCCCTGGGGCACACCTGCGACCGGCTGCGCACCCGGCTCGACCTCCTCGGCCGGCTCGCCGCCGACCTGCTGCGGGACATCGCCGAGGGCGCGGGCGGCGGCGAGACCGACGAGGACCGCTGGACCCGTGAACTGGACCGGGCGGACGGCGAACGCGACACGTGCGCCGAGGAACTGCGCGCCGCCCAGGCCCGGTCGGCGGTGCTCGCCGGTGAACTGGCGCAGGCGCGGCAGGCCCTGGCCCTCGCCGAGGAGCAGCCCGCGGAACTCGTCGGCCATGTCGAGCTGACCCTGCGGTCCGAGGCCGCCGGTCGCCTCCGCCTGCGGCTGACGCATCTGACGTCGTGCGCGCTGTGGCGCCCCGCCTACCGGGCGGTCCTCGACGGCGACTCGGTGACGCTGGAGACCGACGCGATGGTGTGGCAGCGCACCGGCGAGGACTGGTCGGACGTCCGCCTCACCCTGTCCACGGCCCGCTCGGCGCTCACCACCGACCCGCCGCGCCTCACCGAGGACCGGCTCACGCTCACGGACCGTACGCCGCAGGAGCGCCGCACGGTCGAGGTGGAGCTGCGCGAGGAGGAGATCGCGGAGCTCGGCCTGTCGGCGGTCGTCGGCCTGCCCGGCGTGGACGACGGCGGGCGGACGCGGGTGCTGGACTCCCCCACGCCCGTGTCCGTCCCCCCGGACGGGCGGGCCCACCGGGTGCCGATCAGCACGGTGACGACGGCCGCGCGCAGCCAGTTCGCCTCGTCGCCGGAGCTGTCGCCGCTGGTCACCCAGGTGGTCCGGTTCGACAACACGTCGGGGCACGCGCTGCTGGCCGGACCCGTCGACCTGGTCCGCGGCAGCGGTTTCACCGGGCGCGGCACGCTGGAGTTCACCGCGCCGGGCGCCCCGGTCGAGCTCGCCTTCGGCAGCCACGACGACTACCGGGTGATCCGGCACACCGAGGAGTCCCGTGACACGGCGACCCTGACGCAGCGCACGCTGATCACCCGGACGGTCCGCCTGCACGTGTCCCGCTTCTCGGCACCCGGCGACCGGGGCGAGCAGGTCGTCGCCGTACGGGAGCGGATCCCGGTCTCCGAGGTGTCCGCGGTCGACGTACGCCTGCGCAAGGAGGCGTGCGCCCCACAGCCGGACGCGGTCGACGCGGACGGCATAGCGCGCTGGGACCTGCCCCTGCCCCCGGGCGGACACCGTACGATCACCCTCGTGTACGAGATCTCCACGAGCGGCAAGGTGGCGGGACTGTGAGAATCCGGATACTCCTCCTGGCCGCCGCCCTGCTGGTCGCGGGGTGTTCGGGCGGGGACGCGGGCGGCGGCTTCACCCTGGGCGAGGACGGCATCGCGACCGTGGCGAAGGAGGACAGGGACCTCGCGCCGGACCTGTCCGGCCGGACCCTGCACGGCGAACGGCTCTCCGTCAGCTCGTACCGGGGCGACGTCGTCGTGCTGAACGTGTGGGGGTCGTGGTGCACGCCCTGCCGTGAGGAGGCCGTGCGCTTCGAGAAGGTCCACGAGGATCTCAAGGCGCGAGGTGTGCGGTTCGTCGGCATCAACGTCGGCGATCCGCGCGCCGGTCACGCCCGGGCCTTCGAGGAGGAGTTCGGCGTGACGTATCCGAGTCTGCACGATCCGAGCAGCAAGCTGTTGCTCCGTTTCGGCAAGGGCACGCTGAGCCCGCAGACGATCCCGTCGACGCTCGTGCTGGACCGGGACGGCAGGATCGCCGCCCGCTCGCTGGCCGCGCTCGGGGAGCGGGGGCTCCGGTCGATGATCGAGCCCGTACTCGCGTAGGGCTGATCTCTCACGACCGGGCGGGGCCGCCCCGGTGAGGGCGGCCCCGCTGGGTGGGACAGTGTCACCGGGTCACTCGACGATGATCCTGAAGGTGCTGGTCGTGTTGCGGATGTCCTGCGCGTTGCCGTTCATCCGCAGATTGCGGAAGACGGCTTCGCCGACGGCCGGGCCCTGGCCGGGTTCCGGCATCTCGTTGGCCCAGATGCCGAAGCCTGACTTGGCGTCGAACGCGTCGCCGCTCTTCTTGGAGTCGGTGATGGAGATGTCGGTGAAGACGGTGTCCTTCACGGGGAACTGCGCTTGCCCGTTGGCGTAGTTGGTCTGGAACATCACGCCTCCGTAGGTGGAGTCGCTGATGTCGACGTCGTTGACCCGGATCCCCTGGAAGACCTTCGAGGCGGAGAACGCCCAGATGGCGGGGAAGACCTGCGAGCCCCAGAAGTGGCCGCCGGTGCGTTCCAGGGAGACGTTCTCGATCGTGGTGGGCTCGGTCCCGAAGCCGTTCATCGGATAGCCGAAGTCCAGCGAGGAGATCGTGATGCCGGAGTAGACGAGGGTGTCGGCGACGCGGATGTTGCGGAAGGTGTTGTCGTAGCCGCCGTAGACGGCGATGCCGGCCGCCCGCCACGTCAGGGTGGAGGTCAGGTTCTCGTAGAGGTTGTTCTTCTCGTCGGCGCCGCCCGCGTCGATGGCCGAGAAGAGGGCGAAGCTGTCGTCTCCGGTGGCGCGGGCGTCGTTGTTGACGACGTGGTTGTCCGTCGAGCCGTTCGTCATGTTGACGCCGTCGGCGAACAGGTCGCGGATACGGGAGTTCTTGATGGTCATGCGGTCGGTGTTGGCGCCCCAGTACAGGCACACCATGTGCTCGACCCAGATGTCGTCGATGGTGATGTCGGAGACGTTGGAGAAGTCGAACACCTTGCCCGGCCCGTCGATCCGGGACGTGTAGTTGCCGAAGTAGGCGAACCCGGCGAACGTGGAGCCCTTCGCGCTCGCCTCGGCCCGGAAGCCGACGTCGGTGTTCTCCTGCGAGGAGGGGGCGTGGAAGCGGGTGAACCACGGCCCGGCGCCGACGACCTGCACGGCCTTCCCGTACACCTGGAACTTGCTGGACGTCTCGTAGTCACCGGCGGGCAGGTAGACGCCGACGAGCTTGCCGGTGGTGTCCATGCGCACCTTGTCGAGGGCGTTCTGCACGTCCTGGTGGGAGAAGCCGGCCGGTTCCGTGTAGGAGGCCGGGTCGGGGTTGGGCTTCGCCGTCGCCTGTTCGGTGTTGACGAAGTCGATGGCGTACGTGGAGGAGTTGGCGGCGTCCTTCTGGAGCCGGATGCGGGAGCCGGCCGGCACGGTCTTCCCGAGCTGGACGTTCGCCTCGTCGTAGATGTGGCGCGGGGCGCCGGAGCCGGGCGAGTTGCCGGGCGCGGTCTCGTTGCCGTACAGCCAGGCGTACTTGGAGGTGAGGTCGATGGGCTTGAGGAACTGCCCGTCGACGTAGATGTTCAAGGTGGTGTTCGTGCCGTCCGGGATCGAGAAGCGGGTCACGAGGGTGTTGGTGGCGGCGCGGGTGGTCCACTCGACGTACTGCCCGGTGCCGGTGAGGGTGACGGCCTTGCGGCCGCTGGCCTCGCCCGCGATGTCACCGATGGTGCGGTTGGGTCCGACGACCTTGGCTCCGCCGCCGACGGTGCCGTCCTCGGCCTCGTACATGTCGTACGGCATGTCGGCGCCCCGGCCGACGAACAGCGGGTGCGTGGTGGTGTTGTTGGCGCGCTTGACGGGCAACTCGTTGGCGTCGTCGGCGATCACCGTCTTCACGGTGTACTTGCCGTTGGCGGCCTTCCAGGTGCCGAGACCGACGGGTGCGGTGGTCTGTCCGGCCGCGATGGCCCCGTTGTAGGAGCCGGTGAGCGTCTTGACGGTGGCGCCCTGGGCGTTCTGGACGGTCAGGGTGATGCCGTGGGCGCCGGACGCGGAGGCCACCGATCCCTGGTTCTTCAGGGCGACGGTGAACGTGACGTCGTCGCCGGCCGAGGCGCTGGTGGGTGTCCAGGCGACGGGCGCGGCGAGCAGGTCGGAGCTGGCGACGGGCTTGACGACGAGGGCGTCGGGACGGGTGTAGGTGTTGTTCGCCTCGTTCTGCTCGATGACCTTCTGTGACGGGTCCACTTCGGCGCCGACGGGGTAACTGCCCGCGTCACGGGTGCCGATGCCCGCGGTGACGGTCTTGGACTCGCCGGCCGCGAGGGCCGGGACGTCTGCCGTGGCCGCCTTGGTGCCGCCGAGGGTGAAGTCGAGGTCGGTGGCCTTGGACGCCTTGGCGCCGCTGTTGGTGACGGTCGCGGTGAGGCCGATGGTGTCCGACTCGACGGGCGCGGCGGGGGTGTGGGTGATGCCGGTGACCTTGAGGTCGGGGTTGGCGGCCGGGGTGCCGATGACCTGGAGTTCGGCGACCTGGGCGCCCGGCGCCCCGGAGTTGGCGGTGAACCGGAGCCGGATGTCGGCCGCGGAGCCGGTGACCGGGATGGTCACGCTGTTCCCGGTCGCCGGGTCGAACCGGTACTCCTTGGCGGCGGCCAGGGTCTCGAAGGTGGTCGCGTCCTGGTCGCGGCCGAGCACCTGGATGTTCTGGGTGCGGGTGGACCAGGCGGGGTCCGGGTTGAGCTTGACGACGACCCGGTCGAGGTCGGCGTTGGCGCCGAGCTTCGTGGTGAGGGTGGCCGGGTAGGCGCCGCTGCCGCTCTCCCAGTAGGTGCTGATCTGCCCGTCGTTGGCGTTGGCGGCGACATAGGTGAAGACGGACGAGGACGCCTCGACGGGCTTGCCCTGGGCGAGGTCGGAGCCGGCCGTGGTGCCGGGACGGGTGACGCTGTTGCTGGCGGCCGAGACGTTGCCCGCCGCGTCCTTCGCCTTCACGTGGTAGGTGACGGTCGCCCCGGCGGACGGGGTGTCGGTGTAGGTCGTCACGTCTCCCGCGACGGCCTTGAGGAGCTGTCCGTTGCCGTAGACGTCGTAGCCGGTGACCTTGACGTTGTCGCTGGACGCCTGCCAGGTCAGCTTCACGTCGGCGCCGGACTGCGTGTAGGCGAGGTTCGCGGGCGCGGTGGGCGGCTGGGTGTCGCCACCGGAACCCTTGCGGGTGACGCTGTTGCTGTTCGCTGAGACGTTGCCGGCGGCGTCCCTGGCGCGGACGAAGTAGGTGACGTCGGCGCCGGCGGGCTGGGTGTCGGTGTAGGTCAGGACGTTCCCGGCGACGCTCGCCCTCAACTGCCCGTCGGCGTACACGTCGTAGCCGGTGACGGCGGTGTCGTCGCTCGCGGCGTTCCAGGTGAGCCGTATCTGGCCGGTGGCGGGTTCGGTGTAGGCCAGGTTCGCGGGCGCGGTGGGCGCCTGGGTGTCGCCGGTGGCGGGCCCGTACACCTCCAGCTCGGACACCTGCCCCGCCGGCCAGCCGGTGTTGGCGGTGATGAGGACGCGGACGTACCGGGTCGTCGTCGCGTCGAAGGAGAGCGTGGCCGACTGGTCGTTGCCGCTGTCGAAGGTGTACGCCTTGGATGCGGTCAGGTCGGTGAAGTTCTGGTTGTCGGTGGAGCCCTGGAGCTTGAGGGCCTGGCTGCGGCTCGGCCAGCCGGCGGGCAGGCGCAGTTTCACCTCGTTGACCTTGACGGACGAGCCGAGGTCGACCTGGAGCCACTGCGGGAAGGCGTTGTTCCTGCTCTCCCAGTAGGTGGCCCGGTTGCCGTCACCGGCGTTCGCGGCACCGTAGACGTCCGCGTGCCCGCTCTCGGTGAACGTCTTGCCCTGGGCGAGGTTGGGGGTGGCGGCCGCGGTGGTCAGGACCTGCATCTCGGCGAGCTGGGCGGTGCCGGCGACGGAGTTGGCGCTGAAGTCCGCCCGGACGTACCGGGCGAGGGTGGCCGGGACGGTGATCCGTACGGTGTTGCCGTCGGCGGGGCTGAAGACGTACGGCGCCGACGGCTTGAGCGTGGCGAACGTCTTCCCGTCGGCGCTGCCCTGGAGGGCGAGCGTCTGCCTGCGGGTCTCCCAGTGCTCGGGCAGGCGCAGTACGACCTGCCGGACGCGCTTGCCGCGTCCGAGGTCGGTCTGGACCCACTGGGCGGACTTCTTCGCGGCCTGCCAGTAGGTGTCGGTGTCGCCGTCGGTGACGGCGGCCGCCGTGTGGGCGCGCAAGGCGCTGCCCGCCGTGGCCGGGGCGGTCGCGGCGGCGTCAGGACCGCCGGCCGCGTGGGCGCCCACGGCGGGCAGGCCCAGTACCGCGACGGCACACGCGAGCAGGGCGAGGGCCGTGCGCCGTTGCGGGGATCTCGGCTTGTGTCGAGTCATGCGGGGTCACTTCCTGGGGAGGCTCGCACGCCGGGGGCGGCGAGGGCGGCTCGTTCGGGGAGGACCGGCCCGATGGGGGCAGGATTTTGCATTGATTCATCGAAATATTGCAGAGGTGTGTGAGCTGGTCTACAGTCCCGACAGCACAAATTTCACCAGAACCGCTCAGCGGAGGGCTCCAGAGGCGCGGGGGCGCCGGAGACCGGTGGACGGCGGCCCTCAATCCGCCCATCGGCGGGGGCCGTTGGCGTACCTCGCCCTTCCCTGCGAGCACGCAGCCGCATGCCGTTCACTTACGCACCGTCGGCGCAAGTGAACGCAAAGACGCGCAACTTTTTGCGTGATGCTGTGGTGCGGGCCGCAGTCGCTTTCAGGGCGTGAGGTGGGCCTGCACGGCCGGTGCGTACCGGTCGACCAGCTCGTCGACGGCGGTCGCGCGCACTTGGGTGCCGCGCGCGATGCCGTACATCACGCCGAGGCCGAGGAGCGTGGCGACGGTCAGTTCGGCGCGCAGACCGGCGTCGGGGCCGTCGAGGCGCGCGGTGATGCGTTCGGTCACCTGGCGGCGGAAGTTGGCGCGCAGGATGTCGCCCTGCTCGCCGTGCAGCGGCGCGAAGACGATCCGCAGGAGGGGGTCGGCGCCCTGCTCGGTCTGGCTGACCAGCACATGCCGGACCATATGGGCGCCGAGGCGTTCCAGCGGCGCGGCCAGCAGGGCCTCGGCGTCGGCCTCGAAGGACATGACCTGGGCGAACAGGGTGTCCTTGTTGCCGAAGTACTTGAGGATCAGCGGCGGGCTGACGCCGGCGCGGTCGGCGACGGCCTTGAGGGTGATGTCGGCGTGCGCGTGCCGGGCCAGCAGGTACCGGGCGGCCCGGAGGATGGCCGCCTTGGTCGAGGCGGCGTCCCTGCGGGCCGGTGTGGGCGTGACGGGTGGAGTGCTCACGGCACTCATGCTCCCTCCAGCGCCTCGTCCCGCGCGCCCCGGGTGCCGCCCTCGGCCGCGGGCCGGACACCGTCCCCGCCGCCGGCCGGGTCGGCGGGGATGCACCAGGCGGCGACGGCGGCCACCACGGCGACGACGCCCGCCATGACGAACGCCAGCTGGTACCCGTGCAGGGTCGGCACCGGCACGCCGGCGACGGGACGAGTGTGGTGCACGAGGATCGCGGCCACGGCGGCGCTCGAACCCGCCTGGCCGACCGTGCGCATCAGGACGTTGACGCCGTTGGCGGAGGCCGTCTGCTCGGCGGGGACGGCCCGCAGGATGAGCGTGGGCAGCGCCGAGTACACGAGGGTGGTGCCGACGGCGACCACGGTGGCCCCGGTGATGATCATCCACAGGTCGCGGCTGTCGGCGAGGCGGACGACGTACCCGGCCGCGATGACCAGCGCGCCGAGCGCGAGCGTGACCCGGGGGCCGCGCGCGGCGGAGATCCGGGCGGAGACGGGTGACAGCAGCAGCATGACGATGCCGCCGGGCAGCAGGCACAGGCCGGTGGCGACGATGGACAGCCCCAGTCCGTACCCGGTGGCCTCGGGAGCCTGCACCAGCTGAGCCGTCACGAGGGTGTTGGCGTAGAACGCGAACCCGGCGAGCAGGGCCGCCACATGCGAAAGGCCGACCTTCGGCCGGGCCACCAGCCGCAGGTCCACGAGGGGTTCCCGGCAGCGCAGTTGCTGCGCGCACCACAGGCCGAGCACGACGACGGCCCCGGCGAACAGGCCGACGACCCGTGCGCTCCCCCAGCCCCACTGCCCGCCCTGCGAGACGCCGAGGAGCAGGCACACCAGGCCGACGGCGAGGCCCAGCGCGCCCGCGACATCGAAGCGGCCCGGCTGCCGGACCGGCGACTCCCGCACCGCCCACCGCACCAGCGTCACCCCGGCGGCGCCCAGGGCACTGGTCACCCAGAACATGGTGTGCCAGTTCGCGTACTGCACGATCAGCGCGGCCAGCGGCAGGCCGAGCGCGGCGCCGATGCCCACGGTGGAGCTCATGAGCGCGACGGCCGACCCGCGGCGCTCGGGCGGCAGTTCGTCGCGCAGGATGCTGATGGAGAGCGGGACGACCGCGGCGGCCGCGCCGGACAGGGTGCGGGCGGCGATCAGGACGGCGATGTCGGAGGACAGGGCGCACAGCACCGAGCCGAGCGTCATCAGGGTGAGGGCCGCCATGAGGACCCGCCGCTTGCCGTACATGTCGCCGGCCCGGCCGAGCACGGGGGTGAGGACCGCGCCGGACAGCAGGGTGGCCGTGACCATCCAGGAGACCGCGCCGGGCGAGGCGCCGGTCAGCGCGGGCAGATCGGGCAGCAGCGGGACGACGACCGTCTGCATGAGGGCCATGAGGATGCCGCCGTAGGCGAGCACCGGCACGGTGAGCCGGTTCTTGAGGCCGCTCCCGTGGAGCGGCTCGGTTATCGCGGCGGGCTGGTCCATCGGCACGTCACTCCAGCGGGGAGCGCCTGGTGAGGCGGCAGGTGAATGGCTATTCACCTTATCCGGTGAATGGCCATTCACCAAGGGCGGAGAGGCCGGCGGCCCGTTTCCCGCCGGGCGGGCCCCTTGCTCCGGGCCCCGGGCGCCCGTACGCTCACCGGCCATACCGACTGGACGGTAGGTCCCGGCGAGCGGGCCGCCGTCCCCCGGTGGACCGCTTCGCCGACCCTCCAGGGAGCCGCCGCTCATATCCGCAACCAATCACCAGGTACGTCTGGCCGCGCGACCCGTGGGCGAGCCCCGGCCCACCGACTGGGAGCACACGCGGGAGCCGGTCGGCGAGCCCGGCGACGGGGAGTTCCTGGTCCAGGTGCTGTATCTGTCGATCGACCCGGCGATGCGCGGCTGGATGAACGCGGGCCGGTCCTACATCCGCCCGGTGGAGATCGGCGAGGTCATGCGCGCGGGCGCGATCGGCCGCGTGATCGCCTCCCGCCACCCCGGGTTCGCGGTGGGCGACCACGTGTCGGGGTCGTTCGGCGTCCAGGAGTTCTGCGTGTCGGACGGGCGCGGGGTGACGGCGGTCGACCCGGAGGCGGCGCCGCTGCCGACGTACCTCGGCGCCCTCGGCATGTCGGGGCTGACCGCCTACTTCGGCCTGGTGGACATCGGGCGCCCCGAGCCGGGGCAGACGGTGGTCGTCTCCGGTGCGGCGGGCGCGGTCGGCAGCGTCGCCGGTCAGGTCGCCAAGGCGCTCGGCTGCCGGGTCGTCGGCATCGCGGGCGGCGAGGAGAAGTGCCGGCTGGTCGTGGACGAGTTCGGGTTCGACGCCGCGATCGACTACCGCGGTGAGGACATCCGCAAGGCGCTGCGCACCCACGCGCCGGACGGCGTCGACGTCTACTTCGACAATGTCGGCGGCGACGTCCTGGACGCCGTCCTGCCCCGGCTGGCGCGCGGCGCCCGGGTCATCGTGTGCGGGGCCGTCTCCCAGTACAACAGCACCGAGCCGAAGGGCCCGGCCAACTACCTCTCGCTGCTGGTGAACCGGGCCACCATGACGGGGATGGTGGTCTTCGACTACGCCGACCGGTACGGCGAGGGCGTCGCGCGGCTGGCGCGGTGGCGGGCCGAGGGGCGGCTCACGTCGCTGGAGGACGTGGCCACCGGCGGTGTGGCGGCCTTCCCCGACACCCTGATGCGCCTGTTCCGCGGTGAGAACCGCGGCAAGCTCGTCCTGAAGATCGCGGACTGAGCGGCCGGGCGGGAAGGGGAACGCGATGAAGGCGCTGAGCTTCCACGGTCGGCACGACATCCGCTACGGCGATGTCCCGGACCCGGCCGTCACCCATCCCACCGACGCGGTCGTCGAGGTGACCACGGCCGGGATCTGCGGCAGCGACCTGCACATCTACTCCGGGCAGCCGTTCAGCCCCGACCTCGGCTACACCCCCGGACACGAGTGCGTCGGCGTGGTCGCCGACACCGGGGGCGAGGTCACCGGCTTCCGGCCGGGCGACCGGGTGCTGGTGCCCGCCTCGGCCGGCTGCACCCGGTGCCGTACGTGCGCCGCCGGGTTCACGGCCCGCTGCGAGACCGCGAAGTCGAGCATGGAGCTCTGCTACGGCGTGAGCCCGCGACTCCCGGGCAGCCAGGCCCAGTTCCTGCGGGTCCCGCACGCCGACATCAACCTGGTGCGCCTGCCCGAGGGCATCTCCGACGAGGCGGCCGTCGTCCTCACCGACAACGCCCCGACCGCCTGGTACGGGTGCCGCCGGGCCCGTGTCCAGCCGGGCGAGAGCGTCCTGGTCGTGGGTCTGGGCCCGGTCGGGCTGATGGCCGCGCAGTCCGCCTTCGCGATGGGCGCGGCACGGGTGCTCGGCGCGGACCTCGTGCCCGAACGCCGCGCGTTCGCCGCCTCCTCCGGCGTCGAGCCGGTGGAGGGCGACGACCCGAAGGCCGCCGTCCGGGAGCTGACCGGCGGCCGGGGACCGGACGTCGTGGTGGAGGCCGTGGGCTCGGACGCCACCATCGAACTGGCCCTCAAGGCGGTACGGCCGGCGGGCCGGGTCAGTGTGATCGGGGTCAGCCACAGCAAGGCGTTCCCGTTCCACATGGGGCTCGCGCAGATCAAGGAGCTCGAGTTCCACATCGGGCTCTGCTCGATCCACTACGAGCTGCCGCCCCTGATCGCCCTCGCCCGAAGCGGCCGCCTCACCCCCGAGGCCGTGGTCTCCCACCGCTTCCCCCTCTCGGAGGGCCCGGCGGCCTACGCCCTGTTCGCCGGCCGCGCGGACGGGGTCCGCAAGATCCTCCTGGACCCCACGGCCTGACCTGCGCCGGGGACCACCGGATCAGGTCGCGCGGGAGCGGATCGTCATGCCGGGCCGGCGGCGGTGGACCGTGACGTACGACAGGCCCCGCTCCCCCGCGGCCAGGGCGCGGCGGCTGCCGCGGGGCAGCCACAGCAGGGCGCCGGCGGTCAGGGGTGTGTCGCCGTCCGGGCCGGTGACGGTTCCGTCGCCGGTGACGACGAGGAGCAGGACGTCCAGGTCGGGTTCGACGTGGGTGTCGACCCGTCCGCCCGGCGGCAGATGGACGACGTTGGCGTCCAGTTGCCGCCCCGGCTCGGTGAGCTTCCACAGGACCCCGGCCGACGCGGGCGCGTCGGTGAGGGCCGTGACGTCGCAGAGGAGCCGCGCGAGCGGCTCCTCCTCCGGGCCGGTCGCTCCAGCAGGGTCGCCCACGAGCCGTTCCTTCCGATCAGGTGCTGGGGGCGATCATACGGAAGCGGCGCGACCGCTCAGATCGAGAACCGCTCCTTGCGCAGCAGGGGCCGCACCCGGCTCGCGAACCCGCCGGTGCGGAACGGGGCCTGGAGCAGGCCGGGGCGCAGCCGCTGGGCCAGCGCGGCGATGACCATGCCCTGGTCGAGCGCGAGGACGAAGTCGCTGACGCGTCCGGTGGTGACGTCGACCGAGTCCCGGAAGCCGTAGCGGTCGTCATAGGCGCCGAAGGCCCGGTCCAGGCCCTTGAGGTTGGCGACCGCCTGGGTGGGCGCCTGTTCGAGGGCGAGGAAGGCGGCGTGCGGGGTGACGACGCCGAGCGAGTGGTAGCCGTCCTCCTGCATGCCGATCGCGTCGACGCCGTACTCGCGGTAGCCGCCCTCGGGGACGGAGGCCGGGGAGAAACCCCAGTAGCCGTAGCCCTGTTCGGCCAGGCCGTGCTCGATCTGGGCGCGGACGTACCGCTGGTGGGTCAGGCCCCAGGAGCGCGGCGACCACGCGGACTCGGGCACGAAGAGGGGGACCATCAGCGCCTCGAACATCGAGCCGCCCCAGGTGGGGACGACGTCGAGGCGCCGGTAGGTGTAGTGCCCCTCCCACACCCGCACGCCGTCGATGTCGGTGTAGGCACCGCTCGGCTCCTGCTCCTGGCCGGCTCCGGGTAGCAGGGTGCGGAAGAGGTGCCAGTAGTGGTCGGGCGGCAGCGAGCCGTCCGCGATGCCGAGGTAACTGGCCATGCGGGGCTCGGTGTTGAGCGCCCCGTAGTGGTGGCCGGTGGGCTCGCCCCTGCCGGGCTTGTCCGGCCAGTAGCCGCCGCGCAGCTGGCCCGGTCCGGCGACGGGGTCCGCCGCGTCGTACGGGGTGTAGAAGTACGACCAGTCCGCGTCGGCGAGGAGCGCGCCGACGCGGGTGCGCAGGGCGGGGTCGGCGTGGGCGGCGATGCGCAGTCCGGTGACCAGCCACGCGTTGTCGACGGTGGACAGGAAGGGCCGGACCGGGTCGCCGGTCTCCGGCCAGGCGGTCAGCAGGGAGCCGTCGTGGGCGTCGTACCAGTTGAACCAGAACCCGTGGGCGCGTTCGAGCCGTTCGACGGCGCTCAGGGCGCGGTCCAGACGGCGGTGCATGGTCGGCTCGGAGATGAGGCCGAGTCCGGCGGCGGCGACCGTGGTCCACAGTCCGCAGCCGATGTTGGTCGGCGAGGTCTGCGCGGAGGGGACGGGGGTGCCGGTGCCGCTGACGTCGATCTTGTCGGTGGCCAGGCCGAGTTCGGTCGTCATGGCCTCCATCGAGCGGTAGGTCGCGGCGAACCACTGCTTCAGCAGACGGTCGTCCGGGGCGGCGGGCGCGGCGTGGGCGGTGAGCGGGGTGGCGCAGGTGAGGGCCGCGGCGGTGCCGGCGGCGGAGGTGATGAAGCGGCGGCGGTTCATCGGTCTGGCTCCCTGGGGTGAGGGGACGGACGGTGCGGTGCCGGGGGTGCGGAGCTGAGGCGGGGGCCGGCCGGTGTCAGGGGCCGGCCGGCCCGCGCCTGTTCGGGGGGGCGGCCGTGGGGCGGACGGGGGGGCGCCCCACGGCCGTACGGCGGTTCAGTCGTCGATGCGGGGCAGCACGCGGTCGCGGCCGAGGCCGCCCAGCCAGGCGGCCGACGGCTTGGCCGTGCGGGCGAAGGTGACGGGGTCCACGGCGATGAGCCCGAAGGTGGGCCGGTAGGAGCCCCACTCGTAGTTGTCGAGGGCGCTCCAGGCGAGGTAGCCGCGGACGTCGATGCCGTCGTCGAGGCAGGCGGCGACCGCGTCGAGGGCGCCGGTGTAGTAGTCGACCCGGCGGCTGTCGTCGGCGGTGGCGATGCCGTTCTCGGTGACGATCAGCGGCGTGTCGTCGCCCAGCACGGCGGCGGTGTGCCGCAGCGCGTGGCCGACGGCCGTCGGGTAGTACTCCCACTGTGTGAGGGTGCGTTCGGCGTCCTCGGGCGCGGGGATCGGGCCGTCGGCGCCGATCTTGGTGCGGGTGTAGGACTGGACGCCGATCCAGTCGTCGCCGCGGGCCGCCTCGATGAAGACGTCCTCGCGCGGGTGACGGTAGTCGGCGGTGACCTGCTCGGCGCCGGGGAGAGCCTGGTACACCTGGTTCGCGATGGTCCAGCCGACCTTGACGTCGGGGTGCCGGTCGCGCAGCGTCTTCACGGCCGCGTGATGCGCGGCGATGATCGCCTGCGTGGTCTCCTCGTCGGGCGTGGGCAGCCCTGCGGGCGGGAAGCCCTGGTCGCCGGCCTTCTTGGCGCCGGCCATCACGGCGATCATGTTGGGTTCGTTGATGGTGCAGACGTACGGCACGCCGTCGGCGATGATCGGCGCGCAGTGCTCGACGTAGCGGGCGAAGAGGTCGGCGGCGCCGTCCGCGGTCCAGCCGCCGCGGTCCTCGAACCACTGCGGGACGGTGAAGTGGTGCAGGGTCACCATGGGGCGCAGGCCCCGGGCGATCGCGCCCTCGACCATCCGGCGGTAGTGGGCGATCTCGGCCCGGGAGAAGGTGCCGGGGACCGGCTCGATACGGGACCACTCGACGCCGAAGCGGTAGTCGGTGAAGCCCAGCTCGGCGAGGAGGTCCATGTCCTCGTCCCAGCGGTGGTAGCTGTCGCAGGCGTCGAGGCTGGGCTCCTCGATGCCGGCGGCGGGGTCGTGCTCCTTGCGCCACCAGTCGCTGTTGACGTTGTTCCCCTCGATCTGGTGTCCGGCGGTGGAGGCACCCCACAGGAAGCCGTCGGGGAAGGGGGTGGTGCGGTGCGTCATCGTCTGTGACTGTCTTTCCGTGGGTGGGGGTCGGGGGTGCGGGGTCGTCCGGGCATGACGGCCCGGCCCGGTGGCGCGCGGGGCGACGTCCGGGGAGGCCGGGAGACGGGGCTGGGCCTACTTGAGGCCGGCCGTGGCCACGCCCTGAGTGAAGTGCCGTTGCAGGACGGCGAAGACGAACAGGACCGGGAGGACCACGAGCAGGGAGCCGGCCATCAGCATGCCGTTGCCGCCGGCGACGGTCCGGTTGGGATCGTTGGCGAAGGTCGCCAGCGCCACCGGCAGCGTGTACTTGTCGGGGTCGTTGGTGGCGATCAGGGGCCAGATGAAGTTGTTCCAGGACCCGAGGAAGGTGAAGATCGTCAGCGTGGCGAGGGCGGGCTTGACCAGCGGCATCACGATCCGCCAGAAGATGTACCACTCCCCCGCGCCGTCGAGCCGGGCCGCCTCGAGCAGTTCGTCGGGGACCTGGAGCATGAACTGCCGCATCAGGAACACCCCGAAGGCGCCGGCCGCGAACGGCAGCACCAGGCCCGCGTAGCTGTCGATCAGGCCCATGCCGTTCATCAGGACGTACAGCGGCAGGATCATGAGGTTGCCGGGGACCATGAGGGCGGCCAGGACCAGGCCGAAGACCTTGGAGCGGCCGGTGAAGTCGAGCTTGGCCAGCGCGTAGCCGAGCATCGAGCAGAACACCAGGTTGCTCACCGTCACCAGGACGGCGACGATCAGCGAGTTCAGGAAGTACCGCGGCATGTCGAGCTGGTCGAGCAGGGCGGTGAAGTTGTCCAGCGTCCAGTGGCTGGGGATCCACACGGGCGGGCTCGCCGTGAGGTCCTTCCGGGTCTTGAACGCGGACAGCGCCATCCACAGGAACGGGGCGGCCATCACCAGCAGTCCCAGCGAGGCGACGGCGTACAGCAGTGGCTTGCGGGCGCGTCCGGCGCGGTGCGGGCGGGGTGCCTTGACGGCTGTCTCGGCGGTCATCGGGTGTTGTCCTTCAGCAGACGGAGCTGGAGCAACGTGATGCCCATGATCACGACGAACAGGACGTACGCCATGGCGCTGGCATAGCCCATGTGGAAGAAGTTGAAGCCCTCGCGGTACATGTCGAGCGACACCGTCAGCGTCGAGTCGGACGGGCCGCCCTGCGTCATCACGAACGGTTCCTCGAACACATTGAGGTAGCCGATGGAGGTGATGACGGTGGCGTAGAGCAGGGTGGGCCGCAGCAGCGGGACGGTGACGCGGCGCAGTTCCTGCCAGGCGCCCGCCCCGTCCAGCCGGGCCGCCTCGCGGACCTCCGTGGGGATCGCCTGCAGGCCGGCGATGCACAGCACCATCACGGTGCCGAGGTTGCGCCACACCGCCATGGCGATGAGCGACGGCATGGCCCAGGTCTCGGAGCCGAGGAAATCCGGCGCGTTCACGCCGAGTTCGGTGGCGAGGGAGGCGACCAGCCCGTCGGACGGGTCGAGGACGAACCGCCAGACGATGGCCACGGCCACGATCGTCGTGACGACGGGCGCGTAGAAGCCGATCCGGAAGAACGTCCGGGCCCGGTCGATGCCGTTGTTCAGCAGGATCGCCGCGAGCAGCCCGAGGACGATGGTGGCGGGTACGCCGACGACGACGAAGTAGGCCGTGTTGAACAGGGCCTTGAGGAACGTGTCGTCCTGGAAGAGCCGGGTGTAGTTGTCCAGGCCGACGAACTCGGCGTCCAGCGGGCGGGTGACGTGGCGGGCCCCGAAGTCGGTGAAGCTCATCAGGAGCGTCGCGACGATCGGGAAGAGCATGAACAGCCCGAACAGCACCAGGAAGGGCGTGGAGAACAGCCACCCGGTCAGGTTGTGCCTGCTCAGGGACCGGCGCCCGCGCGGAGCGGGGGTATGGCCGGGCCCGGGACTCTTGTCGACGGCCGCGTGGGGGGCGGCCGGTCCTGTCGTGAGGGACATGGCGGGGGCTGCTCTCTTACTTCACGAGGCCTTCGATCTGGGACTGGGCCTTGTCCAGGGCGGCCTTGGCGCCCGACTTGCCCTGGGTGACGGACTCGATCGCGGCGTCGACCTTGGAGGTGATCTCGGTCAGGCGGGGCTCGGACGGCGGGGTCTTGGCGGTGTCCATCTGCCGGCGCCAGATCTGGAGGTCCGCGTCCTTCGCGAGGTCGCCGGACTTCCAGGCGCCCTTGTGGGCGGGGAGGTCGTTGGTGCGCGCGAACCAGTCGGCCTGGCCCTTGGCGTCGGCGAGGAAGGAGATGAACTCGGTCGCCGCGGCCTTGTGCTCGCTGTCTGCGGACACGGCGAGGCTGGAGCCGCCGGCCATGGACACGGACGCCTTGTCGGCCGGGACCGGGGCGATGGCCCACTTGCCCTTGAGGTCGGGGTAGTTCTCGTCGAGGAGACCGGTCATCCAGGGGCCGCCGAGGAACATCGGCACGGCGCCGGTGTTGAAGTCCTTCGTCACGTCGTAGCCGGGCTGGACGGACGTGTCGCTGAGGTTCTTCCGGAAGAACCCGCCGTAGTTCTCCAGCGCCTTGACGGCGGAGGGCGAGTTGACGACCGGCTTGCCGTCGTCGTCCAGGACGGCACCGCCGGCCGAGTACAGGAACGGGTAGAAGCTCTGCACGGTGTCCAGGCCGCGGGGCTGGATCGACAGGCCCCACTTGGTACCGGCCTTCTCCTGGTACGCCTGCGCGGCGCTCCGCAGCTCGTTCATCGTGGCCGGGGCCTTGTCGATGCCGGCCTTCTCGGCGAGGTCGGTGCGGTAGAACAGCACGCGGGTGTCCACGTACCAGGGCACGCCGTAGGCGGTTCCGTCGTACGAGCCCTGCTGCCAGGCGGCGGGGAAGAAGTCCGCCTCCTTGAAGGTCTTGGTGTCGACCGGCTCCAGGACCCCCATGTCGGCGAACTCGCCCAGGTAGGTCCCGCCCATCTGCACCACGTCCGGCAGCTTCCCGGCGGCGGCCGCGGCGACCAGCTTCTGGTGGGCGACGTCCCAGCCGATCGGTGTGACCTTGACGGTGACGTTGGAGTGCGTCTTCTCGTACTCCTCGGCCACGTCGCCGAGCTTCTCGCCCTCCGTGCCCATGGCCCAGACGGTCAGGGTCTGCTCGGCGTCGGCGGCCACGCCCGCGCCACCCGAGCCGCCACAGGCGGTGAGGGTGAGCGCTGACGCGAGGGCGAGGGCCAGCGACCCGGTGGCGGCGGCGCGGTTCATGGAGGGCTCCTCCTTGAGCTCTGATGGATGTATGCGCTGTCTGTAAGCGCATACATCACTCTGTTGCAGCGCTTTGGGGCCTGACAAGAGGGGTTGTGGTCACACTCCGGTAACGAGCGCGAAACCCACGGGGCGGCCCGCACGGCACCGGCTCTCCTCGCGCGTTCGCGGCCGGCCCCGCCCCAGCAACGTAGGTCGGATCATTGCATAGGGAAAGGATGTGTGATTCATACCGCCGACGGGGGTGGGGGCGGCGGCAGGGGGCACGGGAGTGCTGGGCGTGCTGCCGACTGTGCCGTTCACCTGCGGATGAGCGGTCGAAGCGACGCACGTCGCGAAGGGCACCTGGGATGGAGGCGGCCCGCGGGGGTCGAGGAGGCCGAGGCGTCTTTGCTCCCGCCACCCGGCGAGCGACGGGGAGACTCTACGGATGCCTCAGCCGGCGTAGTACTCGTCACAGGAGGCGGAGAACTCCTCCACGGAGAAGTCCTCGAACGCCCCAGCCGCCTCGAGCTCGCGCAGCCGGTCCAGCGCCGCCGAGGCAGCGGGCGCCCGGTGGGCCGACAAGTGGGCCTTCGTGGCGTCGAGCCCGTGCCCGAGCAGCAGCTCGGCGTCGATCGAGCACGCCGCGTCGAAGCTGGATCGCTTCGCGTCCCAGATGAGGAGCACGTCGTCGAGGCCGCCGCTGTTGAACAGCTGGACGCAGCAGAGCCTCATCAGGATGGTGTCTCCCTCGCCGTGAGAGCGTCGCTCACGCGCCGCGTGCTCTCCGAGGAGCGCACGGACCTCGTCGAGGTCCGCACCGACGGGACGGAGCCCGTAGCGGCGCAAGCACGCCTCTTCATCCACACCGGCCCCCGGAGATCATCGCCGACAGCCGCATTCATAGGCTGGGCGGGCGATCGAACGCAAGCCGGGCAAGCCGAGCAGGACAAGCGGCACGAGGGGGACACAGGTGGTACTGCCTGCCTACGAGGTCGAGATCGGAACAGAACCGCTGGACCGTCCGGCGCGGAACTCGGTGGGCGGCTGGCCCCACCTCGATCCCGGCCAGGACTGGCCCGAGTGCTTCTGCGGTGAGCGGCTGGCCCTGTTCTTCCAGGTCGACATCCCCTCGGACGTGGAGCCCTTCGGCGGCGACCACCTCCTCGTCTTCCACTGCCGCGCGCACAACGACCCGTCCACCCCGCAGCTCGCCGACGGCCGGCTCGTGGCGCGGTACTGGGACGCTCCGCAGCCGCCGCACCCGGCGCCGTTCTGGCGGGTCCTGATCCAGAGCCGGGAGGCGCGGCCGGCATCGGAGGCCGAGCCGTCCGTGCGCGGGCTTCCGCTGACGCTGCGGCCCTTCACCGACACCCCGGAGAAGGCCGCCCAGACCTTCAAGGTGGGCGGCACCCCGTCCTGGGCGCAGGACCCCGAGCTCTACTCCTGCGCGTGCGGCGAGGACCTGGTGTACGTGTGCCAGGTTCCGGAGGACATGGAGTTCGCCGTCCACGCCGGCCGGCCGGAACAGCCCGACAGCGTCCGTGCCGACGCCTATGTGCTGTTCCTGGGCAACGAGGTCTACCTGCTGGCGTGCCCGGCCCGCTGCGATCCGGCGGCCGTCTGGCCGGTCAACCAGAACTGACCCATCGCTGCGCCCCTACTGGAGGACGGCGTCACTAGCGGAGGACGCCGTCATTACCGGAGGACGCCGTGACTACTGGAGGACGCCGTCACCGGCGTCGGCTCCTGCCGCCAGGATCAGGGCGACCGCCTCGTCGAGGGCGGCGGTCTCCTCCTGTGTGAGCGTCGGGTTCGCGGCCCGCCGGGCCCTGGCCTCGGGCAGCAGCATGCCGTCGGTGCCGCCGAGTCGACGCACCAAGGCGGGGAGGACACTCCGCGCGACCTCGGCGGCGGCCGGCATGGTGAGCGCCGCCTGCGCGAGGATCAGCGCGGCCATGGCGGTGTCCAGGCCGGGCGGGCCCTCCTGGGCCGTGGCCCAGTCGATCACCACGGGGCCGTCGGGGGTGAGGAAGACGTTCTCCGGATGCAGGTCGAGGTGGATGATGCGGTGGGCGGGTTCGGCCCCGACCCGGGGTGGGACGGCGTGCAGGCGCAGCAGCAGATCAGCCAGCATCTCGCCCGCCTCGTCGCCGCTGAGCGTGCCCGCGACCAGCGCCTCCCGCATCGTCGGCCCCGACAGCCGCTGCATCACCAACTCCCCGGGCTCCGCGCCCGGCCACACCGCCGGCACCGGATACCCGTGCTCGGCCAGGTACGCCATGACGGCCGCCTCACCGGTGGCGTCCGCACCGTCGCGGTAACGCCGCACGACCCGGCCCCCGTCGAGGGCGAACACATCCGCCGTCCGCCCCGCCCCGATCAACTCCCCTGTCTCCACCCGGCAGAAGCTACACCGTGCACCACCGAAGTCGCATCGAGTCCTGCATCGCGCTGGCCGGCTGCCGTCGCCCAGGCGCTCCGGGTCCATCGGCACCGGCTGCTGGACTGTACCGATGCCGGCCCTCCGGACTCACCACGGCCACCGGCGTCGGAGACGATCCGCGTCCCGGTCTCGCGCGACGCCCGCACAAGTGGCTGGCGGCGCCCCGCCTCGCCATGATGAGGGGACCGGGCGGGGCGTGGGCGCGAGTGGGCGCCGGGGCGGTGGCGGGGGGGGTGGCTCTCACCGCCGCTGAGCCGAGGAGGCGCTGTGCACGACTACCCCCCGATCGCCGACCACGGTCTGGTCGGCGATCTGCAGACCGCGGCGCTGATCGCCGCCGACGGCACCGTCGACTGGTGGTGCACGCCCCGGTTCGACTCCCCCAGCGTGTTCGCCTCACTGCTCGACAGCGACCGTGGGGGCTTCTGCCGGCTGGCCGCCGATCTCGGCGACGACGTCACCGTGCGCCAGCTCTACCTGCCGGACACCGCCGTACTCATCACGCGATTCATGGCGCCGAGCGGGGTCGGCGAGGTGGCCGACTTCATGCCGCCTGTCACCACGCCGTCGCCCGTCGCCCGGCACCGGCTGATCAGGATCGTGCGGGTGGTCCGCGGAAGCATGCCCTTCGAGCTGATCTGCCGGCCCCGCTTCGACTACGGCAGGGCCCCGCACACGCTGACCCGCCACGACGACGGATCGGTGCTGTTCCGTGGTCCGGGCACGGACCTTCATCTGCAGGCCACGGACCAGGTCGCCCTGCACCCGGACGGCACGGACGTCTCCGCCCGCTTCACCCTGCGAGCCGGTGAACGCGCCGCCGTGCTGCTGACCGCCGAGTCCGGCGAGCCGGGCGCGCTGAGCGGGCGCCCCGGAGGCACGCCCCTGTCCGTCGACATGGCCGGCTCGGAGCTCGAGGCCTGCACGGCGTTCTGGCTGGACTGGCTGCGCGCCTCGCGCTACCGCGGCCGTTGGCACGAGATGGTCACCCGCTCCGCCATCACCCTCAAACTCCTCACCTACGCGCCCACCGGCGCCCCGATCGCCGCCGCCACGATGGGCCTGCCCGAGCAGATCGGAGGGGAGCGCAACTGGGACTACCGCTACACCTGGGTCCGCGACGCGTCGCTGTCGGTGCGTGCCCTGACCGGCCTCGGGTTCGTCACGGAGGCCGACGCCTTCCGCCGGTGGCTTCGCGACCGCCTGGACGCCGGCGGCACCGCCTCCGGGGAGCCGCTGCAGATCATGTACCGCGTCGACGGCGAACCGCACCTCACCGAGGAGGTGCTCGACCACTTCGAGGGCTACCGGCGTTCGGCCCCGGTACGGGCCGGCAACGCGGCGGCCGACCAGATCCAGCTGGACATCTACGGCGAGGCCGCCTACGCCCTAGCTGAGGCTGACGACATCGGCGCCGTCCGCGGCTGGCACGCCTTCGCGCGCGTCATCGACTGGCTCACCGACCACTGGGACCGGCCGGACGAGGGCATCTGGGAGACACGAGGCGGCCGTCAGGACTTCACGTACAGCCGCCTGATGACGTGGGTGGCCTTCGACCGCGCCGTCACCCTGGCCACCCGCCACTCCCGCCCCGGCGACATCGACCGCTGGCGGGCCGCACGCGACGCCGTCCTGCGGCAGCTCATCGACTGCGGCTGGAACGAGAAGCGCAAGGCGTTCGTGCAGCACTACGACACGGACGTCCTCGACGCCTCCCTGCTGCTGATGCCCAAGGTGGGGTTCCTGACGCCCACCGACCCGGACTGGCTGACGACGCTCGACGCCATGGACGGCGAACTCGTCAGCGACAGCCTCGTCTACCGGTACGACCCGGCCGCGTCCCCCGACGGTCTGCGCGGCTCGGAGGGCACCTTCAACCTGTGCAGCTTCCTGTACGTCGAGGCGCTCGCCCGGGCCGGGCGGCTCACCCAGGCCCGGTACGCGTTCTCCAAGATGCTCACCTACGCCAATCACGTCGGCCTGTTCGCCGAGGAGATCGGCCCCTCGGGCGAGCAGTTGGGGAACTTCCCGCAGGCCTTCACGCACCTGGCCCTCATCGACGCGGCCCTCGCCCTGGACGAGGAACTCGACCGCGCGGCAGGCCGGCCCGGTTGAGCGGGACGGTGACCCGTCCGGCTGACCGGCGAACCGTCGGCGCGCACGCCGGGGTCACTGCCATGTGTCACTGCCAGGGGTCACTGTCGGAGGTCACCGCCGGAGGTCACTGCCGGGAGGCGTCCGGCGGAGTCGCCGTATCCGCTCCGGCGGCAGCGGGCCCGCCGGTGCGGGGAAGCAGGGCCGCTGCGGTCAGCCCGCCCAGGCCGACGACGGCGAGCGCCGCCATGGACGCCGCGTACCCGCCCTTGCTGAGCCCGGACACCAGGATCGTGCCCGCCACGGCCGTGCCGAGGGAGGAGCCGAGGTTGGAGACGCTCCGCGACAGGCCGGAGATCTCCCCTTGCCGCGACTCCGGGAAGCACGACTGGACCACGTTCACCGACGGGGTGAGCATCACGCCGAGACCCGACCCGATCAGCAGCAGACCGGGGGCGAACGCCCAGGCCCCGGGTTGCCAGGCGACAAGCGTCAGCAGCACGGCGATGCCGACGACCGTCACGACGAAGCCCGCCATGACGAGGGTGCGCTGCGCGTGGCGCCGGGCCAGCTTCTCGGCGGCCAGCGAGGTGACGAGGATGCCGAGGGTCGCGGCGGTGAAGATGACCCCCGTCCCGATCGCGTCGTAGCCGCGCACCACCTGCAGATAGGCGGCGACGGTGAACGACACTCCCATCAGGATGAGCCACTGCGTGTTCTGCGTGAGCAGCCCCAGGTTCGAGGTGCGGTCGCGGAACAGTGCCGTCGACAGCAGCGCTTCCCGGCCGACGTGCTCGCGGCGGCGCACCCAGGCGAGGAAGGCGGTGAGCACGGCCGCGCCGGCCAGCAGCAGGGCCAGGGCCAGCCAGCCGTTGTCGTCGACGGCCAGGATGCCCGTCACCAGCAGCACGAGGCCCGCCGCCGACAGCAGGGCACCGACCGTGTCGAAGGGGCGGGCGGGATCGGGTGGCAGGGGGTCGTCGATCCCGCGGCTGAGCACCACGATCAGGACGATCACCAGCGCCTGGAAGACGAACGCCGCCCGCCAGCTGATCGCGCTCGTGATCAGACCGCCGATCAGCGGTCCGGCGGCCGCCCCGACCCCGCCCATCGCCATGATCGCGCCGAACGCGCGCGCCCGTGACCCCGTGTCGGTGAACAGGAGGGTGGTCAGGATGTAGACCGGCGGGATCAGCAGCGCGGTACCCACGCCCTCCAGGATCGAGTTGCCGAGGATGAGCACGCCCAGCCCGGGCGCGGCCGCGCTGAGCACCGCCCCGACGCCGTAGACCACGAGCCCTGCGAGCAGGCAGCGCTTGCGCCCCCACTTGTCGGTCAGCTTCCCGCCGGGGATCATCAGCGCGGCCATCACGAGCAGAAAGATCGTGATCGCCACCTGGACGCCCTGCACGGTGGTGTCCAGGTCGTCGCTGATGTCGTTGATCATCACGTTCATGTTGGAGCCGGCGAAGCTGCAGATGAACTGCGCCAGCGCCAGCGGGGCGAGCACCCGGCGCGCCCGCGCCGCGTCTCGTCGCCTGGCCTCCGCCGCCGTCCCTGACATGCGCCACCTGCCCATCCGCCACGTCCGACGTCCCGGGAGACCGTCACGTGGTCGAAGGGCCCAGCCCCCACGGAACTCACCCCGCGCCGCGGCCGACCGGGCGCACGGCAGTGGCCGTCTTCAATAGACCACCGTTTCCCGAAGATCGCCCGGCGGGACGGACTGACGGACTGACGGACTGAGGGGGAGGTCATCGCGGGTCATCGCTACGAGCGCGGCGACACAGGTCACACCGCGCCGAACGCCCCCGCCGCCGTGTCGGCGCAGCCGCAGCTCGCCCGGCGGGCGACGCTGACCGGCAGGACGAGGGAGACCGGCTCGTCGCCGCTCTGGCCGCGCAATCGTCCGATCAGCAGTTCGGCGGCCTGTTCGCCCAGGCGCACCATCGGCTGTCGGACCGTGGTGAGGGAGGGCCGGACCAGCCGGCTGAGCGGGATGCCGTCGAACCCGGTGACGACCACGTCGTCCGGCACCCGTACCCCCCGGCGTTCCAGGGCCTGGAGGGCGCCCACGGCCATCTGGTCGTTGGCGAAGACGAAGGCCTCGGGCCGTTCGCCGTCGGCGTCGGTGTCGGTGTCGGTGTCGCACAGCAGGTCCGCCGCGCGGGCGCCCTCCGCCTGCGTCATCATCGGCATCCGCAGCGCGGGGTCCGTCCCGGTGTCGGCCCCCGCCTCCGCACAGGCGCGCCGGAAGCCCCGGAAGCGGGCCTCGACGTCCGGGGACGTGTCGTCGACGCCGACGTAGGCGAGGCGGCGCAGCCCGTGGTCGTGGAGGAGGTGCCGGGTCAGTTCGTACTGGCCGTCCTCGTTGGCCACCTCCACGTGGTCGAGGTGGTCGAGGGAGGGGTCGGCGCGCGGTCCGGCGAGCATGACGACGGGCTGGCGGCGGGAGATGACCTCCAGTTCCTCGGTCGGGACGGTCCGCGCGAGCACCGCGAAGCCGTCGACGCGGCCGGCGACCTTGGCCACGAGGCTCTCCGGGCCGCCTTCGAGCGAGGCGGCGATCAGCAGGGCGTAGCCGTGGCGGCGGGCGGCGCGTTCCATGCCGCGGATGATCTGGTCGGAGTAGAGCATCGCGGCGTCGTCGTCCTCGATGTCCGCGGTGTCCGGGTCCGCGTAGTCGGGGAAGCAGAGGCCGAGGACTCCGGTGGACCGGCTGGCGAGACCCCGCGCGTTGCCGCTCGGCACGTAGCCCAGTTCGCGGGCGGCGGCAAGGACGCGCTCGCGGGTGGCGGCGCGTACGGAGTCGGGGTTGCGGTAGACCCGGGACACGGTCGCGATGGACACGCCGGAGCGCTCGGCGACGTCGTACACCGTGGGTGCGGCGTTCACGATGCGGCGCCCTCCATGATCGTTCCCCCGTCCTTGCTGGTCGCGCAAGGCGTCGACCTACGAATGAAAGCGCATTCACCCTAGGGGCGGGGCAGGGTACGAGGCAACTGCGGCTGCCCCTGCGGGGCATGTCGGGCGAGTGCGTGGCACCAACACCAGGGGGCCCACTGGACGGCCAGAGGCACCCCCCCCATACACCACCGACCGCCCCCCGCCCGAACAAACCGGCCGATTCCGACGATAGGTGACCGTTTCGTCCGCAGGCTGGCGGGGACCCGCACCGCACGCCGTCGGAGTGTCGAGGCTTCGCCGGTGGACCGGGTGGGTGAGACGCCGTTCTTCCTGATCCGGGGGAACGCCTCGCGCGGGCGTGCCGGAACCACGGGCTTCGTCCCGGTAGGGGTTCCTCGCGCCTTCGTCACCGCCACGCAGCGACAGCCAGGGACCGCATCATGAAGGCAGCCGTATACGAAGGACCGCGCACCGTCACGGTGAAGGACGTACCGGACCCGAAGATCGAGCACCCCTGCGACATCATCGTCAAGATCACCGCCACCAACATCTGCGGCTCGGACCTGCACATGTACGAGGGCCGCACCTCGTTCGAGTCCGGCCGCACGCTGGGGCACGAGAACATGGGCCAGGTCGTGGAGGTCGGCTCGGCCGTCAGCAAGGTCCGGGTGGGCGAGTACGTGGTGCTCCCCTTCAACATCGCCTGCGGCTTCTGCAAGCAGTGTGAGCGGGGGCTGACCAACTACTGCCTGACCATGCAGCCGGAACCCTCCCTCGCCGGAGCCGCGTACGGCTTCGCCGAGATGGGCCCCTACCAGGGTGGCCAGGCGGAGTTGCTGCGGGTGCCGTACGGCGACTTCAACGCGCTGCGCCTCGGCGAGGACGCCGTCGAGCGGGAGTCGGACTACGTGATGCTCGCCGACATCTTCCCCACCGGCTACCACGCCACCGAGATGGCGAACGTCAAGCCAGGCGACCAGACGATCGTCTTCGGCGCCGGTCCCGTCGGCCTGATGGCGGCCTACTCCGCCGTCCTCAAGGGCGCCGGCCGCGTCTGGGTGGCCGACCACCAGCCCGATCGGCTGCGCAAGGCGGAGGAGATCGGGGCCATCCCGATCAACACCGCCGAGCAGGACCCGGCGGAGGTCGTCAAGGAGGCCACTCTCGGCCTGGGCGCCGACAACGGGTGCGAGTGCGTCGGGTACCAGGCGCACGACCCCGGAGGGCATGAGGACGCCAGCCTCACCCTGAACAGCCTGATCGACTCGGTCCGGTTCACGGGCGACATCGGCGTGGTGGGCGTGTTCCTGCCCGAGGACCCCGGCGGCCAGGAGGCGCAGGGCGAGTGGGAGGCACAGGGCAAGGTGCCGATCGACTTCGGGACGATGTGGTTCAAGGGCCAGCGCATGGGCACGGGGCAGGCGCCGGTGAAGAAGTACAACCGGGCGCTGCGCGATCTGATCGCCGGCGGGAAGGCGACGCCGGGCTTCATCGTCTCCCATGAGCTCGGCCTGGACGAGGCTCCCACCGCCTACGAGCACTTCGACGCCCGTGACGAGGGCTGGACGAAGGTCGTCCTGCACCCCGACGGCCACGGCAACGGCAACGGCAACGGCCGCAAGCGGTAGTGCGGGTTCCGGGGTGCCCCGCCCGTGCGGGCCTCCCCTTGACGCGGCTCACCTTCCGTTCCGCCGCCTCCGTTCCCTCCGCCTCCGTTCCGTCCGATTCCCTTCCGTCCGCCTCTCCGCACGCGAGGAGCACCGATGACCACAGGCACCCGCCCCACCTCCCGTCTGCGACACGATCCGCTCGTACGCGGCCTCGGCTGGGCCAGCGCGTTCCTGGGCATACCCCAGGTCGTCGCCCCGGCGGACTTCACGCGGGCCCTGGGCGTGGGCGACGCCCCCCGGCACCGATCGGCCGCGACCGCCGTCGGCGTACGTGAACTGGTCGCGGCCGCCGGTCTGGTGGGACGTCCGCATCCCGTCTGGCTCTGGGGGCGCGTCGGCGGCGACCTCATGGATCTGACGATGCTCGCCCGGGCCCTGAGGAACCACGACGGGCGCGGCCTCGGACGCACCGTCGCCGCGACCGCGGCGGTCACCGCCATCACCGCCACGGACGTCTACGCCGCCGTGACCCGTACGCGTGGGAGCAAACCGATGGAACTGACCGCGACGACCACCGTCACCCGGTCCCCGGACGAGGCCTACGCCCTCTGGAAGGACCTGGAGCGCCTGCCGGACTTCATGGCGCACCTGGACGAGGTGCGGGTGACCGGTCCGCGCACCAGTCACTGGAAGGCCCGCGCACCGTTCGGCAGGACCGTCGAATGGGACGCCGAGACCACCCAGGACGTCCCGGGCCAACTGATCGCCTGGCGCTCGGCGGACGGTGCCGACATCGGCAACGCGGGCGAGGTCCGCTTCGTGCCGGCGCCGGGCGGCCAGGGCACGGAGATACGGGTGTCCCTGCGCTACGAACTGCCCGGGGGCCCTCTGGGCAAGGCGGCGGCCCGCTACTTCGGCGAGGAGCCGCACCAGCAACTGGACGACGACCTCCGCCGCTTCAAGCAGATCGCGGAGGTCGGTGAGGTCGTCCGCTCCGAGGGCGCGCCCGGTGGCAAGCGCGCCCGGGGCGAGTTCCCGCAGCACCCCGCCCGGCCGCTGACCGAGGACGAACTGAAGGAGGCCCTGGCATGAAGGCCAACTGCTGGACGGGCCGCAACTCGGTCCAGGTGCAGGACGTTCCGGACCCCTCGATCCTGAACGACCGTGACGTCATCGTGAAGGTCACCAAGACGGCGATCTGCGGCTCCGACCTCCATCTGGTCGACGGCTATGTGCCCACCATGCAGAAGGGCGACATCCTGGGCCACGAGTTCATGGGTGAGGTCGTCGAGGTGGGGCCGGGCATCGGCGACGGCACACTCCGCGTCGGCGACCGGGTCGTGGTGCCCTTCCCCATCGCCTGCGGCGCGTGCGCGTCCTGCCGCGCGGAACTGTACTCGTGCTGCGAGAACAGCAACCCGAACGCCGGTGTCTCGGAGAAGATGTTCGGCCATCCGACCTGCGGCATCTACGGGTACTCCCATCTCACCGGCGGGTTCGCCGGCGGTCAGGCCGAGTACGCGCGGGTGGTGCTCGCCGACGCCAACGCCCTCAAGATCGAGTCGGATCTGACCGACGAACAGGTGCTCTTCCTGTCCGACATCCTGCCGACCGGTTACATGGGCGCCGACATGTGCGACATCCAGGACGGTGACGTCGTCGCCGTCCTGGATGTCGCGGGTGGCCGGGCCGGTGTTCTTCTTGGACGAGGAGGCCACCTGCCAGATCGTCCCGTCGGGTGCCTGGACGACACCGCCGTAGCCCCACAGCGACTTGGCGGCGGGCTTCAGCGTGGTGGCGCCCGCGTCCAGCGCCCCGCCGACCAGGGCGTCGACGTCGGCGGGCTGGGCCACCACCAGGGACAGGGTGAAGCCGCGGAACCCGGTGCTGGGCGCGTCGGAGGCCCGGAAGCGGATCTGGCCCTGCAGCCCGAAGGCGGTCGTGTAGAAGCGTTCGGCGGCGGCCGGGTCGGCCACTTCGAGGGTGAGGAAGTCGATGGACGTCATGTCGCTGGAAGTCATGGGGACGACGCTAGAAGGGTCCCGGGCGCCACGCTTCTCGATTCCTGACCGGTCTCCGGCACCGGTAGGGTCCGCCCGGACGTGGGCAGCCGACGGCTGTCCAGGGGCCCCTGGCATATTCACCGGATCGGGCGAGTAAGCGTTTGTGCCGCGCGTGTCGCGGGCCGCGCTCCTCTAGCCTCGCGCTTCTGTTCCCGGAGCCCTCGTCCGGTGGCGCACCGCCGCCGTGAGGCGGCGCTCGTGCAGCGCCGGGGCCGTCGGGTCGTACCGGGGACAGCACCACCCTTCACGACCATGGGAGCACAGTGCCGGGCACCAGCCTTCCCGAAGACCGCTACAGCCGCACGGAGGCCACCCGGCTGCTGTGCGCCGGCGTCTATCAGGACGCCTCCTTCCGACGCCAGGTCGTCGACGAGCTCGTGGGCCACCGGGAGCGCCCCGTCGCCCCGTCCCTCGGCGTGGACGTCCTGCCGGTGCTGGCCCACGCCGTCCGCATCGGCCGCCAGGAGGCCCGGACGGCGCTGCTGATGCTGGCGGTGTGGGCCGGGTTCATCGCCTCCGACGTCCTGATGGCGTGGGACGGCCTGTCCGACCGCTGGGGCCCCGACGCCGACTTCGGCTTCGCGCAGGTGTTCGCCGCGCTGTACGACGGCACGCTGAACGTCTCCGGCGAGCTGTGGCTGCCGTGGTCCCAGCTGTACGCCCTCGTCACGCTGGCCCTGTGGTTCGCGGGCGTCCTCAGCGAACGGGGTCCCTCCGTGAAGGAGCTGGGGCTGCCCGCCCCGGTGGCCCGCGCCGCCAACGGTGTGAGCGGCCTCGCCACCGCGGGCAGTCTGCTGCTGGTCGCCCTGTACTGGTACTGGTACCTGGCCGGACTCGTGGACGGCACCGCGCAGACGCCGTACCCGGCGCTCTTCCCCCTCGCGATCGCGCTCGTCGGCTGGCACCACCAGGCCCAGCACCGCAAGGCGCTGTGCCAGTGGCTGTCGAAGTGGACGTTCCGCACCGCCGCCCAGCCCGGCCTGCCCGCGGGCCCGCCGTACGACGACCTGGTCCGTGACATCCGCCGGGAGCAGCACGCCCCGGTCACGCTGTACGACGTGGAGCGGCCGTTCGTCGGGCTGGGCGGGCGCAAACGGAGCTGGTCGTTCGCCATGGAGCTGCGCAAGCTGCCCGACGGCCGCCGGGACCGTATCCCCGCGCAGGTCGACGGCGGGGACCGCGGCGGCGCCGACGGGCACGCGACCGGTGTTCCGCCGCGTGCCAGGGAGCGGCTGACGGCCCGTGCGGCGCTGGACCTGATCGAGCCGCAGCTGAGGGAGCTGCGGGCGTCCGCGGCGCGCACCGGGCGCGACCGGCTGCGGGAGCTGGAGATCGAGCGGTTCCTGTTCCTGCCGGGAGGCGTCGGCCGTGCCGAGCGGGTGGAGCTCGGGGGTGTGGACGACGCGAGCGCCCACGCCGGTCCGGACGGGGGCCGCGGCACGGGCGCGTACGCGGTCTACGACCCGGAGCAGATCGCCGCGCATCTGGACGAGGCGATCGACGAGGGCGGCGAGGCCCGGCGGGTCTTCCTGCGCGTCCGTGTCGGCGGCTGGCACGAACAGCTCGTCGTGACCGTGCTGGTGCGGGTGCACACCCAGGGCGGGATGCTCGTCCTGGAGGTCGAGTCCTATGTGCTGGGCCCGATCCGCAAGGAGTTCCGCGGCGTGGACGCGCTGGTGGAGCGGCTGCCGGAGAAGTGGTACCGCGGGGCGCTGCGCGCCCTGCGGCACGCTCCCGCGATCGGCCTGGACTGCGCGATCGGCGCGCTCGGCGGGCTGCGCCGGGAGCGCGCCTCCGGCCGGTCCGAGGGGGCTGGACCGCCGGACGTGCCCCGTGTCTCGCTGCGGGCGCTCGCCGCGCAGCAGAAGCTCTCGCGCTTCCAGGACATGGACGCCGAGCGGTACATCAAGACGGTCGAGGAGCGGATCGTGGGCGGCGTCCGAACGGCGCTGCGCGAACACGGCTACCGGACCGAGGAGTTCGAGCAGCACATCTACCAGGTCAGCGGTGGAGGCGTCTTCATCCAGGACATGTCGGGCGGCTCCATCGCCACCGGCAGCCACGGACAGGCGACCTCGCACACCGCTCCCCCGCCCGGCAACGGCCGTGCGCGTCAGGAAGGGAACCCCGCATGAGCGAGAACACGACCTCCCCGCAGCCCTCCGGGGGCGAGGGCCCGAACACGGCCGGCGGTGGCGTCACCATCGGGTCGATGTCCGGCGGCTCCATCGCCACCGGCCGGGAGGGCCGGGCCGTCTCGTACAACACCACGGGCGGTGCCGCGCTCGACACCACCCATCAGGAACTGCTCACCGCCGTACGGGAGTTGCTGGCGGAGCTGCCCGAGGGGGCCGGGCGCGGAGCGGACGAGGCGGCCCTGCGCGACGAACTCGTGGGCCTGCGGGACGAGATCACCGGCTCGGGCACGGCCGAGCAGGCGCGGCTCACCCGGGTGCTGGGCAGTGTCCGGCGGTGGCTCGGCTCGCAGGCGGCAGCGGCGGGCGCGGTGGCGTCGGCGACCGCCGTGGTGCAGGGCATCGCCCAGTTGCTCGGCTGACGGCCGACCGGACGACGCAGACGGCCGCCAGCGTGGAGGGACGACGGCGATGAAGGTGTACGACAGGGAACGGCAGGACTGGGCGGACGAGCACCGCGAACGTCTCCGCCGGCCGGACCGGGACCTGGATCTGCCGCGCCAGCAGCTCGTGGTGCGGCGCGGCGGCATGGTGCTGGCCGCGGTGGGGATGTGCTTCGGTGTCTGGGCCTTCGGCTGGAAGGACGAGCCGGAACCACCTCCGCCGCCCCCGTCCCCCACCGCGCAGGAACAGGAGGGCACCGAGCCCACCGACCCGGCGACGGAGACGGAGACGGCCGAGGCGACGGACGGCACGGCCACGGCGTCCGGTGTCCTGCCCGACGGGTACGCGGAGGTGCAGGACGAGGAGGGGTTCCGTATCGCGGTGCCCACCGGCTGGACGCCCAAGTACGGTGATTCGAAGTACGGCATCAGGATCGTCGACTACCGCAGCCCGGACGGTCTGCGCCGCCTGCAGATCTTCCAGCTGGAGGAGTTCGCGCCGTACGACTCGCTCGTCATCGCCCAGGAGGCCGCCGCCCGGCTGGACGGGTACGAGCGGATCACGATGGGCCGGATCCCGTCGGCTCCGGACGACGCGGCCGAACACGAGTACCGGGCCAGGGAGATCGCCGGCGAGTCGGACTCCGGGTCGCTACGGCATGTCATCGACCACCGGTTCCGGGCGTCCGACGACAACCGCTACGCGCTGGTCGCCTACGGCCCCGGCAACGACGACTCCGCCGAACGCGAGCTGATCGACACGGCGGCCGCCTGGTTCTGCCCGCCCGGGAGGACCTGCCCGGCGCCCGGCGGACCGGACGGCGGGTGAGCCGTCCGGGCGCGCATGGGTGGCAGCGCCGCCCGGCCGGAGTGATCCTGGCGAAGGCGTGTCGTTCGGGGGTCCGGTGGTGCAGGAGGTCCGGTGGGAAAGCTCGTGGTCGCCGGTGTGGACGGGTCGTCGTCGTGCCGGGCGGCGGTGGAGACGGCCGCGCACGAGGCCGCGCGGCGCGGGGCCGGGCTGCGGGTGGTGCATGCCTTCGGCCCGCTGACCCGGCCGATGTACTCGCCGCCGGACCCGGCGCCGGTGGAGGAGCTGATGCGGGAGGCGGCGGATCACGCCCACGCGGTGGCCCCCGAGGTGGAGGTCACCCATGAGGTGGTGCACGGCGGCGCGGTGGAGGTGCTGACCGCCGAGTCACGGACCGCGGACCTGCTGGTCGTGGGCGCCCGCGGCGTCGGCGGCTTCGTCGGGATGCTGCTGGGGTCGACGGCCGTCTCCCTCGCCGCGCACGCCCAGTGCCCGGTGCTGGTGATCCGCGGCGAACCGCACGAGAGCGGGCCGGTCGTCGTCGCCGTCGACGGGTCCCCGCAGGGCGAGCGGGCGCTGGAGTTCGCCGTCGCCGAGGCGGATCTGCGCGGGGCCGAACTGCTCGCCGTCCACGTGTGGCAGCCGGACTACGCGCCCGCCGGTACGGGAGTGGACGCAGCCGAGCGGCTGCTGGCGCTCGCGGTCGCCGGGTTCGCGGAGCGGTACCCGGACGTGGTGGTCCGGCAGCAGGTGCTGAGCGGTGAGCCCCGCGAGATGCTGATCGAGGCCAGCAGGAACGCCCAGCTCGTCGTGGTGGGCGCACGGGGACGCGGCGGTTTCGCCGGACTGCTGCTCGGTTCGGTCAGCCAGGCCGTCCTGCACCACGCGCACTGCCCGGTGACCGTGGTCCGGGGCAGGGACTGACCGCCTGACCGCCTGCGCGTCAGGGGCGTACGTCCACGTAGTCGCCGGCGGCCTTCGCCGCGCCCGTGGTGGCGGTGCCGGCGAAGTTCCAGCGCCAGTAGCCGTCCCTGAGGGCCTTCACCCTGAAGTGCAGGTCGCCGGCGCGGTTGGTCCTGGCGGTCGCCACGGTGGTGTAGGTGCTGGAGTTCTTCGGCCGGAACTGCAGTTGCACCGTCCGGCCCGCGTATCCGGTGTACCGGTACGTGTCCCAGTCGGCCCGGACGAGCCGGCCGCCGACGGCGAGCCAGGCGCCCTTGGCCACCGGTTCCGGTGAGGCGTTCGCCGTGAGCCGTGCGGCCCGCTTGAGGGAGAACGATCCCGCGTCCCGGGCGAGGACGGACCGGCCGTCCCCGGTCTCGGCGAGCGCGTCGACGGTCCAGGTGCCCGCCTGCGCGTCGGTGAGGTCCACCGGGTCGTCGGCGCCCGGCGCGAGGTGGGCGTTGACGGTGAACCTCGTCGTGCAGGCCGTGGCGGTCTCGCAGTAGGCGTCTGTCGTGAAGAAGCCACCGTGCGGCCCCTTCAGATCGACGTCCACGAACGTCAGGGCCGGGTTCCCCGAGCCGGTGACCGTGACCGGGAAGGTCACGTCGTGCGTGGTGCCCACGACGACGTCACGTCCCTGGTTGACGACGGCCCCCGCGACCACCGGCTCGCCCGCCCGGCCGGCGGGGGCGGCTCCGGCCGGAACACCGGCTCCCACCAGCAGCAGCACGGCGGTTCCCACGACGACACCGCGACGACTCATCGTTCCTCCCAGGGGCGCTCCCACTGCCGCGTCCGGCACTGCGTACGACTGCCGAAGGGGCCCGACCGTTGCCCTCCCCCAGACATGAGTCGCCCGGATGGGGGCATTCGGGCAAGGCAGCCAACAGTGAGGAGAGCGCGGCACGTTCGGCGTCGCGCGAAGGCAACAGGGAGTGTGCAATGGCGAGTTACGGTGGTTCCTCGGCCACGTCGGGGTCGCGTACCAACGGCATGGCGATCGCGAGCCTGGTCTGCGGCATCGTCGGCCTGTTCATCCTGAACATCATCCTCGGCCCCCTGGCCATCGTCTTCGGTGCCCTCGCCCGGCGTCAGGCCGGAGGCGGGAACGGCGCGGGCATGGCGAAGGCCGGCATCATCCTCGGCGTGGTCGACGTGGTCCTGTGGATCCTGTTCGTCACGCTCGCCGCGAGCAACGGCGGCTTCAGCTGGTACGTCGGCGGCTGACCGCCGCGGGGACACCCGTACGGCCGCGGGGCGTGAGCACGCGCCGACGGGGCATCCGCTCAGGGGGCCGCTTCCGCGGCCCCCTGACGTACTTCTCGCCCTGTGGAGACCCGACGTGATACTCGACGGCATACCGGCACCCGGTCCCGACCAGGACAGACAGTCGGCGGCGGCGGAGGACCGCAAGCAGCGGTTGCGCCGCCGGCTGGAGCGGCTCATCGGGGTGGCGGCGACGGAGGGCAACGCGCTCGTCCCGCTGCGCAACGGCGACGAGATCTTCCCGGCGATGCTCGGCGCGATCCGCAGGGCCGAGCACACCATCGACATGATGACCTTCGTCTACTGGAAGGGTCAGATCGCCCGTGACTTCGCCGTCGCCCTCGCCGGGCGCGCCCACGCGGGCGTACGGGTGCGGCTGCTGCTGGACGGGTTCGGCGCGAAGGAGATCGAGGGCCGGCTGCTGGAGCTGATGAGTTCGGCCGGCGTCGAGATCGCCTGGTTCCGCAAGCCCGTGTGGCTGTCCCCGTTCAAGCAGAACCACCGCTGTCACCGCAAGGCCCTCATCGTCGACGAGCACACCGCGTTCACCGGCGGTGTGGGGATCGCCGAGGAGTGGTGCGGAGACGCGCGCGACCCGTCCGAGTGGCGGGACACCCATGTACAGGTCCGCGGCCCGGCCGTGGACGGGATCGCCGCCGCGTTCGCGCAGAACTGGGCGGAGTGCCACGAGGAGCTGTTCGACGAGCGCGACCGCTTCACCCCGCACCCGCAGGAGGGGTCGTCGGTGGTACAGGTCGTCCGCGGGTCGGCCAGCATCGGGTGGCAGGACATGCAGACCCTCATCCGGGTCATGCTCACCTCGGCGGAGGAGCGGTTCCGGCTGGCGACCGCCTACTTCGCGCCGGACGACTACTTCATCGACCTGCTGTGCCGGACGGCCCGGCGCGGGGTGCGGGTCGAGATCCTGCTGCCCGGGCCGCACACCGACCAGCGGGCCTGCCAGCTGGCGGGCCAGCACCACTACACGCGGCTGCTCGAGGCCGGTGTGCACATCCGGCAGTACCAGCCGACGATGATGCACGCCAAGATCATCACCGTGGACTCGGTGGCCGCCCTCATCGGCTCCACCAACTTCAACCGGCGGTCCATGGACCACGACGAGGAGGTCATGCTCGCCGTGCTGGACGAGGACTTCACCGCGAAGCTCGACCGGGACTTCGACGCCGACCTCGAACGGAGCGTCGAGATCGACCTGCGCCGGTGGCGCCGGCGCGCCGCGGCGCAGCGCGTGAAGGAGACCGCGGTCAGGCCCATCCGGCGCTTCCTCTGAGCGGGGCGCTCAGTCCAGGCAGAACTCGTTGTCCTCGATGTCCCGCATCACGATGCAGGCGTCGTCCCCGCCGTCGTACAGCAGGCGCTCGCGGACCGCGCCGAGCGGGAGGAGTCGCGCGCACTCGGCCTCCAGCGCGGCGAGGCGTTCCTCGCCCCGGAGGCCGGTGCCGACGCGCACGTCGAGGTGCACGCGGTTCTTGACGACCTTCCCCTCGGGAACGCGCTGGAAGAACAGCCGGGGTCCGACCCCGGAGGGGTCCTGGCAGGCGAACCACGCGCCGCGTTTCTCCTCCGGCTGGGCCGCGTGGTACGCGTCCCAGGTGGCGAAGCCGGCCGGGGGCGACGGCACCTCGTACCCGAGCACCTCGCACCAGAAGCGGGCGAGACGCTCCGGGTCGGCGCAGTCGAACGTGACCTGGACCTTCCTGATCATTGACACGGACGCACCCTAACAACGGGCGCCCGCGGGCTCAGCCCCTTTTCCGTTCACGCGTACGGTCGTTCACGGCTGCGGGCGTTCAGTGGCGACGGGGCGGCGAGCGGGGGAATGACCTTGGACCCGGCCGGGTTCTCGCGTGCATGACGACGAACGCGCAGCCCGAGGTGCTCCGGTACACCGCCTTCTCCACCTCCCCCGAGGGGGGCAACCGCGCCGGTGTGGTCCTGGACGCCACCGGCCTGGACGACGACGCCATGCTGGCCATCGCGGCGGACCTCGGGTACTCGGAGTCCGCCTTCCTCACGGCGCCTCCCGCCGGCAGCGAGGGCCCGGAGGGGAGGGCGTACACCATCCGGTACTTCAGCCCCAAGGCGGAGGTGCCGTTCTGCGGGCACGCCACCGTCGCGGCGGCGATCGCGCTGTCCGAGCGGATCGGGCCCGGCGAGCTGGTGTTCACGACGCCCGCCGGTGTCGTCCCGGTGGAGGTGACGGACGAGGACGGAACGGTCCGGGCCACCCTGACCAGTGTGGAGCCGCGTCTGGAGGAGGTCGCGGACGCCGATCTCGACGAGGCGCTGGCCGCGCTCGACTGGCCGGCCGCCGACCTGGACCCGGCCTTCCCGCCCCGCATCGCCTTCGCGGGCGCCCGTCATCTGGTCCTCGCGGCGGCGACCCGGGCACGCCTCGCCGACCTGTCGTACGACTTCGCGCGCCTGGAGGCGCTGATGCACCGACTCGACCTCACCACGGTCCAGTTGGTGTGGCGAGAGTCCCCCACCGTCTTCCATGTGCGGGACCCCTTCCCGGTCGGCGGGGTCGTCGAGGACGCGGCGACCGGTGCCGCCGCGGCCGCGTTCGGCGCCTACGCCCAGGAGCTGGGCCTGGTCCCGGAGGACGCTGTCCTGACCCTGTTCCAGGGCCAGGACATGGGCCGCCCGGGCGAGTTGACGGTGACGCTGCGCGCGGGTGACCCGCGGGTCCGGGTGAGCGGTGCGGGGGCCAGGATCGGCTGACCCGCGGCGGCTGTACGCCGTGTCAGGGCGCGTCGCGGCGGCAGCGCAGGAAGAGGTGCGGTTCGGGGCCGCCGTCCGGGTGGTCGGGGGTGAAGAGCGCGCTCTCGGTGGAGAGCACCGTCAGCCCCGCGTCCCGGGCCAGGGCGAGCACGCCCTCCTCCGGGAAGCTGGTCGCGCGGATCGCGCGGCCCATGAAGACGACCTCGACGTCCTCGACGTCGGCGGGCACCGTGGCCAGCACCAGGTGCCCGCCGGGCTTCAGCGCCGACGCCAGCCGCCGCACCAGCGCCGCCTGGTCGGCGCGGGACATCTGGAGCAGCGAGAAGAACACGCACACCGCGTCGAAGGAGGCGTCGTCCAGCGGGAGTTCGCGGATGTCGGCGCGGCGGAACTCGGCGCCGGGCACCTGACGGGTGGCCAGGTCGACCATCACCGGGGAGACGTCGACGCCGAGCACGAAGTGGCCGGCGGCGGCGAGCACCGCCGCCGTAAGCCGGCCGGTGCCGCTGCCCACGTCGAGGACGCGCCCGCCGTCCGGCGGGAGCTGCGCGGTCAGCCACTCCAGGGCGGCCAGGTGCGCGGGAGCGTGCGCGAACGCCTTCTCGTAGTCGGCGCCCAGCGCGTCGAACAGCACGGCCGCGGGCGGTCGTCGGTCGTCGTGGCTCACCTCGTGGTCCCCTTCCCTCGCCGGAGTGCATGGTCGCACCGGCCGGGTACACGCCACAACGGGCGCCGGGTGGGTCCCGCCGCGACGGGCGGGGGACAATGGGGGCGTACCCAACGGACGACGTGTGCGTAAGGAGCGGGATATGCAGGACGCGCGTGCGGGGCAGGTCGCGGGGCCCGAGGACCTGGTCGATGTGGCCCGGCTGGTGACGGCCTACTACGCCCTGCGCCCCGACCCGGCCGAGCCCGGGCAGCGGGTGGCGTTCGGCACCTCCGGGCACCGCGGCTCGTCCCTGGCGGCGGCCTTCAACGACGACCACATCGCCGCGACCAGCCAGGCCATCTGCGAGTACCGGGCCGCTCAGGGCACCGACGGCCCCCTGTTCCTGGGCGCCGACACCCACGCCCTGTCCGAGCCGGCCCGGGTCACGGCGCTGGAGGTCTTCGCCGCCAACGACGTGACCGTCCTGATCGACCAGAACGACGGGTACACGCCGACCCCGGCGGTGTCGCACGCGATCCTCACGTACAACCGGGGCCGTACGGCCGCGCTCGCGGACGGTGTGGTGGTCACGCCGTCGCACAACCCGCCCGCCGACGGCGGTTTCAAGTACAACCCGCCCAGCGGCGGCCCCGCCGGTTCCGAGGCGACCCGCTGGATCCAGGACCGCGCCAACGAGATCATCGCGGGCGGCCTGAAGGACGTACGGCGCGTCCCCTACCGCCGTGCCCTGGCCGCGCCCGGCACCGGCCGGCACGACTTCCTCGGCGCGTACGTCGCCGACCTGCCCCAGGTGCTGGACCTGGACGCGATCCGGTCGGCGGGGGTGCGCATCGGCGCCGACCCGCTCGGCGGCGCGTCGGTCGCCTACTGGGGCCGTATCGCCGAGGAGCACCGGCTCGATCTGACGGTGGTCAATCCGCTCACCGATCCCACCTGGCGTTTCATGACGCTGGACTGGGACGGCAAGATCCGTATGGACTGCTCGTCGCCGTACGCGATGGCCTCGCTGATCGAGCGGCGCGACCGGTTCGACATCGCCACCGGCAACGACGCCGACGCCGACCGGCACGGCATCGTCACCCCGGACGGGGGTCTGATGAACCCCAACCACTATCTGGCCGTGGCGATTTCGTACCTCTTCTCGCACCGGGAGCGGTGGCCGGCGGGCGCGGGGATCGGCAAGACCCTGGTGTCGTCCGGGATGATCGACCGGGTCGCGGCGGACGTCGGCCGTGAACTCGTCGAAGTCCCGGTCGGTTTCAAGTGGTTCGTCGACGGTCTGTCCGACGGGTCGCTCGGGTTCGGCGGCGAGGAGTCGGCCGGTGCGTCCTTCCTGCGCCGGGACGGCTCGGTGTGGACCACGGACAAGGACGGCATCATCCTGGCGCTGCTGGCCTCCGAGATCACGGCGGTCACCGGCCGCACGCCGTCGCAGCACTACGCGGGGCTCACCGAGCGCTTCGGCTCCCCCGCGTACGCGCGGATCGACGCGCCCGCCACCCGCGAGGAGAAGGCGCTGCTCGCGAAGTTGTCCCCGCGCCAGGTCACCGCCGACACGCTCGCCGGTGAGCCGGTCACCTCGGTGCTCACGGAGGCTCCGGGCAACGGCGCGGCCCTCGGCGGCATCAAGGTCTCCACCGACAGCGCCTGGTTCGCGGCCCGGCCCTCGGGCACGGAGGACGTGTACAAGATCTACGCCGAGTCCTTCCAGGGCCCGGAGCATCTGCGGCGGGTCCAGGAGGAGGCCAAGTCCGTCGTCCTCGCGGCGCTGGGCGGCTGACGGGCGGGTTTCCTCGTCTCGGCGCGGGTCCGGGCGGGCGGCGGGCTCGGAGGGGTCAGGATCCGGCGAAGTGTCTAAAATAGGGACACATCGTCTCCGGCCCCAGGAGCAGGCATGTCCAGCCAACCCGCGCCGCCCCGCAACGCCGCTCGTCAGGCACTGGAGCAGGAGCTGTCACGGCTGCGCACGGAGCGCGACACCGTCGCCTCGACCCTCAGGGACTCGGACGCCTCGGTCGGCGACCTCGCCGACGCGGCCGACGAGTTGCAGCGCGCCAACGACCTGCGCCGGATCGACGCCCGGATCACGGAGCTCACGGCCCGGCTGGAGACGGCCGACACGGCGGGCCCGCCGCGGGACGACCGGGTGGGCGTGGGCAGCACGGTCACCGTGCGGTTCACGGACGGCTCGCAGGAGACGTTCCAGGTCGGGGAGACGACCGTGGGCTCCGACGGTTCGCTGGTCACCGTCGACAGCCCGCTCGGCCGGGCCCTGCTGGGCCACGAGCCCGGCGACACGGTGCACTACCACACGCCGGGCGGCTCGGAGAGCGCGGTCGTCGTCTCCCTGGGCCAGGCCGGCTGACCGGCCCGCCCTCAACCCGCCTGTTTACAGGGCGTCGTCGACTCCTTCCAGCACGGCGGGCGGCGCGCGGAGTCAGCGGGCGGGCGGGCCGTCGGAGCCGGCCGGGTACTCCTCCAGCGGTACGCGGTCCTCGCGCCACGCGGCCAGGACGGGTTCGACGACCCGCCACGCCTCCTCGGCCTCGTCCGCGCGGATCGACAGGGCCGGGTCGCCGGTGAGCACGTCCAGCAGGACCCTGCCGTAGGCGGGCAGGGGCGGCGGGTCCATCCGGGCGGTGAGCGTGAGCGGGGTGAACTCGTGGGCGGGCGAGCCGGTGCCCGTCAGGTCCAGGGTGAGGCCCTCGGGTTCGAGCTGGAAGCGGAGCACGTTCGGCAGAGCCGTCTCCCCGTGGCCGAACGGCAGATGGGGTACGGAGCGGAAGCGCACGGCGACCTCCTTGCGGTTCGTGCCGAGCGCCTTGCCGCTGCGCAGCCGGAAGACGCATCCGGCCCAGCGCCAGTTGTCGATCTCCAGTTCCACCTCGGCGAACGTCTCGGTACGGCGCCCCGGGTCGACGCCCTCCTCGTCGGCGTAGGCGGGGATGTCACAATCGCCGATCCGGCCCGGCAGATAGCGTGCGCGGCGGCTGCGGCGCACGGCGTCCTCCTCGGTCAGCGGCCGTACCGAGCGCAGGACGTCGACCTTGCGGTCCCGCAGGTCGCGCTCGCCGAGTGTGATCGGCGGTTCCATGGCCACCAGGCACATCAGCTGCAGCAGATGGTTCTGGATCATGTCCTTCAGGGCGCCGACGTGGTCGTAGTAGCCGGCGCGGCCCTCCAGGGCGAGGGACTCGTCCCAGACGATCTCGATCTCGGCGATGTGCGTGCTGTTCCACAGGGGCTCCAGCACCCGGTTGGCCAGCCGGCTGCCGAGGACGTTCTGCACGGTCGTCATGGCCAGGAAGTGGTCGACGCGGAACACCGCCTCCTCCGGCACCAGACGGGCGAGCAGCCGGTTGAGTTCCCGCGCTCCGGCCAGGTCCTCGCCGAACGGCTTCTCCAGGGCGATCCGGCTGCCCTCCGGCAGCCCGGCACCGTGCAGCGCGACGACCGCCGCGGGGAACACGGCCGGGGGCAGCGCCAGATAGACGGCGACGGACCCGTCCCCGTCCAGGGCGGCGGCGACCTCGCCCGGGTCGGTGACGTCGCAGCGCACATAGCGGGCCGACGCCACCACCGCCTCCGCGTCCTCGGACCGCGCGGGGCCGAGCCGTTCCGCCGCCCACTCCCGGTAGCGCGCGGTGCTCCAGTCCTGTCGTCCGGCGCAGACCAGGTCCAGGTCGTCGCCGATGTGGCCCGCGCCGCGCAGGGCGGCCAGCGCGGGCAGCAGGAAGCGGGCGGTGAGGTCGCCCGTCGCGCCGAGGACGGCGAGCCGTGTGATCATCGCCGGGCACCCGCCCCGGCCCGGGCCAGGTTCACACCGCTCGCGATAACCCCGATGTGGCTGAAGGCCTGCGGGAAGTTCCCCATGAACTCTCCTGTCGTGGGATCGATCTGTTCCGACAGCAGCCCCAGCGGGCTCGCCCGGGCGCACAGCGAGGCGTACAGGTCCTCCGCCTCCTCGATCCTGCCCTGCGCGACGAGATTGTCCACCAGCCAGAAGCTGCACAGCACGAACGCGCCCTCGGCGCCGGCCAGCCCGTCGGGCGACTCCTCGTGCAGATAGCGGTACAGCAGGCCGCCGCCGGCCGACAGGCGCTCGGCGATCGCGGCCGTGGTCGCCGTCATGCGGGGGTCGCCGGCGGGTACGACCTCGCGCAGCGGGAGGGCGAGGAGACTGGCGTCGAGGGCGCCGCCGCCGTCCAGGTGCGCGCTGAGGGTCCGCGCGCCGGGGTCCCAGGAGTCCAGGACGAGCTGCCGCAGCCGTTCCGCGGCGTCCCGCCAGACGGTGACGCGGTCGGGCAGTCCGAGCTGTTCGCCGATGCGCGCGGCCCGGTCCAGAGCGACCTGGCAGAGCCCGGCCGAGTAAGTGAAGACACGGCCCTCGCTGCGCACCTCCCAGATCCCCTGGTCCGGGTGGCGCCACGCCTGCTCGGCGGTGTCGGCGAGGCCGGCCAGGCTCGCCCAGAGCGCGGGCTGGATGTCACCGCCGGCGCGCAGCCACTGGTGGGCGCAGTCCAGGATCTCGCCGTACACGTCGTGCTGGCGCTGGTCGGCGGCGCCGTTGCCCCAGCGCACCGGGGCGGACCGCCGGTACCCCTCCAGGCCGGCGTCCACGACCTCGTCCGGCACCGGTCCGCCGCGCAGGTCGTACATGATGCGGGGCCGTCCGCTGTCCTCGAAGGCGTCGAGGACCCAGCCGAGGAAGGCGTCGGCCTCGCCGCCGAACCCGATGCGGCGCAGGGCGAACACGGCGTAGGCGGCGTCGCGGATCCAGGCGTAGCGGTAGTCCCAGTTCCGGACGCCGCCGATGGGGGCGGGCAGGGAGGACGTGGGGGCGGCCACGAGGGAGCCGTGCGCCCAGTCGTCGCAGAGCTTCAGCGTGATCGCGGAGCGCCGGACCAGCTGTTCCTCGGGGCCGGCGTAGTCGAGGTGGCTCATCCAGCGGTGCCAGGCGTCGGTGGTGGCCCGCAGCATGGCCTCGGCGTCGAACCGGTGGTGCCGGTGGAAGCGCCCCCAGGACAGGACGACGTCGAGGCGGTCGCCCTGCCGCAGGTCGTGGACGGTGCGCAGGCCGTGGAGCGGACGGTTGGAGCGCAGGTGCAGCCGCAGGTCGGGGCGCCCGTTGGGCAGCACCTCGAGCCCGCTGAACACGGCCCGGGTCCGGGCGCCGCCGCGGGGCGCCAGTTCGGCGCGCAGCCGGACGTGCCCGTCCAGCACGCGTGCGGAGCGTACGAGTTCGCCGCGGCCGGCCGGCACGTCGTCGGTGAGGTCGGCGCCGGACCGCAGCGACAGCGCGTCGGTGATCTGGACGAGCCCGGTGGGTCCGCGCAGTTCGGTGATCAGGACGCCGGTGTCCGGCACGTAGAACTGCCGTGCCTCCACGAGGTCTTCGGGTACGAGGGTGAAGTGGCCGCCCCGGGCGTGGTCCAGCAGGCCGCACAGGACGGGGTCGGCGTCGAAGCGGGGCAGGCACAGCCACGGGATGGAGCCGTCGGCGCCGACGAGGGCGGCGGTCGTACCGTCGCCGATGAGGCCGAGGTCCTCGAGCGGCAGACAGCCGTCGCGCCTGCGGACCGGCCGGAACGGCGGGTCGGTCTCGTGCATGCGGTCTCGCCTCCACGGCGTCGGCGTCGAGGAGGCGGGGCCCCTCATGCCGATCGTGCCGGGTCGCGCGGCGGCCGGGCGGCCGGTGCCGTCTTTCCGGTGACGTCCGGGGGCCGTCCGGCGCAAGGCGGGTTTCCCCGGGCCGGCCGCGATGAGTTCCGGGTGCGGCGCCGGTCTGTCCTGCGAGACGCCGTGCGCGGCGCCCCTGCCCCTGTACCGAACCGGAGGACAGCATGACGGTCACACCTCGCGACCCGGACACCTCGCTGACCGGCCGCCCGCCCGTCGTCGACATGGCCACCTGGCAGAAGGCCCGGGACGAGCTCCTGGTCCGGGAGAAGGCCCACACCCGTGCGGGTGACGCCCTCGCCGCGGACCGGCGCCGGCTGCCGATGGTCGAGTTCGACGGCACGGCCGAGGTCGTCGGACCCGGCGGTCCGGTCCCGTTCCTCGACCTGTTCGAGGGCCGCGACGAACTCCTCGTCTACAAGCACATGTGGTACGACGGCGCCCCGCACCAGGGCCAGTGCGAGGGCTGCACGACGGCCGCCTGGCACATGAGGGACGCCGTGTACCTGAACGCCCGCGGGGTCTCCTTCGCCATCGTGACCACGGGCCCCTGGGACGAGGTGGCCGCCTTCACGGACTTCATGGGGTACACCCAGCCCTGGTACTCGGTGCGGGGGCTGGACGAGCCGGTCGGCGGCGCGATGGGCTGTCTGACCGCCTACCTGCGCGACGGCGACCGTGCGTTCCTGACGTACCGGACGACGGGCCGCGGCAACGAGCCGGCCAACAACTCGTTCGCCCTGCTCGACATGACGCCCCACGGGCGGGGCGAGGCGTGGGAGGAGCACCCCGAGGGCGGCTCCCCCGCCCATGACGCCTGCTGGTACTGGCGTTCGGACGCCGACGGCAACCCCACCTCGGGTCCGGACAGCCGGCCCGTGGCGCAGTGGACGCGGCCCGGCGTCACCCGCGAGACGACGCTCGGCCGCCGGGGCGCCCACCACTGACGTCCCGCCGCCGCTACCCCTCGCCCGCCCGTACGACGACGACCGGGCAGGCGGCGTGCTGCACGCAGTGCTGGGCGACCGATCCGAGGAGCAGTCCGGCGAACCCGCCCCGCCCTCGGCTGCCGACCACGAGCAGGGACGCCTCACGGGACACGTCGACCAGGACCCCGGCCGGGGCCCCGTACCGCACCTCGGTGCGGACCTCCACGGGCGGCCGGGGCCCCAGGGTGTCCTGGACCGCCGCGGTCAGCTCCTCGCGGGCGCGTCCCTCCAGGGCGGCCTCGTCGCTGCTCTCCGGCGGAAGCCAGCCGAGCGCCCCGTGGTACGCGGGCATGACCCAGGCACCGATCACGCGTACGTCGCCGCCGGTGAGCCGCGCCTGCCGCACGGCCCAGCGCAGGGCGTGCCGGGATGCGTCCGAACCGTCCACGCCGACCACCACCCGGTCCGGTGCCTCATCCCGCTCGGCCATGCTTCCTCCTCGGCTCGACGGCCCGGCTCCAGCCTCGTCCCGATGACGGCCCGCCGCAGTCCCACAGGGCCGGCCGGGGGGCCGTCAGAGGCGGACGACGATCAGCGCGATGTCGTCGGAGGAGCCGCCCGCGACGTCGAGCCGGGCGAGGAGCGCGTCGGCCAGCCCGTCCGCGGCGAGGGCGCCGTCCTCGGCGAGGGCCGTGGTCAGCCGGGCGAGGCCGACGTCGATGTCCTCCCCGCGGCGCTCGATGAGGCCGTCGGTGTAGAGCACGAGGGTGTCGCCCGGGTGGTAGGAGACGCCGGCCTGGGGGCGGGGCACATGGTGCTCGCGGGTGCCCAGGGGCGGGTCGGTCGCCTTGTCCAGCAGCTCGAACGAGCCGTCGGTGTGCAGCAGGACGGGCGGCGGGTGCCCGGCGTTGCTGTAGATGATCAGCCGGCTGCGGGTGTCGACGAGGACCTTCACGGCGGTCGCCGCCGTGGCGCCCTCCACGGACCGCGCGTACAGGCCGAGCACCTCCAGCGCCTGGGCCGGGCTCGGGATGGCCCGGATCACCGCGCTCAGCGCGCTGCGGAGCATGCCCATGACGGCGGCGGCGTGCAGGCCATGACCGACGACGTCCCCGACGGCGGCGGCGTAGCGGTCGGGCGGGAGGTCGACGACGTCGTACCAGTCGCCGCACACGTTGAGCGAGGAGGCCGCGGGCAGATAGCGCACGGCGATGTTGTCGTGGTGCAGATCGAGGTCGGGGGCGGAGAGCATGGCCTCCTGGAGCGCCACGCCGATCTGGCGTTCCCGGGCGTGGGCCTGGCGCAGCTCCTGGTTCAGCCGGTGCACCTCGCGGGCGCGGACGTACAGCTCGGCGGCCATGCCCTTCTCCAGGTCGGTCAGGTCACCGGCCGGGTCGTGGGCCCGCTGGGAGCGGACGAAGCCGGTGACGTCGTCGGCGCGCTGGACGATCCACCGCACCGCGCCGTCCGGTCCGGTGATCGGCGTGTTGATCTCGGACCACCAGCGCTCCTCGAAGCCGCCCGGGGTGCCGGGGGCGGGGATGTCGTACCGCTGGAGCACCAGGGTCTCCGGTTTCCCGCTGTTCAGGACCCGGGTCAGGGAGGCGCGGAGGGTGCCCTCGCCGTGTTCGACGAGTGCGCCGGGGTTCTCCGGCAGGGCGTCGAAGAAGGGCTTGCCGACCAGTTCGCCGGGGGTGCGCCCGGTGGCGCGGAGATAGGCCGGGTTGACGTAACGGATCACCAGGTCCGTGTCCAGTACGAGATACGGGCTCGGTGTGGCGTCGAAGAAGGCCGTGAATTCGATGTCCGCCGTCATGCGCGCTCTCCGCACCCCCGAGCGCGATCGCCGTCAGTACCAATCTACGGGCGGTGCGCCCGCCCGGCTCCCCCGGCGGGCGGGCCGCGGGCGGCCGACGGCATCCCAGGCAGCCGCGTCGGCGCACGTCGGAAGGGGCGGGACGGTTCCAGGGGGACCTGTCCGGTACGGGTGGTTGCGGCGTCCCCGCGCGAGCCGTGATGCTCTCGGTGTCGCACCGGGCGGGAGCGGACCGACCCTCCGCCGGCACGGCCCCTCGCGACGTCCACGTCTGTCACCGCCGGCCGTCCACGCGGCCGGGCGGCATCTCGGGGGAGACACCGGCTTGGAGACCATCATCGTTCAGCCGTCGGGCCCGTCACGGCCGGGCGCCGCCGGCGCGGGCGCGCCGGAGTTGCTGCTTCTGGGGCCTGGAGACGTGGCCGAGTTCGGGCGCGACCGGCCTGGCGGCCGGACCGGCCCGTTCGTCGCCCTGCGCGATCCGGGCGTGTCCCGGCGGGCGGGGCGGCTGGAGGCCGCCCGGGACTACTGGCGTCTGTCGAACTTCAGCGCCGACACCGCCTACGTGGTGGAGAACATGGAGAACGGCGGGGAGTACCTGACCGTGGCGCCCGGACGGCTCGGCGCGCCGGTGCCCTTCGAGCTCTCCCGGGTCGTCCTGCCCGCCCTGGACGGCGGCACCGGTTTCACGGTGTTCGCCCCGCAGCACACCTACCTGGACGAACGGCGAACGCCGGGCGCGACCGAGCAGACCGCGCACCCCTTCGCGCTCGACGTCACCGCCAAGTACTTCCTCGTCCTGGTCGCGCTGTGCGAGCCACGGCTGCGCGGGGTGCCGGACGGGGCGCCGCCGGGGGCCGGTGACATCGCCCGGCGCCTGCGTCCCCTGGACGGCTGCGGGGGCCTGACCCGGTCCGCCGTGAACTACCACATCGACTATCTGGCCCGTGCGAAACTCCCCCTCGACGGGGACGCCGGGGACGGCGCCGGGCGCACGGGCGCCAAACGGACCCGCCTGGCCTCACTCGCCCTGCGGTACGGCCTGGTGCGCGAGGAACACCTGGCCCTGCTGCCGTCACGCCGACGACGCGGGGCCGGGCTTTAACGGGCCTCACTGAGCGGGGCCGGGGGCGGGGGCGGGGGCGGGCCGCCTCGACGGCGACCCTGGTTCCGGACGGGGGCTGGCGCTGCTGCCGTCATGCGGGCAGCGCGCGCCGGGTGTCCGCAGGCTTCGCTGAGCGGGGCCGGGGTCGCCACGGCCGAGCGCGAGCCGCCGGGACGGGCGGCCCGGTACCGGACGGGACCCGGCCCTGCTGCCGTCACGCCGACAGCGCGCGCCGGCATCTACTGGCCTCGCTGAACGGGGTCGGGGGCGGGCTGCCTCAACGGCGAACTTGGCCCGGACGGGGACTGGCCCTGCTGCCGTCACGCCGGCAGCACGTGCCGGGCATCCGCGGGTCTCGCCGAGCGGGGGCGGCGCAACGGGCGGTCGCGGGCTCCCCGGACGGCGACCCCGGTCCCGGACGAGACGTGGCGCAACCGCCGTCATGCGGGCAGCGCGCGCCAGGTGTCCGCGCCCCTCGCTGAGCACGGATGGCGCCACGGCCGGGACGAGCTCCCTGGACGGCGACCCCGGTCCCGGACGGGGCCTGACGCAGCCCCCGTCACGCGGGCAGCGCGCGCCAGGTGTCCGCAGCCTCGCTGAACGAGGCCCGCGCCACGGCCGAGCGATAGCCACCCGGACGGCGGCCCCGCTCCCGGGCGGCCGCGGCGCCGGCCCGCGTGGGTCAGTTCTTGCCGTGGCGCATCAGCCACACGCACGCGCCGAGGGCCGCGGCCGCCACCAGCAGGCCGCGGTGCTCCCGGGCCATCCGGGCGCCCTGGGCGGCCTTGTCCTGGACGGGCCGGGGCGCCTTCTCCTGCCACAGGAGCCCGGCGTGTTCCACCGTGTCCTTGACCTGGTCCGGCATCTTGGCCTGCACCCGCGCCGTCGCCTCGGACGCCTTGGCCTTCACCTCTTCCGCCTTGTGGGCGGCCTGTTCCTTGAGGGCACCGGCCCGGTCGGCCGCCTGGACCTTCACCTCGGCGGCCTTCTCCTGGGCGCGGGTCTTGACGTCGGCCTTGGCCGCCAGGGCCTCCACCGTGGTGCCGAGCTCGTGCCGGGTGTGTTCCACCTGCGCGCGCAGTTCCTCGGGGGTCTCGGCGGCGGGCTTGTCGTGGGGGGCCTGAGTCATCGGTGCGCACTCTCCTTGATCTCGGCCACGTCGGCCTTGACGTTCTCGATCGTCTGCTCGGGCTTGGGCGGGGCCGCCCGCGACACCTGCTTCTTGCCGGTCAGCGCCATCACGGCGGCGATCACGCCGAGCACCGCCGTCACGATCAGGGCCGCGGCCCACACCGGCAGCGGTACCGCCAGCGCCGCGATCACCGTGGCCACGAGCGCCTGGAGCATCAGGAACCCGACGAGGCCCGCGCCGCCGAAGAGCCCGCCTCCCTTGCCGTACCGCTTGCCCTTCTCCTTCATCTCCGCCTGCGCCAGGCGCAGTTCGGCCCGTACCAGCTCCGTCAGCTGCTGCGAGGCCTTCTGCACGAGTTCGCCGACCGGCTCCGACCGCGTCGTCCGGTGGTCGGAGAGGGGGCGTGCTTGAGTGTCCGACGCCATGGCGATCACCTCCCGTCTCTCGGTTCTGGCAGAAAGGCGCCGGGGCGCCGTCCGCTGAGCGGGCGAGTACCCCGAAAGTCCCGTTCACGACAACGGATGCCGCCCAAAGGCGAGGACGCCCCGAGCCGCGCGGGACCTTCACGGCACCTCCACGCCTCCCAGGGCGCGTCGGCCGGTGAGCAGGGCACCCGGCCGGCAGTGGAGTCGAGGAAGGGACCCGTCGTGATCGTCACCGCCGTCCTGCTGCTGCCCGGTCTCGGCGTGCTGCTCCTGCTGATGAGCCGGGTCGAGGACTGGCTGGCGGCGGCGCCCGGCGCCGCGCGGCACGCACGGAGCGGACGCCGCCACCCTCTGCGGCTGATCCGCGGCGGCGCGTCAGGCACTCCCGCCCGTCCGGCGGCGAGGTCGTCCACGCACCGCGCGCACGCCGCGTAAGCACGCCCGCACGGACGAGGGCCGGCCTTCCGCGGACAGCGGAGGCCGGCCCTCGTACGCCGGTGAACTGGAGGTTCTACGCGCTACGGCCGCCGCCGCGCCGGTCGGCCGTACGGCCCGCCGCTCCCCCGCCGGTCGCGGACCTGCGCGGACCGCCGCGCCGCGCTCCGCCGGCGGAGGCGCCCGTGGAGCCGGCCGCGCCGGACCCGGACCGGCGGGGAGAACCGCCGGTCTTCCGGGCGCCGGCCTCGGGTGCCGCCTTGGCCGCGCCCTCGCCACGACGCCGACGGCCGCCGCGCGGGGACGGTGTGGCGCTGCCGGTCTTGCGGGCCGGGCGGGACGCCGCCGGCTGCGGCTGCTCCGGCACCGGGATCGTGACGGCCACACCGGACGGCTCGCGGGCCCCGGTGATCGTGGTCAGCGCGGTGTCGCTCGACGTGATCCGGGACGTCCGCGGACGGATGCCCGCCTCCGACATCAGCCGGGTGACGTCCCGCTTCTGATCGGGCAGGACGAGCGTGACGACGCTGCCGGAGCCGCCGGCGCGGGCCGTGCGGCCGCCCCGGTGGAGGTAGTCCTTGTGGTCGGTCGGCGGATCGACGTTCACGACGAGGTCGAGGTCGTCGACGTGTATGCCGCGTGCCGCGACGTTGGTCGCCACCAGCGCGGTGACGTCGCCGTTCTTGAACTGCTCGAGGGTGCGGTTGCGCTGCGGCTGGGAGCGGCCGCCGTGCAGCGCGGCGGCGCGGACGCCGACCGCCAGGAGCCGCTTGGCGAGCCGGTCAGCGGACCTCTTGGTGTCCAGGAAGAGGATGACCCGGCCGTCGCGGGCGGCGATCCGCGTGGTGACGGCCTTCTTGTCGGTCTCGTCGAGGAGGTGGAGCACATGGTGCTCCATGGTGCTCACCGCCCCGGCGGACGGGTCCACGGAGTGGACGACGGGGTCGGTGAGGAACCGCTGCACGAGCCGGTCGATGTTGGCGTCCAGGGTGGCCGAGAACAGCAGCCGCTGGCCGTCGGGCCGCACCTGCTGGATCAGCTTGGTGATCTGCGGCAGGAAGCCCATGTCCGTCATCTGGTCGGCCTCGTCCAGCACCGTGATGCGGACCTGGTCGAGGACGCAGTCGCCGCGCTCCACGAGGTCGTTGAGCCGGCCGGGGGTGGCCACCAGGACCTCGGCGCCGCGCCGCAGCGCACCGGCCTGCTTGGTGATCGACAGCCCGCCGACGACGGTGGTCAGACGCAGATTCACGGACGTGGCGTACGGCGCCAGCGCGTCCGTCACCTGCTGGGCGAGCTCGCGGGTCGGGACCAGCACCAGGGCGAGGGGCGCCTTGGCCTGCGCGCGCAGCCCGGCGGTGCGGGCCAGCAGGGCCAGCCCGAAGGCGAGCGTCTTGCCGGAGCCGGTACGGCCCCGGCCCAGCAGGTCGCGCCCCGCGAGCGAGTTCGGCAGGGTGGCGGCCTGGATGGGGAAGGGGGTGGTCACGCCCTGGGCGGCGAGGGTCTTCAGCAACGCTTCGGGCATGTCCAGACCGGCGAAGTCCTCGACGGCGGGAAGTGCGGGCGTCGTGCTTTCCGGCAACCGGAATTCCCTGTGCGACGGCGTGGGTGAGGCGGGTGCCGTAGCGCGTCGATTGGACTTCTGGGGTCTGCGGGCCATGCGGTTCTCTCTGCCTTCCTGGAAACAGCACAAACCGGGGTCCGCATCACAAGGATGCGGACCCCGGTGAGCGGAATACGTCCGGCGATCAGGCGGGGACGATGTTCTCCGCCTGCGGGCCCTTCTGGCCCTGCGTGACGTCGAAGGAGACCCGCTGGCCCTCCTGGAGCTCGCGGAAGCCCTGCGTCGCGATGTTCGAGTAGTGGGCGAAGACGTCAGGGCCGCCGCCGTCCTGCTCGATGAATCCGAAACCCTTTTCGGAGTTGAACCACTTCACGGTTCCCTGTGCCATGACGTTCTCCTTCTGATAGGCAACGGGCCCCATCCGGAGAAGCCGGTAAAACGAATAATGCGCCTGATGGATGAACATTCCCGTCAGGCGCACATAGGTTCATGGGTACCACAACTGCAACTCGTTAACCGTAGCACAGATCGTCCGGCCACGCCGGGGGGCTTTCCCGTGTCGCCGGAGCCCGGCAAGTGGCGCGGTAATGCCGCTGCGGCGGGGTAAGCGGAGGGCGTTCAGCCCCGCCCGACCGCCGATCTGCCTGTGGAGAAGGATCCATGACCGAGGACGCCTACCTGTTCCTGCTCGACGACGCCGCCGCCGGCGCGCCGCTCGGCGTGGCCCCGGCCGCCGTCGGTGAGCTCGCCTGTATGGACACCCCCGCGGTGCGCGCCTGGCTGGACGCGCAGCGGGTCACCCCGACCGACCCGAGGCTGCGGCTGCTTCCGCCGGAGGAGACCGGGGCGATCCCCGAGGGCGCCGAGCGGCTGCCCGTCCCGCTCGGCGACGAGGAGCTGAGTCGCGTGCGGCACACGACGGCGCCCGAGCCGCTGGCGCGCCTCGAGGAGGAGCTGCTGGCCTGGCGGGACTGCGCGGACGGCCGTGACGGACTGATCGGGCGGGCCCTGGCCGCGGGTGTCGCCCCGCACCGCATCGTCGAGCTGACGGGTGTGGACCCCGCGACGGTGACGGCCGCGGCGCACGGCTGACGGCGGGCCCGCCCCAGGGCCCCGCGGGTCACCCGCCCGCCCCGGGGTCGGGCCGCACGGCGGAGGCGATCCCGGCGCGGGCCGCCTCCAGCTGGGCCGCGAAGGCGATGCCGAGGAACAGGGCGACGGCCGTCAGGTTGGCCCAGAGCAGCAGGGCCACGAACGCGGTCAGCGGCCCGTACAGGGCACCGAAGGCGCCGCTCCCCTCCACGTACAGGGCGAGCAGCCAGGTGGCCGCCACCCACAGCACCAGGTGCACGGCCGAACCGAACGCGAGCCAGGTGTAGCCGGGCTGCCTACGGCGCGGGCACCAGCGGAAGATCACCGCGGAGGCCGCCCAGGCGAGGGCCAGCCCGACGGGGACGTCGAGCACGTCCCACCAGCGGGGGCCGCCGTCCCGGCCGGCGGAGGCCGCCACGGCGTCGCCGACGGCCTCGCCCGCGACCAGGGTGACGAAACCGAGGCCGAGCGGCAGTCCGGCGGCGACGGCGAGCGCCATCGCACGGGCGTACTTGCGGGGGAAGGGGCGGTCGCGCTCGATGCCGTAGATGCGGTTGGCGCCGCGCTCGATCTGGCCCATGGCCGAGGCCAGGTTGAGCAGGGCGAAGCCCAGGCCCAGCCACAGGGCGAGGGTGCTCCACACGTCGCCATGGGCGGTGCGCCGGGTGCCGTCGAAGGCGTCGGCGACGATCTCGGCGCTCGCGCCCGGCACGATCCGGCCGAGGGTGCGCTCGATGATGTCGCCGACGCCCTCGGTGTGCACGGAGGTGGCGAGTCCGACGAGGGCCACGGTGCACGGGACGAGGCCGAGCACGACCTGGAAGGCGAGGGCGCGGGCGTTGCTGAACCCGTCGGCGTAGCGGAACCGGACGAAGGAGTCGGTCAGCAGCCGCCGTCCTCCGTAGTGGCGCAGGGCGGTGAACGCCTCGTCGCCGGAGAGTTCGTCCCCGATCATGTCGCGGGTCTGTGGCACGCGGACGGCGGTACCCATGGTCGTCGGACGCTCCCTCGGTGTGCGGCTGTCCGTCTCCGGATGCCCAGGAGTGCCCTCCTGGGCACCTGATACCGCGGGTTCGTGTCGGTACGGCGAGCGGAACACCGAGATCCGGTACGGCGGGTCAGCGCACCGTCCAGTCCGGGGCCGTACGGGCCCACTCCGCCTCCCACCGGGCGAGGTTGCGCCGCTCCAGGGTGCGGACGGCCCAGCGGTACGCGACCGCCGCGGCCACGGGCACGGCGAGCGCGGCGAGGACGGCGCAGCCGAGGGCGCTGTCGCGGATCTGATCCCGGGTCAGAGGAGGTCCGGTGATCTGCCCTTGCGCGTCGACCCAGACCCGGATCGTGCTGCCGGCGGGCAGGGACGGTGGCACCTTCGCCTCGGCGGTGCGGGCGCGGCCCTCGTCGTCGGTGAAGCGGACGGTGACCGGATAGCGGGCCTTCCCGGCCTCGTCACTGCCCGGTTCGAGGTGGCCGGGCGCGTCGTGCTCGGTGACGGCGGTGGCCTCGTACCGGGTGGCGGCCTGGTGGCGGGCCTTGTGCAGATAGTGGCGGTGGGCGGCGTCGCCGGCCAGGAACATGGCGGCGGGTGTGGCGGCCAGGACGGCGAGGAACAGGCCGAGGGCGATCCACGCCTGCGCGAGGTCGGTGGGGCGTCGCAGCGGGTTGCGCCGCCAGCGCCAGGTCAGGACGTGACGGTGTTCGTCGGGGTCGGGGTGGTCCGGCGGTGGCTGTGCCGGGGGGATGGCGCGGGCCATGGGGTCTCCTTCCGCGTGACCGGCTTCCGCTGGGGCTGTCGGAAGACGTGGCCGGGGTGGGGCGGGGTACGTGCGGAGGGAGTCTCTAGTGCGGATGGCGCGCGCAGCCGGCGCCCGGGGCGGCCGACGGGTGGCCGTGCGCAGCCTGGAGCAGGGCGGCCGCGCCGCGTACGGCGGCGGTGTGCGGGGCGGGCACGGGCTTCACGGGGGCGTGCAGCGCGTCGGTGAGGCGGTAGGTGATGTCGGGGCGCAGCGCGCCGCCGCCCGCCAGGAGGATGCCGCGCCGCAGGGCGTCGAGCGTCTGCGGGGTGTCGTCCTGGTCCAGGACGGCGGTCACCATGGCGATGACCGCCTCGGTGATGCGCGCGGGCGACGCCGACCGGTGGAGGTCGCTGGTGCCCACGGTGGTGCGGCGGGCGTCGGTCACCGTGCCGTCGGTGAGCAGGACGACGTCGGTGACATGGGCGCCGATGTCCGCCACGAGCAGGGGCCGGCTCAGATCGGCGCCGGCGGCCTCCGCCACGGCCCGGGCCGACGGGACGGTCAGCACGCTCTGCGGCCGCAGGACCTCGGCCGCGGTGCGGGCCTGCGCGCGGAACGTCACGCCGCCGAGGACGGGGGCCGCCACGATGACGAGGGGCCGGCCCAGCCGGGGCAGACGGTGGGTGAGCAGCCGGTCGAGCATGCGGGCGGTGCCGGGGGTGTCGACGATGACGCCCCGTCGTATGGGGTGCAGGGGGCCGTCGCCGAACGTCACCGTGGGGACGTCGAGGAGCAGGCCCTGGCCCGGCAGCCAGGCACGGGTACGGGCGCTGCCCAGGTCGAGGGCGATGCCGGGGCAGCGCCGGGGCCAGGGCCGGTGCCGGGCCCTGGCCGCGTGGGGGTCGACCGCCGTCACCGCCGGGCCTCCTTCACCTGCTGGCAGCGGGCGCAGTAGCGGGCCTGGGGCACGATCATCAGGCGGTCGAGGTCGATGGTCCGGCGGCACAGCCGGCAGGTGCCGTAGCTGCCGTCGTCCATGCGGGCCAGGGCCGCCTCGACGTCGGCGAGGACCATGCGCGCGGAGGCGGCGAGCTTGACGCGCACCTCGATACGGCCGGCGCCCTGGCGGTCCGGCAGCGCCTCGGCGCGCGGCAGGGCAGCGGCCGTGAGCTGCTGGAGCTGCTCACGGCGGAACAGAAGCTGCTCGTGCAGGTTCTCGCGGAGCGCCGCGAGGTCCTCGGCCGACAGCGCCGCGGTGCGGTCACCGGTGATCTGGTTCACGACTTCACCCCTTCGGGCAGGGCGGGGAGACGGAGCGGGGACGGAGCGGGTCAGGCGGTGCTGCGCTGGCAGGGCACGCAGTACCGCGCGTACGGCAGGATCTCCAGGCGTTCGGCCGGGATCGGCTTGGCGCAGCCCTGGCAGGTGCCGTAGCCGCCGTCCTCGACGCGGGCGAAGGCGGCGTCGATCTCCTTGAGGACGCGCCGCAGGGTCTCCTTCTGCGCCGCCAGGTGCTCCGCGGTCTCGTCGCCGGGACCGGCCTCTTCGAGGGCCTGCAGCTGCGTGAGGCGGGTGGCGCGCTCGTGCTCCAGCCGCTGACGGGTCTCATGGGCCGTCGCGTGCTTGAGACGGTGATCGGTCGGGGTGGTGTCGAGTGACATGGCGGGTCCTAGCGTCGAAGCGTTCGTGACGGGGCGGGGCATACGGAGAAGGCCTGCCGGGGGCAGGCCTGGCGGATGCGGGGTGCCGGGTCACGGTGGCTGCTGGGTCATGCCCCCACCGTGGCCGACCACGCGCGGGAATCCCATCGGGCGCGATACCCATTTACGGACCGTCACGCCCGGGGCCGACAGGCCCGCGACCGGTGGAAATGGGCACTGGCACCCATCGACGCGGCGGCCGGCCGGGAGCAAGCTGGGGCTCAGGCCGTCGGCGTGAGCCCCGGCCATGGCTCATGCCCGGGGTACGCGGTGACCGAAAGGGAGGACAGAGCCCTGTCACAAGGAGAGAGGCATCGCGGTGTCCCTGTTCTGGCGGATCTTCGCCCTCAACGCCGTGGTGCTGGGCACCGCGACCGCGTTGCTGCTGTGGGCGCCGGTCACCGTCTCCGTGCCGGTGCTGCTGACCGAGGCGATCATCCTGGTCGGCGGTCTGGCCGTGATGCTGATCGCCAACGCCGCCCTGCTGCGCATCGGGCTGGCCCCGCTGGGCCGGCTCACCCGGCTGATGACCACCGTCGACCTGCTGCGGCCCGGACAGCGCCTGCCGGAGCAGGGGCGGGGTGAGACCGCCGAGCTGATCAGCGGCTTCAACGCCATGCTGGAGCGGCTCGAGCACGAGCGCGCCGCCAGCAGCGCGCGGGCCCTGCTCGCCCAGGAGGGCGAGCGGCGCCGTATCGCCCAGGAGCTGCACGACGAGGTCGGTCAGAGCATGACCGCGATCCTGCTGGTGCTGAAGAGGGCGGCCGACGAGGCGGAGGAGCCCCTGCGCGGGGAGCTGCAGCAGGCGCAGGAGATCACTAGGGAGAGCCTGGACGAGGTCCGCCGGCTGGTGCGCAGGCTGCGCCCCGGTGTCCTGGAGGACCTCGGTCTGGTGAGTGCGCTGACCTCGCTGACGACGGAGTTCGCCACCCACACCGGGCTGCGCGTGACCCGCCGTTTCGACCCGGACCTGCCCGCGCTGGACCCGGAGACCGAGCTGGTGCTGTACCGGGTCGCGCAGGAGGCCCTGACGAACGCGGCCCGCCACGCCGAGGCCGGGAAGGTGGAGATGGGTCTGCGGCACACCGGGGGCACGGTGGTCCTGTCCGTCACCGACGACGGCCGGGGAACGGGCGTCGCGCGCGAGGGCGCGGGGATCCGCGGCATGCGTGAGCGGGCCCTGCTCGTGGGGGCCGCGCTGGACATCACCTCCGAGCCGCGGGCCGGGACACAGGTCCGGCTCGCCGTCCCCGTCGCGTCCGTCCCCGGAAAGCAGTCATGACCACCACCGACACCCCCGTGATCCGCATCCTCCTCGCCGACGACCACGCGCTGGTACGGCGCGGGGTGCGGCTGATCCTCGACCGCGAGCCCGACCTGGAGGTCGTCGCGGAGGCCGGCGACGGCGCCGAGGCGGTCGCGCTGGCCCGCGGCCAGGACGTCGACCTGGCCGTCCTGGACATCACGATGCCCCGGATGACGGGGCTCCAGGCCGCCCGGGAGCTCAACGCGCTGAAGCCGGACGTGCGGGTGCTGATCCTGACGATGCACGACAACGAGCAGTACTTCTTCCAGGCGCTGAAGGCCGGGGCGAGCGGCTATGTGCTGAAGTCGGTGGCCGACCGCGACCTGGTCACCGCCTGCCGGGCGGCCGTGCGCGACGAGCCCTTCCTGTACCCGGGCGCGGTCACCGCCCTGATCCGCAACTACCTCGACCGGGTCCGCCATGGCGAGGAGCCCCCCGGTCAGGTCCTCACGCCCCGCGAGGAGGAGGTCCTCAAGCTCGTCGCCGAGGGCCACTCGTCCAAGGAGATCGCCGAGCTGCTGTTCATCAGCATCAAGACGGTCCACCGGCACCGGGCGAACCTGCTGCACAAGCTGGGCCTGCGGGACCGTCTGGAGCTCACCCGCTACGCCATCCGGGCGGGGCTCATCGAGCCCTGACCCGCCCCAGCTGCCCGAGGGTCCTGGCCGCCTACTCCCCGGCCAGGTCCCTCGGGCCCCGACCGAGACGGCCGCAGAACCGGAGGAGGGGACGGCGTATGGCGCGCACCGCACGCGTCGTCCCCCGTGCCGCGGGGCCGGTCGCCGTCCTGCTCGCCGTGCTCCTGGCGCTGCTGAGCCCTCCGGTCCACGCCGCCCCGCACCCCTCCCCCACGTCCCTGACGGCCGGCGGCGTGCCGTCCGTGGACGACGGACACGACCACGTCCGTCCCGCCGCGGTCCGCGGCCAGGGCGACGCCCCCGCCGAACGGCCGGCGCCGCCCGCCGTCCCCGCCGCGCGCAGCGCACCGCATCGCGAGCCGTCGTACGCCCGTACGCCCCTCCGCGCGGCGGCCGTGCCGCGGCAGGCCCACCCGGGTCACGACCACCACCGGCGTGCTCCGCCGTCCGCCTCCGGCATCTGACGCACGTTCCCTTCCCCGCCCGACCCCGGTCACCGAGGTGGCCGTGGTGTGCCTGCCGGAGGCCTCTCTTGACCCGCGCCCTGCGCCTCAGAGGGCTGCTCGCCCTCGCCGTGATCGCCCTGTCCGTGTTCATCTCGTTCACCGTGCCCGTACGCCTCGGGCTCGATCTGCGCGGCGGTACGCAGATCGTCCTGGAGACCCGCCCCGGCGAGGGCGACTCCGCCGCCGAGGCCACCGACCGCACCCTGGAGGTGCTGCGCGACCGTATCGACGCGCTCGGCGTCGCCGAGCCCTCCCTCTCGCGTTCCGGCACCGACCGGATCGTCGTGGAGCTGCCCGGCGTCCAGGACCCCACCCAGGCCGGGGAGGTCCTGGGCCGCACCGCGCAGCTCACGTTCCACGAGGTCCTCGGGACGGCCTCCGCGCAGGCGGGCGCGAGCGGCCCGCGCGTGCTGGAGGACGAGACCGGGCAGCCGCTGCGGCTGGCCGCGGCCTCGCTGACCGGCAAGGACGTCGAGGAGGCCGCCGCCCGTTTCGACCAGCAGGGCGGGGCGGGCTGGCACGTCGCCCTCGACTTCAAGGGCGGCGGCGACGGCTGGGCCCGGCTGACCGGGAAGGCCGCCTGTCATCCCGCCGGGGACGCGCGCCGGCGGGTGGCCATCGTCCTGGACGACAAGGTCATCTCCTCGCCGCAGGTCGACCCCTCGGTCCGCTGCGGCACCGGCATCGGCGGCGGGGCCACGCAGATCACCGGCTCGTTCGGCGCCGAGGAGGCCAAGGAACTCGCCCTGCTGATCAACGGCGGGGCGCTGCCGGTGCCCGTCGAGACGGTCGAGCAGCGGACGGTCGGCCCGACGCTGGGCGCGGAGGCCATCACCGCCAGCGCCTGGGCGGCCGTCGTCGGCACCGCGCTGACCGGCGTGTTCATCGTCGCCGTGTACCGGCTGCTCGGCGCCCTCGCGGTCGTCGCGCTGGCCTGCTACGGCCTGATCTCCTACGCCGCGCTGGTCGCGCTCGGCGCCACGCTCACCCTGCCGGGTCTCGCCGGGTTCGTCCTGGCGATCGGCATGGCCGTCGACGCGAACGTCCTCGTCTTCGAACGCGCCCGCGAGGAGTACGCGGCCCGCAGCCGGCCGAGCCCCCGGTCCTCCCTCGCGGCGGGCTTCAAGGGCGCGTTCAGCGCGATCGCCGACTCCAACATCACCACGCTCATCGCCGCCGGTCTGCTGTTCTTCCTGGCCTCCGGTCCGGTGCGCGGCTTCGGCGTCACCCTGGGCATCGGTGTGCTCGCGTCCATGTTCAGCGCGCTGGTCGTCACCCGCGTCCTCGCCGATCCCGTGGTCAACCGGCGCCGGCTGCGCCGCCGTCCGCGGCTGACCGGCATCGCGCACACCGGCGCGGTCCGGGACCGGCTGGCCCGCAGGGAGCCCCGGCTGATGCGGCGGCCGCGGCGCTGGCTGGCCCTGTCGGCGGCGGCGCTGGTGCTGGCCGCGTCGGGCATCGCGGTGCGGGGTCTGGACTTCGGCGTCGAGTTCACGGGCGGCCGGCTCATCGAGTACGGCACCTCCTCCCCCGTCGATCCCGACCGGGCCCGCGCCGCGCTCGCGGACGCCGGGTTCCCGGGGGCCGTCGTGCAGGCGTCCGGGGACCAGCGGATCAGCGTGCGCACCGACCGGCTGACGAACGCCGAGGCGTCGGCGGTCACGGAGGCCGTCGGCGCGGTGGGCGGCGGGGCCGACAAGCTGCGGGACGAGACGATCGGCCCGAGCCTCGGCAAGGAGCTGCGCCGGGGTGCCCTCATCGCGCTGGCCGTCGCCCTGGGCGCGCAACTGCTGTATCTGTCCGCCCGGTTCCGCTGGCTGTTCGGCACGGCGGCCGTCGCGGCCCTCGCCCATGACGTGGTGATCCTCGTCGGGATCTTCGCCTGGCTGGGCAAGCCGGTCGACGGGGTCTTCCTGGCGGCGCTGCTCACCGTCATCGGCTACTCGGTCAACGACTCGGTCGTCGTGTTCGACCGGGTGCGGGACATGGTGCGGCGCGGCCCCGGGGAACCGTTCGCGACGCTCGCGAACCGGGCGCTGCTGCAGACCCTGCCCCGCACGGTGAACACCGGGATGGGGGCGGCGTTCATCCTGACCGCGCTGGCCGTGTTCGGCGGCGACTCCCTCACCGACTTCGCGCTGGCGCTGCTCATCGGGGTGGCGGTGGGGACGTACTCGTCGATGTTCACCGCCACTCCGCTCGCCATCGAGCTGCACCGGCGCGGGTAGGAGGTCGGGGCCCGGTCACAGGGTCCAGACGAGCAGGGCGCTGCCGACGGCGGACGCCGTGTACCAGGTTCCCTCGCCCAGCGCCCTGGGCGGGCCGGACACCTCGACCGGGTAGGCGATCCGGTCGGGCGGGCGCGGGGAGGCCGGGTCGGCGAGCCAGTGCCGGGCGGGCCCGGACTCCTCGTCGCTCTCGACGGTCCCGGCCACGACGGTGTCCTCGTCGACGAAGCCGCCCTCGTAGTCGAACCAGGCGCGGGCCTCGTCGTCCTCGGCGTCCTCCGCGGCGGCCGCCGGGTGCGGGGGTATCGCGTCCGCGTCGAGGGCGGCCGCCACGGAGCCGTCGGCGGTGCGGTGCACGGCGAGGGTGTCCTGGTCGTGGGTGACGGTGAGCAGGCGGTCCCCCGAGGGGCTCACCGCGAGCAGCACGCGGTCCTCTCCGCCGAAGGTGTCCACGGTGAGCTCCCGGCCGTCCCATCGGCCCCAGCGCAGGGGCGAGCCGTCCTGGCCCTCGCCGATGGTCAGGCCCATCTGGCCGGGGTCGGGGTGCGGGACGTGGACGGAGCCGGCCGCCACCGTCCCGGTGCCGGTGCGGGCCAGCACCGTGCCGTCGGCGGCGTCGAGGACCAGCCACTCCTCCCCGCCTTCGTCCCCGTCCGCCGAGGGGCCGGGTACATGCGCCCAGACGACCTTGCCGTCGGCGGCGAAGGCGGCCGAGCCGCTGCCGGAGTACCGGTGGTTCCGGTCGTCCACGTACGCGGAGGCGTCCGGGTGTCCCGCGCACCCCGCCCAGCAGGGGTGCCGCAGTTCCCAGCGCACCCGTCCGGACCGGTCGACGGCGCTCAGGGCGTGCCGTCCCGCGAACACGGCGAGGCCGGCGTCGGGCGACACGGCCCACGAGCCGAACCCGGGCGGCCAGGGCGCGGGGAAGCGGATCGTCGAAACCGGCTCCCAGCCCGCGAGTTCCCGCACGATCAGGTGGGTGTCGTCCCGCTGGACGAGGAACCGGGCGCCCGGCCCGGACACCAGGCTCGGGGCCGACTCGAAGCCGGTGACGGGCAAGGGGGCGTCGAGCGACGCGACGAGGCGGGCCGGGCGTGACACGAGGGCTCCTGACAAGCTGTTTCACATGCTCTTTTCGCAGGTCACAGCACCCTGAAGCGGGGCCATGATCCGGCCTTCCGTTCGGTTGGGCATTGATGGGCATGGGTAGCCGAACGGCAGCGGCAGCCTTTCGGGCGACCGCCGCCCGCCACCCCGCAAACCCTCCGCACCCACCTCGCCCGATTCGGCATCCCTGCCCGTGCTGCCCGCGACGCAGCTCTGCCGCGCTCGCTGCTGACCTGCCCCCCGTAGGCGCCTCCTCGACATGCACCTCAGCACCACCATCTACTGGTTCAACTGCAGCCGCAAGGATCATGGCGGCCGGTCCCACGACTCGGGGTCAAGCACAACGCGCCAGGTCCGGAACCGAATATTCCACTGAGTGACACCTCTCACACTGAGAGTAATTCCCTTGTGAAAGAAATCTTGCCCGGACCCTGATCAGCATCTGTACCAGGCGGCACACGAGCCGTACAGGTCACTTCAAACAGGGGAGGGATCAACTATGCGCAGAATTAAGGCGATTGCAGGCATAGCGTTGATCATTGGTATCGGGGTGCCGACCAGCACCGCGATGGCGCTTGACGCCAAGGGCGGCGGCATGACCGCGACCAGCCCGTGGAACGGCGACGACGGTCTTATCTCCGTCTACGACGGTAGCGATGACGGCGACTCGGGCAAGGCCGAGTACTACCGCCAGGCCAGCCCCGGTACCCTGCGCACGCTGTGGAACCACAGCGGCTTCAAGACCCGCGTGATCTCGGGCGACGGCTCGAAGGTCATCAAGTTCAGGGCGTGCGACGACAACGACTGGGACAGTGACGATTGCTCCGGGTGGAAGGCTCCGTAACCGGAGTCACCGCTTGAGTACCCGTCGGGTAGGCCGTTTCATGGCTTACCCGACGGGGCCGTTTCGTCTCCGCTGGGCTACTTCAAGATATGGACGTGCTGTGACCCGCACACCTCCGCTGGGCGGCGGTCTCCAGATCAAAGGCCTGACTTATCAGGTCGGAGACCGTGTGCTCCTCAACAACGTCGACCTGGCCGTGGCCCCGGGGAAGTCGGTGGCCGTTACCGGGCCTAGTGGATCGGGGAAGTCCACACTGCTGATGTGTGTGCTCGGTCTGATCAAACCGGATTCCGGCACGATCACGGCAGGGGGGCATCGCCTAACGGGACTCCTGCCTGGCTCCTTGACCAAGGCCCGCCGCAAACACCTCGGCATGGTCTTCCAATTCGGCGAGCTGCTGCCCGAACTGACACCAGTGGAGAACGTGGCTCTGCCCATGCTCCTCGACGGCGCCGACCATCATCGTGCCTATGAGTCAGCCACACGGCTCCTGGAAGAACTCGAAGTGCCTCACGGCAGTACCCCAACCGGCATGCTCTCCGGAGGAGAACGCCAGCGCACAGCCGTGGCGCGGGCGCTCATTGCTCAGCCGTCCGTGCTGCTGGCGGATGAGCCGACCGGTGCACTGGACCCGAAGGCACGCGAGAATGTAGCCGACCAGTTATTCCGGATCTGTCGCGAGCGGAACTGCGCACTGCTGGTAGTCACTCACGATTCTGCGATCGCCGATCGAGCGGACGACGAGTTTCAGCTCCAGGAGAGCACGCTCATCCCTGTCCAGCGGGGGACGCACGCGTGACTGACCAGCACTCACCACGCCTCCGCCGCCCGGGAAGGCTCTGGTTCCAGCTTCTGCGGATCGGGCGAGCCGCAGGACGCACCACTCCGGGCACGCGACTGCGCATGTGGGCCCTGATGATGGCCTCTGCCGCGCTTGCGCTGACCGCTCTGGCCATGGTGACCACCAGCGCGACCTTCGACGGCCGCACGCAGCGCGATACGGCGCGAGGCCCCCTCCTGGCCAGCAGCGCACACCAGGCCACAGCATTGTGGAAAGAGTCCATCGACTCGTTCGGCGCGTCACAGCACAGCATCATCTACGTCGAGCCTCTCGCGACCGGCACCCCTCCGCCCCCAGGCCTCTCGCGCTGGCCTCGGCCGGGCGAGGTCTTCTTGTCCCCGGAACTCGCCGAAGCGGCAAAAGACAACAACAGCACCGACAGATACGGCCGTTACGCCGGGACAATCGACAAGCAGGGGCTCAGGTCGCCGTCTGAGCGCATTGCCTATGCCCGCCCCGCTCATCCGCCGGCCAACCCCACGGCGGCATCCTGGCAGTACATCACGGGCTTCGGCCAGCTCTTCCCGATGAACCAGGACATCTATCCTCACACCAAGGCGGAGACTGTCGGAGTCATCGCCGTTCTGATGGCCGTACCGGGCCTGGCACTGTTGATTGTGGCCACACGGGTCGGATCAGCCACCCGAGACCGCCGAAGCCACCTCGTCAACGCCCTGGGAGCCTCTTGGGCACACCGAGCGGTGATGAACGTAGGGGAAGCCTTCACCCCTGCTGCCGTAGGGGTACTCCTGGCTCTCATCCCTGCCGCCGTCCTGCTGGCCACCGACGTACGGCTGCCCTTCACGGGCTTTATCGTCAACGCCGATGACCTGCGCCATGCGTGGCCGCAGCTGATCGCCGCGTTCGTTGCCTCCCTCGTCCTGACACTCATGCTGGTCGTGGTCCTTCACCGCGTTCAACGCACGAAGACGGCAACACGGCCCAGCACCTCCTCCTCACACCTGCCCGAATGGCGCTTGGCCTTGTGCGGCGTCGGTGTCGCGGCAATCGCTTTCAGCCAATATGCCCCCAAGGGGCCAGATGTTGTGGTCTTCCTGGCCGGAACCGTTCTGATGTGGGCCACGCTGCCGTCGGCTGTCGCCATGCTCAGCGTCGCCAACGGCAAGCGCATCGCCGCAAGCGGCTATCGCAAGGGCAACCCGGGGCGCCTCATCGCCGGACGCTGGACCGCGGCCCATCCAGGAGTGCTTGTCCGCCTCTCCGTGGTTTTCATCATCGGTATCGGTCTCATCAGCCACCTACAGGTCTGGAACAGCCGGCTGGGGGACAGCGCCGCTGCTGCCAAGCAGCTGACTCAGCGGGTGAGAGACACCCTCTTCACCGTCTCCAGCAGCAACCTCACCCCACGCGCCACTGAACACCTCGCACGCACCCTTCCGGACGGGACGCACCTCCTGGCTACCACCGCCCATCCCGAAGGTGAGCACCCCCATATCGACCTGGCCGGCGCCTGCCACGATCTCAAGGCACTGCGCCTGCCCTGCCCGACAACCGCCAAGCCCATCAGCACACAAGACCCACGGCTGCAAGAACTGGCCGCCCCCTACCAGGGCAACCTCACCGTCCAAGCCGTCAACGGCGCACTACCGACTGGTCGTGCCCGCCAGTCGCTGATCGTGGCTGCGGACGAGTCCGGACACCGGGCAGCGATCGAGAAAGCCGCCTATGCCGTACTCCCAGGTATCAATGTGGAAACACCCGGCGAATCCTGGGTGATCGGCGCCCAACAGAAGAATCGGCTCAACTACTGGCTCTACCTTTTCGGCGGCACAGGTCTGGGCCTGCTGCTGGTGACAGGACTGATCAGCGCAGCCGCCGAGTTCGTGCGCATCAGGCGAGGACTGGCACCGCTGAGCGTCCTTACCGGCAACACCCGAATCTTCCGCACGATCGCCACGTGGTACCTGACCGTGCCGTTGCTCATCGCCACCTGCATCGCCACATTCATCACCAACTGGCACTCACTGTTCTTCGTCATATCCTTGCGAGAAGGCAAATTCTCCTGGCCAGTCCTGGCCACAGCAGCCACCGGCTTCTCACTCGCCGCTGTGACGATCGGCCTCCTCGCGGCGCACTCGGCACGCCGCGCCGCACCATCCTGGCGACCCGAAGCCGACTGAGAAGCCATCTGGAGGACTTGGTCCAGGGACGGGCCCGCCGTACAGAGCCGGGCCAATTTCCGCCGGACGGCTGGACTGGTTGACATTCATGGCCCGCGAATCGGCACCGAGTGATTCTTAAGGGCGGGTCTCCCCGTGGCGCACGGGGAGACCCGCTTCGCTGTGGTCCTCGGGTAGTGGGCAGCCGCCCGCATGAGTCGTACGGTGACGGCATGGGCAGGGACGGGGCGCCCCGTCTGCGGCTGGTCGTGGTCACGGACGACGACGCCGGTCCGCGGCTGTGCCGGGGGTGCGGTGGGCCGCTGATGCCATCGTCGAAGGCGACGGCCGTGTTCTGTTCGTCGGCGTGCCGTTCGCGGTATTGGCGGCGGATGCGGCAGGCGAGGGCGAGGACCGAGGCGGTGAAGGCCCGCGTGACAGCCAAATGCCCGGAGTGCGGGACTTCCTGGACGGTCGGTGTCGAACGTCCCGTCTCGGCAATATGCTGCTCTCCGCGCTGCCGCAATCGGGTCTGGCACCAGCGGCGCACTGGGCAGCGCGAGTTGTGAGACCGCGCATCCGACGGCTATAGACCTGCTCCACAGCCGGGGACGTGCGCCCTTTCCGACGGCCGGAGGCCGTCGGATGGTGCGAAGTATCGGGCTGGCAGGGCGTGTCGGCGGCACAGGTCGGATGCCGCAACCGGGGCACGTGGGGGTGGTGTCCGGATGCCCGAGATGATCGGCAGTGTGACCCGGGAACGCTACGACGAGCTGGTCAAGCTGGGACGAGACTGGGTCGCCACGATGAGCGGCGTCCAGTGGCGGATCGGCGATGCGGCCATGGAGATCGAGCCGATGCGCGCGCGTATGGGGGCGCGAATCCGTCCGGGAAGGACGACCTGTTCACGGTCAGCGAGGCCATCCGGCTGTTCGCCGAGGACATCGGCCTGTCGTACTCCGCCGTCCGCGACTACCGGTGGGTGGCCTCCCGTTGGCCGAAGGAGCGCCGGCGGACGAACATCTCCCAGACCATCCACAAGATCCTGACCAGCATTCCGGATCCCGAGGAGCGGTTCGAGGCGGTGAACAACCCCCCCGCCCCACCCCCGCAGTGGGGAGCCCCGCTGTACGCACGACAGCGCGAAGCGGGTGGTGGGCTGGAAGGTCGACTCCCCGGAGAGCGTCCAGGAGAAGGTGGAGGCGATCCACGACCTGGCCGCCAACGACGCGGTCGCCTCGGTGGTGACCACCGATTGCCTGCGCCGTTCAGCGGTTGCCTCGAAGGCCATGGCCGACGATACCGCCCGGCACGCAGTGAACGAAGCCCAGTTCGACCGGTTCCGCCAACAGGCCCAGTTCGCACACCAGGAGGCGGCCCCGCAGCTTGAGCGCATGGAGCACAGCGCCCAGTTCATCGACCTGGTCGCGGCCTGTGCGCAGTTCGTCACCACGGCCGGCAGAATCGTGCCCAACCTGCGCGGCGAGCACTACGACGCCGAACGCGACACCATCGGCCGGGGACTTGCGCGGGTACGCGCCGCGGCTGGCTGATCCGGCGCCCTCCCTCGCCGACCTCACCTGAGCACCCCCGACGCCACCGCAACACCCCCATACAGGTCACCCGGCCGGGGCACCTACGCATGTCTGGGGTCAGTGGCAAGCTCGGTACGCGGCGCGGGGACGCACCAGTTCGACGTGTGGCTTCCGCAGCTGCCACTGCCGCTCCTCCAACGTCGCGTTGGGTCTTCCACTGCCGTTCGGATGCCCGTCCAACGACGCGGAACCGAACGGTCAGCAGAGTCACCACGGCGCTAACGATGCCGTGACCTGCGAAGGGAGGATGTGACACAGCTCCTGAGGGGCTGGGGACCAGTGCCGGAACCCTACGGGGTGTCTTGTCGATCAGGCCGGGCTCCCGGCGCCTGGCACCGCGCCTCGCCGCGTTGTCGTCACTCGCCGATGCGCCGCATCGACTCCCTCCTCCGCCTTGCGATGCACGGCACCAGACACCGCGAGCTGATCCGGCCCGATCGACAAGACACCCCCTGGGTCACGGCACTGACATCGCCTCAGGCGGCGAGCGTCTCGTCCTCGGGCCTGCCGTCCCGGCGGTCGGCGCCGTAGCGCTCCAGGAGGGCGTCCGCGGCGCGGAGCGCGTCGTCGGCGGTGCGGGCGCCGGTCATCACGCAGAGCGTGTAGGTGGCGTCCTCGAGGGCCCGGCTGGTGTGGCCGGTGGGAAGGACGTCGTGGGCGATGCGCGCCTGCGCGAACCGGGCCAGTACGCCGCGCAGTTCCTTCTCCGCCGGCAGGATCATGGCGATTCCTCTCTCCCGAGACATGGCCGTGGGAACGGCCGACTCCCCTCGCGGGGCGGCCCGATGTCCGTCCCCGCACGACACCGCCCGGCACCGTGCGGCGCCGAGCTGATCACCTGGTGCCCCGGGCCGGGCGGTCCATGCCTGCCACCTACACGGAAATTCGCGTCAGGAAAGGGTCACGAAGGAATCCGGCCACGGCTCACGCCGGAGGGCGTCGCCCCCAGACAGTCAGGAGACCGGCCGACAGCGCGGCGCACTCGTCGGAGTCCAGGTAGCGGATCCCCTCGTCGACGGCGGCGTCGTCCACGAGCCCGGTGGCGCGCATCGCCGCGCGGCTGCGCTCCCAGGTGTCGGCCCAGAAACGGCTGATGGGGCTGCCCGGCACCAGCGGCGGCACATGGATCTCGGCGGCGACCCGTTCGAGCCCGGCCTCGCGCAGCAGCCGCGGGTACGACGGCACCCAGGTGACGTCGGTGCCGATGGTCTCCCGCAGTCCGCGCCACATCGCGCGCATCACCCGGGAGTACGGCGTCTCGGGCGCGCGGTCGCCGGTCAGGTCGACGGCGTCGCCGAGCACCAGGTGGCCGCCGGGTTCGACCCGCTCGGCGAGGGCCCGGAGCACCCGGTCGCGGTCGGGCAGGTGCATCAGCACGAAGCGGGCGTGGACGAAGTGGAAGCGGCCGGGCACGAAGTCCGGATCGGTGACGTCGGCCTCCCGTACCTCCAGGCCGGGGACGGCCCGCGCGGCGAGGAAGCGGACGTCCCGGTCGACGGCGAGGACGCTGCTCACGCCGGCCTCGTCCAGCAGCCGGCGCGCGACGGTTCCGGTGCCCGCGCCCACGTCCAGGCAGCGCCGGCCGGGTCCGGCGCCCAGGGCCCGCAGCCGGGCCAGGGTGATGTCGTCGTAGGCGAGGGCGCCGAAGTCGATGCGCTCGCCCTCGCCCCGCCGCTCGGGCGGGAAGACGGCCTCGCCGTACCGGCCGCCGCCGGGTCCGTCTCCCTCGCCGGGCGTCATCGGGCCGCCGGTGTGCGGGCGAGAAGTGACATGGCCGGACCTCGTGGCGGTGGTGGGGGGTGTGGGGGCGGCCCGTCAGGTGGCCGCCCCCGGCACCGATCCTGCACGGGCGCCCGCCCGTCCGGCCGAGGCGCGCCGGGCGCGGCCCGATCGGCGCAACGCGCCCCGGCGCGGGCGGGTCACCCGACCACGGGGCTGCGGCGTTCGATGAGCATGACGTCCCGCCACACCCCGTGGTGCCGGCCGATGCGTTCGCGGATGCCGATGACCCGGAAGCCGGCCTTGCGGTGCAGCGCGAGGCTGGCGGTGTTCTCGGGGAAGACGCCCGACTGGATGGTCCAGATCCCGGCGGCCTCCGTGGAGGCGATGAGGGCGTCGAGCAGGGCCCTGCCGACGCCCCGGCCGCGTGCGGCGGGGTGCACGTACACGGAGTGGTCGACGACCCCGGCGTAGGCGCACCGGTCGGAGACCCGGATCACGGCGACCCACCCCAGCACCCCGCCGGTGGCGTCCACGGCGACGTACCGGTGCTCGGGGAGCTTGACGGAGTCGAAGGTCTCCCAGGTGGGGGCGGTCGTCTCGAAGGTGGACTCACCCTCGTCGATGCCGAGTTGATAGATCGTCAGGACCCGGTCCGCGTGTGCGGTCGTCATCGGGACGATGGACAGGGCGTCGGCGGGACTCACCGTCGGCTCTCCTCGGCGTGCTCGTCGGTCAGGGGCGGGGTCGTCCGGTTCACGGTCCCATGACGGCAGGAGCGGCGGCACTCCGGGCTCCTGGGAGGGAGACGTGTGCGCCCGCCGGTTCGCTTGTGACGCGGACCGGTTCCCGGGGCAGGTTCCAGGGTCAGCCGTCGCTGTCGGGGCCCCAGCGCTCCGGCCCGACGCCACGCCAGTCGATCCAGGGCGCGAGCGCCACGTCGGACGGGTCGATCTCCAGGCCCGCGCGGCGCAGGAACTCGGCGACGTCGGTGAGGTTGTGGGCCAGTCCGAGGATCTCGCCGTCGACGCGCACCCGCCGCCCGCCGGTGGGGGACGGCGGATGCACGGTCACACGCGGGGTTGCGGCCATGTCCTCAGGATCATCCGGGACGTCCGGGCCCGCACTCCAGCGCGTCATCGGGCGGCCCGGCCGCCCGCGCGGCCCGACTGCCGCAGCTCCCACCACGCGCCGGGGCTCGGCCGCCGGTGCTGCCAGCAGGGGTGGAAGAACACCTCGGCCGACAGCCGGTACAGCCGCCGGCGCAGTTCGGTACGGCCGGGCCGCTCGGCGAGCTGCCGGTAGGTGGCGCTCCACTCCTGCTGGGCCCGGGTGAGGTCGTCTGGAAACGTACGCATGACCGAATTCAATCATGTGTTCGATTTTCAGGGCCACCGGAGCCGAGGGGGTGCCGAGCCACGGGGTCGTCGGCCCCGCTCAGACCCCTCCCTCGATCGCGCTCCAGCCGTGTTCCAGCAGGCCGAAGGCGCGGACGACGGCCGCACGGGGGTCGGCGTGGGCGGCGGCGGCGCGCGGGGCCTCCAGCGCGAAGTGGGCGAGGGCGGTGCAGGCGGGGTCGTCGGCGGCGAGGCCGCTCTCCTCGGCGATGACCTCCGCGAGGGCGGCGCTGTGCCGCAGCCACATCTTCTGGCCGTAGTCGCGCAGGGCCGGGGTGCCGGTCACCAGCTCGGTGAAGGCGGCGAAGCGGTCGTCACCCCCGATGGGGCCCAGCCGGGTGGCGAGGGCGTGCTCACACAGGGCGGCCGGAATGGACCGGCCCCCGGGCCGCTCGCGGACGGCGGCGAGCAGGCGGGCCTCCTGCTCGGCGTCCTCGTCGAAGACCAGGGCCTCCTTGACCGGGAAGTGCTTGAACAGCGTGGTGGTGGAGACGTCGGCGGCGTCCGCGATCTCACGGATGCCGACCGCCTCGTATCCGCGCTCCAGGAACAGGCGCAGGGCGGCGTCGGCGATGGCCTGGCGGGTGGCGGCCTTCTTCCGCTCACGGCGCCCCATCGGGGCGGGAGAGGGATCGGCCGCGGGGTCGGGTCGCGTACTGGGCATGGCGGCACCCTACCTCGCCGGTTGACTTGTTGAAAAAGCTGTCCCGATTCAAAAGTTGAGTTGTTGCACTTATTAAACCGGTGTGCTTTTCTGAAGCGGCGGTCGTGAGGCACCGGCCCGGCCGCGTCCTTCCCCACCCATGAAACGGAGCTTCCGTGCACACCTCCGCACCCCGAATCGCGATCATCGGCGCCGGCCCCGGCGGCCTCCTCTGCGCCCGCGTCCTCCAGCGGCACGGCATCGCCGCGACCGTCTACGACCGGGACGCCGGCCCGGACGCCCGTGACCAGGGCGGCACCCTCGACCTGCACGCCGACGACGGCCAGCTCGCCCTGCGCGAGGCCGGCCTCCTGGACGAGTTCCACCGGCTGTCCCGCCCCGAGGGTCAGGAGATGCGTCAGCTGGACCCGGCCGGCACGGTCCTCTTCCACCATCTCCCCGAGCCGGACGAGCGGTTCAAGCCGGAGATCGACCGCGGCCTGCTGCGCCGGCTCCTGCTGGACTCGCTGCGGCCCGGCACCGTGCGCTGGGGCCACACCCTGCGTTCCGTCGACGGCCCGGCGGGCGACCCCCGGCAGCTGCGCTTCGCCGACGGCACGACCGTCGAGTGCGACCTCGTGATCGGCGCCGACGGCGCCTGGTCGAAGGTGCGCCGCGCCCTGTCGCCGGCCCAGCCCCGCTACACCGGTGTGAGCTTCCTGGAGGCGTGGTTCCACGACGTCACGACCAGCCACCCCGACGTCGCCGATCTGGCCGGCCAGGGCAGCGCCGCGGGGGCGGACGGCGAGCGCGGCCTGTTCGCCCAGCGCAACGGCGGCGACCACGTCCGCGTCTACGTCATCCAGCGCGCCCCGGCCGACTGGATCGCCGCCGAGGGCCTCACCCCGCAGGACACCGAGAGCATCCGGGCCCTCCTGCTGGACCGCTTCCGCGACTGGTCACCCCGGATGCGGCGGCTGTTCGCCGACAACGACGGCCCCTACGTGGACCGCCCGATCAACGCCCTTCCCGTCCCCCACACCTGGGAGCACGACCCGTCCGCGACCCTGCTCGGGGACGCCGCCCACCTCATGCCGCCGCTGGGCGTCGGCGTCAACCTCGCCCTGCTGGACGCCTGCGAACTCGCTCTCGCGCTCGCCCGCCACGACACCGTCGGCCAGGCCGTCCGCGCCTACGAGGCGACCATGCTGCCCCGGTCCACGGAGACGGCCCGCGCGCTCGACGGCGCCGCCGAGCACCTGCTCTCCACCGAGCTGCCCGACTTCGCCCAGGCCGAGCACGCCTGACGATCCGTCAGTCCGCGGACCCGGGCGCCTCGACCCGTTCGACCTCCTCGACCGGCGGCATGAAGGCGCGCAACCAGCGTTCCGTCTGGGCCACATGGGCCTGCGCGGCACCCGCCGCGGCGACCGGGTCGTGGTCGGCGATGGCGGTGGCCAGGACACGGTGGTCGTCGTCGCTCTTGCGGCGCAGCTCGGGGCCCTCGGGCAGCGTGAAGACCTGGTACTTGCGGCTACGGGCGCGGAAGACGGCGAGGAGGGTCGCCAGGGTGGGGTTGCCCCCCACCCTGGCGATCTCCGCGTGGAAGCGGTGGTCCAGCTCGGACGCCTCGGAGGGATCGCTCGTGGCCTCCATGGCGTCGATCAGGGCGAACAGGGTGCGGACGTTCTCCGGGGTGCGGCGCGCCGCCGCCTGGGCGGCCACATGGGCCTCCAGGACGCGCCGGATCTCGTAGACCTCCAACAGGCCGGAGAGCGGCAGCAGTTCGAGGGTCAGGGAGAGACTGCCGATGACGTCCTCGGGTCGCAGCTGCGAGACGTAGGTGCCCGAGCCGTGCCGGGGCTCGATGACGCCGAGGGCGGCGAGCATGCGGACGGCCTCGCGCAGCGACCCGCGTGAGACGCCCAGTTCCTCGCAGAGCTCGCCCTCGGGCGGGATGCGCTCGCCGGGGCCGAGGCGGCCCGTGCCGATCATGTGCCGTAGGCCGTGGAACGCCTTCTCGACTGCGGACATCCGTCCCCTCTTCCTCCCCGTACGGGCCGGCGGCCGGCCGCCGCACCCCGTTGAGAACTCTAGCGACTTTCCGATGTGTCGGCCGCGTATCACTCAGAAGTCATCTGATGACTTTCACGGTACGACCCCTTGTCTCCCCTCTGAAACGTGTGCAGGATGCCGAGTCATCAGATGTGTCCGGCGGACCGTGATGTTCCGCTGGACCGCCCTGCCCAGATGTGGAGACCTGTGAGCGAGACCGAGGTGACGACCGCACCGCGCCCCCTCCTGCTGGCGGACGGCACGCCCGCCGGCCGGGCGTGGTCACTGGACCCCGACCTCAAGCACCTGAACCACGGCTCCTTCGGGGCCGTCCCGCTGGTGGCCCAGGAGCGCCAGGAACTGCTGCGGGTGGAGATGGAACGCTCCCCCGTGGTGTGGTTCCCGGCCCTTCCGGAGCGGCTCGCGGCCACCCGCGCCCGGCTCGCCGCTTTCCTGCGGGTCGACGCCGGCGACCTCGCCCTCGTGCCGAACGCCAGCGCCGGCGCGAGCGTCGTCTTCGCCGCCCTGACCCTGCGCCCCGGCGGCGAGATCGTCGTCACCGACCACGGCTACGGGGCCGTGACGATGGGGGCCGAGCGGCTGGCCCGCCGCTTCGGCGGACGGGTGCGCACCGCGCACGTGCCGCTCGACGCGGACGAGGAGCGGGCGTACGAGGCCGTCGCCGCCGAGTTCACCGACGCCACGCAGCTCGTGGTCGTCGACCAGATCACCTCGGCGACCGCGCGGCGGCTGCCGGTCGAGCGCATCGGCGCGGAGGCCCGGCGGCGCGGCGTCCCCGTCCTCGTGGACGGCGCCCACGCCCCCGGCCTTCTCGAGGCGCCGCTCGCCGGTGCGACGTACGACTTCTGGACCGGCAACCTGCACAAGTGGGGCTGCGCCCCGCGCGGCACCGCGGCCCTGGTGGCCCGGGGCCCGCTGCGCGAGAGGCTGTACCCCCTCATCGACTCCTGGGCGGCGGCCGAGCCCTTCCCGGACCGCTTCGACCAGCAGGGCACGATCGACGCCACCGCCTACCTGGCGGCGCCGGCGGCCCTGGACTTCGTGGAGCGCACCTGGGGCTGGCCGGCCGCCCGCCGCTACATGGACGAACTCGCCGACTACGGCGCCGCCTTGATCGGTGCCGCGTTCGCCGGGACGGCCGGCGCGGACACGGCCGTCGACGTCGGCATGCCCGTCCCCGGCATGCGTCTGGTGCGGCTGCCGGACGGCCTCGCCGCCGACCGGCTCCAGGCCGACGGGCTGCGCGACCGGGTGGCCCGCGAGCTGGGCGTGGAGGCGGCCTTCACCAGCTTCGGCGGCGCCGGCTTCATGCGGCTGTCCGCGCACGTCTACAACACCGCGGCCGACTACGAGTACTTCGCCGAGGAATGCGTCCCCGTCCTCGGCGCCTGGGCACGAGAGAACACAGGGAAGAGGTCAGCACGATGAGAAGAAGGACGGCGGTCCTCGCGCTCGGCACCGCCACGGCGCTGCTCCTGACCGGCTGCTCCACGATGAGCCCGGACGCGAGCGGAACGGTCACGCTCAACATGGTCGAGAGCCTCACGAACCCGACCCGCACCGCTCTGCTCAAGGACCTCATAGCCGACTTCGAGCAGCAGAACCCCAAGATCAAGGTCAACCTGGTCTCCCCGCCCACCGAGCAGGCCGACCAGAAGCTCCAGCAGATGCTGCAGTCGGGCAGCGGCGTGGATGTCCTGGAGGTCCGCGACATCACCGTCGGACCCTGGTCGAACAACGGCTGGCTGTATGACATGAAGAAGGACCTCGACGGCTGGAAGGGCTGGGAGGCGATGACGGAGAACGCCGTCAACGCCGCCAAGGACACCAAGGGCAGGACGTACTTCGTCCCGTACGGCTTCTACGGGCTGAGCCTCTTCTACCGGACCGACCTCATCGAGAAGGCGGGCTTCGACAAGCCGCCGGCGACCTGGGAGGAGCTGCTGGAGCAGGCGAAGGCCATCCACGACCCGTCCGCGCGGCGCTACGGCTACGCCTTCCGCGGCGGCGCCAACGCCAACAGCAACGCGACCGCCGCCATCGAGGCGTATCTCGCGGACGACGTGGACCCGGCGAACGGCTTCAAGCTGAAGGACGGGCGGACGATCTTCGCCGCGCCCGAGGCCGAGGACGCGATCGATAACTATCTGAAGCTGTTCAAGCAGGCCTCCCCCAAGTCGTCCGTGTCCTGGGGCTATCCGGAGATGGTCGAGGCGTTCTCCAACGGCTCGACGGCGTTCCTGCTCCAGGACCCCGAGGTGATCGCCACGGTGTCGGAGTCGAAGTCGATCTCCAAGGACCAGTGGGGCACCGCGCCCCTGGTGTCGGGTCCCGGCGGCAAGACCGTGCAGCCGCTGGCCACCGCCGGCTGGGGTGTCGCCAAGGGCAGCGGGCACAAGGCCGAGGCCGTGAAGCTGGTGCAGTTCCTGTCCCAGGGCGAGGCGTCGACGTCGTTCACCAAGAAGAACAGCCTGGTGCCCATCCTCAAGTCGGCGACCAGTGACCCCTTCTACAAGTCCGGCCCCTGGGCGAGCTACGTCACGATGACCGAGCAGCCGGACAAGTATCTCGTCGTCACCCAGCCGCGCGGCGTCAGCTGGTGGGCCGAGTGGCAGCAGAAGGCGGACGCCGACGTGCAGAAGCTGGTCCTCGGCAAGACGTCGCCGAAGGAGCTGCTGGCGGGCTGGGACGCGTTCTGGACCGAGAAGTGGCAGCAGGAGCAGTAGACATGCCGGTCACGTCCACCACGCCGTCGAAGACCGCGGCGCCGGCCGAGGGGGCGGCCTCCCGCAAGGGAGGTCTCCCCCGCGGGGGCCGCCGCAAGCGGGAGTTCACCACGCGGCGCGGCCTCGCCATCGCCGCCTATATGGCCCCCGCCGCCCTGTTCGTGGCGGTCTTCACCTACTACCCCATGGTCGCGGGCGGCCAGATGGCCTTCCGCAACTGGAAGCTGACCGACCTCACCGACACCTCCTGGATCGGGCTGCGGAACTTCGCCGACGTCTTCGCCGACCCCGCCTGGGGGACCGTCCTCGGCAACACCGCCGTGTGGGTGGTCGGTTCGATCGTCCCGCAGCTGGTGATCGGCTTCGCGCTCGCGCTGTGGCTGCGCCGCCGCTTCGTCCTCCGCGGGCTGTACCAGGCGCTGATCTTCTTCCCGTGGGCGATCTCCGGGTTCCTCATCGGCATCCTGTTCCGCTGGATGTTCAACAGCGAGTTCGGCGTCGTGAACGACCTGCTGCAGAAGGCCGGTCTGATCGACGAGCCGATCGCCTGGCTGGCGGACCCGGACACGGCGATGGTCGCGGTGCTCGTCGCGAACGTCTGGTACGGCGTCACCTTCTTCGCGATCATGATCCTGGCCGCGCTCCAGTCGATCCCCGACGAGCTGTACGAGGCGGCCGCACTGGACGGCGCCGGCAAGGCGCGCACGCTGTTCCGGATCACCATTCCCTACATCCGCACCACGCTGGCGCTGACCGTGCTGCTGCGGGTGATCTGGATCTTCAACTTCCCGGACCTGATCTTCGGCATGACCGGCGGCGGCCCGAACAACGAGACGCACATCGTGACCACCTGGATGATCAAGATCACTCAGCAGGGCGACTACGGCAGGGCGTCCGCGCTCGGCCTCCTCGTGGTGGCCGCGCTGCTGGTGTTCGCCGTGTTCTTCCTGATGGCCACGCGTGAGAAGAAGGGGGCGAGGGCGTGATCGGCAAGGAGTCCACGGCCGGCCGGGCCGTCAAGTTCGTCTTCCTCGGCGGGTGGCTGCTCTTCACCGTCTTCCCGCTCTACTGGATCGCCGTGACCTCGCTGAAGGCGCCCGGGGACATCTTCCACTTCCCGCTGGCGTACTGGCCCGAGCACTTCTCGCTGGAGAACTACAGCGGTCTGTTCGGCACGGCGGACTTCGGGACGTACCTGACCAACAGCCTGATCGTCTCGCTGGTGGCCGGGGCGACCGCGACGGCGATCTCCATGCTCTCGGCGTATGTGCTGGCCCGCTTCGAGTTCCGCACCAAGTCGGCGCTGCTCATGGCGGCGCTGGTGACCCAGATGATCCCGTCGTTCATCGCCCTGGGCCCGCTGTACCTGCTGATGACGGACTTGCGCCTGGTCGACAACCGCTTCGGGCTGATCCTCGTCTACATCGCGGTGTGCATCCCGTTCTGCACGGTGATGCTGCGGGGGTTCTTCGAGAACATCCCGGACGCCCTGGAGGAGGCCGCCATGATCGACGGCCTGTCGCGGTTCTCGGCGCTGTTCCGGGTGCTGCTGCCGGTGATGCGGCCGGGCATCGTCGCCGCGTTCATCTTCAACTTCGTGAACTGCTGGAACGAGCTCTTCCTGTCGGTGACGCTGATGAACAGCGACGCGAACAAGACGGTGCCGACGGCGCTGAACGGGTTCATCTCCAGCTTCAACATCGACTGGGGCTCGATGTCGGCGGCGGCCGTGCTCACGATCCTGCCCACCATGCTGCTGTTCGCCTTCGCCAGCCGCCACATCGTCCAGGGGCTGACGTCGGGCGCGGTCAAGGGGTGAGGGGAGCGCGCGCACCGGGACACGCGACCGCCGTGTGAGACATCTCCCGGCTGGCTACTCGGGAGGCCGGGAGGTTGGGACCACAGCCTCTTGGGTTTCCCGGGGCCTTACCCGCCCCGGGAAACCTCAAGAACCACCCACCCGGAATGCCGGGGACTCCCCTGCGGCAAAACCTTCCGTGTACCGCGCCGAACGCTTTTCACACCTCTTCACGGCCCTCGATTCCGGCCCGCCGGAACTGCGGGATCCGGCTTTTGTTGTCGCCCGGCAACTGAGTTAACCTTCACCGGATCTTTTCCTCCAGCGGGTCTCCGCGAACTGCGGAAACCGGCTGGTGACCAGGCCCTTCACAGGGCCGGCGCGGTTCCGAGTCCTCGGTGCGGGGGCTCTTGGGGAGCGGAACGAGGGTGCGCATGACGAGCAAGACGACCGAGGCCGTCGAGACCGGCCCGGGTGAGCAGGAGCTGCGGCAGCTGCTGGCCGGTCTGACCGCCGTTCGCGACGGCGATTTCGGCACCCGGCTGCCGTCCGACGGCGAGGGCCTGCTCGGCGACATCGCCAACGTGTTCAACGGCATGGTCGACCAGCTGTCCGTGTTCACCTCCGAGGTGACGCGGGTGGCGCGCGAGGTCGGCACCGAGGGCACCCTGGGCGGCCAGGCGGAGGTGCCCGGTGTCTCGGGCACCTGGGCGGACCTCACCGACTCCGTCAACGCCATGGCGGGCAACCTCACCACCCAGGTGCGTGACATCGCGCAGGTCGCCACGGCGGTCGCCAAGGGCGATCTGTCGCAGAAGGTCGACGTGCCGGCGCGGGGCGAGATCCTCCAGCTGAAGGAGACCGTCAACACGATGGTCGACCAGCTGTCCGCGTTCGCCGACGAGGTCACCCGCGTCGCCCGCGAGGTCGGCAGCGAGGGCCGGCTCGGCGGCCAGGCCCAGGTGCCCGGCGTCGGCGGTGTGTGGCGCGACCTGACCGACTCGGTCAACTTCATGGCGGGCAACCTGACGTCCCAGGTCCGCAACATCGCCCAGGTGACGACGGCGGTCGCGCAGGGCGACCTCTCGCAGAAGATCACCGTCGACGCGCGCGGCGAGATCCTCCAGCTGAAGAACACCATCAACACGATGGTCGACCAGCTCTCCGCCTTCGGTGACGAGGTCACCCGCGTCGCCCGCGAGGTCGGCACCGAGGGCCGGCTCGGCGGGCAGGCGGACGTCAAGGGCGTCAAGGGCACCTGGCGGGACCTCACGGACTCCGTGAACTTCATGGCGGGCAACCTCACCGCGCAGGTCCGCAACGTCGCCCAGGTCGCCACGGCGGTCGCGCAGGGCGACCTCTCCCAGAAGATCACCGTGGACGCGCGCGGCGAGATCCTGGAGCTCAAGACCACCATCAACACGATGGTCGACCAGCTCTCCGCCTTCGCCGACGAGGTCACCCGCGTCGCCCGCGAGGTCGGCACCGAGGGCAACCTCGGCGGGCAGGCCATCGTCCGGGGCGTCTCGGGCACCTGGAAGGACCTCACGGACAACGTCAACGTGATGGCGTCCAACCTGACCGGTCAGGTCCGCTCGATCGCGAAGGTCGCCACGGCGGTCGCGCGCGGCGACCTGTCGCAGAAGATCACCGTCGAGGCCAAGGGCGAGGTCGCGGCCCTCGCGGACGTCATCAACACGATGGTCGACACGCTGTCCGCGTTCGCCGACGAGGTCACCCGTGTCGCCCGCGAGGTCGGCACCGAGGGACGCCTCGGCGGCCAGGCGCACGTGCCGAACGTGGCCGGCACCTGGAAGGACCTCACCGACAACGTCAACTCGATGGCGAACAACCTGACCGGTCAGGTCCGCAACATCGCCCTGGTGACGACGGCGGTGGCCAACGGCGACCTGTCGAAGAAGATCGACGTCGACGCCCGCGGCGAGATCCTGGAGCTCAAGACCACCATCAACACGATGGTCGACCAGCTGTCGTCGTTCGCCGCCGAGGTCACCCGTGTCGCCCGCGAGGTCGGCAGCGAGGGCCGGCTCGGCGGCCAGGCGGAGGTCGAGGGCGTCGAGGGCACCTGGAAGCGGCTGACGGAGAACGTCAACGAGCTGGCGGGGAACCTGACCCGCCAGGTCCGGGCCATCGCCGAGGTGGCCAGCGCGGTCGCCGAGGGCGACCTGACCCGCTCGATCACCGTGGAGGCGTCCGGCGAGGTCGCCGAGCTGAAGGACAACATCAACTCCATGGTGGGCTCGCTGCGGGAGACCACGCGCGCCAACCAGGAGCAGGACTGGCTGAAGACCAACCTGGCCCGGATCTCCGGTCTGATGCAGGGCCACCGGGACCTGCCGGTCGTCGCCGAGCTCATCATGGACGAGCTCGCCCCGCTGGTCTCCGCGCAGTACGGCGCCTTCTACGCGGCCGAGGACACCGACCGCGGCCCGGAGCTGCGGCTCGTGGGGTCGTACGGCTACCCCGACGCCACCGACCGGCCGGAGCGCATCCGGGTGGGCCGCTCGCTGCTCGGGCAGGCGGCCCGCAACCGCCGTACCGTCAGCGTCGAGGAGCTGCCGGCGGACTACGTGACCATCTCCTCCGCCCTCGGGCAGACGGTCCCGCGCGCCCTGGTGGTGCTGCCGATCGTGGTCGAGGACCAGGTGCTCGGCGTGATCGAGCTGGCCTCGGTCACCCGCTTCACCCAGATCCACCAGGACTTCCTGGCCCAGCTCATGCCGACCATCGGCGTCAACCTGAACACCATCGTGGCCAACGCGCGCACCGACGAGCTGCTGGAGGAGTCGCAGCGCCTGACGGCCGAACTCCAGGAGCGCTCCGAGGAGTTGCAGGTGCAGCAGGACGAACTCCAGCGCTCCAACGCGGAGCTGGAGGAGAAGGCGTCCCTGCTGGCCTCGCAGAACCGCGACATCGAGGCGAAGAACCTCCAGATCGAGCAGGCCCGTCAGGAGCTGGAGACCCGCGCCCAGGAGCTGGCGCTGGCCTCCAAGTACAAGTCGGAGTTCCTGGCGAACATGAGCCACGAGCTGCGCACCCCGCTCAACAGCCTGCTGATCCTGGCCCAGTTGCTGGCGCAGAACCCGTCGCGCAACCTCACGCCGAAGCAGGTGGAGTACGCGGGCATCATCCACTCCGCCGGTTCGGACCTGCTCCAGCTGATCAACGACATCCTCGATCTGTCGAAGGTCGAGGCGGGCAAGATGGACGTCACGCCGGAGCGGGTCCCGCTGCGCGAGCTGCTGGAGTACGTCGAGGCGACGTTCCGCCCGATGACGACGCAGAAGAGCCTGGAGTTCACCGTGGCGACCGCGCCGGGCACACCGGCCGATCTGCTCACGGACGGCTCCCGGCTGCGGCAGGTGCTGCGCAACCTGCTGTCCAACGCGGTGAAGTTCACCGAGCAGGGCGGTGTCGAGCTGCGGATCGAGCCGGCCGCGGACCTCGAGGTGCCGATGGGGGTCCTGCGGGGCGGCCCGGTCGTGGCGTTCCGGGTCAAGGACACCGGCATCGGCATCCCCAAGCAGCAACTGGAGACGATCTTCGGGGCGTTCCAGCAGGCGGACGGCACGACGAGCCGCAAGTACGGCGGCACCGGCCTGGGGCTGTCCATCACCCGGGAGATCGCGCATCTGCTCGGCGGCGCGGTCATGGTGGAGTCCACCCCCGGCCAGGGCAGCACGTTCACCCTCTACCTGCCCGTCGCGCGGGCCGACTTCGAGGGCATGCTCGACGGAACGGCCCGGGCTCTGGAGCAGCAGGACAAGGCGGCGGAGCTGCCGCCGGCCGCGGCCTCGGAGGCGTCGTCCGTGAAGGCGCCCGAGCAGCGCAGACGCCGGCTGCTCGTCGTGGAGGGCCGCACCCGCGGCCTGCTCTCGCTGGTCGCCGAGCGCGCCGTCGCGGACATCGCGCCGGACGCCGACGACCGGCTCGGCGCGATCGACATCATCACGGCCGTCGGGGCGCAGGAGGCGGCGAGCACCCTGGCCGCCGAGCCCTGCCACTGCGTCGTCCTCGAGCTCGGCATGGCCGACGAGGAGGGGGCGCGGCTGCTGCAGGCCATGGAGGGCGACTCGGCGCTGGCGAGCGTGCCGGTGCTGGTGCACACCGGTCACCACGTGGACCAGGCGCAGGAGCAGGCGCTGCGCTCCCGGGCGAGCGGCCGGCCGCTGGACTTCCTGTCCAGCCTGGACGAGCTGCGCGAGCGCATCACGCTGCACCTGTCGGCCGAGGAGCCGGGGGACGTGCTCCAGCTGGTGCGTCCCGAGGAGCCGCAGCACGCCATCACCCAGGTCGTCGACAGCGCGTTCGCGGGCCGTACGGTGCTGGTGGTGGACGACGACGCGCGCAACCTGTTCGCGCTGAGCGGGGCGCTGGAGCTGCACGGCTTCCAGGTCCTGCACGCCGACAACGGCCGCCGGGGCATCGAGACGCTGCTCGCCCACCCGGACGTCTCGCTGGTCCTGATGGACGTGATGATGCCGGAGATGGACGGCTACACGGCGACCGCCGAGATCCGTGCGATGCCGCAGTACGCGGATCTGCCGATCATCGCCGTCACCGCGAAGGCGATGCCGGGCGACCAGGAGAAGAGCCTGGCGTCCGGGGCGAACGACTACGTCACCAAGCCCGTGGACACCAACGACCTCATCGGTCGCGTCCAGCGCTGGCTGTCGCCCTGACGGGCGGTCGTACCGCCGCGCGCACCAGCCGACCGCCCGGCGTCCCCGGACGTCCCCGCCGACGAACAGGTCCACCGTGAGCCATCCTCTTCAGCCGACCGAGCCGGAGTCCACCGGCGCTCCCGGCACCGAGCCGCTGCCGCCCGACGCGGGGCACGGCACCCTGGCCGTCCCCGACGACGACCTCGCGGAGGTCGAGGTGGCGGCCGGGGACGCCGACGACGTCCAGCGCTCCCCCGTCGGCAGACTCGCGGTGACGGTGGAGCGGCTGCGCCGGGAGGTGCGGGAGGCGCACGCCGAGGCGGACGGGCGGGCCCTGATCGAGCTGGCCAAGGGCATCCTCGTGGAGCGGCTGGGATGCGGTCCCGCGCAGGCGGCCCGCCAGCTCGCCGAGCTGACCGAGCAGGCGGGCATGTCCCCGTTGGCGTTCGCCGTCGAGGTCATCAACCAGGCGGCACGGGACCGGGTCGCGGAGGTCACCAACGCGTTCCTCGCGAGCACGGCCGGTGGCGCGGGGGACGCCGACGCGTCCTCCGCGGTGCGGCTGCGGGCCGCCGAGAGCGGTGCGCTGGCCGCCCACGACGCGCAGGCCGTGGCCGAGTCGCTGATGGAGCACGCGCTGCGGCCGATCGGCGCGGAGGCCGTGGCCATCTGGGCGCTGGGCTCCGACGGCTCGCTGACCCTGGCGGGCAGCGCCGGGTTCTCGGCGGCGGAGGCGGGGCGCTGGCGGTACGTCCCGCCGGGCGTGGCGACCGTGGCGCGGCGTGGGCTGGGTGAGCGTTCCGGGCACTGGATCGGCTGTCTGTCCGACACCCAGGTGCCCTCCATCGGCCAGCACGTCCATCCGGACGGCGGCCGGGCGGCCGTACCGGCGGGCACGGGCGGCCGGATCCACGGGGTGCTGGAGATCGTGTGGCCGGGGCCGATCGAGCCGCAGTCCCCGCAGATCGTCCGGCAGGTGGAGGCGCTGGCCGAGCTGTGCGCGCACACGCTGGAGACGTCGACGCCGCCCCGCGCGGGCGACGAGTGGCGTCCGGGGGTGCTGCCGGACGTGGCCGAGCTGATGGACCTGGCCGACGGCCTGCACGATCCGGCGCTGGTGCTGCTGCCGTACCTGGACGCGGACGGGGAGCTGGTCGACTTCCGCATCCACCACGTCAACAGCCGTTTCCTGGACCCGAGCGGCCGTCCCCGGAGCGTCGTCAGCGGTTCGCTGCTGCTGGAGGCGTATCCGATGGCCGCCGGGGAGAGCGAGCTGTTCGACCAGGTCGAGCGGGTCTACGCCACGGGTGAGCCGTTCCGGGCCCGGCGGATGCGGCTGACCGCGCTGGTGGACGAGGTGCCGCTGGCGGCGGTGGCGGACATCCACGCGAGCCGGCACGGCGGCTGTGTCCTGCTGATCTGGCGCATGGAGGACGAGACGGCACGGCTGGCGAGCCTCCTGCAGCACGCGCAGCGCCTCGGCCGGATCGGCGGGTTCGAGGAGAACCTGATCACCGGTGAGATCACCTGGAACGGGCAGTTGTACGACCTGTACGGCAAGCCGCCGTCCGACGGCCCGATCCCGCTGGAGAACCTGCCGGCGCACGCCCACCCGGACGACGCGGTGCCCATCGGGCGGTTCCTGCGCACGCTGCTGCACCACGGGCGGCCCGCCTCGACGGCGTTCCGGCTGCAGCGTCCGGACGGCGTGACCCGGCACATCCGTGTGGTGGCCGAGCCGGAACTGGACACCGACGGCCGGCTGTTCGTCGTCCGGGGCGCCTACCAGGACATCTCGGCGCACCACTGGACGGAGGTGGCGCTGGCCGCGACGCGGGACCAGCTCGCCCACTCCGAGCAGCAGGCCAGCGAGCGCAACCGGCTGGCCCTGCAGCTCCAGCACGCGATCATGCCGCCCACGCAGGCCCCGCTGGACGCCCCGGGGCTGCGGGTGGCGGTGCGCTACCGGCCGGCGGAGACCCAGCACCTGGTGGGCGGCGACTGGTACGACGCGGTCGTGCTGCCGTCGCGGCTGGTGCTGCTGTGCGTCGGGGACGTCGCGGGGCACGGCATAGACGCCGCGACCAGCATGGTGGTGCTGCGCAACGCCCTGCGGGGTCTCGCGGTGACGGGCGCCGGGCCCGCGCAGCTGCTGTCCTGGCTCAACATGGTCGTCCACCATCTGACGGGCGGGGTCACGGCGACGGCGGTGTGCGCCCTGTACGACCCGGAGCGGCACACGCTGCGCTGGGCCCGGGCCGGGCATCTGCCGCCCGTCCTGGTGCGCGGCACCGAGGCCAGCCCGCTGCCGCTGGTCAAGGGCCTGCTGCTGGGCGCCGTGCCGGAGGCGACGTACGAGGAGGGCGAGGTCCAGCTGGCCGTCGACGACACCCTGCTGATGTACACGGACGGCCTGATCGAGCGGCGGGACCGGTCCGTCGAGGAGTCGCTGACGCAGCTGCTGGTGGCCGCGCGGACGGTGCCGCCGACGCTGGAGCAGCAGCTGGACCGGCTGCTCACGTACAGCAGGTCCGACACGGACGACGACACCTGCATCGTCGGGGTGCGCGTGGGCTGAGCGCCGTGGACCGGCCGGGTGCCGCTCACCCGACCGGTCCACCGGGCGGTGGTCCGATCAGTGAATGAAACGCGTGTCACAGGTCTGCGAGGGCGAAAGCAGGGCACCTGAACTCCTACTTCACCCCTTTCGGAAGAGGAGTTGCGAACATGGCGAAGGACCTCACCCCCAAGTACACGGTGCCGGGCATCGAGCGCGAGGCGGCGGGGCGGCTCATCGACGTCCTGCGCCTGCGGCTGCACGCCCTCAACGACCTCCACCTCACCCTGAAGCACGTGCACTGGAACGTGGTGGGCCCGCACTTCATCGCCGTGCACCAGATGATCGACCCGCAGGTCGACCGGGTGCGCGACATGGCCGACGACGCGGCGGAGCGCATCGCGGCGCTCGGCGGGGTCGCGCAGGGCACGCCGGGCTCCCTGGTCAAGGAGCGCACCTGGGACGACTACTCGATCGGCCGGGAGGACGCCCTGGCGCACCTCGGTGCCCTCGACCTCGTCTACACCGGTGTGATCGAGGACGTCCGTGAGGCCATCAAGGTCGTCGGGGAGATCGACCCGGCCACGGAGGACCTGCTCATCGAGCACCTGCGGGACCTGGAGCAGTTCCAGTGGTTCGTCCGGGCCCACCTGGAGAACGCGGGCGGCACGCTGACCACGGCGCGGGCCGGTACGGAGACGGAGGCGGCGGAGGCCGCCAAGCGCTGACCCGTGTGGGCGGGCGCTCTCGTCCGTGCCCCTGATCCCGTTCGGCGAAGAGCCCCGGTCGCGACACGCGCGGCCGGGGCTCTTCCGCGCGCTCAGGTGCTCCGGGGCGCGTCGAGACGGGACAGCCAGGTGGTCAGGAGCGTCTCCAGCGTGTCGGCCTCGGCGGGCGACAGCAGGTCCAGCAGCCGCCGTTCGTTGCGCATGTGGTCGGTGAACGCCCGGTCGATCAGTTCCCGCCCGGCGGGGGTGAGCGCCACGATCCTGCCCCGCTGGTCGTCGGCGGAGCGGCGGCGGGTGACGAGTCCGGCGCGCTCCAGCCGGTCGATGCGCTTCGTCATGGCGCCGGTGGTGACCATGGTGTGCGCGGCGAGTTCGCCCGGTGCCCGCTCGTAGGGCTCCCCCGCGCGGCGCAGTGCGCACAGCACGTCGAACTCGCCCTCGCCGAGCCCGTAGTGGCCGTAGACGAGGGCGAGTTCCTCGGTCAGCCGGTCGGCGAGGCGGTGCAGCCGGCCGATCACGCCCTGGGGGCGGACGTCCAGGTCGGGCCGTTCGCGGCGCCACTCGGCCTGGATGCGGGCGACACGGTCCGGGGATTCAGCGGGTTCCATCCCTCCATATTAGCTTCCTGGGAAGCTATATTGTCTTCCATGGAAGCCAATATGCGGTGGGTGTCGATCACCGCGATCGCGCCGGTGGCCTGGGGGGCCAACTACTACGTCACGCACGCGTACCTGCCGGCCGACCGGCCGCTGTACGGGGCGGCCCTGCGGGCCCTGCCCGCGGGACTCGTGCTGCTGGCCCTGTGCCGCAGACGTCCGCGCGGGGCGTGGTGGGGGCGCGCGGCGATATTGGGCCTGCTCAACGTGAGCGTGTTCTTCGTCCTCGTGTACGCCGCCTCCCAGCTGCTGCCGACGAGCGTCGCGTCCACGGTGATGGCGGCGTCCCCGCTGGCCATGATGCTGATCGCCTGGTCCCTGGTGTCCGAGCGGCCCGGGATCACGCATCTGGCCGGTGCGGCGACCGGGCTGGCGGGGGTCTGCCTCATGGTGCTGACGGGCGGCGAGTCGGTGAGCGTGCCGGGCGTGCTCGCCTCGGCGGCGGCGATGCTGGTCTCCGCCTTCGGCCACACCCTGACGAAGCGGTGGAGCGCGGACGTCGACGTCCTCGCCGCCACCGCCTGGCAGCTCACGGCAGGTGGCGTGCTGCTGCTCCCGCTCGCCGCGGCGGTCGAGGGAGGCCCGCCCGCGCTCTCCGGGTCCGCGCTGCTCGCCTTCGCGTTCACGGGCCTGGTGGCCACCGCGCTCGCCTTCGTCGCCTGGTTCTCCGGGCTGCGTCATCTGCCGGCGGGGACCGTGGGCCTGATCGGGCTGCTCAACCCGGTCACCGGTGTGCTGCTCGGCGTCGCGGTCGCCGGGGAGGCCCTGACCCTCCAGCAGTGCGGCGGACTCGTCCTCGTCCTCCTGGGGGTCGCGCTGGGCCGCCCCCGGCCGCCCGCCCCGGCACCGGCGCCCCCGGGACGTTACATCCGGGCGGGACTGGGTACTCGACAAGGCCGCTCCGCGCACGGGGCCGCTCCGGCCGAGATTGACGGGCCGTGTGGCGGGCTGCGAGGCTCGGGGAGAAGGTGAACGATTTGACGTCGAACGAAGGGTGATCAGGTCCGTATGACGCGGAGCTGACGAATATGGTGCGTGTCGAAGGCTCCTCGCCCCCGGGGCAGGAGCTCTTGTCGTCCGTGGGTGCCGCGTGGACGCGGGCGCCCTACCCCTCCCTGGTCGTGGACGCGACCGGAACCCTGGTGGAGGTCAACGCGCAGGCCGCCCGGCTCTTCCCGGCGGCCGGACGCGGTGTGCCCCTCGCCGAGGCGGCCCCGGACTGGCTCGCGGAGGGCCACCGGCGGGCCGTCAAGGCCGGGGAGGCCGCGTCCGGGCCCGTACGCGGCCGGCACGGGCAGCGGACGCTGGAGGCGCACGCCACGCCCGGCGCGGGCGGCGAGGTCGTGTGGTGGCTCGTCGACGACACCCACCGGGAGCTCGCGGAGGCCGCCCTCAAGGAGGAGCAGGAGCGCACCGGTTTCCTCGCGGAGGCCTCCAACCGGCTGCTGGCGTCGCTGAACACCGAGCGGTGCATGGAGGTCGCGGTCGAACTGGCGACGCAGTACCTGGCCGACGCGGCCGTCCTCGTCGCGCCCGCCACCGGACGCCGCCACCCCCTGTCCCTCTGCGCGGGTGGCCGGGTCGCGCACCGGACGCTGCGGGTCGACCCCGCCGAGGTCCCGGGCCTCAAGGAGGCCCTGCAGGGCTTCCCGCCCGTGCCGTCCCGCTGGATCGACCCGTCCGCGCTGCCCGAGTGGGCGCTGCCCGACGGCTTCACCGGGCCGGTCGGCTCCGTCGTCGTGACGCCCCTGCCGGGGCACGGCGTCCCGGCGGGCGCCCTGATCCTGCTGCGGCGCAGCGACAACGCCGCCTTCGACGCCTCCGAGGAGATCTTCGCGCGGGTCTTCGCCGCCCGCGCGGGCGCCGCCCTGTCCGCGGCCCGGCTCTACATGGAGCAGAGCTCCATCACGGCCACGCTCATGGAGGACCTGCTCCCGCCGCTGCTGCGCCGCGTCCACGGCGTGGAGTTCGCCGGCAGCTACCGGGCCGCCCAGGACACCGAGCGTGTCGGCGGGGACTTCTACGACGTCCATCCGGGCGCCGGGCCCGGTGAGCAGAGCCTCGCGGTGCTGGGCGACGTGTGCGGCAAGGGCCTGGAGGCCGCCGTGCTGACCGGCAAGATCCGCAGCACGCTCCAGGCGTTGCTCCCCCTGGCCGGCGACCACCAGCATCTGCTGCGCCTGCTCAACGGCACGCTGCTCAACAGCCGCCACACCCGCTTCGCCACCCTGGTGCTCGCCTCGGTCCTGCGCCGGGAGAACACCACGCATCTGTGGCTGACCAGCGCCGGGCATCCGCTGCCGCTGATCGTCCGGCAGGACGGCACCGTCGAGGAGGCGCCGACGTCCGGCACCCTGATCGGCGTCCTGCCGGACGTGAAGTCGGTCACCGCCGAGGTGGACCTGCGTCCGGGCGAGACCTGCCTGCTGTACACCGACGGGGTCACCGAGGCCCGCGGCGGGCCGCTGGGCGACGTGATGTTCGGCGACGAACGGCTGAAGGACGCGCTGGCCGAGTGCGCCGGGATGCCGGCGGAGGCCGTCGTCGAGCGGATCCACATGCTCGTCGCCGAGTGGATCGGCGACAACCGGCACGACGACATCGCGGTGATGGCGATCACCGCTCCCCGTACGACGCATCTCACAGCCGTGGACGGCCATACGGCGGGCAGGTACACCGCATGACCGACATGACGACCGCGCAGGAGGACGGGACGCTCGAGCGGGCCCGTGAGGAGCTGTGGCAGGCGGTGTGCGCCCGGGACGAGGACGCCGCCGCCAAGGCGGTGTTCGCCGCGCTGGACGACGGCGCCGACCCGGAGGCCGTCCTGCTCGACGTCATCGCGTACACCCAGCGGGAGGTCGGCCGCGCCTGGGCGGAGAACCGTTTCTCGGTCGCCCAGGAGCACTCCGCCACCGCGATCCACGAGCGGATCATCGCCGCCATGGCGCACCGCGTCCCGGCGCCGGCCACCGAGACCCCCACGACCACCGTGACCGTGGCCTGCGTGGACGGCGAATGGCACGCCCTGCCGGCCCGGCTGCTGGCGGAGGTGCTGCGGCTGCGCGGCCACCGGGTGGACTTCCTCGGCGCCCAGGTGCCGACTCCGCACCTCATCGCCCATCTGCACGCGACCGCGCCGACCGCGGTGGCCCTGTCGTCCTCGCTGCCTCTGCGGCTGCCGGCCGCGCACAGCGCGATCACCGCCGTGCAGGCCATCGGCATCCCGGTCGTCGCCGGGGGCGCCGCCTTCGGAATCGACGGCCGCTACGCCCGGCTGCTCGGCGCCGACGCCTGGGCCCCGGACGCCCGGTCCGCCGCCGGCCTGCTGGAACGCGGGCTGCCCCGCCCGGCCGGCGGCGCCGTCCGGCAGAGCGTCGAGGACCTGCCCCACCTGGTCGACCAGGAGTACACGCTGGTCACCCGCGCCAGACGGCAGCTCGTCCGGAACACCCTGGCGGGGCTGGAGGAACGGCTGCCCGCGATGCGCGCCTACAGCGAGGCCCAGCGCGAGCGCACCGCCGAGGACGTGATGCACATCGTCGAGTTCCTCACCTGCTCCCTGTACACCGACGACAGCAGCCTGTTCACCGGCTTCCTCGACTGGACGGCCGACATCCTGGAGGCCCGCCAGGTGCCCGCGCGCGTGCTGGACCCCGCCCTGGTGCTGCTCCAGGAGGAGCTCAAGGACTTCCCCCGTACGCTCGGACTCCTCGACCAGGGACGCGACACGCTGCGCCGGCGTGACACCCGTCCCTCCGTACCCGGACCCGGCGCACCCGCATGAACACCGCATCCGACGACAGCGACTTCCACCTGGAGACGGCCCTGGACGCCTCCGGGGACGCGCACATCCGCATCACCGGCGACCTCGACTGGGACAGCGCCGACGACCTCACCGAGGCGGCGCGCGCGCTGCTCCGCGCCGACCCGGCGCCCGCGCGGCTGCACCTGGACTGCGCGCGGCTGACCCTGTGCGACTCGCTCGGTCTGGCCTCGCTGCTCATGATCCACCGCGGCTGCGCCGACGCGGAGGTCCCGTTGCGCCTGGACAACCGGCCCGCCCTGCTGCGGCGCCTGCTGGACATGACCGGCACGGCCTTCCTCTTCGACGAGGCCACCGGCACCGAGGCACCCGGCGCGTCCGGCGAGACCGGCGCGGCGTCCCCTCCCCCACCGCCGCCCCCGACCTGACACGTGCGGCACCCGCCCTGCGCCCCGCCGTCCCCGGCCGTCACCGCACGCGGTGCGCGGGGGCCGGGGCCCTGGTGCGCACCCACCTTCCTCCCGCGCGCGGCCACCTGTGAGAATGCTCCGGTGAACGAGGAAGCCGAGATCATCGAGACCCTGGTCGAGGACGTGCGGGTCGTCCGGGTCACCGGCGAGTTCGACGCCGACGAGGCCGACGCCGTCACCGCGGCCCTCTCCGCGCCCCGCGCCGGCGGCGCGGCCGCCACCGTCGCCGACCTCGGCGGGGTGACGTTCGCCGACTCCTCCCTGCTGCACGCGCTGCTGACCGCCCAGCGGGGCCACGCCGCCGCCGGCCTGCCGTTCGTCCTGGCGGCGGTCGGCCCGCTCGTGGGGCGCCTGCTGAACCTCACGGACACCGCCCGCGTCTTCACCACCGCACCCGACCTCGCGTCGGCGCTGGACCTGATCCGCGAGGAGATCAGTTCTCGTCGGGGATGACCAGCCATACTCACCCGCTTCGCGGGAACCAGAAAAGGGGTGTTCAGGGCAAGTGGGGCACGAAGGAGGAGATGTGACCGCAGCAGAGCTCGCCGCCGCACCGACGCAGCGGCCCGTCACCGCCGCGATGGCCCGCTCGCACGTCCGCGCTCTCCTGGGCGACCGCTCCGAGCGGGCGGACGCCTCCCCCACCATGGTCGACGACATCCTGCTCGTCGTCACCGAACTGGTCACCAACGCCGTACGGCACGGCGGCGGTCTCCTCGCGTTCGACGCCACCCTCGACGGCGACCTGCTCATCCTCGAGGTCACCGACGCCTCGCCGACCGTCCCGCACACGGTGCCGCGGACCCGCGCCGCCACCCCGGGCGGCTTCGGATGGCCCCTGGTGCGGCAGCTCAGCCGGGAGGTCACCGTCACGCCCACGGCCCAGGGCAAGACCATCCGGGTCGTCATGGCGGCCGGCCCGGACGCGTAGACCCCGGCACTCCGGAGCGCGGGGGCGTTCACCCGTTCGCCTCGCGAGCCGGGCCGCTCTCCCATAGGGTCGCGGGCAGACGACTGCCCCGACTTGGGAGGAGTGCCGATGTCCGGACAGTTCGAGACGACCTTCGAGGTCGACCGGCCCGTGGACGCGGTGTTCGACTATCTCGCCGACGGCCGCAACGACCCGCAGTTCAGCCCCCGTGTGCAGAGGATCGAGCGCGTCCCCGACGCGCCGACCGCCGTGGGCACGGTCTTCCGCAGCACCGTCAAGGACGCCGGGATGAAGACGGCCCGGGAGTTCCGCATCACCGAGCTCCAGGCTCCGGCCCGGATCCGGTGGGAGGAGGTGTCCAAGAACAGTGTGACGGCCGACGAGGGCGGCTACGACCTGGAGCCGGTCGGCGACGGCCGCACCCGGGTCCGCCTCTACAACGTCCTGGAGGGCCACGGGATCGGCAAGCTCCTGGTGGGCCTGGCCGTGGCCGCCTCCCGCAAGGACGCGCCCGCGTTCGGCGAGCGGATCAGGACGGCGGCGGAGACGGCCATCGCGCCGAGCTGACCGCCGGCCGTCAGGCCAGCGGGTCGTGACCCCAGTTCATCAGCGAGTACCGCCAGCGGCTCTCCTTCACGTCTCCGGAGGGCCGCTGGGCCAGATGGCGGCGGACATAGCCGACGACCTTGCGCATGTGCCCGTAGTCGTCGTCCGTCAGGTCGCCCTTCTTCGTACGGAGGATCTCGGCGATCCGCCGCCCGGAGGCGTGCCCGGTGGACTCGCCGCCGTCCTTGTGCTGCCCGGCCTCGCGTGACTCGTCGGTCCCGAGCCACTCGTCGAGCCGGGACGGTGTCATGTTCACCACGTCCCGGAACTCGCTCCAGGTCTCCTCGCGCTCCGCGTCGTCCACGCCGTCCCTCTTCCGTCCGTCGCCGGGGTGCTCGGGTCCAGCCTGGGGGCGCCGGGCCCGTTCCGCAGCTTCTGCTCCTCCGTCCCGGCCGTCCTCCGCGGCGTCGCGCAGCCGGTCCAGGCGGCTGACCACCGGGCCCGACGTCACCCCGTGCACGACGACCGAGAGCAGCACGGTGAACGTCACCACCGCCCACAGCTCGCGGGCCGCCACCGGGAAGGCGTGGTGGCCGAGGGCGTACGCGAGGTAGTACAGCGATCCGATGCCGCGGATGCCGTACGCCGCGATCACCCGGCGTTCCCGGCGGCCCGGCCGTCCGCCGAGGAGCCCGACCCAGCCCGCCCAGGGGCGGATCACCAGCACGAGGAGCACCGCCGTGACCGCGCCCTGCCAGGTCAGGTCGGCGAGGCCGCCCCGGGCGACGAACGCGCCCAGCAGGAACAGCACGGCCGCGGTGAACAACCGTTCGACCTGTTCGACGAAGTCGTGCAGGACGTTGTGGAAGCCGTGGGCGCGCTCGGCCGCCCGCAGCGCGCACGCGGTGACGAACACGGCCAGGAAGCCGTACCCGCCGACGAGTTCCGTCACCCCGTACGACAGGAAGGTCGCCCCCAGGGCGACGAAGCCCTCCCGGTGCTCGGACAGCCGCAGCACGGGCCAGCGGGTCCAGAAGAACAGCCAGCCCAGCAGCCGCCCGACGACCAGACCGCTCACCACGCCGATCACGGACTTCAGGAAGAGGTCCTTCGCCGCCCACTCGCCGATCCAGTCGGCCGACCAGCCGCTGCCCGCGGCGGCCACCAGCGCCAGCGCCGCGTACGTCAGCGGGAAGGCGAGGCCGTCGTTGAGTCCCGCCTCGCTCGTGAGGGAGAAGCGCACCTCGTCCTCGTCGTGCGGGTCCTCGGTGGGCTCCCCCACCCGGACCTCGGAGGCGAGCACCGGGTCGGTCGGCGCGAGGACCGCGGCGAGCAGGAGCGCGGCGGCGGGCGGCCAGTCCAGCAGCCACCAGGCGGTCAGCGCCGTCACCCCGACCGTCAGCGGCATGGTGATGCCCAGCAGCCGCCAGGTGGTGCCCCAGCGGTGCAGGCCGACCGGGCGGTTGAGGGCCAGCCCGGCGCCCATCAGCGCGATGATCACCACGATCTCGGTGATGTGCTCGGTGAGCAGCCGGTCGGCGACCGGATCGACCTCGGGCAGCGGGAGGGGCAGCAGGTACACGCCGACACCGGCCGCCAGGAAGACCAGCGGCAGCGACAGCGGCCGTCCCGCCACGACCCGCGGCAGCACCGCCGCGAGCAGCGCCCCCGCACCCAGCCACGCGCTGACCGCGTCACCGATGGTCACGTCGTGTGCCCGCCTCCCCGTCGTGCCGTGTGCCGTCCCGCGCGTCGCGCGGCGTCACGGCCGTCACCCTGGACCGGGCCCGCGTACCCCGGGCACGGGCCTCCCATGACCGTTTTTCCGTCCCTGCCGTCACGAGGGCGGGACGGTTACGGCCGCGCGGCCCGGGAACGCGGTCAGCCGGACCACCCGAGGCAAGGCTGGTGCAGCGATGACCGAGTACGAGCGTTCCCGCACGATGCCCGCGCAGCCGGAGCACGTCTTCGACCAGGCCGCCAACCTCGACCAGTTGGACAGCTGGCTGCCCGACGCGGTGCACGTCGAGCCGGAGGAGCTGCCCGCCGTGACCGTGCACGAGGACCGCACCCACGAGGACACCTCGGCGCTGCTGCGGTCGCGGCCCGAGCAGATGCGGCTGGAGTGGGGCACCCGCGACGACGGCAGTTACGCGGGCTGGCTCCAGGTCGCCGGGATCGACAGCGGCGCCAGCGAGGTGACCCTCCATCTGTCCTTCCTCGACGAACGCCACGACCCCGGTGAGGCGCGGGTCGCGGACGCCCTCGACGGCAGTCTGGCCCGTCTGGAGGAGCAGGTGCGGCTGCGCGTCGACAACGCGGCGGGCTGAGCACGCCGGGGTCACGGCCGGTCAGCTCCCGTCGACCGCCGGGAACTCGACGCCCATCCCGCCGTACGCCGGGCTGCGGCCCGCGGCGGCCTCCGCGCAGCCGCCGGACGGGCCCGGCCCGCACACCGGGGTGCCGGCGCCCAGCGGGACGCCGTTGCCGCGCAGCACCGAGCGGACGTCCAGGATCAGCGGGAAGACCTCGTGGTTGCGGTCCTCGCCCTGCTCGTCCCAGGCCCGCTGCTCGGCCTCGACGGCCATGCGGTCCTCGGCGAACACCCGCTCGGTGAACCGCCGGATGAGCGGCCACGCCAGGTGCAGCGCGGCGGCGACCTTCGGCTTCTCGATCATGAGCAGGCCGTAGGCGTGGCAGGTGCGCTGTTCGGCGTCCTCGGGGACGTACGCGGCCCACAGCCGGAACGCCGGGTGGTCGGCGCCCTCCGGCACCAGGTCGAGCGTCTGGTACGGGTACTCGGTGCGGATCGTCATGACGTCGGCGGAGTCCTTGCCGCTCAGTCCCTCGGCGGCGAGCAGGCCCGCGCCCCGGTTGCGCTTGCCGCCGGCGTGCGTGAACAGGTACCGCGCCTCCACCGAGCGGGGCGTGGTGGTGTAGCCGAGCAGTTCGGGGTGCAGGGTGCCGACGACGCCCCGGTGCAGGAACTGGTGGTTCATGTCGAGGAGGTTCTCGTGCATGAACGAGTAGTGGCAGCGCACCGTCCGGGAGAACGTCATGGTCCGGTAGTGCGCTGAGCCGTACGCGGGCAGGTCGGGGAGTTCGGTGACGGCGGCCTTCTCCGGGTCGCCGGGGAAGACGAACACCAGCCCGTACGCCTCGCGGACGGGGTAGCCGCGCACGCCGCGCGGCGGCCTGCGGTCGCCCTTGGAGAGGTAGGGGATCTGCGAGATGCGGCCGTCGCCGCGGTAGGCCCAGGCGTGGTAGCAGCAGCGCAGCGTCTCGCCCTCCACGACGCCCATGCTGAGCGGCACCTGCCGGTGGGCGCACCGGTCCTCCAGGGCGTGCACGATGCCGCCGCGGGTCCGGAACAGGGCGATGCGTTCCCCGGCGAAGACGGCGGCGACGGCCCGGCCGCGGCGCACCGTGCGGGACAGCGCGACCGGGTACCAGAAGTCGGGGTGCGCCCCTACGCGCCGCAGGTCGGGGACGGCGCCCTCCGGGGCACCGCCGGCGTCTGGTCCGTTCATGGCTCTCCTCGCGTCGGGACGACGGGCGGGGGCCGCCGCTGCCGCGTGCACCCCGCTCATCGTCACGGCGGGGCGGGGCCCTGTCCCGCCCAGCACGTCCACCGGGGTGAGGGGCCGTCGCGGGCGCCTGAGTTGCGGCGGGGCGCCGCCGGGCATTCCATAGCCATGCGGAGCAGTCGCCGGGAGCTCCGGCCCCCGGCAGGCGTGCGGGGCCGACGCTGTCGGGCGCGCCGGCGGAGAGGTCCGGATATGAACTGTTACGAATGCAACCAGGTGGACCGCACGACCGAGGCGGTCGCGGTGTGCAACGTGTGCGGAGCGGCCGTCTGCCCCGAGCACGTCCACACGGAGCCGGTGCAGATGCGCGGTTCCGCGCAGCCCGGCAAGGTCATCCACAGCCGTCCGGCGCGGCGCATGACGTGCCCGGTGTGCCGTTCCGCCGAGAAGTCGCCCTGAGGGCGCCCGGCTCAGTCCTCGGGCCGTGGGTCGTCCGGCTCGCGTGAGGAGCGCAGTTCGTCCTCGATGCGCTCCCAGACGTGCCGGCCGGGTGCGGACGGGACGTCCCGCGCCTCGACCTCGCGAGCGACGGTCACGACCCGGCGCAGCCGCGACAGGTGCTCCCGGCAACCCGCGCAGCCCGTGAGGTGCCGTGCGGCTTCGCCGTCGTCGCCGGGTCCGTCGCCGCGCAGCGCCCATTCCACCAGGGTGGCGGGCGCGAGGTGCCGGGGCTCGGCCTCAGACACGGCGGCCGGGGGGCCGTGGGGTGGAGCGGGCCTTCATGGATCGTCCTCTCGCGCGTGCACTCGTCCTGGGTGGGGACTCGTCGCTGTTTCGCTCGTCGCTGTTTCGGGCGCGGGGCGTGCGGTGGATGCGGTGCGGGGATGCGGCGTGAGGCGTGCTGTGGATGCGGTCCGGTCGGTCCGGGGCAGGGGTCTACGCGGCGTGCGTGTCGGCGCGGCCCTGTTCGAGCGCGGCCCGGAGGCGGTACAGGCCGCGGCGGGTGTGGCTCTTGACGGTGCCCAGGGGCAGGCCGGTGCGCTCGGCGATCTGGGCCTGCGTCAGGTCGTGGAAGAAGGCCAGGCAGAGCACCTGCCGCTGTCGGGCGGGCAGCCGGGACAGCTCGTCCACCAGCAGGACCCGGTCCAGGACGTCGTCGGGCCCGGCGCCCCCGGCCACCGCCGGTCCGGACCCGTGTCCGGCGGCCTCGGCCAGCGCCAGCCGCCTCGTACGGGCCGCGAGCGCGTCGACGATCTTGCGGCGGGTGATGCCGACGAGCCAGGCGCCGAGCGGGCCGCGCTCGGGACGGAAGCCGTGCCGGCCCCGCCAGGCGCCTATGAACACCTGCTGGGTGACGTCCTCGGCCTCGTGGGTGTCGCCGAGGGACCGGGTGGCCATGGTGTGGACCAGCGAGCCCCAGCGCCGGTAGATCGCGGCGAAGGCCCGCTCGTCGGCGGCGAGCAGACCGCGGGCCAGCTCCTCCTCGTACAGGGTCTCCTCGGCCGGCGCCCCGCCGGCGGACGGGGGCGCGGACGTGACGGTTCGCAGTTGCGTGCTCATGGCCCGGTTCCTCCTGCCGCTCGCCGTGTGCCGGGAAGGCCGCCGGACGAGCCGTGACTGTCGCCGCTCACCGGCGCGGCCCTCAGTGTCGGAACGGCGAAACGACGCAAGCAACACGCGTCGTTTGTGCGTCGTACACTGCCGGGGTGGACACACGCACGAACGACGACGGGGACGCCGGGCGCGGCGGCGGGCTGACGACGGGCGAGGTGGCCCGGCGGCTCGGGGTGGCCCCCACGACCGTCCGCACCTGGGACCGGCGCTACGGCCTGGGCCCGGACGCGCACACGGGCGGCAGGCACCGCCGCTGGACGCCCGCCGACATCGCCCGGCTGGAACGCATGTGCGCGCTCACCGCCAACGGCCTCCCCCCGGCCGAGGCGGCTCGCCTGGCCCGCGAGGAGGCCCCGGAGGACACCGGTGCCTCCCGCCCGCGCGTCGATCCCCCGGCCCGGCGGGTCACGGCCGGGCGCAGCCGGGCCGGCAGCGGGCTGCGGCTCGGGGACGTGCGCCAGGAGTGCAAGGGCATCGCCCGCGCGGCGCTGCGGCTGGACGCGTCCGCGCTGGACGCCCTGCTCGCGGACGCGATCGAGGAGCACGGCATGATCACCGCCTGGACCGAGGTGATCATGCCGACGCTGCAGGCGGTGGGCCGGAAGTGGGAGAGCTCGGGCGACCGCTACGTCGAGGTGGAGCACTTCCTGTCCTGGCATGTCTCCGGGGCGCTGCGGCGCGGCGCGCGACCGGTCGCGGCGGACCGCCCGGACGCCGTCGCCGTGCTCGCCTGCGTGCCCGGGGAGACCCACACGCTTCCGCTGGAGGTGCTGGCCGCCGCCCTGTCCGAACGGGGCGTCCCCGTGCGGATGTTCGGCGGGGCGCTGCCGGCCGGGTCGCTGGTGGCGGCCGTACGGCGGACCGGGCCCTCGGTGGTGGGGCTGTGGGCGCAGGCGCGGTCGACGGCGAGCCGGCCGCTGGCCCAGCACGTGGCCGCGATGGAGTGGGGGGTGCGGGGGGCGCGCCGGCGACCGGTCGTGCTGCCCCTGGGGCCGGGCTGGGCCGGGGCCCCGATGCCCGGCATGCCCCGCCCGACGAGCCTGGCGGAGGGGGTCGCCGCCGTGGAGCAGAACATGCCGGGGTGACCGGAGCCGTCTCGGCCGCCGCGCATCGGGTACGCGCATCGCGCAGGGCGATTCGGGTGGCCGCGCCGGGGCCACGGGCGGGCCGTCCGCCCACGGCCCGCCCGGCGCGGTAGCTCTGGTCGCGACGAGGCGAGGAGGACCATGACGGCCTGTCCGTACGGGAGCCGCGGGGAGCGGACGCCGGTGCGCGCGCACGGCGTCGCCCGGTCCTGCCCGGGTGCATCCGGGGCCGGGCGTCGGCCGGAAGAGGGGGCGTACCGAGACGGCGACCGACCCCCAGATCCGGAGCGCGGCGTGACCACCGACGGCCCCCTTGTGCGCACGGCCACCCGCCGGGGGGCCGTATGAGCGGAACCGTCCGGGAGACCGACGTGCTGGTCCTGGGCGGCGGTGCGGCCGGGCTCTCCCTCGCCGACCGGCTGGCCGGGACCGGCCGGGTGGGCGTGCTCGTGGTGGAACCGCCCGACGGCCCGTCCCGCCCCCCGCCCCGCACCTGGTGCTTCTGGGACGACGGCACCTGCGGCCTCGACGAGATCGTCAGCGCGTCCTGGCCGCGGCTGCGGGTGCACGGCGGCGACGGCGCCGCGCACACCGTCGACCCGTCGCCACTGCGGTACCGGATGCTGCGTTCGACGCGCTTCGAGGAGTACGTGCACGCCCGGCTGGCGGAGCGGCCCGGCTGCGGCGTCCTGCGGGCCACGGCCGGCGCGGTACGCGACACGCCCGGCGGGGCGGAGGCCGACTGCACGGCGCCGGACGGGAGTCGGCTGACCGTACGGGCCCGCCTCGTCTTCGACTCACGGCCCCCGGGCGCCCTGCCGCCGGCCCGCACGCGGTTGCTGCAGCACTTCCGGGGCTGGTTCGTACGGACGGAACAGCCGCGGTTCGACCCCGCTGTCGCCGACCTGATGGACTTCCGGGTGCCGCAGCCCGCGCACGGGCTCGCGTTCGGGTACGTCCTGCCGCTGGCGCCCGACCGCGCCCTCGTCGAGTACACCGAGTTCTCCCGGACGCCCCTGACCACCCCGGCGTACGAGAAGGCCCTCGACCGGTACTGCCACGACGTCCTCGGCCTGGGCGAGTTCGCCGTGGAGACGGCCGAGCAGGGTGTCGTGCCGATGACCGACGCGCGGTTCCCGGTACGGGTCGGGCCCGTGGTGTACCGGATCGGAACGGCGGGCGGCGCGACCCGCCCCTCGACCGGCTACACCTTCGCCGCCGCCCAGCGTCAGAGCCGGGCGATCGCCGCCTCCCTGGCCGGGGGCCGCCCGCACGTGCCGGCGCCGCACGGGCGGCGGGCCCTCGCCATGGACGCGGTGATGCTGCGCGCCCTGGACACCGGGCGGATCGACGGACCCGCCTTCTTCACGGGGCTGTTCGCCCACACCCCGGCCGAGCGGCTGCTGCGGTTCCTCGACGGCGCCACCACGCTCCGCGAGGAGTGGTCCATCGGACTGCGCGGCCCCGTGGGCCCGATGCTGCGCACCGCTCTCGAACTGCCCTTCCTGCCCCGCCGATCCCACCCCGCCCCACGATCCGGAGACCGCCTCCCATGACACTGCTGCGCGACCACGACCTGGCCCGCGCCTTCGACCACGCGTCGGGCACCTACGACCGTCTCACCGCGCTCAACCCCGGCTACCGCGCCGAACTCCTGCGCTCGGCACGCCGGTTGCGGCTCCCCCGGGACGGTGAGGGGCTGCACGTCCTCGACCTCGGCTGCGGCACCGGCGCCTCCACCCGCGCCCTGCTGCGGGCCGCGCCCCGCGCCCGTGTCACCGCCGTCGACGCGTCGGCCGGCATGCTGCGCCGGGCGCTGGAGAAGCCGTGGCCGGAGCGGGTGCGGTTCCTGCACCGGACGGCCGAGGAGACGGTGACGGACGACGAGGGCCCGTACGACGCGGTGTTCGCCGCCTATCTGTTCCGCAACGTCACCGACCCCGACCAGGTGCTCGGCACCATCCGGTCCTCGCTGCTGCGGCCGGGCGGGCGGCTCGCCGTCCACGAGTACAGCCTCAGCGGGTCGGCGACGCACCGGGCGCTGTGGCGCGCGGTGTGCGACGGGGTGATCGTCCCGATGGGCACGCTCACGGGTGACCGCGCGCTGTACCGGCACCTCGGGCACAGCGTCCTCGGCTTCGACACCGCCCCGGAGTTCACGGACCGGCTGACCCGGGCCGGCTTCACGGACGCACGGGCGCTGCCCGTCGCCGGGTGGCAGACCGGCATCGTGCACACCTTCCTGGCCCGCAACGGCTCCTCCGCGCGGCCGGAGGAGGCCCGATGAACGCCGGAACCCGCCGCCCCGCCGCCCGCCGGGGCCGCGACCGCAAGGCCGAGGTGCTGATGCCCTCGCCGGGCCGGGACCGGTTCGCGCCCGGGGACGCGCCGTCCGTCGCCGTGATCGGCGGCGGGATCGCCGGGCTCGCCGCGGCCACCCTGCTCGCCGAGCGGGGCGCCCGGGTGACCGTGTACGAGCGGGAGGAGTCCCTGGGCGGCCGGCTCGCCGGTGCGCGCACCCGGCTGACGGACGGCTCCGAGGTCACGATGACTCGTGGCTTCCACGCGTTCTTCCGCCAGTACTACAACCTGCGGGGCCTGCTGCGGCGCACCGATCCCGGGCTGGACCGGCTCACCCCGCTGCCCGACTACCCGCTGCGGCACAGCGGCGGCCTGACCGACAGTTTCGCGAAGGTGCCCCGCACCCCGCCGTTCAGCGCGCTCGGCTTCGTCGTCCTCAGCCCCACGTTCGGCTGGCGGGACCTGGCCGCGATGAACGCGCGCGCCGCCCTGCCGCTGCTCGACGTGCGGGTGCCGGAGGTGTACGAGCGCTTCGACGACGTCAGCGCGACGCGCTTCCTCGACGGGGTGCGGTTCCCGGAGACCGCGCACCATCTGGCGTTCGAGGTGTTCTCCCGGAGCTTCTTCGCCGACCCCGACGAGCTGTCGGCGGCCGAGCTGCTGCTGATGTTCCACATCTACTTCCTCGGGTCGTCCGAGGGCCTGCTGTTCGACGTGCCCGACGAACCGTTCCCGCAGGCGCTGTGGGAGCCGCTGGGCGACTACCTTGAACGGCTGGGCGCGGTGGTGCGCACCGGCACACCCGTGCACACCGTGGAGCCCCGCGCGGGCGGCGGCGCCGAGGTGGAGACCGACGCCGGGGCCACGGCGCACGACGCGGTGGTGCTCGCGCTCGATCCCGGTGCGCTGCGGCAGCTGGTAGCCGCGTCGCCCGGTCTGGGGACGGCCGACTGGCGCGAGGACATCGACGCGCTGCGGACGGCCCCGCCGTTCCTCGTGTCCCGGCTCTGGCTGGACCGTCCCGTCCGCCCGGAGCGGCCCGGCTTCCTCGGCACCAGCGGCTACGACGGCCTCGACAACATCAGCGTCCTCGACCGCTACGAGGGCGAGGCCCGGCGCTGGGCGCACCGGACCGGCGGCTCGGTGGTGGAACTGCATGCGTACGCGGTCACGGGCGGCCGGCACGAGAAGGTGGAACGAGGTCTCCTGGAACGGCTGCACGAGGTGTACCCGGAAACGCGGGAGGCACGGGTGATCGACGCCCGCCACGAGTGGCGTGCCGACTGCCCCCTGTTCCCGGTGGGTTCCTACGACCGCCGGCCCCGCGTCCGCACCCCGCACCCCTGGCTGACCCTGGCCGGGGACGCCATCCGCTGCGACCTCCCGGTGGCCCTGATGGAACGCGCCGCCACGACGGGCTTCCTCGCGGCCAACGTGCTGCTGGCCCAGCGGGGGGTGCGCGGCCAGGTCCTGTGGACGGTGCCGCGCGCGGGCCGGTCGGCGGTGCTGCGGGCGTTGGGGGCGGTGGCGGGACGCTGAGGGTGCGGGGCACGCGCCGCGCCCGGAGGTACTGCACGGGGGGGGCGGCCTGGTCAGGGTCGTGCCCGGCGTCGTCCCGCCCGGTGTGCGAGGGGCTGCGCGGCGCTCGGGCTGGGGCGTTTGCCCCCTGTCACCGAGCGCCGTAACAGCCGTCAGCCCTCAGCCGGGAAAGCGCCCCGTGCTCCGCAGCGTCCAGCGGCGTTCCGCGTAGGCCAGGTCGTCGCGCCACAGGCGGCCCGCCGTGCGGCGGATCAGTGGGCGGAGGGCGGGGGCGGCCGCCTTGGCCAGGGCGAAGCCGCGGCGGTCGGAGGCGGCGACGACCGCCTCGACGACCGCGGTGCGCGGCCTGCTCGCGCCCTCGGCGGTCAGCGGCGTGGCGTGGGTCTCGACCACGGACGTCGCCCCCTCGCCCTCGGTGATCCGCATCAACACGGTGCGGGGGTCGGGGGCCGTGAACTCGGCGCGTACCGGCACCACCCAGGAGCCCAGCGCCCGGAAGGAGACGTCGACCACGAACGCGTCGTCACCGTCGCCGTCCGGTGAGCCGAGCACCTTGAGGTCGACGAACGAGTACGGGTGGAACCACGAGCCGTGCCAGGGGTCGAGCCGGTTGGCGACCACGTCCTGCGGTTCGCACTCCCCCACCGCCGTGAACACGGCGTCCAGCGCGCCCCCCGCCGGGCGGCGCGGCACCACCGGCCGCTCCAGCGGCTCCTCGCCGCCGACCTGGTCCAGCCGTACCCAGACGAGGACGCCGTCGTCGTGCACGGGGTAGGGCTCCCAGCCGGCGAACGGCGCCCCGTCCAGGGCGAGTCCGTGCCAGTGGCACACCAGCGTTCCGCACACCACGCGGCTGTCGCGCAGCGGCGCCCCCAGATGCGGGCAGATGCCGGACCCGGCGTGCGGTGTCCCGTCCTGCCCGCGCCACAGCACGACCTCGACGCCGCCGACCGTGCGCCCGTAGGGGCGTTCGCCGGTTCGGATGTCGCGGGAGGCGCCGACGACGAACCAGTTGCCGGAGGGGCGGGCCGAGGCACGTTTGAGGGCGTCGGCGATGAGCGCGGGGCGCGCCTCGCGCCAGGAGGGCCGCTGTCGTGCCCAGTCCGGCGGGCGCCGGAAGCGCAGCGGTGAGGTCCAGCGGGCGTCGTCCGGTCGTCGGGTCACCTTGCCTGCCCCTTCGTCTGCGGCGCCGGGCGCCCGGCATGGGGTGCCGGGTGCGCGGCGCGGGTGGTGGTGTGCCGGCGGGCCGCGAGGATGCGGATCGCGCCGGCCGCGGCGGTGGCCGCCCGGCGGCCGGCCGGGACGACCGCGCGGCGGTGCAGGACGTCGTGGTCCTGCTCGGCGATGGCGTCGAGGATGCCGCCGTACAGGGTGAACGCGGTGCGGATGCACGGGCGTACGCGAGGTTCGAGCATGGCGATGCCGGGTTCCGCGGCCCGGTAGACCTCGCGGGTCAGGGCCTCGGCGGCGGTGAACGCGGCGCGGATGCGCGGGTCGCGCCGGCCGGTGCGGCGGCTCCACTCCAGCAGGGGCCGGTCCACCCCGTGGGCGGCGAGCAGGTCGGCCGGCAGGTAGACGCGGCCCCGGTCGAGGTCCTCGCCGACGTCCCGCAGGAAGTTGGTGAGCTGGAAGGCGACACCGAGGTCCGCGGCGTGCGGGGCCGCCTCCTCGCGGGGGACGACGGTGCCGAGCACCGGCAGCATCTGCAGGCCGATGACCGCGGCCGAGCCGTGCATGTAGGCGCGCAGGTCGGCGTAGGTCGGGTAGTCCGTGACGGTCAGGTCGGCCCGCATGGACGCCATGAAGTCGGCGAACAGCGCGGTGTCGATGCCGTAGCGGGCGGCGGTGTCGGCGACGGCGCGGACCACGGGCTCGTCGCCGCCGCCCGTGCGCAGTCCGTGCGCGAGGTCGCTCTCCAGGCGGCGCAGCAGCACGTCCCGTTCGGCCGGGGTGCGGTCGCGGTCGAGGTCGTCGACGATGTCGTCGGCCCAGCGCGCGAAGCCGTACAGAGCGTGCACGGCACACCGGCGTTCCACCGGCAGCAGTCGGGTGGCGAGGAAGTAGGTGCGCCCGTGGCGGGCGTTGAGGGTGCGGCAGCGCAGGTAGGCGTCGCGCAGCGCGGGGTCGGTGATCCGGGCGGCGTCGAGTTCACGACGGGACATCGGTACCTCGTACGGTCGGGGCGGGCGCGGTGCGCCCGGTCGGCGGGAGGGTACGGGCGCGGGGCGGGCGGCGGCGCGCGGTGACGCCGGTGATGCGGGCGGCGGCGAGCTTGCCGCTGACGAGGACCGTGGGCACGCCCACCCCGGGGGTGGTTCCGCAGCCGGCCAGGACGGCGTTGTCGAGGCCGCGCAGGAGGTTGCGGGGCCGGAACGGGCCGGTCTGCGCGAAGGTGTGGGAGACCGAGAAGGGGCTGCCCGCCGCGTGGCCCTGGGCGGTCCAGTCCAGCGGGGTGACCAGCATCTCCTCCTGGACGCTCGCGTCGAAGCCCGTCAGGCCCCGCTGTTCGAGGGTGGCGACCAGACTGTCCCGGTAGCGGGGGCCGAGGTCGCGCCAGGCGGGCGCGGACGGGCCGACGTCGGTGTTCGGGCAGGGGGCCAGGACGTAGTGCAGATGCCGTCCGGGCGGGGCGAGGCCGGGGTCGTGGGCGGTGGGGCGGGTGATGAGCAGGGAAGGGTCGCTCATCAGGGCGCCCGTGCGGGTGAGTTCGTCGAAGGTGGACTCCCAGGCCGCGCCGAAGGACAGGGTGTGGTGGGCGAGTCCGGACCATGTGCGGTCGGTGCCGGCGTGCAGGACGACCGCGGACGGGGAGTGCCGCAGCGGGACCGGGCGGCGCGGGGTGCGGCCCAGGAGCCGGTAGGCGTCGGGCAGTTCGCAGCTCAGGACCACCGCGTCGCAGGCGATGCGTTCCCCGGAGGCGAGACGGACGGCGCGGACCCGGCCGCCGGACTGCTCCAGCGACTCCACCTCGGCGGACCAGCGCAGGTCGGCGCCGGCCCCGGCGGCCGCGTCGGCCATGCCGCGCGGCAGGGCGTGCATGCCGCCGCGCGGGAACCAGACGCCGGCGACCGTGTCCATGTAGGCGATGACGGCGTAGGCCGCGAGGGCGCGGGCGGGGGCGACTCCGGCGTACAGGGCCTGGAAGGAGAAGACACGCCGCAGCCGCTCGTCGCCGAGGAAACGGCCGATCCGCCGGTCGAGGCGGCCGAAGCCGCCGAGGGCGGCGAGCCGGGCCAGGTCGGGGCCGAGGAGCTGCAGCGGGGAGTCGAAGTTGGCGTCGATGAAGCGGCCCATCTGCGCCCGGTACAGGCGTTCCAGCCAGTCCCGCAGGTCCCGGTAGCCGGCCGCCTCGGCCGGTCCGGCGAACCGCCGCACCTCCTCCTCCATCGCGGCACCGTCGGTGTGCACGTCCAGCGCGCTGCCGTCGGCGAACCGCGCCCGGTAGGCGGGGTGCAGCGGGATCAGGTCGACGTGCCGGGCGAGGCTGTCGCCGACCGCCGCGAACGCCTCGTCGGCCAGGTCGGGCATGGTCAGGACGGTGGGCCCGGTGTCGACGGCGTACGGGCCGAGCTGGACGCGTCCGGCCCGGCCGCCGGGGCCGGCGTCGCGTTCGACGACGGTGACCCGGCGTCCGGCGCCCAGCAGATGGAGGGCGCAGGCGAGGCCGGACAGGCCGGCGCCCACGACGACGACGTGTTCCGTCGGTCCCGGTACGGTCCTCACGCGATGTCCTCCGTCCGCTGCGGGACGCCGCCCGAGACGCGCGCGACCAGCGCGGCGAACTCCTCGCGTACGGCGGTGTCCGCGCCGGTGCCCTCGAAGTGCCGCAGGCTCGCGGCGGCCAGTTCGGCGATCTTCGTCTCGGTGAGCGCGCGGGCGCCGGTCCACTCCAGTGCCTTGCGCATCCGTTCGACGGCGGCGTCCGGCCGGGGTGAGGGGTCGGCGGCGAGCGCCGCCACGACCTCCTCGTCACCGGACGCGGCGGCGAGCCGGACGGCGACGGCGAGCAGATAGGTCAGCTTGCGGCCGCGCAGGTCGTCGTCGGCGGGCTTCCCGGTGAGCGCGGGGTCGCCGAACGCGCCGAGCAGGTCGTCGCGCAGCTGGAAGGCGAGCCCGGCGTCCCGTCCGGCGCGGCGCAGCGCGTCCACGGTGCGGACGTCTGCCCCGGCGAGCGCGGCGCCCAGCGCGAGGGGCCGCTCGACGGTGTAGAGGGCGCTCTTCAGGGTGGCGACGGTCAGCGCCTCCTCGACACCGGACGCGCCGGTGGCCTGGGCGTGCAGGTCGCGGTACTGCCCGGCGACCATCTCGCCGCGCATGGCCCGCCATTCCTCGTACAGCCGCGGGCCCTGCGGGAGGCGCAGCGCCGTCTCGGTGAGCAGGTCGTCGGCCCAGGCGAGCGCCAGGTCGCCGGCGAGGACGGTGGCGGAGGCGCCGAACGCCTCCCCCGAGCCGGTCATCCGGGCGGCGCCGTGCAGCCGGGCCAGCTCCACGTGCATGGTGGGGCCGCCCCGGCGCAGCGGTGAGCCGTCCATCAGGTCGTCGTGTATGAGGGCGCACGCCTGGAGGAGTTCGAGGGCGGCGCCGGTACGCAGGACCGCGGCGGCGTCGCCCGTGCCGCCGGCCGCCCGCCATCCGCACCAGACGAACGCGGTGCGCAGCCGTTTGCCGCCGCGGCGGATCAGGCCGGCGACCCGGCCGGCGACGTCCTCGGCGAAGACCGGGTCCACCTGGTGGGCCTGCCGCAGTCGCGCGTCCAGGACGTCGTCCAGTACGGCGTCGACACCGCGGGCCGCGTCGAGGGCTGTCGCCGGCGCGCGGGCCGCGTCGGCCGCCGTCGGCCTCAGTTCCAGCATGCGCGGCCCCTTCTCACTCTCCGTCACCTGCACACCTGCACTTCTGCCGACGCCTCGGGTGTGGATGCGCCCATGTGTTCCCCGCCTGCTCGGTCTGCCGGTCGAATGCACTCCATGGGCCGAACACGGCCGCGAAGGTGAGCCCCGCGTACCCCTGAGAGCCCGCGGCTCACCCGGTGTCCCCGCGTCCCTCGCGGGCCCGAACCGGGACATGACGGAGTGGAACGGACTCCCAGTGGACCACCGCCCGGGTGCGTTCCCGCGCTACGGCACGGGGTTTCGCCCGCTCGCGCCGCCGCCGGAGGCGAGCGCGCCGGGCAGCCGGGACTCGATCCGGCCGAGCTGGGCCGCCAGGCCGCGCAGCCAGATGTCGAGGTCGACGAGTGCCGGCGTGGGCCGCCCCGGCGGACGCTCGGCCGGGGGCTCCGTCCGCCGGGGCGGCGGCGGTTCACCGGCGCACAGCGCGGCCAGCCGGTCGGTGGTCTCGGCGAGGGCCCGTGCTCCGGCCCGTTCCCGGTCGGCCGCGGACGGCGGCAGCGCGGCGACGGGCAGGTCGAAGCGGGGCAGCCACTGGGCGCCCAGGAAGACGTGGTGCGCGGTCATCAGGACGGCCTGCCAGTCGGCCCCGCCGTGCCCGCCGCCGCCCGGTTCGCTGCGGAACTGCGCGTAGGCGGCCTCCGCGAGCCGGTACCGGTGCAGGGCGGTCGCCGCCGGCGGGGGCGGCACCGACCCGGGGGGCAGGGCGGCGAGCATGCCGGCGGTGCCCTGGATCAGGGGGCCGCACGCGCGCAGGAGTCCCGCCATGGTGCGGCGCACCTCCGCCCGCGCTCCGGCCGGCCAGGCGAGCAGTCCGCACAGCAGGCCGATCGCGCTGCCGGTGACGACGTCCACGATGCGGGCCTCGGCCAGTTGCCAGGACGCCGGGGTGATCTGGGCGAACGCCGAGGACACCACCAGGGTGAACAGCCCCTGCGCCCAGGCGATGCCGAGCAGTGGTCCGACGGAGAACGCGAGCAGCATGGCGGGGGCCAGCAGCGCGGCGTAGGCGTCGGTGTGCCGGCCCAGCCCGATGAGCAGCGCGCCGGCGGCGACGGCGCCGAGCAGGTTGCCGAGGACGGCGAGGCGGATGGCCGCCCAGGTCTCGCCGACGGTGGTCCGGCTCAGGGTGAGCACGGCCAGCAGCACCCAGAAGCCGTGGTCCAGGTCGAGCGACCCGGCCACGAGCCGGGCCGCGGCCAGGGCCAGCGCGACGCGCAGCGCGTTGTGGAACTTCACGGAGCGCGGTGTCAGATTCCCGGTGATCCGGCGCAGCCACAGCCGCGGGGTGGTGCTGTACGTGTACCAGAACAGCACCGGCGGGTCGACGGGCGCGGTGCGCCGCCCGTCGAGGGCGACCCGCACGGCGATCTCCAGGGTGCGCACGGACTCGGCGAGCAACAGCAGCAGCGCCTGCCGGCGCAGTACGTCCGCGGGCGGCACCTCGTCGGCCGGTCCGGCGGCCTGCCGGGCGCGGACGCGCTGGAAGTCCTCGATGGCCTCGTCCATCCGGTGCGGGCCGGGCGCGGTGCGGCCGGTGCGCAGCGCGGTGGCGGTCGCGTCGAGCAGGTCCGTCACCCGTGGCAGGAGCGAGCGCAGGGCCCGGTCGCCCCGAGTTCCCGGGCTCTCGGTGGTGGCGAGGGCGCGCAGCTCTCCGGTATCGGTCAGATGGGCCAGCTGTTCGAGGAGCCGGCGGGTGGCGGTCCCCGCCTGCGCCAGCCCGCGCTGGGCGCGTCCGGGTCCGGCGGGCCGCTGCGCGGGCGCCACCTCGGACAGCCGCAGCCGTGCGCCCGCCTCCCGCAGGGCTTGCGCGCAGAGCACGGTCTCCCCCGTGACGGCCTCGCGTGCCGTGCGCAGCGCCGCCGCGAGGGCGGCCCGGTAGGTCGGGTCGGGCGGGTCCGGAAGGACGAACAGCTCGCACAGCACCAGCGCCAGCACGCCGAGGGAGAGTCCCGCCAGCCGCGACCCCAGCGCGTCCGGGTCGTACGGCGGGAAGCAGGCGAGGATGTAGAACAGCTGGAGCGCGGGGGCTGCCCCGGCCGGGCGGGGACCCGCGACGGCCGCGAAGGCCAGCCCGAAGCCCACGACGAGCATGCCGAGCACGGCCGCCCAGGTGTGCACGGCCAGCGCGGTCCCGAGCGCCACCAGCGCGAGGCCGACGGGCAGGGCCTTCAGCATGATCTCGGCCCGCTGCCGCCCGGACCCCGGGATCGTGGACAGCAGGCCCAGCGAGATCGGCGCGAAGAGGGCGTACAGGGCGAGCACGGGCTCGTCGAAGCCGTACAGGCAGGTGTAGAAGCCCAGGGACGCGGCGAGCGTCACGCGCACCGCCCGGCGCAGGATCGCGGTCCGCTTCAGCATGTTCCTCCCGGGCCGGCGCCACGGCGACGCGTCACGGCATGGGGCTATCGGGCGGCCGGAAACGCCGTACACCTCCTGATTGTCGTGGGGTACCGGCCTTCGGGCGAATTCCCGGCGCCGTCCGCGATCGGCCGGAGGCGCGGTGGTAGGGGGCATGGAGATGGCCACTCCCCGCGATCCGTCTCCTCCGCCGCCGGGTCGCCCGGGCGGCGCGGACACCGGTGTGCCGGGCTGGCTGCGGACGTCGGCCGCCTATGCCTGGCGGATCATCGCGGTCGCGGTCGTCGTACGGGCCGCCTTCTCGGTGCTCGGGCAGTTCCACCGGATCGCCGTCGCCGTGTTCCTGGGGCTGGTCCTCACCACCGTGCTCCGCCCGGTCACGGGGCTCCTCGCCCGCCGCATCCCCCGTCCGCTGGCGGTCGCGACGTCCCTCATCGGCGCCCTCGCGCTGGTCATCGGGGCGCTGGTGCTGGTCGGCGAGACGGTGGCCGATCAGCGCAAGGGCCTGCAGAGCGAGTTCGAGAAGGGGATCGACCGGATCGAGGGCCAGTTGGAGGGGCCGCCGTTCCGGCTGCCCGAGGACACCTTCCGCGATGTGCAGAAGCGGATCGGCTCCCTGCTGTCCGAGCACCGGTCCACGGTGATCAGTGAGGCGGTGAGCGGGGCGAGCCGGCTCGTGGAGGTCCTCACCGTGCTCGCGCTGGCCCTGTTCTGCGCCGTGTTCTTCACGCATTCGGGCGACCGGCAGTGGCAGTGGATCTGCGACCAGCTCCCCGCCTCCGCGCGACGGCCGGTCGGGGTGGCGGGCCGGGCCGCCTGGCGGACCTTCACCGGGTACACCCACGGCATCCTGCTCGTCGCGGGCACCAACGCCGTCCTCGTCGGGGTCGCCCTGCTCGCGCTGCGGGTGCCGCTGGCCGTGCCGCTGGCGCTGCTGGAGTTCGCGGCGGCCTTCATCCCGCTGATCGGCTCGCCCATCGCGCTGGCCGTCGCGGCCGTCGTGGCGCTGGCCGCGAAGGGGCCGATGACGGCGCTGGTCGTGGTGGCGCTGATCGTCGTCATCGGGCAGCTCGAAGGGCACGTGCTGCATCCGCTGGTGCTGAGCTGGGCGGTGAGTCTCCACCCGCTCGTCGTGGCCCTCGCCGTCGTGGCCGGGGCCATCGCGGCCGGGTTCATCGGCGCGGTGGTCGCCGTGCCCTTCGTGGCCGTCCTGTGGTCGGTGCGGCAGGCACTGCGGGGCATGGGCACCGGCCCCGAGGTCACGAGCCCGACGAAGAGCTAGATGAATGAGTCCGATGTCCATGCTGGTCGCGACCATGGCGAAGGGCGCCCGTTGGTCAGTGTGTGAAGACAAACCTGGACGCCCTTCTGGCGGCACTGTACGTGTTCATCGACGACCATGTGGCGCCTTGTCGCCGGATCGGGCGACCTCCGAAACTGACGGACGCCGAACTGCTGTGCCTGGCCGTCGCCCAGGTCCTGCTCGGTTTCCCCTCGGCCCGGCACTGGATCCGCTTCGCTCACGCCCGGCTGGGGCACCTGTTCCGCTATCTGCCCCAGCAGTCCGCCTACAACAAGCGCCTGAACGCAGCAGGTCCGCTGATCAGTCAGGTGATCGAGGCACTGGCCCGGCAGGTCCCGACCTGGCACGACGACCTGCGGCTGATCGACTCCACCCCGCTGCCCTGCGCGGCCTCCCGCGAGACCGTCAAACGCTCCGCCCTGGCCGGGCACTGCGGCTACGGATACTGCCGCAGCCACTCCCGTTTCTTCTGGGGCCTGCGCCTCTACCTGGTCACCACCGCCGAGGGCATGCCCGTCACCTGGTGCCTGGCCAACCCGAAGATCGGCGAACGCGAGGTGATGGCGGCGCTGCTGGAACGCGACCACCACCTCGTCCGCCAGGGCCAGGTGATCCTCGCCGACAAGGGCTTCGCCGGGAAGGAGTTCGAAACCTTCGTCAGCGAGCGCCTCGGAGCCCACCTCGTGCGGCCCGACCGGAAGGACGAGCCGGCCCGGCACGGCAAGATCGCCCGGCTCCGGCAGTGGATCGAAGCCGTCATCGACACCCTCAAGGGCCAGCTCAGCCTCGAACAGCACGGCGGCAGAACCCCGGCCGGAGTCTTTGCCCGCACCGGACAACGACTCCTCGCCCTCGCCGCCGGCATCTGGCACAACTGGACCACCGGCGCCCCCCTCAAGCGATCACTGATCCCCTACGACCACTGAAAACATCGGACTCATTCATCTAGGCGAGAGCGGCCACGCCGATCGCCTGGTGGCCGCGGAGCACGGCACGCCGGCGGTGAGGCGGGAGGGGCGGAGGCCCGGCGGAAAGCCAGGCGCGTGCGGTAGCGGCGACCGCCTGTTGCCCGCGGGGCACGGCACACCGGCGGTGAGGCGCGAAGGCGATGGCCCGGCGGAAAGCTAGACGCGCTCGGCCGCAGCGACCGCCTGCTGGCCGCGGAGCACGGACACCGGCGGTGAGGCGCGAGGGGTGGAGGCCCGGCGGAAGGCTAGGCTAGGCGTGTGCCGCCGCGTCGACCGCCTGGTGGACGGCTCGGGCTACGCGGGAGCCCCAGAGGGAGCGCGGGCCGCCGAAGGCGTGCGTCTCCTCGCCGGGGCGCGGGCGGCGCACAGCCACGCACACGGCGTCCGTGGGGGTACCGGAGCAGTCCAGACCGGCGTCGACCAGCGCCTGCACCTTCGCCTCGGTCGCCGTCATGACCGTGTTGACCAGGGCCGCGTCGGTCAAGGCCGCGGGTACGGCGACCACGATGTTCACCGTGCCGGGGCGAACGGCCGTCGCGGCGGCCTCCGTCCAGTCCGCCGCCCAGCCGCGCACGCCGAGGCCCGCCGTGGCGACGGCCGTGACCCCGCCGTCGTGCCCGGTGCCGTACGCCCGGACGTCCGCGGCCGTCATCAGCCCGACGCCCGGCCCGTGCGCGCCCGCGTCCCGGGCGAGTTCGGCGAGGTGCCGGTCCGGGTCGGTGCGCCGGTAGCCGTGGGCGACCTGCGCGTTGAGGACCCAGGCACGTTCGCCGATGCCTCCGCCGAGGACGGCGTTGCTGATCATCCGCCAGCCCTCCCCCGCCCGCCACAGCAGGGAGCCCAGCGACGCGCCGTCCTCCGTGCGGGTCAGCTGCTCCATCGCCGTGGGCGGGGGCGCGGGACGGGACGGGGGTACGACGGCGGTCAACGGGAACTTCTCCTTGCGCGCTGGGACCGGCTGATCGTACGGGACGGGCGGGGGCCGTTCGGGTCCGCCCGTCCCGTACGGGGACGGCCTGGCGCGTCGTCAGCCGCGGGAGGCCAGGTACTCCTTCACGCCGGGCGCGGTCTGCGCGTCCTCCTCGTTCACCACGGCACCGACCGCCTTGGCGTCGGGCTTGAGCACATAGCTCTCGGTGCTGGCCGGCCGGGCCTTGTCGGAGAAGTCCTGCGCGGTGCCGAGGCCGACGTCGACCGCGGACTGCTTGCGGTGCGCGGCGACCACGTCCTCGCGGGCCAGACTGCCGCTCTCGCAGGCCTTCTTCAGGTCGTCGCCCATGATGCGGGCGGCGTTGTAGCCGGACAGCACGCCGGCGTCCACCAGGGAGCCGGGGTACTTCTTCTGGTAGGCGGCGACCATCTCGCGCACGCCGGGCAGGTCGGAGCTGACGGCGGGTGCCGCGCTGACGATGTGCAGCAGGGCGGCGAGGGCCGGCGCGGCCGGGGTCTTCATCAGCTGCGGGGCGTAGCCGGGGGCGCTGCTGACGACGGGCACCTTCAGGCCCCGGGAGGCGGCGACGCCGACCAGCGAGGCGGTCTGGGCGGGTCCGGCGCTGATGAGGATGGCCTTGACGCCCTCCTTCCGCAGCGCCGACACCTGGGCGGACAGGTCGGTGTCGGTCGCCTTGATCTTCTGCCCGGCGACCTTGACGCCCGCCTGCTTCGCAGCCCACTCGGAGCCTTCGAGCGCGTTGGCGCCGTAGTCGCCCTCGAAGTAGACGTGGCCGATCGTGTCGCCCTTGGCCACCTTCTTCGTCCGGGTCAGATAGTCGACGGCGGCGATCATGTCGATGTCGTAGGTGGTGCCGAGGACCTGCACGGACTCCTTGTCGAGCAGGGAGGCCGCCCAGGCCTGCGGGAAGGTCAGCACCTTGTCGCGTTCGATGTCGTCGAGCAGCGCGGCCATCACGGGCGAGCCGATGACCTGGGGCAGGGCGACGACGTCGGACGAGAGGTCGGCGTAGGCGGTGACCGCCTTCTGGACGTCGTAGCCGTGGTCCTTGACGGCGATCTCCACGCGCCGGTCGCAGATGCCGCCGTCGGCGTTGACCTCGTCGGCCCACATCTGCTGGGCCTGCACGATGCTCTTGCCGAGGGTCGCGTACGGCCCGGTGAGGTCGGTGAGCGCACCGAGCCTGATCGTCTTGTCGGTGACGCCGGGGCCGGTCTTGACGCCGCCGGCGCCGTCCCCGGCGTTCTTGGACGAGTCGGCCTTGGAGCTGCATCCGGTGCCGGCGAGCAGCAGGGCGGCGAGGGCCGCGGCCAGGAGGGTCCTGGTGCGGGGGGCGGCGCGGTGCGCGGGGTCGTGCGTGGGCTTCACGGGGTCGGCTCCTTGGCTCGTGCGGCTGACGCGGGGGACGGGGTGGACTCGGTGGCGCCGGCCGGCGGGGGCGCGGCGCGGGTGCGGCGCAGGCGGGTGCGCAGACGGGCGTTCAGACGGCGGGCCAGGCCGTGCAGTCCGTCGGGGGCGAAGAGGAGGATCAGCACGATCGCGGCGCCGTAGAGGTAGCGGGCGGCCTCGGTGGGGCCGACCGTGCCGTCGGTGGTGCCCGGGGCCGCGACGAGCGGGAGCTGGTCGGCGTAACGGGTCATGAGCAGGGGCAGAGCGGTGACGAAGACCGCGCCCGCGGTGGCGCCCGCGACCGAGCCCAGCCCGCCGATGACGATCATGGCGAGGTAGTCGATGGAGAGGACGAGACCGAAGTAGTCGGGCACGACCCGGCGGAAGGCCAGGGCGAGGAGCACCCCGGCGAGGCCCGCGTACATCGACGACACGACGAACGCGGCCGCGCGGTGGCGGGCGACGTCGACGCCCATCACGGCGGCGGCGGTCTCGCTGTCGCGCAGCGCCACCAGGGCGCGTCCGGGGCGGCCCCGCAGCAGTCCCCGGGCGGTGTACCAGGTGACCGCGAACAGGGCGAGCCCCAGGTACCAGAGGCGTTCCTCGGCGCCGAACGGCACGCCCAGGAGCGTGAGTTCGGAGTCGGCGGAGAAGGAGAACCCGCCGAGTTCCAGCGGTGGCACGGAACGGCCGTTGAAGCCGCCGGTCACGGAGTCCGCGGTGAGCAGGACGTGGTGGCCGAGGAAGACCAGTGCCAGCGTGGCGACGCCCAGGTAGACGCCTCGCACCCGGCCGGCGACGGGGCTGAACAGCCCGCCCGCCGCCCCGGCCAGCAGCACCGCAAGGACGGCGGCCACGGAGGTCGGGAGCCCCGGGCCGGGCTCTCCGGCCAGCCACACGTAGCCGTAGGCGCCGACGGCGAGGAAGAAGGCGTGGCCGAGGGAGAGCTGGCCGGCGGTGCCGGACAGCAGGCCGAGGCCCACCGCGCCGACGGCGGCGGCCATCGAGAACAGGCCGATGCGCAGCCAGAACGCGTCCAGGTAGAAGGGAAGGGCGCACAGGACGGCGACGGCGGCGAGGGTGCGGCCCAGACGCAACGCGCGGGCGCGGGAGGGTCGTTCAGACACGGACCGCCGCCTTTCCGCCGAACAGCCCGGTGGGCCGCACCAGCAGGACGAGCACCATCACCGCGTAGGGGGCGACGTCGCCGAACCCCTCGCCGAGGACGTGCAGTTCGGACTGGTAGCCGGCGACGAGCGCCTCGGTCAGGCCGATCAGGAGGCTGCCGGCGAGGGCGCCCGGCGGGGACGCCATGCCGCCGAGGATCGCCGCCGGGAACGCCTTCAGGGCGATCTGGCCGGTCGTCCGTTCCAGGCCGGGGGCGGGGAACGCGGCGAGGAAGACGGCCGCGAGGGCCGCGAGGGCGCCGGCCAGGCACCAGGCGAGCATCCGGACCCGCACCAGCCGTACGCCCATGAGGGAGGCGGCCTCGACGTCCTCGGCGGCGGCCCGCAGCGACAGGCCCCAGGAGGTGTACCGGAAGAGGGCGAAGACGCCGGCGATGACGGCAGCCGAGACGACGATGGCGGCGATCCGGCTGTCCGCGACGGTGACCGGGCCCAGCGCGCTGACGGAGTCGCCCCAGGGGTCGCCGAGCGAGAGCAGGTCGCCGCCGATGCGCCGGGACAGGTCGGTGAGGATGACGATGTCGACGCCGATGGTGACGATGGTCTGGACGTGGGCGGCGTGCGGGTCGGCTCCCCCGCCGGCCTGGAGCAGGAAGCGGTCCATGGCGCCGGCCACGGCCGCGGTGACCAGGACGGACACGGCGAGGGCGGCGGCGAAGCCGAGGTCGTCGTGGAGCACGGCGGTGAGGTAGCCGCCGAGCAGCAGCAGCGAGCCGTGCGCGAAGTTCATGACGCCGGACGCCTTGAAGATGATGACGAAGCCGAGGGCGACGAGGGCGTAGACCGCGCCCAGGGCGAGGCCGTTGAACAGGGTGTCCAGGAAGGTGGTCACGCGGCGTCCTCCTCGTCGGCTCCGGTGCCGAGGTAGGCGCGCAGCACCTCGGGGTCGCCGCGCACCTCGTCGGGGGTGCCGTGGGCGATGACCCGGCCGAAGTCGAGGACGGTGACCTCGTCGGCGAGCCGCATCACCAGGCCCATGTCGTGCTCCACCAGCACCACGGACAGGCCGAGTTCGGCTCGCACGGTGTGCACGACCTCGACGGCGCGGGCGCGTTCGGCCGCGTTCATCCCGGCGACCGGTTCGTCGAGGAGCAGGACGCTCGGTTCCAGGCACAGGGCGCGCGCGAACTCGACGCGCTTGCGGTCGCCGTAGGACAGCAGGGCGACGGGGCTGTCGAAGTGCTCGGCGAGGCCGGTGAGTTCGGCGATCTCGCGGGCCCGTGCGAGGTGTTCGCGCTGTTCGCGGCGGGCGTGGGGCAGGCGCAGCGCGCTGGCCGCGAAGCCGGCGCTGGACAGGGCGTGCCGGCCGAGCATCAGGTTGTCGGCGACGGTGCCCTGGGTGGTGACGATGTTCTGGAAGGTGCGGGCCACGCCGAGCGCGGCGATGCGGTGCGGGGCGAGCCGGGTCAGGTCGGCGCCGCCGAGGCGTACGGTGCCGGACGCCGGGCGGCACAGTCCCGACAGGACGTTGAAGCAGGTGGACTTGCCGGCTCCGTTGGGGCCGATGAGCGCGTGGACGGTGCCCGGGGCGACGGTGAAGGACACCGTGTCCAGGGCGGTGAGACCGGCGAAGCGGACGGTCACGTCCGTCACGGCCAGTTCGGGCGGTGCGGTGGTGCGGACGGTCACGCGGCTCCCTGCCCCTCGGTGGTCTTCGTCGCCTCTCCGGTGCCGCCGGCCTCCGGTGTCTCCCCCAGGTAGAGCCGGCGTACGGCGTCGGTGCGGGCGAGTTCGTCGGCGGGCCCGGACAGCCGGACCTCGCCGACCTCCAGGACGTGCGCGGTGTCGGCGAGGGACAGGGCCATGCCCGCGTTCTGCTCGACCAGCAGGACGGCGGTGCCCTGCGCGTGGATCTCGCGGACGACCTCGGCGATCCGGTACACCATCTGCGGGGCGAGGCCCAGGGAGGGCTCGTCCAGCAGGAGCAGACGCGGAGCGGCCATCAGGGCGCGGCCGATGGCGAGCATCTGCTGTTCGCCGCCGGAGAGCAGTCCCGCGGCCTGCCGGGTGCGTTCGGCGAGCCGCGGGAAGAGGGCGAAGACCCGGTCGCGGGCCTCGTCGACCTGCGCCGGTCTGCGCCGTCCGAGGCCGAGGCCGCCGGTGCGCAGGTTCTCGTCGACGGTGAGCCCGGCGAAGACGCGGCGCCCCTCGGGGACCTGGACGACGCCGGCGCGCACGGCGGCGACCGGGTCGCGTCCGTCGAGTTCCGTGGTGCCGTAGGTGATCCGGCCGGCCGTGACGGCGCCGCGGTGCAGGCGCAGGGTGCCGGACACCGCGCGCAGCAGGGTCGTCTTGCCGGCCCCGTTGGCGCCGAGCAGGGCGACGACCGAGCCGTGCGGGACGGTCAGGGACACGGAACGCAGGGCGGACACGGCCCGTCCGTAGGTCACGTCGAGGGCGTCGACGCGCAGGGCGGGCTCGTCGTCCGGTGGTGCTTCGGGCATCACGTCTCCTCGGATCCGTGCCGGGGGCACGGGTGCGTCGGGGGGAGGGGCAGCCCACGACAGCACGCCCGCGACCGGCGGGTACAGGCCCGAGCCGCAGGTCGCTGCGCGGTCCCAACGGGGGTGGGCCGGGGTTGTGCGGGTGCCCACCAGGCCGTTGACGCCCGGGAGTCCGGACGTGCCCTAGAGAGCCCTCAGGATCTCCGCCCTGCGGTCCCGGTGCTCCTGGTCGGTGATCGCGCCGGACGCGCGCAGGTCGTCCAGGGTGGCGAGGCGGGCGGCGATGTGGCCCGCGGTGCCGGGCGGGGGTGGGGCGCCGGCGGCGAGGCGGTGGCCCAGCAGGTCGGCGAGGGCCGTGCCCTGGTCGGTGGGCACCTGCCGGAGCTCGGTCCCGCCGCCCGCCGCGACGACGCGCAGGGTGCCCATGAGCAGGCCGCCGGTCCACTGCACGGAGCTGATCCGGTCGTACGGGAACTCCTCCACGGTGCGCGTCAGCATGCCGTGGCCGTAGAGGACGAGGCGCCGGTCCGTCATGACGAGGACGCCGGTGCCGTGGCCGTGGGTGCCCGTGGCGAGCATCTCCACGGTCTCGTCCTCGCTCAGCACCTCGGGCAGCCGCCGTACCGCGTGCCGTACGCCGAGGGAGGCGACGCGGAAGGCCACGGCGTTGATCCGGGTCCGTACGCCGCCGTGCGGCCAGGGCCGGGGCGCGGGCGGGAGGGGCCCGCGCCGGTGTCCCCTGTCAGCCATGGCACCTCCAGCCGACCGGCCCCCGCCTCCTCACCCGAGTGCACCATCCGGCGCCCGGCCGCGCATCTCCGTACGGCGGGCGGGGCGGGCGCGGCCGGTCAGCCGCGCAGGAGGCGCCGGGCCGTCAGGGCGAGGCTGATCTCGACGACGTCGACCGGGCGGGCGAGGGAGCGGCCGGTGAGCTGTTCGCAGCGGCGCAGCCGGTTCAGGACGGTGTTGCGGTGGCAGTACAGGCGCTCCCCGGCCCGCTGGGCGGAGCCGTCGCAGTCGAACCAGGCGGTCAGGGTGTCCAGCAGGACGTCCCGGTCGGCCGGGTCCAGGCGCAGCAGCGGGCCGAGGACCTGTTCGGTGAGGGTGATGCCCAGCTCGGGGCAGGAGACCACGAGGGCCTCGGGCAGATGTTCGGTGAGCCGGATCGTGCCGCCCCCGGGCGGGCAGATGCCGAGCGCGAGGTCGGCGAGGCGGCGGGCGTCGCCGACGGCGGCCAGGCCGTTCACGGTGCCGCCGACGCCGACGCGCCGCCCGGGCACGCCGTCGGCGCTCAGGCCCAGTGCCTCGACGGGGTCGCGGCCGTCCGCGTCGTCCCCGTCGTCCCCCTCGTCGCCGACCAGGACGATGCCGTGGTCCACTTCCCCTCCTGAGTGCCAGTACACGCTCGCACCGGGTGGTACGGCGGTGGCGCGGACGCCCGCCGGCAGCTGGGGCCGGCCGCCCGCGACCGCGACGACGACGTAGCGGCCCTGTTCCGGCAGGCGCAGTCCCTCGGCGGTCTCCGGCAGGTCGGCGATGCGGCTCGTGCCGTCGAGGAGGGCGGTCGCGAGGAGGCGCGCCCGGTTCTCGCGGCGCCAGGCGAGCTGCCGTTCGGTCTGCCGGTACGCCTCGGCGACGATGCCGCTGTGCTCGTCGACGTAGTCCCACACGTCGGTGGCGACGTGCACGAGGAGCCGGACGTCCTCGGGCGCCGAGCGGGAGGTCTCCTCCACGAGCCGCTGCCAGACCAGGGAGCCGCCGAGCCGGAACGCGTGCAGCAGGGCGTCGAGCGGCAGCCCCTGCTCGGCGCGGGAGACCCCGATCCGCCAGGTGCAGCGGTGCGCGGCGTCCCGGGTGCCGCGCGGGTCGAGCAGCGAGGTCACGCTGTGCCGCAGGGAGCGGTGGGCCTCCTCCCAGGTGGCGCCGTGGTCGTGCGCGAGCGCGGCGCGGTACGCGGGTTCCTGCTCGCCGAGGGCGGCCAGGAGGCGGTCGGTGAGCGCCGGGAGGTCGTCGAGCAGGGCGCGGGCCGCCCGGTGCAGGACGCGCAGCGCGTCGGCGTCGATCAGCGACCGCAGGCGCGGGGCCCGCCGGTGCGGGACGGGCACCGGCCCGGTGCGGATCGTGGCGCGTGTGCGTACGGCAGGATGCATCGCGGTCCTCCCCCAGCCTCGGCTTCCCGGCAGTGCTCCGGCGCCGGGCCGGCTCAGCGGTGTCCGGCGGGGTGCGCTGCCCGTGCGGCGGTCGCCACCCGAATCGTCCTGCGTTGAAGGATGACATACCGTCCGGTCGGTCCCTAGGGGTGTGCAGCCGGATTCTTCGGCCGGGCCGGGGCACGGCCGGCCTCACCGGGCCGGCCCGGCGCCGCTCACCGGTCCTCCTGGCCGACCATGAGCGCCAGTTCGATGCGGGAGCGGACGCCGAGCGCGGCGAAGACGTTGCGCAGGTGGTAGTCGACGGTGCGGGTGCTGACGGCGAGGCGCTGGGCGACCTCGCGGTTGGTGGCGCCCTCGGCCACGTGGCGGGCGATACGCAGTTGCTGCGGGGTGAGCCGGGCCAGGCCCGCGGCCCGCTCGGTCCTGGACGCGGCGCCGTTGGCGCGCAGTTCGGCGCGGGTCTGCTCGGCCCAGGCGGCGGCGCCACACCGCTCGAACCCGACCAGGGCGGCCCCGAGACGGGCGCGGGCCTCGCGCAGACGCCGGCGCCTGCGCAGCCAGCGGCCGTACAGCAGCTCGGTGCGGGCGCGCTCGAAGTCGCCGCCCGCCTCGTCGTGCAGGGCGAGCGCCCGCAGGTAGAGGGCGTCGGCCCGGTCGCCGGACGCGAGCAGGGCCCGGCAACGGGCGAGCTGCGCCGGGGCGTGCGGGTCGGCGCCGAAGGCCGCCCACAGCGCGAGGTCGCCGACGACCGTCCGCGCGTCCTCGGGGTGCCCGGCGAGCACCGCGGCCTCCACGAAGCACGGCACGGCGAGCATCCACACGGCGAAGTGCCCGCGCCGGGCGCCCGGTCCGACGAGCGGGCCGAGCCGGTCGGCGGCGTCCAGCGGGCGGCCTCGGGCCAGGTCGGCGCGGGCCACGGCCCATTCGGCGAGGGTGGCCGCCTGTGCCAGGCCGTGCCGGCGGGCGACGGCGAGGGCGGTCGCCGCGTACCCCTCGACGGCGCCCGTGTCCCCTTCGATCGAGGCGGCCAGGGCGAGCATGGCGTGGTGGCTGGCCGCGGTGTTGCGGTGCCCGGCCGCCGCCGCGGCCCGTACGCCCTCCTCGGCGTGGGCGCGTGCCTGCTCGTGCCGGCCGGCCCGCAGTTCGCCGTAGGCGAGGTACTCCAGGGCGCGTGCCTCCGACGCGGCGCAGTCCGCGTTGCGGGCGGCGGCCAGGGCGCGGGCGCCGGCGGCGCGGGCCTCCCTGAGGTCGCCGAGCAGCAGGGCCGCGGACGCCGCCCGCAGCAGGCGGTCGGGGCGGTCGTCGGTGCGGGCGCGGTCCAGCACCCGGCGCAGCGGGCCGACGGCGTGCTCGGGGCGGCGGGCCAGCAACGCGCGCATGCCGTCGCGGTGGTCCTGGAGGAAGGCGTCCCTGGCCCACCCCGGTCCGGAGAAGGTGTCCGCCCTGTCCTCGCCGTCGAGCGTGCTCAGGCAGGCCGCGATGTCGCCCGCCGCCCAGGCGGCCTCGGCCGCCGACATCCGGGCGGCCCCGGCCAGTTCGGGGGCGTCGGCGGCGAGCAGGGACGCGGCCAGCAGCAGGCTCTCCCGGGCGTCGTCCACCGGTCCGTCGGCCAACTGCCGTCGGCCCCGCGCCAGTTCGAGGCACCCTCGGTCGACCACGACCGACCCGGCGCCCTCCTCGCGGGTGCGGCCCCGCTCGGGGGGAGCCGTCCGCGTGCTGCTCCTGTCTGTGGTCATTCCCGTGATGTTACGGGCGCGTAAAGCGACGCGGAAGGCCCGCGTCCGTGGGGGCGCGGGGCCGAACAGGCCGCGCCACCTGCGGGTTGGCGAGGGAGGCGGGGTGGCGGGACTGTGCCGCCGCCCAGCCGTGCGCGCCGGGGACCGTGCCCCGGCACAACGGGGCGGTGGACGCCGTGGTCGCGTCCACCGCCCGCCTGTGGGGGAACCTCAGGAGGTGTGGGGGCAGTTGCCCCGGTACTCCTCGATGGTCAGGCTGGCCCGGGGCAGCGGGCACAGGAACTGCTCGTAGCGGGTGTCGTTGTCGATGAACCGCTTGAGCCAGGAGATGCTGTACTTCGCGATCGTCGTGTTCGACGTGTTGGGCGTGAAGTGGGTCGCCGCGTTCAGTTCCAGGTACGCCCGGTCGAGGTTCGAGGGCAGGGTGTTGTAGAACGGCTTGGCGTGGGTGGCGACCGGGGCGATGGTGTCGCCGTCCGCGCCGAAGATCAGGGTCGGCGTGGTGAGTTCGGGCCAGGTCTTGTCGAGGTTCCACGGGGTCAGCGGGATCGCCGCCTGGAGCGACGGACGGGTCTTGGCGGCCTCCAGGCTGCCGCCACCGCCCATCGAGTGGCCCATCACGCCGAGGCGGCTCGCGTCGATCCGCCCGCGCACCGAACTGCGCTCGGTCAGGTAGTCCAGCGCGGCCAGGAGCTGGCGGCCCCGCGAGTCGGGCTGGTCGACCGTGGTGAGCGTGTCGATGGTGAACACCACGAAGCCCTGCGAGGCGAGCCGCGGCCCCAGCCAGGCGATCGACGACTCGTACGCCGTGAAGCCCGGGGAGACGGCGATGGCGCCGAAGGTGCCGTCGCTGGTCGACGTCGGGTAGTAGATGGTGCCGCCGCCGAACCCGGTGACCACGAGCGAGGACACGGAGGTCTGCGACACGGCGTAGGGGCCGCGCAGGGCCTCGATGCTGGAGGTGGTCGGCGCCGGGCCGCGCTCGTACGGGTTGTCGGCGGCGTGGGCGCCCGGACCGCCGAGGGTCCCGAGTCCGACGAGCGCGGCGAGGGCCGCGGCGGCGCCGGCCAGGCGTCCGGTCCGGCGCCTCGCGGGGGCGGTGCTGTGGGGGTGCAGTCGCACGGGTCGTCCTCTCTGTCGTGGCGGGCGGCCGGCGCCACGGGCACACGGGACATGGGGAGTCGGCCGCGTGCCCGCGGCGGGGCCCGCCGTGGGTGGCCGTGTCACTGTCGGGGACCGTGCGGCCCGTGCGGACCGGCAATGTCACCGGTCTTCTCGGCGCGCACGACGCGCCGTGCGCCGTTCCGCTGCGCGACGGCCGGGGAGCGGCCAAGCTGGTGCAGGGAATCTCCGGCCGCGGAAGCAGGGAGCCGCCCATGTCACTCGCCCGTGTGCACAACTTCTCGGTCTCGCTCGACGGCTTCGCCACCGGCGAGGGACTCAGCCGCGAGGCGCCGTTCGGGCACGCCGGGGAACGGCTGCACGAGTGGATGTTCGCCACCCGCTGGTGGCGCGGGAGAACCGGCGAGGAGGGCGGGACCGGCGGCGCCGACGACGCGTTCGTCCGGCAGTTCGAGCCCGGGATCGGCGCCGAGATCATGGGCGCCGGCAAGTACGGCTGCCCGGGCTGGCACGAGGACCCCGACTGGAAGGGGTGGTGGGGGCCCAATCCGCCGTTCCACACCCCGACGTTCGTCCTGACCCGGCACACCCGGCCGCCGATCACCATGGAGGGCGGCACCACGTTCCACTTCCTCGACGCCTCCCCCGCCGCCGCGCTGGAGACGGCACGCGAGGCCGCGGGCGGGCAGGACGTGCGGATCGGCGGGGGCCCCACCGTCATCCGGGACTTCCTCGCCGCCCGGCTGATCGACCATCTGCACGTGGTGGTCGTGCCGATCGTGCTGGGGCGGGGCGTCCGCCTCTGGGACGGCCTCGAGGGCCTGGAGAAGGACTACGCCGTCGACACCGTCACGACGTCGAGCGGCGTCACGCATCTCACGTTCGACCGGACCGGCTGACGTTCGACCGACCGGCCGCCCTTCGATCAACTGGCCGCCGTTCGACCTGGCCGGCCGCCGACCCCTCCGGCACACGGTCCCCTCCCGGCTCCCGTGTTCCCGCCGGTCACGCGCCGGACGGCCCCGGTGGAAGCGCCGCGTGTGCGGTGGCGCCGCCGGGGCATCCGCATGTCCGGGAGGTCTACATGAACACGAGTGCGATGGCGTCGACCGGACGGCTGCGGGCCCGGCGGGCCGCACGGGGGTCGGTCACGCGGGGGGCGGCACGCGCCGGGCTGGCCGCGCGCGGGGTGATCTATCTGCTGGTCGGGGCGCTGGCCCTGCAAGTCGCGTTCGGCGACACCGGACAGCAGGCCGACCGAGGGGGCGCTCTGGCCGAGCTGTCGCAGCGGCCGTTCGGCGCGGTCCTGCTGTGGGCGCTGGGCATCGGGCTGGTCGGCATGGCGCTGTGGCGGCTGAGCGAGGCCGTCTTCGGCTCCCTCGGCGAGGACGGGCGCAGCCCGCGCAAGCGGCTGCTGGCCGCGGCCCGCTGCGGGTTCTACGTCTTCGTGGCCTACTCCGTGCTCTATTTCGCCGCCACCCGGCACCAGAGCGGCGGCGGGTCGAGCGACAAGCAGTCGCGGGACGTCACCGCACGGGCGCTGGAGCTGCCCGCCGGTCAGTGGCTGGTCGCCGCGGCCGGGATCGGCGTCGTGGCCGCCGGTGTCTGGATCGGGGCGCGCGCGGTCCTGCGCAAGTACCACGACAAGCTCCAGCTGGGCCGGATGAGCCGCCGCACCCGGCGGCTGGTCGACATCACCGGCGTGGGCGGCGGGGCGGCCCGCGGCCTGGTGTTCGCGGCGGCCGGCGTCTTCGCCGTCCGTGCCGCCGTCGAGTACGAGCCGGACAAGGCGAAGGGCATGGACGACACGCTGCGCAGCCTGGCCGACACGCCGCTCGGGCCGTGGCTGCTGGTGTGCGTGGCGGCGGGGCTGGTGCTGTTCGGACTGTTCTCCTTCGCACTCGCCCGCTGGCGTCGTGTGTGAGCCGCGCCGCGCGGGAAACACGGGGCGAATGAGCGAATTCGAGATTCCGCAAGGCGACGGCCGGCCCGTGGACGTGTACCTGGACCTCCTGCGCATTCGGATGGACACGGAGGACTACCGCCTCCTGCGACGCCTGGTGGAGCCCGTGCTCCAGGCGATCGAGGAGGAGCGCCTGTCCAGCCTCGACCTCGCGCTCGACTCCGGGGCCGACGACCTGCCCCAAGAGGTCCGTGAGGAGGCCGCCCTCGTGATCGCCACCGCGGTCACCGGCCGCATGGACAACGAGGTGGTCGAGATCGACGTCGACGAGACCGGTCCGGTTCGCATCGTCACCGACGCCATGACCGCTTCCGACCCGATCCGCCTCGGCGAGATCGCCGACTACATCAGGGAACGGCACAAGGAGACGGAGGAGCTGCGCGGCATCGCCGAGGTCAGCGGGCTCTCCACCGACTTCTGAACCAGCGCGACCACCGAGGGTGCCCCCGGAGCCACGGCTCCCCGGGCACCCTTTCGGCATGCCCGCTCAGGACGCCGGTGCCGGTCCCTCGGGCTCGGGGGCGGGCTCGGGGTCGGGCGAGGTGCGGCGGGCGGAGGCCGCCAGGCGGTCGGCGAGCGCCGCGACGAGGTCGCGCAGGGCGGCGGGGCGCTCGACGACGAAGGGCCGGTCGAGGGCGGCGAGCACCGGAGGCAGCCACTCCAGCCGCTCCGCGCGCAGCTCGGCCCGCAGCCACGGCCTGTCGGTGCCGCCCTGGCCCTCCCTGTCCCCCGGGTCCTCCAGGACCGCGACGCCGGCCGGCAGGTGCGCGCGGATCTCGCCCGGCGTCGCCCGGATCCGCAGGGTCACCTCGTGCCGGTATCCGGCCGTGGCGAACCCGGACACGACACGCTCCGCCGGACCGGGCCCCTCCGGGGGCGGGAACGAGCCGGGCAGGGCCCGCGCGTCCGCGATCCGGTCGAGCCGGAGCGTACGGTCCTCGTCGATCCCGGCGTCCCGGCCGGTGACGTACCACCGGCCCGCGTGCCCGACGATCCCGTACGGGTGCAGGGTGCGGTCGCTGCGGCGCCCCTCGCGGTCGGTGTACCGGACGGCGACGGGACGGCGGTGGCGCACGGCGTCGGCGAGGGTGAGCAGCACACCGGCGTCCGGGGTGTCCCGCACTTCGGGTGTATCGGCTCCATCGGGTCCTTCGGATCGCGCGGTGAAGGCGAGGGATCCCAGGAGGCTGTCGAGCCGGTGGGCGAGGTGCCGGGGCAGCACGCGCCGGATCTTCGCCGACGCCGTCTCCGCGGCCGTGCTCTGAGGCCCGGTCAGCCCCGCCCGGCGCCCGGCGACCAGGCCGAGCAGTACGGCGAGCGCCTCCTCGTCGCCGAGCATGAGCGGAGGAAGCCGGTAGCCGGGGCCGAGCCGGTAGCCGCCGTAGCGGCCGCGCACCGACTCGACGGGGACGTCCAGCTCGAGCAGCCGGTCCACGTACCGCCGCACGGTGCGCCCGTCGACGCCGAGTCTCTCGGCCAGCTCGGCCACCGTGCGGGTGCCGCCGGACTGCAGCAGCTCCAGGAGGGTCAGGACTCGGGCGGTGGGTCGGGGCATACGCCGAAAGCTACCACCTGTACAGGACCGATTCTGTCCTCTATCTCTCCTAGCCTCACCGGTACAAGCAGTCCGGCACGACCTGGGAGAGTCCCATGCAGTTCGTCTCCGTCCGTATGATCACCGCCGATGTGGCACGCCTCGTCGCGTTCTACGAGCGTGCCCTGGGGGTGGCCGCGAGCTGGGCCACCGAGGAGTTCGCCGAGCTCAGGACGCCGGGGGCGACCCTCGCGATCGCCGGCACCGGCACGGTCCCGCTGTTCGCCCCGGGGTCCGCGCGTCCGGCGGACAACCACAGCGTGATCATCGAGTTCCTCGTCGACGACGTGGACCGCGTGCACGAGAACCTGACAGGCGTCGTGGACGACGTGGTCGCCGGCCCCACCACGATGCCGTGGGGCAACCGGTCCCTGCTCTTCCGCGACCCCGACGGCACGCTCGTGAACTTCTTCACCCCGGTCACCCCGGCGGCCAGGCAGAAGTTCGGGCGGGACTGACCCCGGGGGCGGCGGGGTCGTGTTTCGGCCACGGGGCCGCGTTCGAAGATCGACTCCCTCTATCCTTCCGCTGCCCGCCATCGACGACGGGCCCAGGACGGACGGGGGACGACATGACGTACCGACGCGCGGCGATACCGGCACTGACCGGGGCCGTACTGATCACCTTGCTGCTGTGGTGGGCCGGGGCGAGCGCCCACGTCCTCCAGCTCCAGGGCGCCACCCGGGTGCTCGGCATCGAGTCCGTCCTGGAGCTACGGCGCTGGCTGGCCCCCTGGGCCTACGACCCCTCGGTGCTGACGTCGGCCGGTGACGGCACGGGGGTGAGCGGGACCCCCGACTACTCCGACCTGCGTCGCACCGGGATGCAGATCAGATTCGTGGCGCTCTTCGCCCTCTACGGGGCGGGCGCGCTGCTCCTGCTGCGCCGGATGCCGCCTTCGCACGGGCGGACGCCGGGCACGCTGCTCGCGCTGTGGGCGTGGGGGCCGGTGGCCGGGACGCTGGCGGCCGCCGTCTCCACCCCGTGGCTGATCGCCTCGGGCGGGCAGGGCGGCTACCGGTTCCTGCCGCGGCTGGCCGCCGGGATCGAGTCCAGCGGACCGGTGGCGGTGCTCGTGGCCCTGCTCACCGCCGGGCTCACGGTGCTGGTGGGGCGGGTGGTGGCCAAGGACGGGGAGACGTCGCCGCGGTCCCCGGTGCCGGCCCGCCCCGCCCGCCTGGCCGCGTCCCTCGGCACCGCGCTGGTCGCCGTGTCCCTGCTGGTCCTGTCCTACGACCGGGTGGCGGCCCGCGTCCACACCGCGTTCAGCGGCTCGGGACGGCTGTCCGAGCCCGGCGACCTGCTGCGCCAGTGGCTGATCCTCGGCGGCTGGACGGGACCGGGGTCCACGGGGTTCGGCGACTGGCTGGCGTACCGCCTCGTCGACGTGCTGATGCTGGCGGTGGTGTGGTGGGCCCTGCGGCTGCTGCCGGGCCTGCTGACACGGGTCACCTTCCCGGCGATGGCGGTGGGCGGGGTCTGCGCGACGGTCCTGGCCCTCCTCGCGGGCCAGATCCTGCGCATCCCCCTGGACGACACCCTGTCCGTCTGGGGCCCGACCCACTTCCTGGCCACCCTGGGCACCCACATCCCGGCCGCCCTCACCTTCGGAACCCTTGCGGGCACGGTGTCCTACGCGACCCTGCGCCTGACGAGCGAACGCACCACGCCGACCCCGCAGCCGGTGCCGGCCGCCTGACGCCCGCCGGGGGGCCTCGGGCGGTGCGCCCGGCACTTCGCCACCGTCCGGTCCGCTGCGGGACCATGCCGGCAGGGCGGCCTACGCCACCGTCCGGCTGACGGATGCAGTGCACCACAGCGGCTCCGCAGCCGGTTCCGGCCGTCTGACGCTCACCGGGGGCCTCGGGCGGTGCGCCCGGCACTTCGCCATCGCTCGGCTCGCTCGGGACCGGACGGGCACCGCACCCCCGCCTGACCGCCGAGCGCACCGCACGAGTACCACGGGCGGTACCAGCCCTGACCCGCGCCGGGTGGTGCCTGTAGCCTTCCGCGCCGCACCTTGCCGCCGTCCCGCTCGCCCCAGGACCGGGGGGCAGGCGGCCCGCCCCCTCCCCCGCCTGACGGGTGAGCGCCCCGCACACCGCGTGCCGGAGGCGCCCTCAGCCTCCCCCGGCCGCAGCCCTCCGGTCGGCCTGGCCTCCTGCGCCCAGGAGGCCTGTGTGGTCGAAGGGGATCTCCGCTTCCAGGCGGGGCATGGCGCGGCGGGCGACGCGTAGGACGACCGGGGGCATCGCCGCGCGTACCGGCTGGGTCAGCCGTAGCCATGCCGGGGCGTAGACGGCCGTACGGCGGCGTTCGAGGCCGTTGACCAGGCGGGCGGCGACCTGGTCGACCGGGTACACCCGGCGGGCGGGCGGCGGCATGTGGCCACGCAGTTCGCGCAGGACGGCGTACCGGTCGGCGTCCCGGATCATGTCGGTGTCGGTCCAGTTGAGGTAGGCGACGCCCACGCCGACCCCGCGGTGCGCCACCTCGGCGCGCAGGGCGTGCGCGAAGGCCTCGACGCCCGCCTTGGACGCGCAGTAGGCGCTCATCAGGGGTGCGGCGCCGATCGCGGCGAGCGAGGCGACCTGGAGGAGGAACCCCCGTGTGTCGAACAGGTCCGGCAGGAAGGCGCGTGCCGTGTGGGCGCTGCCGGTGAGGTTGACCTCGATGACACGGGCCCAGTCGGCGGGGTCGGAGGAGGGGAAGGGCCCGCCCTCGGCGATCCCGGCGTTGGCCACGAGGGCGGACACGGGCCCGAGGCCCGCCCGGACGCGTGCGGCGGCGTCCGCGAGGGCGTCGGGGTCGGTGATGTCGGCCTCGACGGCCAGCGCCGGTCCCGGCAGTTCCTCGGCGAGCGCCTCCAGTTCCGGTCTCTCGTGGCCCAGCAGGGCCAGGCGGGCGCCTCGTCCGGCGATCTGCCGGGCCATGGCGGCGCCCAGGCCGCGGGCGGCTCCGGTGACGACGACCGTCCGGTCGGCGAGCGGGCTGCTGCGCACGGGCGGTCCCTCCTCTCGGTGGCGGGGCGGCTCAGGACTCTTCGGTCGGTGGCAGCGGCGTGTGGTGGGGGTGGCCGGGGGTGCGGCGCTCCTCCTTCATCTCCGCCTCGAGCAGGTGGTCCGCGCCGTCGGCCAGCTCCTGCAGCGCACTGGCCTCCAGTTGCTGGAACGGCCGGTAGTAGGTGGCGTTGTAGGCCTCGATGATCTGGAACGTCCAGTGCCCGGGGATGACGTTGCGGCCGAGGATCTCCTCGCGGACCTTCTCGGCCCACTCGGGGTGCCCGGCCTCGCGCAGCAGCTCGACCGCGCGGTCGAGCTGCAGGTCGGCGGTCCCGGTCAGCTGGTGGAAGTCGTAGAGGCGCCCGCGGGCCCGCTCGGTCGTCTCCAGGGCCTTGGACAGCGCTCCGAGGGCCTCGACGGTCTTGTCGTCGACGCCGGCGGGGCGGGGCCGGATACGGTCACGGCTGGTGGGGGCGTCGTCGTGCGTGGTCATCGTTCTCCTCGACGGCGTCGTGCGGTCAGCGGTGGGCGGGGCATGGGGTCATCGTCGCGTGCCGGTGCGGTCGCGGCCGCTCAGATAGCGCTGGGCGCGGGCCAGTCCGGGCGGCCGGTTGCGGTGCAGGGCGGCGCGTGCGGCGTTCGCGCCGGGCGCGCCGTGCACTCCGCCGCCCGGGTGAGCGCCGGAGGAGGCCAGGAACAGTCCGGGGACGGGGGTCTCCGGGCGCCCGGTGCCGGGCAGGGGCCGGAAGAAGAGCTGCTGGTGCATGGCGGTGGTGCCGCCGTTGATGGCGCCGCCCATCAGGTTGCCGTTAAGGGACTGCAGGGTCGGCGGCGCGAGGACGCGGCGGGCGCGGATCAGCCGGCGGAAGCCGGGCGCGAAGCGTTCGACCTGGCGTTCCACCCGGTCGGCCATGAGCTCCTCGTCCTTGGCGTTCCAGATGCCGGTGATGTTCTCGTCGCCGGCGTCGGCGCGGATGTCGTGGGGCACGTGGGTGTAGGCCCAGGCGGACTCGGTGCCCTCCGGGGAGCGGGACGGGTCGGAGGTGGTCATCTGGCCGAAGAGCAGGAAGGGCCGGTCCGGGACCTGCCGCATGGCGATCTGCGCGGCGAAGCGGGTGAGCTCGTCGACGCCGTCGGCGAGGTGCACGGTGCCGGCGCGGGCCGCCTGCTCGGCCTGCCAGGGCACCGGCCCGTCGAGCGCCCAGTCCACCTTGAAGGTGGCGAAGTCCCACTGGAAGCGCCGCAGGTCGTCCAGGACCTGCGGGGGCAGATGCTCGGGTTCGACGAGGCCGCCGTAGAGGGCGGGCACGGACAGGTCGGCCAGGACGGCCCGGCGGGCCGCCACGGTGTCGCCGGCCGCGGTCCGTACGCCGGCGGCGCGTCCGCCGCGGACGACGACCCGTTCCACGCGCTGCCCGCAGCGCACCTCGCCGCCGAGCGAGCGCAGCCGCCGTACGAGGGCGTCGGTCAGCGCGCCGGACCCGCCGGCCGGGACGGGGAAGCCGTACGTCTGGCCGAGCATCGTCATCAGCCAGCCGAAGCCGCCGCTGCCGGCGGACTCCGGGGCGAGGTCGGCGTGCAGGGCGTTGCCGGCGAGCAGCAACCGGCCGCCCTGGCCGCGGAACTCCTCCTCGCCGAGGCGGCGCACCGGCAGGACGAGGCTGCGGGCCATGCGCAGTCCGCCCGCGGCCCGCAGCCGCAGGGCGAGCCGCGCTCCCGCGCGCACGGGCGGGAACGGGGTGAACAGGGTGTCCAGCAGGTCGGGGCGCAGCCGCTCCCAGATGTCGTGGAGGCGCCGCCAGGCGTCCCCGTCGCCCGGCGCGAACGCCTCCAGGGAGGCGGCGGTGACGTCGACGTCGCGGTCGAGCAGGGCGCAGCTGCCGTCCGTGAGGGGGTGGGCGACGACGCTGGGCGCGTGGCTCCAGCGCAGCCCGTGGTTCTCCAGGCGCAGCCCGGCCACGATCGGCGACGCGGCGGCGAGCGGGTAGAACGAGCTGAAGAGGTCGTTGACGAAGTCGGGGTCGACGCCCCGGTCGTGGCGGACGGCACCGCCGGGCTCCGGCTGTTCCTCCAGCACCTCCACATGCCATCCGGCGTCGGCGAGGACGTTGGCGGCGACCAGCCCGTTGGGGCCGGCGCCGATCACCACGGCGTCAGGCATGCCCGGCCCCGTACGCCTCCGCCGGGCCGGCGGTGTCCTGCCGGTCCGGCCGCTCGTCCGGGGTCGCCTCGCCCTCGCAGATCCGCGCGAGGCGGGCCAGCATGGTGCGGTGCCGGAGCTGGATCAGCGCCTCGAAGCCGGCGTTGTGCAGCATGCCGCCGGCTCCCTGGAGGGGGTGCTCGTCCACGATGACCAGGGTCTTCTCACCCCATGGGCGGACCTCGACCGAGATGCGGGCCGTGCCCAGCGGGCCCGCCTTGGCCTCCAGCTCCAGCAGGCGGCCCTCCTCGTACCGGCGCACGACCGTCTCGTTGGACAGCCGGGCCGGGCCGATCCTGATCTCGTAGCGGATCGCCGCGCCCTCCTGCGGCCACTGTCCGCGGACGGGTTCGGACCGTGCGGTGCCCACGACCCATTCCGCGTACCGGCTGCCGTCCTCCAGGACGTCCCAGACGGCACTGGGCCCGACGTGTATCAGACGATGGCGTACGGCCACGGAGACCTCCCAGGTGCCGGGACCGCGTCGGGCGGCCCACTCCGCAGCCCCGGGTTCCCGCACTCCGGATGTCCAACCGGCGCCGTATGCTGCCCGCGCACAGCAGGGCGTTTACGACGGGAGGCCGTGATGACCCAGGCGGCGGGGACCGGTCCGACGGTGGCCGAGGTGAGGGCGGAGCTGGCCGCGCTGGAGGACCCCAGGACGCGGGCGGAGAACGAGCGGCACGGCGACGACCACGGCGTGAACCTGGGCAAGCTCCGCGCGATCGCGAAGCGGCTGAAGACGCAGCAGGAGCTCGCCCGGGACCTCTGGGCGACAGGTGACTCGGCGGCGCGGCTGCTGGCCCTGCTGATCTGCCGGCCGAAGGCGTTCGGCCGGGACGAGCTGGACGGCATGCTGCGGGAGGCGCGCACCCCCAAGGTGCACGACTGGCTCGTGACGTATGTGGTGCGCAGGAGCCCGCACGCCGAGGAGCTGCGCGTCGCCTGGTTCGCCGATCCGGACCCCGTGGTCGCGAGCGCCGGCTGGGCGCTGACCACCGAGCGGGTGGCGAAGCGGCCGGACGGCCTGGACCTGCCGGGGCTGCTCGACACGATCGAGGCGGAGATGAAGGACGCCCCGCCGCGTCTGCAGTGGGCGATGAACCACTGCCTGGCGCAGATCGGCATCGAGCACCCCGGGCACCGGGCGCGGGCCATCGCCGTCGGGGAGCGGCTGGAGGTCCTGAAGGACTATCCGACGTCCCCCGGCTGCACGTCGCCGTTCGCCCCGGTGTGGATCGACGAGATGGTGCGGCGGCGCGCGGAGGCGTAGCCGGCGCCGTGCGGAGTGATCTTCCGCACAAGGGCGGGCAGTGGACCTTCCCCGGCGTCAGGGGTGATCGTGAACGGCATGACGGACCACCTCTCGCCGCAGACGCCCCGCACCGGTTCCGCCGAGCCCGCCGCGGCGGGCCGTGAGGCCGAGGTGCTGGAGGTCCGCCGTTTCCGGGAGGGGCTCGGGCTGCCCGGTCTGATCGACGTCCACACCCACTTCATGCCGGAGCGCGTGCTGCACAAGGTGTGGGCGTACTTCGACGCGCTGGGGCCGCTGACCGGCGGCGTCGAGTGGCCGATCACCTACCGGGCCGAGGAGGACGAACGGGCGTCCCTGCTGCGGGACTTCGGGGTGCGGGCGTTCACCGCGATGCTCTACCCGCACAAGCCCGGCATGGCCCGCTGGCTGAACGGCTGGGCCGTGGACTTCGCCCGCCGCACTCCCGACTGCCTGCACACGGCGACCCTGTTCCCCGAGCCCGGCGTGGAGACGTATGTGCGGGAGGCCGTCGACGCGGGCGCCCGGGTGTTCAAGGCGCATGTCCAGGTGGGGGCGTACGACCCGGCGGACGAGCTGCTGGACGGGGCGTGGGGACTGCTCGCGGAGGCCGCCGTCCCCGTCGTGGTCCACTGCGGTTCGGGGCCCGCGCCCGGCAGGCACACCGGGCCGGGCCCGATCGGGCGGGTGCTCGCGCGGCACCCCGGACTGCGGCTGATCGTCGCCCATCTGGGCATGCCGGAGTACGAGGACTTCCTCTCCCTCGCCGAGCGGTACCCGCAGGTGCGCCTGGACACCACGATGGCGTTCACGGACTTCACCGAGGGCATGATGCCGTTCCCGCGCCGGGCGCTCCCCCGGCTCGCCGCGCTCGGCGACCGCGTCCTGCTCGGCTCCGACTTCCCCAACATCCCCTACCCGTACGCGCATCAGCTCCGGGTGCTGGAACGGCTGGGGCTCGGCGAGGAGTGGCTGCGGGCCGTGTGCCACGACAACGCCGCGAAGCTGTTCGAACTGCCCTGAACCGCAGGGTGGTTCGACGTCCGGTGAGCCGTCCGGGCGGTGGGCGCCCCGGCTGGTCCGCGCCGCGCGGTTCGTCCCGGGTGACTGGTGCGGACCCGCTCCCGTGTGGTTACCTGGCTCCATGACCGTGCTCGTGACCCGCCGCCACGTTGACTACGTGCGTGTCACCACCACGGCGTGTTCCGTCGTGAGCTGACCTCGTCCTCCGACGTCAGAACCCTTTTCCCACCGCTTCGAGCCGATCGCCGACGCCTGCCCGGTTCCGGGCGCGGTCGCGCCGGCCGGCCAGCGGTGTCCTGAACCCTCCCCTTCCGCCGTCCCAGGCACCGCCACACCCGCACCCAGGGAGAACCATGAGCCAGCCCCTCGACTCCGTCACCGCCGGCCACACCCCCGAGGACGACCCCACCGGCCCCGACACCTCCGCGTGGTCCTTCGAGACGAAGCAGATCCACGCCGGCGCCACCGCCGACCCGACGACCGGCGCGCGGGCGACGCCGATCTACCAGACGACGTCGTTCGTGTTCCGGGACACCCGGCACGCGGCCGACCTGTTCTCGCTGGCCGAGCCCGGCAACATCTACACCCGGATCCACAACCCCACCCAGGACGTCTTCGAGCAGCGCGTCGCCGCCCTGGAGGGCGGGGTGGCCGCCGTGGCGCTGTCCTCCGGGCAGGCCGCCGAGACCCTCGCGATCCTGACGCTGGCGGGCGCCGGGGACCACATCGTCTCCAGCGCGTCGCTGTACGGCGGCACCTACAACCTGTTCCGGCACACGCTGCCCCGGTTCGGCGTCGAGGTGTCGTTCGTGGAGGACCCCGACGACCTCGACGCGTGGCGTGCGGCGGTCCGGCCGAACACGAAGGCGCTGTTCGCGGAGACGCTGGGCAATCCGCGCGGCAACGTCCTCGACGTGCGGGCCGTCGCGGACGTGGCGCACGAGGCCGGGGTGCCGCTGATCGTGGACAACACCGTGCCCACGCCCTACCTGCTGCGGCCGCTGGAGCACGGCGCGGACGTCGTGGTGCACTCGGCGACCAAGTTCCTCGGCGGGCACGGCACCGCGATCGCCGGTGTGGTGGTCGACGGCGGCACCTTCGACTTCGGCGCGCACGCCGAGCGGTTCCCGGACTTCTCCGAGCCCGACCCCAGCTACCACGGTCTGCGGTACTGGCCGGCGCTCGGCCCGGGCGCCTTCGCCGTCAAGCTGCGGGTGCAACTGCTGCGCGACCTCGGGCCCGCCCTCTCCCCGCACTCCGCGTTCCTGCTGCTGCAGGGCGTGGAGACGCTGAGCCTGCGGATCGAACGGCACTCGGAGAACGCGCAGGCGCTGGCGGAGTGGCTGGAGCAGCGCGACGAGGTCGCCGCCGTCCACTACCCGGGGCTGGAGTCCAGCCGCTGGTACGAGGCGGCCCGGCGGTATCTGCCGCGCGGCGCGGGCGCGGTGCTCTCCTTCGAGCTGCGGGACGGCGTGGAGGCGGGCAAGCGGTTCGTGGACGCCGTCGAGCTGTTCAGCCACCTCGCCAACATCGGGGACGTGCGCAGCCTCATCATCCATCCGGCGTCCACCACCCACAGCCAGCTGGACGCCGAGCAGTTGGCGGCGACCGGCACCTCCCCCGGCCTGGTGCGCCTGTCGGTCGGCATCGAGAACCTCGCCGACCTCAAGGCCGATCTGGAGGCCGGGTTCCGCGCGGCGAAGGGCGCGTCCTGAACGCCGTGACTCCCCCGTCCCCGGTCCCCCTCCCGCCGGCCTCCGGGGCCTGGCGGGAGGGGGACCCGCCCGGGCGGCGCCGTTGGCATGTGCGCGAACGGCCGCTGACGCTGGAGGCGGGGGGTGAACTCCCGGAGCTAAGGCTGGCGTTCGAGACGTGGGGGCGTCTCGCGCCGGACCGGCGCAACGCGGTGCTGGTGCTGCACGCCCTCACCGGCGACTCCCACGCGGCGGGTCCCGCCGGGCCGGGGCATCCCACGGCGGGCTGGTGGGACGCGCTCATCGGGCCGGGGCGCGCGCTCGACACGGACCGCTACTTCGTCGTGGCGCCGAACGTGCTCGGCGGCTGCCAGGGCAGCACGGGCCCCTCGTCGCCGGGGCCGTCCGGCCGGCCCTGGGGCGGCGACTTCCCGTTCCTGACCCAACGCGACCAGGTGGCCGCCGAGGTGGGGCTCGCGGACGCGCTCGGCGTCGAACGCTGGGCGCTCGTGCTGGGCGGCTCCATGGGCGGCATGCGGGCACTGGAGTGGGCGGTCACCCACCCGGAACGCACCGACGCGCTGCTGCTGATCGCCACGACGGCGGCGGCGAGCGCCGAGCAGATCGCCTGGGCCGGCGTCCAGACGCACGCCATCCGCTCCGACCCGGCGTGGCGGGGCGGCCACTACCACCACACCGGTACGGGCCCCGACGCCGGTCTGGGCCAGGCCCGGCGGATCGCCCATGTGACCTATCGCAGCGAGCCCGAACTCCGGTCGCGCTTCGGCCGTACGCCGCAGGGAGCGGAGGACCCGTGGGACGGCGGCCGGTACCAGGTCGAGTCGTATCTGGACCATCACGCGGCCAAGCTGGTCCGCCGCTTCGACGCGGGCAGTTACGTCGTCCTGTCCGAGGCCATGAACAGTCACGACGTGGGCCGCGGCCGGGGCGGGGCGCGCGCCGCCCTGCGCCGGGTGCGCGCCCGGACCCTGGTCGCGGCGGTCGACTCGGACCGCCTCTACCCGCCGTCGCAGCAGGCCGAGTTGGCGGCGGGCATCCCCGGCGCGGACACCGCGCGGGTGATCGAGTCGCCGTACGGGCACGACGGGTTCCTCATCGAGACGGACCAGGTCGCCGGACTCGTCCGGGAACTGCTGCCGCCCGCCGCCCGCACCACCGCCCGACCCGCCCCGTCACCTCTCTCCCAGGAGCACGCATGACCGTCCAGGACACCGTCACCGACCTCGCCGCCTTCACCTCCGCGTGGGAGGAGTGGCACCGGCACAAGGACGCCTCCCTCGCCCGGGAGCACGGCTTCCTCGCCATCACCGGCCTGCACTGGCTGGACACCGAGCCGCGGCGCTTCCCGGACGCGCCGGGCGCCTGGTGGACGGACGGCGAAGGGGTGGGTGTCGACCTCGCCGAGGGAGAGGAACTGGTAGTCGACGGCACGCCCGTGCGCGGACGGCACACCTTCGGAGTGATCCCGGAGCGCGGCGGCGTCGAGGCCGTGTGGGGCGACGCCGTGATCGAGGTCGCCAAGCGCGGCGGACAGGACCTCATCCGGCCCCGGCACCCGGAGAACCCGCTGCGCACGCGCTTCGCCGGGACACCGGCGTACGCGCCGCATCCGCGCTGGGTCGTCACCGGCACGTACACGCCCTTCGCGGAGCCCCGGCCGACCACGGTGGGCGCGGCCGTCGAAGGGCTGCAGCACGTGTACGACGCGCCGGGCGAGATCAGCTTCCGCATCGACGGCACGCCGCTGCGGCTGACCGCGTTCAACGGGCACACGCCGGGCAGCCTCCAGGTGCTGTTCACCGACGCGACGTCCGGGGTGACCACCTACGCCGCCAACCGCTCCCTGAGCATCGACGCGCCGGCCGCCGACGGCACGGTGACCCTCGACTTCAACCGGGCCACCAACCTGCCGTGCGCCTACACCGATCTGGCGACCTGCCCGCTGCCGCCCGCCGAGTACCGGCTGCCGGTGCCGGTCGAGGCCGGCGAGCGGATCCCGTACGAGCGGACGAAGCCGATCGCCGGGTGACGCGGCCGGCCCGGCGCGTGCCCGTCGGGCGCGCCGGGCCGGCGCGCGTCCGCTCAGCCCAGAGCGCGCACCACGTAGAGGGCCCCGACGCCGGCGGCCAGGGCGCCGAGGAGCAGCCGCAGCGCCCGTTCCGGCAGCCGGGGCTGGAGGCGGGCGCCGAGGTAGCCGCCGATGAGTCCGCCGACGCCGCAGGCCAGGCCGAGGGACCAGTCGGGGGCGACATCGCCCGAGCCGGTGAGCGCCAGCACGGCGAAGGCCGCCGCGCCGACCACCGAGGTGGCGAACGTGGACGCGAGGGCGGCCGGGGCGACCACGGCGACCCGCATGCCGCGGCCCACGAGGATCGGTCCGAGCAGGGAGCCGCCGCCGATGCCGTAGATCCCGCCGACGACGCCGACCGCCAGGGCCAGCGTGACGACGGCGCGCGGTGACGGCTCCGCGCGCCGGGGTGTCCGGGCGGGCCGCAGGGTGCGCGCGACGAGCCACAGGCCCAGCGGGGTGAGCAGCCCGGCCACCAGGAACCGGAACGCGGTGGCGCCGGGGACGGCGAAGACCCGGACGACGGCGCCGATGACCACGCCGGGCAGGGTGCCGAGCACCAGCAGCCGGACCAGGGGACCGGCGAGGGTGCCCTCCCGCAGGTGCCGCAGGAGGGCGCCGGGGCCCGCGACCACGTTGTAGAGCAGGTTCGTCGGCGTGACCGCGGGACTGGGCACGCCGAACACGCTGAGCTGCACGGGGAGCAGGAACACGGCGCCCGACACCCCGACCGGCGCGGTGACGAGCGCGATCACCAGACCGGCGGCGAGACCGTACAGTTCCGTCGGCCCGTTCATCCCGGCTCCTTTCCGCGGCCGGGGAACTGTACCCGTGCTTCAGGGGCGGCGGGCCGCCCACACCTCGCGTCGGGTGCGCAGCGTCAGGTCGGGCCGGTGCAGCAGGCCGTCGGGACCTGTGGGGTCGAGGAGGGCGTCGAACGCGGCCAGGTCCCGGGCGTCCAGCGTGGCGGCCGCGTTGCCGCGCATCCGGGTCCAGCCCGCGAGGGCGTAACGGCGTACGGGCTCGGGGGCGGGCGGGCCGATCTCCACGTCGACGGTGCGCTGTCCGGCGACGGTGAAGCCGGCCCGCGTCAGCTTGTCGCCCCAGTCGGCCCCGCGGTGGGGGACGTGGTCCGCGTGCCGGTGGTCCCCGGCCGCATGGCACCGCTCCTCCAGGCCGGGCGCGTCCGCCGGGGCCTCCGGCGGCAGGAACCGGGGGAAGCCGGCCAGTTCGACGACCGCGAACAGCCCTCCGGGGGCGAGCAGTTCGCGCACCCGGCGCAGGGCGCCGTCGGGGTCGGCGAGGTGGTGCAGCGAGGCGGACGCCCACACGAGGTCGGGGGTGTCCAGGCCGGGCCACGACGGGGCGTCGAGGTCCGCCTGGACGAGGCGGACGCGGTCGGCCGCCCCGGCCGCGGCGGCGTGCTCGCGCAGCCGGTCCAGGTGTGTGGCGGAGGCGTCGACGGCCGTGACACGGGCCGTGGGGAAGCGTTCCAGCAGGGTGAGGGTGCCGGCTCCGGTGCCGCAGCCGAGGTCGAGGATCTGCCGGGGGGCGGTCTCGACGGGCAGCCATGCGGCGATGGACGCGGTGTGCCGGGCCATGACGTCGGCGTCCAGGTCGAGGATCTCCGCCAGGTCGCCGGTGTGGTGGTGGGTGTGGCTCATGGCCTCACGCTAGGTGCGGGCGGCGCGGGGGACGGTCCGCGTGCCGGGATGCGCAAGGCGCTGGGCCGTCCGTATGCGCGGGGCGCAAGAGGTCAGGGCGCGGGGCGTGTGTCCCGGCCGCGCTGGTGGCCGCGGCGGGCGTCGCGGTCGAAGATGCCGAGGATCTCGCAGGGGCCGCCCTCGGCGCCGATGGCGTGCGGGAGCATCGTGGGGAACTCGGCCGCCTGGTCGGTCTCGACGCGCAGCCGGCGGTTGCCGAGGAGCAGGACGGCGGTGCCGGAGAGGACGACGAGCCATTCGCGGCCCGGGTGCGCGCGCATCCGCGCCGGGTTGTCGGGCGGGGGGCCGGTCAGGCGCCGGCGGATGACGGTCATGCCCGGTTCCGCCCGGACGGGCCAGCGCTTCTGGGCGTGGGCCGCGTCCACCGTGGGGTTGACGATCACGTCGTCGGTGGCGGTCTCCACGAGCTGGTCGAGGGTGGTGTCCAGGGCCCGGGCGAGGGTGACGAGCTGGTCCAGCGCGAGCCGGCGCTGCCCGTTCTCGATCCGGCTGAGCGTGGACTGACTGACCCGGGCGCGGGTGGCCAGATCCTCCAGGGACCAGCCCTGGGCCACGCGGAGGGCGCGGATGCGTCTGCGGACCAGGGTGTCGAGGTCGCCGTCGTCGTCTTGCGTCATGGGCAAGAGCGTATGCCGCCGGCACAAGGGCGGTACGGAAGAGGGCGGGGGCTCCCCGGCTGTCCGGAGGAGCCCCCGCCCGCTGTCACACCGTTTCCTCGACCGCCGCTTCCACCGGTTCGGGCTCGCGCCGTGCCAGGGAGCTGGGCCACCACGCCCGCCGCCCGATGTCGATCATCAGCGCGGGGACCAGCAGGGAGCGGACCACGAGCGTGTCCAGCAGGACGCCGAAGGCGACGATGAACGCGATCTGCACGAGGAACGCGAGCGGGATCACCATGAGGGCCGCGAAGGTCGCGGCGAGCACCACGCCCGCCGAGGTGATCACGCCTCCGGTGGTGGTCAGGCCGCGCAGCACGCCCTCCCGGTGGCCGTGGAGCAGCGCCTCCTCGCGGACCCGGGACATCAGGAAGATGTTGTAGTCCACGCCGAGCGCGACCAGGAAGACGAAGCCGTACAGCGGGACCGAGGCGTCCGTGCCGCTGAAGCCGAGCAGATGCTCGAAGACGAGCGTGGACACCCCGAGCGTCGCCAGGAAGTTCAGGGCGACGGTCGCGACGAGCAGCACCGGGACCAGCAGGGAGCGCAGCAGGAGCATCAGGATCAGCAGGATGATCACGAGGACGACCGGCACGATGACCGTACGGTCGCGGGCGGCGGTCTCCTGGGTGTCGTACTGCTGGGCCGTGTAGCCGCCGACCAGGGCGTCGGCGCCGGGGATCGCGTGCACCTCCGCGCGCAGCCGCTCGACGGCCGCCTTGGCGGCGTCGCTGTCGGCGGCGGCCTTCAGCGTGGCGTCGACGCGGACGCGTCCGTCGACGACGAGGGGCTCCCCGCCGCCGGGCCGGCCGGACTTCGAGACGGCGCCGGCGGACGCCACGCCCTCGGTGTCCTCGGCGGCGGCGGTCACCTCGTCGACGCGGTCGGCCGAGGCGATGATGACGGCCGGGTTGCCGGAGCCGCCGGGGAAGTGCTCGCCGAGCGTGCGCTGGGCGGACACCGACGGGGCGTCGTTGACGAAGATCTCGTCGAGCGGCACGCCCTTGGAGGACAGCTGGGGCGAGAAGACCGCGAAGACGCCGAGGACGAGGGCGGTCACCACCCAGGTGCGGCGGGGCCTGCCGGCCACCGTGGCGGCGACCCGGCGCCACACGCCGCGGCCCTGCGCCGACTCCTCGGCCGGCTGCGGCTTCGACGGCCAGTAGGCGGCGCGCCCGAGGAGGGCGAGCACGGCCGGCAGGAACGTGAGCGTGGACAGGACGGCGCACACGATGCCGATGGCGCCGACGGGTCCGAGCGCGCGGTTGTTGGTGAGGTCGCTGGCGAGGAGCGCGAGCAGGCCGAGCGCGACGGTGGCCGCGCTGGCGGTGATGGCGCCGAAGGAGCGGCGCACCGCGGCGAGCGCGGCGGCGGCCCGGTCACCGCCGCGGGCCAGTTCCTCCCGGAAGCGGGCGGCCAGCAGGAGGGCGTAGTCGGTGGCGGCGCCGATCACCAGGATGGAGAGGATGCCCTGCACCTGTCCGTCGACGCGGACGACGTCGTGGTCGGCCAGGACGTAGACGACGGCGCAGGCGAGCGCGAGGGCGAAGACGGAGCCCAGGATGATCAGCAGTGGCAGCAGCACACTGCGGTAGACCAGCAGCAGGATCACCAGTACGGCGCCGAGGGCCACGCCGAGGAGCAGCCCGTCGATGCCCGCGAAGGCGTCCGACAGGTCGGCCTGGCTGGCGGCCGGGCCGGCGATCTGCGCCGTGGTGCCGGACACGCTGCCGGCGGCGGCGCGGACCGCGTCGAGGGTGGGCTCCAGGTCGTCGCCGAGGTCGGGCCTGAGCTGGACGACGGCCTGCAGCGCCTCACCGTCGTCGGAGGGCAGCGCGGGCGACGGCCGGCCCACGATGCCGGGCTCGCCGGCGAGCGCGGCGACGGCCCGGGTGGCCTCGGCCCGCTCGGCCTCGGACACCTTCTCGCCGTCCGCCGTCCAGACGACGATCGCGGGCAGCGTCTCGGACTGGTCGAAGGCCTCCCGCGCCTTCAGCACCTGGGTGGACTCGGCACTCTGGGGCAGGAAGGCGGCCTGGTCGTTGGTGGCGACCTCGCCGAGCTTGCCTGCGTAGGGTCCGAGCGCTCCGCCGACGCCCAGCCAGACGAGCAGCAGGACGACGGGGACGAGCCACCGGGCCCAGCGCGGTGCGGTTCTCATGAGCATCCCATGCGGTAGTCAAGTTAACTCAATGGCAAAGTATCTCACTCATTGAGTGATCTTATACTGCACTCATGAGCGGTCCAGAGGTGCCCTCCCCCACTGTTCCGGCGGACGACCCGACAGGGTTGCAGTCGTTCGCCGTTCTTCTGCGCCGGATGAACAGCGAGTTCAACCGCATCACGCAGGAGTTCGCCCAGGCGCAGGGACTGCACCTGACCGACATGCAGGCGCTCATCGCGATCCTCGACGCCGACCCCGAGGCCGGTCCGATGACCCCCGGGCGGCTCCGCCGGCAGCTCAACCTGACGTCCGGTGCCGTCACGGCGTGCCTCGACCGTCTGGAGCGGGCTGGGCACATCCACCGCGTCCGGGCGGCGGACGACCGCCGGGTGGTGCACCTGCACTACGCCGAGCCGGCCAGGGCCGTCGCCCGGGACTACTTCCGCCCGCTCGCGGAGCGCACCGACACGGCCCTGAGCCGCTTCTCCCCCGACGAACTGGCCGTCGTCGTGCGGTTCCTGCGCGAGCTGAACGCGGAGCTCGTCCCGCTGCGCGCCGATCCGGCCTGAGTCACATGTCCAGGACGACGTCGGTGCGCGGCCGGGAGCAGCAGATGAGGGCCTGTCCGGCCGGCGGCGGCTCCAGGGGCGCGGGCGCGTAGCCGACCTCGCCCGACAGGACCGGGGTGACACAGGTGTGGCACACCCCGGTACGGCAGCTCCAGCGGGCCGGTACGTCGCAGGCGTCGGCGAGGTCGAGCAGGCTGTGCGCGCCGTCGGGGAACGGTGCCGTCACCCCGCTGCGGGCGAAGGTGACCCGTGGACCGGTGCCGGGCGGGCCGGGCGGCGGGTGCGGGGCCGGCGCCCCGGTCCCGGTCAGGCCGGGCGTGAGGGGAGGCAGGGTCGCGAACAGCTCGGTGTGGACGCGGGCGGGGTCGATACCGGCGTCGGTGAGCGCCCGCCGCATGTCCGTCATGAAGGAGGCGGGCCCGCACACGTAGGCGCTCGCCTCGGGCGGCACCCCCAGGGCCCGGACGGCGTCCGGGGTGAGGCGTCCGGGGGCCGCGTGGGCCCTGTCCCGCTCCTCGGGGGTGGCCGCGCTGTAGAAGACGTGCTCGTGTGCGTGCGGCAGGGAGCCCAGTACGGCGTGGGCCTCGGCGGCCAGGGGGTGCTCGCGCGGGCCGCGGGCGCCGTGCAGCCACCAGACGTCCCGGTCCGGGGAGCGGGCGGCGAGTTCGTGGAGCATGCCCAGGACGGGGGTGACGCCGATCCCGGCGGAGACGAGGAGCACCGGTTCCGTACCGGCGTCCAGGACGAAGTCGCCGCGCGGCGCCGCGGCCTCGAGGACGGCTCCGGGCCGCAGCGCCGTCGTCAGATAGCCGCTGGCGGTGCCGTGCGGTTCGTGCTTGACGCTGATGCGGTAGCCGTCGGCGCCGGGGACCGCGGAGAGCGAGTAGCTGCGGATCGGTGCCGGCCGCGCGGTGCCCGGGACCCGCACGGTGAGGTACTGGCCGGCGCGGGCGTCGGGCAGCGGTGTCCCGTCGGCCGACGTCAGGTGGAGGGAGACGACCGTGTCCGTCTCGGCGGTCACGGCGGACACGCGCAGGGACCGGAACCCCTCCCAGGCGGGCGCGTCGGCGGCGGGCTCCCCGTCCTGCGCCGCCAGCAGGTCGCGGAAGGAACCCTGCCAGCCGGGGCTGAGCGCGGGGATGGCGAGCGCCCGCCGCAGCAGGGCCGGGTCCCGTCCGGGGAGATAGAGCAGGGCGTCGGTGTCGGCGACGGTCAGCGCGCCGGGGCCGGTCCGGGTCCGGACGATCGGGTCGCCGGCCCGGATCAGCCCCTCGCGGACGACCCGCAGGTAGAAGCCGGGCCGGTGGTGGGCGACGAGCAGCGCGGGCATCTCGGGCACGCCCATCCGCAGCCCCACGCGATAGCAGGTCACCCGGGGCTGGGTGACCTCGAACTCCGCCTCCCCGATCCGGTACCGGTCGCCGATGCACACCTCGTCGTCGGGCAGGCCGTCGACGGTGAGGTTCTCCCCGAACTGCCCGGGGACGAAGTCGTCCCGTCCGAGGTGCCGCTGCCAGTACCGGTAGGAGTCGATCTGGTAGACGAGCACCGCGCGCTGCTCCCCGCCGTGCCCCTGGGTGTCACCCTGGCCGTCGCCGTCGAGGTTCAGCCGGCGGGCCATGACCGGGCCGGACACGGAGTGCTTCCACACGCCCGTGCGGACGGTCCGGCCCTGCCAGGGCACGTCCTGGGGCAGTCCCACGTTGACCGACAGCAGTGAGGGCATCCGGACGCTCCTTCCGGTACCAGTCAAGACGGTCCGGCGCCCGCGCTCATGTCGATCACGGGACGGGAGCCGCCTCACGCAGCGGGATGCGGCTCCCGCGCACCCGCCGGGGCCGGAACCGGACCCGGCGCCCGGTGCCGCCCTCGTCCCCGGCGGCCGCCGGGTCCCGCCACTCCACCGTGGCCTCACCGCTGAGGTGCAGGGTGCGGCCGGTCGTGAAGTCGAGGAACAGCAGGGCCGCGGCCGGGTCGACGGTGAGGTTGCCGAGGCTGGTGAAGAGGTTGTTCCCGGCGTAGTCGGGCCACCAGAGCTCCCCGCCCTCGACGCGTACGAAGCCGGGCGCGCCGCCCTTGTGGGAGGCGTCGGTGCCCCGGTCGGGGTGCGTCGTGCCGAGGAAGAAGGTGTCGGCGCCCTCGATCAGCGCACGGTCCCGGTCGTCCAGCCCGGCCCGGACGGCCGTAGGAGCCGACGCGCCCGCCGGGGCGGTGGCGTCCGGGGCGAGGAGGCGGGGGCGGATGTAGGCGGGGCAGTTGCCGAACGCCTGCTCGGCCTCGATGGTCAGGGCGCCGTCCGTGCCGTCCGTCAGCCGGCCGTTGACCCGGATACGGCGCCGGAGACCAAGGTCGATCGCGAGGAGCCCGGCGGGCTGCGGAACGGGCAGGGCGTGCAGCGGGTCACCGGCCCGGGGTGCGGCGGCCACGGTGAGGGTGGTGCCGTCCCCGTCCAGGAAGCCCGGCTCACCGGTGAGGGGGGAGATCCACAGCGCCCCGTCCCGGTCGCGGGCGGTGAGGACGGCGAAGGTCCGTGCCGCGAGGGCCGCGCGCAGCCCCCCGCCCAGCCACGGCGGCCGCAGCATGCCGTGCAGCCGGGCCGCCTCCTCCGTGGCCCCCGCCCGCGCCTGGACGGCGCGCTCCCCCTCATGGAAGCCCGACGCGTTCATCCGGACCGCCTCCTCTCCTTGTGCCGCGGTGCGGTGCGTGGGGTCAGACCAGGACGCGGCCGAGGAAGTCGCGCATGGCCCCGGCGATGGTGCCCAGGTGCGACTCCAGGGCGAAGTGCCCGGTGTCCAGCAGACGGACCTCGGCGTCGGGCAGGTCCTGCCGGAACGCCTCCGCGCCGGCCGGGCCGAAGATCGGGTCGTTGGCCCCCCAGACCGCGAGCAGCGGGACCTGGCTGTCGCGGAAGCACTGGTGGACCTTCGGGTAGAGGGCCACGTTGGTCGGGTAGTCGCGGAACAGCCGCAGCTGGATCAGGTCGTTGCCGGGGCGGTCCAGCAGGGCCAGGTCGTGGGTCCAGGCGTCGGGGCTGACGAGGCTCGGGTCCGGGACGCCGGTGAGGTACTGCCAGCGCACGCCCTCCGGGGTGAGGGCGGTCCGCATGGGGGCCTCGGTGTCGGGGCCGGGGTGCTCGCCGTAGGCGAAGACGTCCTTCCAGAACTCCGGGACGAGCCCCTCCTCGTAGGCGTTGCCGTTCTGGGTGACGATCGCGGTGATCCGGTCGGGGCCGCGCAGGGCGAGGCGCCAGCCGATGGGCGCGCCGTAGTCCATCACGTACATCGCGAACCGCTCGACGCCCAGCCGCCGCAGCAGCCCCTCGGTGATGTCGGTGAGCGCGTCGAAGGTGTACGGGAAGTCCTGGAGGGCCGGCACGGCAGACCGGCCGAAGCCGATGTGGTCCGGGGCGATGACGTGGTAGCGGTCGGCGAGCGCCGGGATCAGGCCGCGGAACATGTGCGAGCTGGTCGGGAAGCCGTGCAGCAGGACGACGGTGGGGGCGCCGGGGTCGCCGGCCTCCCGGTAGAAGACCTCCAGGCCGTCGACGGTGACGGTGCGGTGGTGCACTGCGTACTCCATGCTTCTAACCCCTCTAGAGCCGTTCGCTGGTTACACACACAGTCGACCACGACCGACCTAACCTGTCAACACACTTTTAAGAGTTAGGATGGCTGGACGGAGGCAGGCTGTAGCCTGCGCAGGGCGAACGGACAGGTGAGGAGGCGGACGCATGGAGCAGGACACCCTGGTGGAGCTCCTCAACAGCACCCCCGTGGTCGACGGCACCCCGGAGGATCTGCTCGCCGACCCCGAGGCCGCCCGCGCCTGGCAGCGCGAGCACGGCGGCAGCGGCACCCCCGCCGAGCGCCGGCATCTCGTCGAGGCACGCGACCTGCTCCAGCGGGTCGTCCGCGGCGACGCCCCCGCCACCGCCCTCGGCCCGCTGCTGGAGGGCGTCACCTCGCATCCGCGCGTCGACGCCGACGGCGTGACGTGGGAGCCGAGGCCGCCCACCGACCGGCGACTGGCGGTGGAGGCGGTCCTGGCCTGGGGCGCGATCCAGGAGACGATGCCCGGCCGGCTGCGCCCGTGCGCCAACGAGGAGTGCCGCCGGTTCCTCCTGGACCGCAGCAAGACGAACAAGGGGCGCTGGTGCTCGATGGCCCTGTGCGGCAACCGTATGAAGGCCCGGCGCCACTACGAGCGCACCCGCCAGGCGGCCGCCCACCGACCGGACTGACCCGGCCGACGCAAAGGCCCCGCCCCCACCAGAGTCGGTGGGAACGGGGCCCGTGGTCTTCCGCGGACGCGTCAGCAGGTGCGGCCGACGTAGTGCGCGCCCTGGATCTTGGCGGCGGAGCCGAGCCAGGTCCGGCCCGGCGCCACACAGCGCTCGTAGTCGGCGGCGTAGGCGACCCGCACCTGGATCACCACACGGGAGCCGTCCGACGTGCAGTGGTTGTAGTACGCGTCGGAGCTGGTCTCGTAGAAGCCGCAGGGGTCCGCGGCGGCCGGGCCCGCATGGGCGGTCACCATGCCGAGGGACGTCAGCGCGAGGGCGGCGGAACCGAGGACGCCGGTCAGCGTACGGCGAAAACTCAAGGGAACTCCTTGGCCGGTGCGGGCGGCGGACCGGACGTCCCCGCCCGTCGAGGGGTCGGTACGCCCCTCAGCATTCCGCCGGGCGTCCGGCGCTCCGGGCCCCGCACGCCCCGTTCACCTGGTGAATCGTTCGGCCCGTAGGCCGTTGGGGCGATCCTGGACCGCTCGTCCCGCGCACTCCCCCGGCACCGTGTAAGGCCGTCACGGCAGGATCGCGGCCGTCACGGCAGGATCGCGTCGACGTACCCGCCGTCGACCCGCACCGCGCCGCCCGTGGTGGCCGAGGCCAGGTCGGAGGCGAGGTAGACGACCATGTTGGCGATCTCCTCCGGTTCGATCAGGCGTTGCAGCAGGCTCTGCGGCCGGTACTCGCGCATGAAGGTCCGCTGCGCCTCGTCCCAGGGCAGGTCCTTGTCCACCAGCTCGTAGACGAAGTCCTCCACGCCGCCCGTGTGGGTGGGGCCGGCGAGGACCGAGTTCACGGTGACCCCGGTGCCGGCCGCCTGCTTGGCGAACCCGCGGCTCACCGCGAGCAGGGCCGTCTTGGACATGCCGTAGTGGATCATCTCGGCCGGGGTCACGATCGCCGAGTCGCTGGCGATGTTCTGCACCCGGCCCCAGCCGCGCTCGACCATGCCGGGCAGGTACCGCCGGATCAGCCGTACGGCCGACAGCACGTTGACGTCGAAGTAGCGACGCCACTCCTCGTCGCTGATCTCCAGGGGGTCGGCGGAGCCGAAGATGCCGAGGTTGTTGACGAGGATGTCCACCTCGGGAAGGAGTTCGGCCACCTGGTCGACGCCCTCCTGCGTGGTCACGTCCGCCGCCACCGGGACCAGCTGGGCGCCGGGCGCCCGGCTGCCGAACTCGGCGACGCTGCGCTCCACACGGTCCCGGCTACGGCCGTTGACGCCGACCCGCGCCCCCGAGCGGGCCAGCCCGACGGCGATCGCCGCGCCGATGCCCTGGGTGGAACCGGTCACCAGCGCGGTGCGGCCTTTCAGATCGATCTGCATGCCTACAGCCCTTTCCCGTGTCCGTTCGTCCGTGTTCGGGTACCCCGCGGCGTTCGTTGCGTACGCCCTCAGAGCGCGATGGCTTCTATCGAGCGCATGCGGGCAGCGGGCGGGTGCGGGCGTCATGCCACCGGCCGCCGGGGGACGGGCTCCCGGCGGCCGGTGGCGTACGTTCGGTGGGGGGTGGCATGCCTTCGGCGGTGGGTCAGTTGAAGGGTTCGAGGGTGATCGTGGCCTGGCGCGGGTCTCCGTCGTGGACGAGGGACTCGTGGTTGCCGACGTCGTCGAAGGCGAACGCGTACGCCTTGCCGTCGGCCATCTGGGAGTGGATCACCCGGGCGTAGTGGTCGGTGACGCCGTCCTTGTAGAAGGCGTCCGCGGAGGCGTCCGGCTGGTTGGGGTTGACCAGCAGGGTGGAGCGGTGGAATCCGGCGCACAGGGTGCGCGAGATCGGGCCGCGCACCTGGTCGTTGGGCGCGTCGAGCTTGCGGTGACAGCCGAAGACGGAGGAGGCGTCCGGCTTCTCGAACTGGGTGACGACCGCGCCGGCACTGTTGGTGAAGCGCAGGACGCCGCCCGAGACCCGGCCGAAGTACTTGGTGTTCGGCTGGTCCTTGAACGGTGTCACCGTCAGGGTCGCCGAGGTGTACTTCTGCCAGACCCGGTTGATGTAGTCGTCCAGCACGGAGACGGGCAGCGCGCCGGTCTCCAGACCGTACAGCGGGGACAGCGCGCGCAGCACGGTGCCGTCGGAGCGGGTCTGGATCAGGTTGCCCCAGCCGCCGGACTGGTTCCTGAGCCCGTTCAGGACGGCGTTGTAGCCGCCCGCCTTCAGCTTGCCGGCGCTCGCGGTGCTGCCGTCGGGGCGCTGCACGCCGACCGAGTACGGCGCGGAGAACATGTCGACCTGGGTGCTGTTGAGCCACAGGCCGCCGTCGTCGAGCGTGTACTCGGTCCAGTTGAACAGGATGTCGCGGTTCGGGTCGCTCGGGTTCTGCACGGCGGGCTGGACGAGTCCGCCGGTGGTCAGCTTGAACTCCAGCTTCCGCCCGTACGAGAAGTACACGCGCCCGGAGAACTTCGGCATCCGGATGGTCGTGGACTGTCCGGCGGCGGGGCCCGCGATGGAGGCGTCCGGCGCGGGGGTCGGCGGGTTCCCGCCGGCCGGCCAGGGGTGGAAGGTGCCGTTCGCGTCGGCCCAGCCCTGCCGTCCGGTCGAGAGTTCGGTGCCGAGGTTGTAGACGTACACCTGGTCACCGCGCGCCGAGTTGTTGGTGATCTTCAGGGGGATGGTCGCCGGGACGGCGGCGTGGGCGGGTGCGCCCGTCCCGGTCGCGAGCAGCGTGCCGCCGAGGATCGTGGCGAGGGACAGGCCCGCGGCCGCGATCCGGCGTTCGAGTGTCTTCCCCATGCTCCGTCTCCGTTCGAGTGGGGGATCGACGATCTGAGAGCGCTCTCAGAGTCCCGCCCTGGTATGGACCTGTCAACGACTCAACCAATATCGACTGCCGGGAATCGGCTACCGGAATCGACTACCGGGGAAAGAGAGAGCGGGGCGGCCGGTGACCGGCCGCCCCGCCCTCCTGACGCTCCGCCCCGTGCCGCTCCGTCACCTCGTCAGTCCGCCCGCAGCCAGCGGTCCGTGACGGCAAGGGCGGCCGCCATGATGCTGAGCTGCGGGTTCACCTCGGGGCAGCTGGGCAGTACGGACCCGTCGGCGATCAGTACGCCGTGCACGCCCCGCAGACGTCCCTCCGGGTCGGCCGGCGCCCGGTCCTCGTCGGCGCCCGCCGCGGCCGTACCGGTGGGGTGGAACGCGGACACGTGGAGCTGACGTACCGACACATCCGCGAGCAGGGCCTCCAGTTCCGCCATGTCGCGGGCGCGGGGGGCGTGCGGGACGCCGGTCAGGACCTCCTCGGCACCGGCGGCGAACAGCAGGCGGCCCATGGCCCGTTGGGCGCGCAGCAGACGGCCCGCGTCGCGGGGCGCCAGGTCGTAGCGGAGCAGGGTGCCGTGCCGGCCGAGGACCCGGCCGGAGGGGCGGTCGGCGACCATCGCCCCGAGCGTCGCCAGGTGTTCGGTGTCCTCCAGCGCGTGGCGGAGCGCGCGTCCGACGCCCGGCAGCACGAAGGAACTCATGCCCGGGGGCGCGGCGGTGGCCTCGATGAGGATGCCGTCGGCGTGCAGTGCCTCCACCGCGACGCTCTGCAGGACGGCCCGCCCGCCGCCGACGGGGGTGCCGAAGCGGCCCGCGACACTGATGGCGGGATGGACGCTGAGGTTCCGTCCGAGGCCGGGATGACCGCCGAGACCGGAGCGGCGCAGGAGTTGCGGCGTCCCGAGGGCACCGGCCGCCACCACGACGAGGGGGCTGAGGATCTCCAGTTCGCTGCCGTCGGGGCGGCTCACCAGGACGCCCGCGGCGCGGGTGCCGCCCGGCCGGTCGCGGTCGGTGAGTATGCGGCGCACGCGGGCGGCCGTGACGATCCGGGCGCCGGACGCGCACGCGTCGGGCAGGACGGAGAGCTGCACGCTCTGCTTGGCGCCGGTGGGGCAGCCGACGACGCACTGGCAGGAGCCCTGGCAGCCGGGCGCGTTGCGGCGCAGGGGGCCCGCGGCCCAGCCGAGGCGCCGGGCGCCGGACAGGGCGAGCCGGCCGTTCTCGCCGAGGACGTCGAACGGCTGCCGGGCGACACGCAGGGTGCGTTCCGCCTCGTCGAGGTGGGCGGCGAGACCGTCGGCGGCGGCGAAGCCGTGGGTGGTGCGCCATCGGGTGAGGACGTGGTCCGGAGTGCGGTAGCAGGTACCGGAGTTGACGACGGTGGTGCCGCCGACGGCGCGCCCGGTGGGGACGACCAGCGGAGGGGCCCCGTACGCGATCGTGGCACCGGCGTCCCGGTACAGCGCGGTGAAGCGGTCGAGCGGGGTCCGGTCCGCGAACGAGGCGGTGGTGTGGTGGTCGCCCTCCTCCACGACGACGACCCGCAGTCCGGCGCGGGCCAGGGTGCGCGCCGCCATGGCACCACCGGCGCCGGACCCGACGACGACGGCGTCGGCGGTGGACCGGCTGGGCCAGGCGGAGGACGGCGTGCAGTCCAGCGGCGGGTCCTCGGGGGCGGGCCGCGCGGACGGTGCCTCGCGGTGCAGCATCCGTTCCGTCCCGGCGGCGAGCAGCACCGGCACCTTGAGCGCGTCGAGCACCGGCAGGGCGCTCCGGTGCCCGGCGAGCCGGGCCAGCAGGCGCTCACGCTCGCCGGGGGTCAGCGCGGTGAGGCGACGACCGGTACGGGCCAGGGCGTACGCGTCGACGGCGAGGGCGGCGCCATGGACGGCGGCACGGGCGGAGCGCGGCATCGCGTCCAGCAGGGTCCGCAGGCGGCGCGGGACGCCCGTCACCCAGTCGGTGGTGCCGTCGTCCGCGAGGAAGGCGGCGGTGAGGGCCGGCAGGGCGGCGTCCGGGCGGAGGCTCATCGCTCACCGACCTTGGCGAGGACGGCGGTTGAGGCGGAGCGCGGCATCGCGTCCAGCAGGGTGCGCAGGCGGCGGGGCATGCTCCGGGCCCGGTCGGGGGTGCCGTCGTCCGCGAGGAAGGCGGCGGTGTCCGTACGAGGGGTCACCGCTCGCCGACCTCCGCGTGGGCGGTGCCCGTCAGGTGCCAGTGCGCTTCCGGCCGCCAACTCCCCCACCAGCGTTCCAGGCGGATCTCCGCGTCGGCGCTCTCGCTGTTGCGGCAGACGGCGGTGGATCCGTCGGGGTCGGTGTAGTCCAGGGCCAGGGTCCGCTCCTCGGGCTGGTACACCGTCACCCGGATCCGGCGCAGGCCGGCCCGGCCGGTCACCCGCCAGCGGGGCAGGCCCAGGTCGGACGTGAAGCGGCCCGCTCCCGCCCAGCCCACGGCGGTGCGTTCGGCGCGTCCCGGCCAGGTCCGCCCGCCGCGCAGCAGGCGCAGGAAGACGAGCGGGGGCAGCCGGTCGAGTCCGGGTCGGGTGGACACGGCGGCGACGATCTCGAGAAGGTCGCCGCCGCCCAGGTCGGCGTGGAGCCAGGCCCAGCGGGAAGCGTTGCCGTGGCCGTAGATGCGGGCGCTCGCGCCGAACGCGCCGTCGAGGCGCAGCTGTTCGCCCTCGCCGTAGCGGACGGTGCCGGTGTAGCGGCAGCGGGAGGCCGGGAGCATATGGCTGGCGGGCAGCCAGGGGTGGCGCCAGGACCAGCGCGGGAAGGTGTGCAGCGGCGGGCCCTGCGGTGTCTCGGTGAGCGACCAGGTGAACGGGCCGGCGCTGCCGGACAGCGTGCCGGGGGCGACGCGGACGCCGTCGGCGGCGTAGCCCTCGGTGTCGCGGGTCGCGGGGACGGGCCCGAATCGGGCATGCCGGACCGGGCCGTTCGGGGGGAAGACGGCGGCCCAGCCGTGCGCGTAGGCGGCCGATCCGTCGGTGGGGGCGACGACTTCGTGGTGCAGCCAGACCCCGGTGCCGGTCGCCGGGTCGGTGAGGGTGGTGTACCAGACCTCCGTGCGGCCCGGCCGCCCGTCCCAGCGGGCCGCGAGGTGCCGTCCGGGATGGTCGGCGGAGGTCCGGGGGAACCGGAAGCTCGTGAGGAACGGCAGCAGTCCGGTGCCGAGCGGGAAGCGGAGCGTGCCCTCCCCCGCCGGCCGGCCGTCCTCGAGGAGGCTGTACGGCAGGACGGTCATCGAGGTGACGGGCCTGGCCGGGGAGAGGGACTTCCAGCCGTCCAGTTCGAGGCGCCGCCCCTCCAGGGAGAAGGTGATCCGGTAGCGGATCCTGCGGCGGGCCAGCGGGGATATCTCCAACTCCCCGGTGGCGTCGGCGTCGTCGGCGCGTCCCGCGATCCGGACGCGGCCGGTGAGCCGGGCCAGGGTGGTGCGGTGCGGCAGCACCACCGTGCCGGCGCGGGCCACGAGGTCGAGGCGGACGGGCCGTTCGCGGTCCTCCCCGTCCAGGCGTACGCGGCCCAGCAGGGTCTCCCGGAACTCCGTCCCGCGGGTGCTCACCGCTCCCCGCCCCGGCCCCGGCCGGCGGAGGCCAGCCCTTCGAGCATCAGGCGTTCCGTCGTGGACAGGTAGGCCCCGGCGGCCGTGCGGGCCCCGGTCTCGTCGCGCGCGGCGACGGCCTCGACGACGGGGGCGAGCCGGTCGTGGGCGGCCCGGGCGTCCTGGAAGGGCTCCACGAGTGCCGAACGGACCGGCAGATAGGCGTTGAACAGGGTGTTGGTCAGCAGGACGTACACCCGGTTGCCGGTGGCGCGGGCGAGCGCGCGGTGCACCTCGGCGTCCGCGAGCTGCGCGTCCTCGCCGCCGTCCGCCTCCCCCACGGCCGTGACGAGGCGGCGCAGTTCGGCGATCTGGTCCTCGGTGGCACGGGAGGCGGCGCGCTCGGCGATCAACGCGCCGATGCTGCGCCGCACTTCGAAGATCTCCCCGATCCAGTCGGGGCTGTGCCGCACCAGCATCGGCAGCAGGTCGGCCCCGCCCAGCCGCAGGAAGTCACGGACGCGTGTGCCCACGCCGTGCCGGGTCTCGAGGAGTCCCGCGTGCACCAGGCGGCCGAACGCGTGCTTGAGCGTGGTGCGGTTGACGCCGTACTCGTCGGCGAGTTCCCGCTCCGGGGGCAGATAGCTCCCGGCGGGATGGCGCCCGGCGAGGATCCGCTCGCGCAGGCGCTGCTCCAGTACGTCGACGACCGTCTCGCGCGGCAGTGCTCCCATTCGAGGCCCCCAGCCCGGGTGTGGTTCAGTGACTGAGCCACTGAACCACCGTGGTTGACTGTGCGTCAACACCTCCTGCGCACACGGTCCTTGGGGGTCTCCTACGGCAGTTCCAGCGGCGTTGCGTGACGTCGCAGTGTGCTTCGCCGTTGCGGACAGTCCCGGTGAGCGCGGAGGCCGAACAGCTCTGGCCCGGCGGGCGATACGGGCTCGGCCTGGTCGAGCGCCCCCTGAGCTGCGGAGGAACCTACTGGAGCCATCCCTGCCCGTTCAGGCCGGTGCGCGCAGGGCGAGAAGGGCCACGTCGTCGTCGTTGTCGGCGGGGCGGACGCGGCGCAGCACCTGGTCGGCGAGGACGGTGAGCGGCCGGTGCACGTAGGCGGCCGCGTGGCGGCGCAGCCGGTCCAGGCCCACGTCGAGGATCTGGCCGTGCTCCTCCACGAGGCCGTCCGTGTAGAGCACGAGGGTGGAGCCCGGCTCCAGCACGGCCTGGGCGTCGGGGCGCCTGGCGCGCAGCCCGGTGCCCAGGGCCACGCCGTGCCCGCCCTCGAGGAAGCGGCCCACCCCGTCCCTGCCGACCAGCAGCAGCGGCGGATGCCCCGCGTTGGTCCAGGTCAGCTGCCAGGTGCCGTCGTCCAGCGCCTCGATGCGCGCGAAGATCATGGTGGCCATGCTGACGTCGGTGATGTGCTCCATCGCCTCGTCGAGCCGGGTCACGATCCGGCTGGGGGGCTCGTTCTGCGACCAGGCGTAGGCGCGCAGCATGTTGCGCAGCTGCGCCATGCCGGACGCCGCCTCCAGATCGTGGCCGACGACGTCGCCGATGGCCAGGGCGGTCGCCCCGTCGGACAGCGGGAACGCGTCGTACCAGTCGCCGCCCACCTGCGAGGCGTCCGGCGCGGGCAGATAGCGGGCCGTCATCTCCAGGCCCGGGACGCCCGGCATCTGCGGCAGCAGATGGTTCTGCATGGTCTCGGCGACCTTGCGCTGACGCTGGTACAGGCGGGCGTTGTCCAGGGCGAGCCCGGCGCGCCGCGCGATGTCCTCGACCAGCGGGAGGTCGGCGGTGCTGAACTCCGCCTGGTTCTCGGCGCGGCCCAGCGTCAGCGCGCCCAGCACCTCGCGCGTGCCGCGGATGGGGGCGATGGCCGCCGAGTGCATGCCCGTACGGTCGAACAGGCGGCGCTGCTCGACGGCGATCCCGGAGTCGGGCGGGCGGTGATACCGCTCGGGTCCGGTCACGGTGGACGACGCCCCGCGCAGGGCTCTCGACAGCGGCCACTGGGACTCCGCCAGCACGGGCGGCATGGGCCCCTCCAGGTCCTCGTGCCGCTTGAGGGTGGCGCCGTCCGCATGGGCGACGACGTCCCGCCACACCTCGTCGCGCTCGGTGACCAGGTCGACGATCACCCAGTCGGCCAGCCGGGGCACGACCAGATGGCTGAGCCGGCTCAGCGTCTCCTCGGTGTCGAGCGTCGAGGTCAGCTGGGCGGTGGCCTCGGCGAGCAGGGCCAGCCGCTCCAGCTCGGTCAGGGTGGCGACCGGCGTCTCCGGCGGCGCGGCCGGCTCCTCGGCGATCTCCTGCGGGTGGAAGACCACCAGCGTGTGTTCCTCCTCCTCGCCCTCGACCGTGTACGGCGTGATCAGCCAGGCGACGGGTCGGACGGAGCCGTCGGGCAGCGCGAAGAACTCCTCCGTGCCCTGGGCCGGCCGGCCCGCGTGGAACGCCTGGCGCATGGCGCACTGGCTGTGCGGCAGCGGCTGGCCGTGCGGGCCGCGGTGCAGCAGGTCGTGGGCGTCGTAGCCGGCGACTTCGCCGGCGGATCTGCCGAGCATGCGCTCCGCCTGCGCGTTCACCGCGACGATGCGGCCGCGTTCGTCGACGAGGTAGGCGCCGACGCCGAGGGCGTCCAGGGCCCGGGACAGCGCGGCGGGCACCGGCGCCACGTCCTCGCGGCGCAGGGTCTCCGAGTCCTGCGACCCTTCCACGTCGTGCCTCCCTGCGATCGGTACGGGTTCCCCGGTCGTGGGCCCGCACGCCCTTTCGCGCCACGCCCCGCCCCGGTGTGTCCTCCGTGTGCCCCCGGACGGCCGAAAGGCACCTGCCTTGCGCGGCCGGTGTCGGGGGTCGGAGGATCCATGGCCACACGGTACGCACGACTCGGCGGGAGGAGCGGGGATGGAACCGCGGACGGAGGGCCGCCCGCGCGGGCTGTTCGTCGGGCTGTGCACGCTGGACGTGGTACAGCTCGTGGACCGGGTGCCGGCCCCCGACGAGAAGGTGACGGCACTCGACCAGCTCGTCACGGCCGGGGGGCCGGCGGCGAACGCTGCCGTGACCTTCACCCATCTGGGGGGCGCGGCACAGCTGCTCACCGGGGTCGGCTCGCACCCGCTGGGCGAGATGGTCCGGGCGGACCTGGACCGGGCGGGGGTGACCGTGACCGACCTGGCGGCCGGCCGGGACGAGCCGCCCGCCGTGTCCTCGGTCCTGGTCACCGCCGACACCGGGGAGCGTGCCGTCGCCTCCACCAACGCCCGCGCGCACCGGCTCGCCCCGCCCGCGCCCCCGGACCTGGACACCCTGCTGGCCGCCTGCGACATCGTGCAGTTCGACGGCCACCACCCCGCGCCGGCCCTCGCCGCGGCGCGTGCGGCGCGGGCGGCGGGGCGCCGGACCGTGCTAGACGGAGGCAGCTGGAAGCCGGGGACGGAGGACCTGCTGCCGTACATCGACGTGGCCGTGTGCTCGGCGGCCTTCCGGCCACCCGGTGCCACCAGTGACACCCTTCGGTTCCTGCGGGACCACGGCGTCACCTGGGCGGCCGTCAGCCACGGGCCGCGTCCCCTGGTGTGGGCGGGCCCGGACGGCGCCGGCACGGTGGAGGTCCCCGAGGTCCCCGTGGTCGACACCTTGGGCGCCGGCGACGTCCTGCACGGCGCGCTGACGCATGCGCTGGCGCGAACCGCCGCCCTGACCGGCACGGACTTCGCCGACGCCCTACGCACCGCGGCGACCCTGGCGGCCCACTCCTGCACGTCGTTCGGGACGCGTGCGTGGATGCGGGAGGTGTGAGGGGTCGGGACCGTCCCCGTCCGGCGTGCCGGGCACCCTCCCGTCCCCGGGGCCGCCCCGACACGCCGAGCCGACCGGGCGACTGCGCCGGGGGCCTTCGCACGCGGCGGACTGACCGCACGGTCTGGCGAAGGGTGCTGGAAGCGGCCCTTAAGGCGGGATGGTGGGAGCGGGCGCTGTCGGCCCGGTCCGGCGTGCCGGGCACCCTCCCGACCCCGGGCCGCCCCGACACGCCGAGCCGACCGGCGTCGACTGCGCGAGGGCCCGCGTACGGCGGCCGTCTGGGCTCACGACCAGCGCGGAACGCGGGCGGCGGGCGGGCCGGCCGCTCACGCGAGGCCGGGCCGCTCACCTACGGCCGGCCCGACTCGCCGACCTGACCGGGGCGGACTCCACTCGAAGGTCGGACGCGGCACAGCAGACCCGTGTGCGCTCCCCCGGAACCGTCACTCATCCACCGACTGGCCCGACCCGCCGACCCGACCGGGCGGACCTCGCCCGGTGCCCGCGTACGGCAGCGCACCCGACCGTACGGTCCTGCGGGGCGTTCGGCGGTGGCCCGGAGACGGGACCGGTGAACGGGGTGCGCTCACCCCGGGCCCGGTCGGGGCGCCGGTCTGCGCCGACTTCGCCGGGTGCTGCGTGCGGCGGGCCCGGCAGCGTGGTCCCGCACCTCGTTGTCACGGCTCAGCGGGCCCGCTGATCGCCGGGGCGCCACGCCGAGCCGATCTGCGCGGGAGGCGCCGCCCCCTCCGTGTGGTCCTGCACCTCGTGCGGAAGCGCTCAGGCGGACGGCTGAATCGCGCGGCCTCAGTCCGGGCCGGGAGTCGTCGGCGGGCGCATCACCCAGCGGATCGTGCGGGTGAGGGCCTGGCCGGTGGGGCGGATCGCCACGTCCTCGACGAGGGGGATGCGGGGCAGCCAGAGCAGGCGGCGGGCCCACGGGGGCAGCAGGGCCACGGCGTTCGCGGCGAGGCCGCCGTACAGGGGGCGGACGGCGAGGGGTACGGGTGGCTGGAGCAGGAGGAAGCGGGCGGTCGCCCGGGCCTCCGGGGTGGCCCGCAGCTCGGGGCGGTAGGCGGCGAGGCGGGCCGCCAGCTCGCGGCGGTCGCGCGGCGGGTCGGTCACGCCGAGGGCCCGCGCCACCCGTGCGGCGTCGGCGACGTAGCCGTCGTAGCCGTCCGCGTCCAGCGGGCGCGCGCCGAAGCGCTCGTGGGCGCGGAGGAAGCTGTCCGTCTCGGCGGCGTGCACCCAGCCGAGCAGATGCGGATCGGCCGCGTGGTACGGCTCCCCGTCGGCGGTCGTGCCGCGGATCCGCTCGTGGATGGCGCGGACCTGGTCGACCGCCCGCTGGGCGTCCCCGGCGGTGCCGTACGTCGTCACGGCGAGAAAGGTGCTGGTGCGCTGGAGACGGCCCCACGGGTCGCCCCGGTAACCGGAGTGCCCGGCCACCGCCGCCATCGCCAGCGGGTGCAGGGACTGCAGCAGCAGCGCGCTGAGCCCGCCGATGAACATCGACGCGTCGCCGTGGACCGCGCGGATCGGCCGGTCGGGGCCGAACCAGCGCGGCCCCGGGGTCTCATGGATACGGGCCCGGGTCGCCGGCCCGTCGGGGCCCGCGACCCGGCGGAACAGGGCCTGTCCCAGATGGTCACGCACCACGCTCAGCACGGCCCGCCTCCCTTCCGCCGTCGCCGGTCACCCGGCGGCGGACGCGCGCTCCCGGTCGGAGGCCGGCCACACGTACGGCAGGTCGTCGGCCACACCGGGGAAGAGCGCCGCGTACACCTCGGGGTCCTTGCGCACCAGCGCCGACCGGTGGCTCTCGTGGAACGCCTCGTCGCCGAGCCACGGCGGCAGCTCGGCGGCCGCCGCCAGCTCCTCCTGCCCCCGGACGGGGCCGGGCCGGTGCGCGGCGAGCCCGGAGACCAGGGATGCGGCGCAGCTGTCCTGGTGCCCTTGGTCCCGCCAGACCCGGCAGATCTCCAGGCCGTAGCGGACCAGGGCCTCCTCGTAGCCGGTCCACATGCGGACGGCCGGATGCCTGCGCCAGCCGTAGCCGGGCACGGTCAGGCCCCGCAGGACCTGGAGGGCCTCGACGCGCTGCTTGCCGAGCCGGCGCCGGTCCAGCAGCAGCGCCGTGCTGTGGAAGTCGGGGTCCGGCAGGAAGGTCTGCATACTCCCCCGCTCACTTCTTGCGCAGGGCGGACGGCTTGTGGACGGCGGACCTGCCGGACTTCTCGCTGCGCACCTCGTACTGCGGCTCCTCGGCGGAGGCGTCGACGGTCCGGCCCGCGGCCTCCGTACGGCGGGTGATCTTCCGCTCGACGGTGCCCTCAGTGGTGCTGCCGTGACTCTTCCAGGTCACCTCGTCGCCCTTGGCGAGCCCGTCACCGGACTGCTTCGCGCTCTTCTCGTTCTTCGCGCCCTTCGCGCCCTTCGCGCTCTTCTCGTTCTTCGCCACCGTGATCCCTCACTTCCTGCGGGTGCGGAGACGGCGGGACCCGCCCCGAGTGCCCGTCCGGCACCCGCCCAACCCGCACCGCCCGACCCGCACCGCCGGGCCCGTCGACCGTCGGGCGGCGCCCCGGATGCAGGGGCGCGGGCCGAGTGCTGCAATGACTGCAGGGCCGCACTCGGGCTGCGCGGACGCCCTCCGCCATCGGGATCGCGGCCGGGCCCGGACCGTTCGTACGAGGAGAGGTCATGCACCAGGACATCGCGGACATGGGGCCCGTCGACTACCTGATCGTCGAGTTCCCCGGCAGCCGGATGACGGGTGAGGGGCTTCCCCTCCTCGTCGACCTGGTCGACCGGGGCATCATCCGCGTCCTCGACCTGGCCTTCGTGCGCAAGGGCACCGACGGGTCCGTCGAGGCCCTCGAACTGCGCGACACCGGCGACGAGGTCGACCTCACGATGTTCGAGGGGGCGTCCTCCGGACTGCTGGACCAGGGCGACCTGGAGGACGCCTGCGCCGCGCTGGAGGCGGGCAACTCCGCCGCCGTACTGGTCTACGAGAACCTGTGGGCCGCTCCCCTGGCCCGCGCGCTGCGGCGCGGCGGTGCCGAGCTCGTGGCGAGCGGCCGTATCCCCATGGACAGCCTGGTGGCGTCGCTGGACGCGGCCGAGGCGGCGGCACCCGCGGGCGGGACCGCCGGCGCACGGTGACAGGGGCGCCGGCCGGCGCGCCGGGCCCACCTCAGCAGGGAGACGAGTGACATGCCAGGACTGCTTCGCGGGGTCGCCCGCACGGCCGTCATCTCCGGGACCGCCACGGCGGTGTCCAACCGGGTCTCGCGCCGGCAGGCGGGCCGGTGGGCCGAGCAGGACCGTGAGCGGCAGTTCGCCTACGGGCAGGAGGCCGCGCCCGCGGCGCCCGCCCCGGCCGAGCCGGTGCCGAACGCCGACGACATGACCACCAAGATCGACCAGTTGAAGCAGCTCGGCGACCTCAAGGCCCAAGGGGTGCTCACCGAGGAGGAGTTCCAGGACCAGAAGCGCCGGATCCTCGCTTGACGCACGACGGGCAGGACGCGCGCGAGACGTCCCCGCAGGGCGGGCGGACCCAGCCGGAGGAAGCCGACCGGCTGCGCGGGATGCTGCGCGACCCGGCGTACCTGAAGGCGCTCGTCTTCTCCGCGCTGATCGGCGTCCCGGTCGCCCTGCTGGCGTTCTTCTTCCTGGCCGGGCTGCACCAGCTGGAGCACGTGCTGTGGGCCGACCTGCCCGACGCGCTGGGCTGGGACGCGCCGCCGTGGTGGTGGCCGCTGCCGCTGCTGGCGGTCGCCGGTCTCTGCGTCGGCCTGGTGGTCCGTCATCTTCCGGGGGCGGGCGGGCATGTGCCGGCGGCCGGGCTGCACGCCCCCGGATCGACCGCGGCCAGCCTGCCGGGTGTCGTCCTGGCGGCGTTCGCCAGCCTGCCGCTGGGCGCCACGCTCGGCCCCGAGGCCCCGCTGATCGCGCTGGGCGGCGGCCTGGCCATGCTGTTCGCGCGGCTGGCCCGGGCGCCGACCACCCCGCAGAGCGCCGCGCTGCTCGGTGCGGCGGGTGCGGCCGCGGCCCTGCCGGCGATCTTCGGCAACCCGCTGATCGGCGCGATCATCCTGATAGAGGTCGCCGGGGTGGGCGGCCCGCGACTGTTCGCGGTGATGCTGCCGGCCCTCCTGTCCAGCGGCGTCGGCTCCCTCGTCTTCACCGGCTTCGGCCGCTGGACCGGCCTGTCCACCGGCAGCCTGAGTCTGCGTCTGGGCGTGCCGACGCCGCACATCGACGCCGGGGACGTCATCTGGTCGATCCCCCTGGCCGTCGCCATCGGCTTCGCCGTCCACCTGATCATGGACACCGGGCGGCTCGCCGCGGTCTTCGTCGCCGGGCGGCCGGTGCCCCGTACGGTGGTCTGCGCGCTGGCCGCCGGTGCCTGCGGTGCCGTCTACACCCTCGCCACCGACCGGGACCCGGCGGACGTGGCGTCGTCCGGCCAGACCACGCTGACGCAGCTGGCGCAGGACCCGCACGCGTGGGGGGTCGGCGCGCTGATCGCCGTGCTGCTGTGCAAGGGCGCCGCGTACGCCGTGTGCCTGGGCAGTCTGCGCGGCGGCCCGATCTTCCCGGCCCTGTTCCTGGGAGCGGCGGCCGGCGTCCTGCTGTCGCCCCTGCCCGGCCTGGGTGTCGTACCCGGACTGGCGGCCGGCATGGCGGCGGCGGGCGGCGCCGCGCTGCGCCTGCCGGTCAGCAGCGCGGTCCTGGTCGTCCTGCTCATGGGCGGGGCGGAGATGACCCCGGTGGTCCTCCTGGCGGCGGTCGCGGGCTTCGCCACGGTGGAGCTCCTCCCCCCGGGCCGCACGGTCCCGCCCATCGGCAAGCCGGCGGAGGCCCCGGTGGCGGCACAGAAGACGGGCGGCGGCCCTCAGGGCGCGTGAGGCGGACGGCGTGAGGCACGAGAGCGCGGCCGAGGCGCCCCCGCACGTGCACCCGGCGGCCCCGGCGCCGAGCGGCCCGTAAGCGGGGGCCGCGCGCCCGCACGGCGGGGGCCGGCGCCGCGTCCGGCGGAGCGCGCGATGTCCCCGGCAGGCACCCGGCGGCCGCCGTCCGGTGGGCGAACCCGCTGCGCCGGTCGGCGCAACGGCCGATCGGGCCACCTCGCGTACAGCGGAGCGTGGTGGTTGGGTGGTACGTGACCTCCGGGCCGGGCCCGGGCAGCCGGCCGCGCAGGGCAGGAGACCGTGATCGTGAGTTCCGCCGAGGGCAGGCCCCGTGACGTCGTTCCGCCGCAGTTGCTCAAGGGGCAGAAGGCGCTGGTGACCGGCGCGAACTCCGGGATCGGGCGGGCGACGGCCGTGGCGCTCGGGAAGGCCGGGGCCGATGTCGTCGTCAACTATGTGACGGGGGCGGAGGAGGCCGAGGCCGTGGCGGAGGAGATCAGGTCCCACGGGGTGCGGGCGGCCGCCTACGAGGCCGACGTCTCCGACGAGGGCCAGGTCGTCGCCATGACGAACCGGATGATCGAGGAGTTCGGCACGGTCGACATCCTCGTCGCCAACGCCGGTGTCCAGCGGGACGCGCCGCTCACCGAGATGACCCTCGCGCAGTGGCGCAAGGTCATCGACGTCAACCTCACCGGGCAGTTCCTGTGCGCGCGGGAGGTCACCAAGGAGTTCCTGCGGCGCGGCGTCGTCCCGGAGGTGTCGCGCGCCGCCGGGAAGATCATCTGCATGAGTTCGGTGCACCAGATCATCCCGTGGGCCGGGCACGTCAACTACGCGGCGTCCAAGGGCGGTGTGCAGATGATGATGGGGACGCTCGCCCAGGAGCTGGCGCCGAAGAAGATCCGCGTGAACGCCATCGCCCCGGGCGCGATCCGGACCCCCATCAACCGTGACGCCTGGGACACCCCCGAGGCCCGCGCGGAATTGCAGCAGCTCATCCCCTACGAGCGCATCGGCGACCCGGAGGACATCGCGTACGCCGCGGTCGGCCTCGCCTCGGACCTGTTCGACTACGTCGTGGGCGCCACCCTCTTCGTGGACGGCGGGATGACGCTGTTCCCGGGGTTCGCCACCGGAGGCTGACGGGCCGGGACGCGCGTCATCTCCGGTCGAGCGCCGCGTCCAGGGTGAGGGCCGCGTCGACGAGGGCCAGATGGGTGAACGCCTGCGGGAAGTTCCCCAGTTGCCGTCCGGTGGGCGCGATCTCCTCCGAGTACAGGCCCAGGTGGTTGGCGTACCCCATCATCTTCTCGAACACCAACCGGGCCCGGTCGGTCCGTCCCGCGCGGGCCAGGGCGTCGACGTACATGAAGGTGCACAGCGAGAAGGTGCCCTCCGAGCCGGCCAGGCCGTCCGGTGACGCCTCGGGGTTGTAGCGGTAGACCAGGCTGTCGCTGACGAGTTCGTCCTCCATCGCGGTGAGGGTGGACGTCCACAGCGGGTCCTGGGGCGTGATGAAGCCGACCGTCGCCATGCGCAGCAGCGAGGAGTCGAGGACGTCACTCCCGTAGTGCTGCACGAACGCCCGCCGGGACCGGCTCCAGCCCTTGCTCATCACCTGCTCGTAGCAGGCGTCGCGCGCCCTGCGCCAGCGGTCGGGGTCGGCCGGGCGGCCGTTGGCCTCGGCGAGCCGCAGCGCGCGGTCGAAGGCCACCCAGGACATGACCCGGCCGTAGGTGAAGTCCTGGCGGCCGCCGCGCGTCTCCCACAGGCCCTCCTCCGGCTGGTCCCAGTGGTCCACCAGCCAGTCCAGGTCGGTCAGCAGCGCGGTCCAGCCCTGGTGGCTCATGGGGTGTCCGTGCCGGTGCGCGAAGTAGATGCTGTCGAGGGCCTCGCCGTAGATGTCGAGCTGGAGTTGCCCGGCGGCGCCGTTGCCGATGCGCACGGGCGCCGAACCGGCGTAGCCCGCCCAGTGGTCGAGGGTCTGCTCGTCGAGGTCGGAGGAGCCGTCGACCCGGTACATGATGTTCAGCGGGCCGGTGGCGCCATGGCCTCCGGCGCGTTCCCTGACCCGGTCGGTCAGCCACTGGATGAACGCCTGCGCCTCCTCGGTGAAGCCCAGGCCGAGCAGGGCGTACACGGAGAAGGACGCGTCCCTGATCCAGGTGAACCGGTAGTCCCAGTTGCGTTCGCCGCCGAGTTGCTCGGGCAGGGCGGCGGTGGGGGCGGCGACGACGGCTCCGGTCGGCGCGAACGTCATCAGTTTCAGGGTGATCGCGGACCGTTCGACCGTCTCCCGCCAGCGGCCGGTGTAGCGGGACTGGCGCAGCCACGACCGCCAGTACCGCACGGTCTCCTGGAACGTCTCCCCGTACTCGGCGAGCCGTACCGTCCGCGGGGTCCCGTCACCGCCCCATTCGAGGATCAGTCCCCGCTCCTGGCCGGCCTCCAGCGTCATCGTGAAGTGCAGGGCGTCGCGCCGGTCGGCGAGGACCTCCATCAGCCGCTCGTCGTGCGGTTCGCGGATCGGGTGCACGGTGAGGTGCGCGCCGTCGTCATCGGTGAACGTGGCCCCGTGCGTGGTGATGTGGAGCCGGTGCGGGCGGCGTCCGTAGTCGAACCGGGGGGCGATCTCCACCTCGAACGTCATCCGGCCCCGCACACAGCGGACCATCCGCACCAGCTGGTGCCGTTCGGTGACGGTGGTGCCGGTGACGGGCATGAAGTCGTGTATCTCGCCGGCGCCGGCCTCGGTCATGTAGCGGGTCACCAGGATCGCGGTGTCCGGGAGGTACAACTGCTTGGTCGCGTACGCGCCGTGCCGGGGCCGGACCGTGCAGTGCCCGCCGTTGTCCTTGTCCAGCAGGGCGCCGAACACGCTCGGCGAGTCGAAGCGCGGGGCGCAGAACCAGTCGACGCTGCCGTCGGTGCTCACCAGGGCCGCGGTCTGCAGGTCCCCGACCAGGCCGTGGTCCTCGATGAGGGGGTAGTCGTGCATCGGGGCGGACCTCCCGGTGTGCCGGTCCCGGTCTCCCCCTCCGCCTCAGGGTAGGACGGCGGCCCCGGATCGGCGCGCGGGGCTCCGGGCGTCCCGGTCAGCCGGCCAGGCCGTAGGCGCTCTTCCCCACCAGGTACAGGCCGATGAGGACGCTGCCGGCGACGATCGCCTGATGGGCGTGGTCCGCCATCCAGGCGCGCATCGCCAGCAGCCGCCGCCGGGCCCGTTCCGGGCGGACCGCGATGTACGTCTCGACGACGAGCAGGCTGGCGGTGGCGAGGAGGCAGAACCCGACGAGGACGAACCACGTCGACGTGTGGTCGCCGTCGGCGTCCACGACGGTGAGGCCGCCCGCGGCGACCAGGCCCCACGGCTGGAGCAGCACGGCGAGGACGGCGGCGGGCCAGACGGCTCCCCGTTCCAGCCGGGAGGACAGGAACGAGGACGAGCCACCGCTGGGGCCCGGGGACGCGTCGTCGCCGGACGGTGCGCGGGCCGTGCGGTCGCGTCGTCCGCCCGCGTCGCGGCCGCGGCGGCGCAGCAGGTGCCGGCGCACGCCGTAGGCGACCAGTCCGGCCCCGATGGCGAGTCGGAGGGCGAGGCCGGCCGTGGACGGCGGGGAGCGCGGTTCCGGCGGCCGGCCGCCGGTCAGGGTGAGGACGAGGACGAGGACGGCGACGAAGCAGGCCGTCCATCCGGCGATGAAGGCGAGCCCGGTGCGTACGCCTCGGGCCGACGCCACCACGAGGACGAACGCCATCAGCGGGAGGGGATCGAGCGTGATGGCGAGGGCGACGAGCATCAGGTCGAGGACCATGGGCGATCCCATCGGGCACGGTACGGGTCGAGCGTACGCACGCGTGCCGGCCGCCCGCATCTTCGCGCGGCCGCTCTCGCGGGGCGGCCGACGGGGTGCCGGGTACCGCGTCCTCGCGCACTCTGGACGTGGGAAGGAGCGGCTCGATGGAGACTCGCCGGCGCCGGGCGTCACCGCTGCGCGCCGCCTGGTGGCGCGAGCGTGCCCGGGCGGTGGCGGCGTGGGGGACGGCCGTCCACGCGCGGTGGGAGCGCCGGTTCCCGGTGATCACCGGGATCGTGGACCGGCTGGTGTCGGTGAACATCTTCGACTCCGCCACCCGGATCGCGGCGCAGTGCTTCCTGACGGCCGTGCCGCTGCTGTTCGTGCTGAGCGCGTACGCGCCGGAGTCGGTGCAGGACCAGGTGACGACGTCCATCACCACGGTGTTCGGGCTGACCGGGCAGGCCAAGACGGACGTGGAGCAGACGTTCCACCCGCCGTCGGAGGATCTGCGGCAGGCGACGGGCGTGGTGGGCGGTCTGATGGTGCTGCTGTCGGCCACCGCGGTGAGCCGGGCGGTGCAGCGGCTGTGCCGCAGGGCCTGGGTCATGCCCCGTGCGCGGGCGAAGGTGGCGCCGTGGCGGTGGCTGGCGTGGATCGCGCTGTGGCTGGCCGCGCTGGTCGTGCAGGGGCTGCTGCACAACGGGTTCGGGCTGGGCGCGACGCTGGGGTTCCCGATCGTGCTGCTGATGCAGGCCCTGATGTGGTGGTGGACGCAGCATCTGCTGCTGGGCGGGGCCGTGCCGTGGAAACCGCTGCTGCCGGGTGCCGTCATCACGGCGGTCGCGGTGAGCGGTCTGTCGGTGACCGCGCACTTCTACATGCCGCGGGCGCTCAACCGGGCGCTGGCCGACTACGGTTCGGTCGGCTCGGTCTTCGTGATGCTGTCCTGGCTGATCGTGGTGTGCGTCGCCGTGGCGATCGCCCTCAGCGTCGGGGCCGTCCTGTCCCAGGAGCCGTTCCTGCGCGGCCGGTTGGGGCCGTTCCCGGCGGCCCCCGACACGTCCGCGCCGGAGTGACGCGCGCGGGGCGCCGGGGGACCCGTGCGGAGCCGTCGCCGCCCGCGTGGACGGGGCGGTCGTCCTCGCCTATCGTTCCTCCGCACGCGATCTTCCGCGGGCCGTTTCCACTCGTCGCCCGTGGGGGGTCGTCGTCATGTCCGTTTCCTCTGATCCGCTTCCGCCGCCGCACACCCGTCTGCCCGGCGGCGTGCGGCCCGCGTCGCAGGTGCTCCTGGTGGTCGTCTGTGTGCTGCTGGCGGGCATGGCGCTGACCGATCTGTTCGCGGTGTTCGCCGGTCTCCGGATCCGTACGCTGACCGGGGCGGACCCGGCGCGGGCGCTCGACGGCGCGTACACGCTGTACGAGCGGGCCGGTGACCTCCAGGGGATGGTGACCCTGCCCGGCATGGTCGTGTTCGTCGTCTGGTTCTACCTGATGCGGCGGGACCTGGGCGTGCTGGCGCCCGACGCCTTCCGCAACGGCCGGGGATGGGCCGTCGGGGGCTGGCTGATCCCGTTCGTCAACCTCTGGATGCCGTACCGCGTCGCCGTCGACATGTGGGGCGCGGCGGCGCCGCTGCCGCGGCGGGCGTCTCTCTGGCCGGTGAACCTGTGGTGGGGGCTGTTCGTCGGCGGGACGCTGCTCGGCCGGTACGCCTCGTCGGGGTACGCCGACAGCGACGGCCTCACCGAGGTGCGGGAGGCCGTGGCGCAGTACGTGGCGGCCGATCTGCTGAACGCCGGTGCCGCGGTGGCCGCCGGGTATGTCGCGGTCCGGCTGACGGCGATGCAGCGGTTCAAGGCGGCCCGCGGACCGTTCGCGGGCTGAGCCGGGCGGGCCGCGTGCCCGCCCGGCGCGCCGGTGGTCAGGGCCGCGTCTCGTGTTCCGTGGCGTCGGTGGCCTCGGTGGCGGCGACGGGGGCGGAGGTGCGGTCGCGGGTGAACCAGGCGACGGCCCACAGGGCGACGCCGATCAGCAGCAGCACGCCCGCGATGCGGTACTCGTCGCCGGGGCGGCCGGACGACCACGGCAGCACCAGGTAGACGCAGGCGACCGCCCCCACGACGGGCAGCACGCGGCCGGCCCGGAAGTGCGGGGTGTCCACCGTGTCCTTGCGGAGCACCAGGACCGCCACGTGCACCCCGGCGAAGACGGTGAGCAGCAGCAGCGACGTCGTGCCGCCGAGCAGGGCGACGACCGGGCTGTCCGGGTTCAGCGAGACGAACGTGATGAGGCCGAAGGCGATGACCGTGGTGAACAGGATCGCGGCCTGCGGGGTGCGGCGCACCGCGTGCACCTTGGCCAGGAACGGCGGCAGGACGCCCTTGCGGCTCATCCCGTACAGCAGCCGGCTGGCCATCATCATGTTGATCAGCGCCGAGTTGGCCACGGCGAACATGGAGATGAACGGCAGCAGGTCGGAGATGGGGAAGTCGGGAGCGGCGGTCTGGACGACGGTCGCGAGCGGCGTCTCGCTGGCGGCGAGCCGGCCGACGGGCACGACCGCGACCGCGCACACGGACACCAGGACGTAGATGAGGCCGGTGATGCCGAGCCCGGTGAACATCATGCGGGGGAAGATCCGCGACGGTTCCCTGGTCTCCTCCGCCATGTTGACGGAGTCCTCGAAGCCGACCATGGCGAAGAACGCCAGCGAGGTGGCGGTGCTGACGGCGAGGAAGACGTTCTTGTCGGAGGCGGTCTCGAAGGCGACGACGCGGGAGAAGTCGGCGTTCCCCCCGGCGATGAACCAGCCGCTGATCAGGACGACGAGCAGCAGACCCGACAGCTCGACGGCCGTCAGGAACACGTTGACCTTGAGGCTCTCGCTGACGCCCCGCAGGTTGACGAGGAGCACCAGCCCCATGAAGCCGAGGGCGATCGCGAGGATGAGCCCGTCGCCGCCGTCCAGCCCGAACCCGGTGACCAGGTTGGCCGCGAAGGCTCTGGAGGCCGCCGACGCCGAGGTGATGCCGGAGCACATCACGGCGAAGCACACCAGGAACGTCAGGAAGTGCTTGCGGAACGCCTTGTGCACGTACAGCGCGGCACCCGCGGCCTCGGGGTACTTGGTGACCAGTTCCAGGTAGGAGCAGGCGGTGATCAGGGCGACGGTGAAGGCGATGACGAACGGCAGCCAGGCCGCTCCCCCGACCTCGCCGGCGACCTGTCCGGTCAGGGCGTAGATGCCGGTGCCGAGGATGTCCCCGACGATGAACAGCAGGAGCAGACCGGGACCCATGACCCGTTTGAGCGCGGGCTCGCCGTCCGCGTCCATGGCGGGTGAGTCCTTCTGTCCCGTGGATGTCATGGCGTACTCCTCGTCGGGGTGGCGGCGGGGACTCCTCACTGATGACGACTACTGCCCTGATCCCTGCGCGGCATGTGCGGCACGGGAAACGCCGAGGCCCGTCCGCGTGATGCGGACGGGCCTCGTGTCGGAGCGCCGGGCAGGCCTTGCACCTGCATCTCCCCGCAGGAAGCGGGGCGTCTTTCCTTGGACCACCAACGCAGGGTCGGAGACCGCGAGTTGCGGTGACCGGCTCTGGGAGCAGCTTAGTACATCCGGGTGAGTGCCCGTGACACGGCCCGTGGTTCAGCCGCCCAGCAGGGGCAGGGTGAGGCCGCATCGGACGGGGCGGGCGTGCGCCGGGTCGAGGGCGTTCCGTACGAGCTGGGCGGCGTTGGTGTCGTAGGCGAGCGACAGATGGTCCGAGACGTCCTGCGGGCAGACGTCCTGGATGAGGATGTTGCGCACGGTGGCGTCCGGACCGGCCGTCAGGAAGTTGTTGCGGTAGGGCGTGGCGAAGAGGTCGTACCGGGTGGAGACGACCGTGTACGAGACACCGGGTTGGGTGTCGCCGTCGCGGTCGAGTGTGCGGTTCACCTCGGAGCCCACCATCTGGTCCGACCACGCCTGCCCGACCACCGCGGACATCGCCGGGTGGAGGCCCAGCCGGCCGGTGACCGTGCCGACGCCGGAGAGGTTCCCGCCGTGGTTGGACGGGGCGAGGGCGATCAGCCGGCGCACCTTGTTGCGCTCGGGGTGGGCGGGGTCGGTGCCGCCCTCGAACCTCAGGTACCAGCGCGGAGTGGGGCCGCCGCCCTGCGAGTGCCCGACGAGGTCCACCTTGCGGGCGCCGGTGGCCTTCAGGACGCGGTCGACGTACCGGGCGATCTGCCGGGCCGACGTCGGCACGGGGCCGGTCGCCTTGAACGGATTGCCGGGCGTGCCGCCGTAGTTGGGGGCGAAGACGCAGTACCCGAGGCTCTTGAGATACGGCGCGAGCATGCTCCAGTTGTTGTAGGCGTTCGCCGCCGAGCCGTGCAGCAGGACGACCGGGCGGGGATGCGTCCGCGAGGGGCGGCACGACCAGTCGTCGGCGTCGGCGGGAGCCGCCTCCGGGTGGACGAGCCCGTACGCCACCGCCGTGGCGACGTCGAGCGCGGGAGGCGGGGGCGCGGGCTCGGTGGACGCGGTGGCCGTGCCCGCCGGCGCCAGCGCCAGGGGCAGGGCGGCCGACGCGCAGAGCGCGGCCCAGCGGCCCTTCGGCCGGTTCGCACGGATCCGGTAAGGCGTCCGGTCGGCCATCGTCACTCCTCGTCTCCGGGCCGGCCCAGCGCCGACGCGAAGATCATCGGGGACCGTCGGGGCGCCGGGCGCCGGGGCCGCCCACGGCACCTCCGATGGAGCAGGCGCTTTTCATCCGGGCGGCCCAGCCGGTGCGGGGGCCGGGGTCAGGCCGCGGCCTTCTTGCGCCGGCGGCCGCCTCCGGCGAGGGCGTCGATCAGTTCCTGCCGGCTCATCCGGGACCGGCCGGGGATCTCCCGCTCGGTGGCCCGTTCGTACAGCTCGGCCTTGCTGAGGTCGCGCAGTTCGCTCTTCTTCGGGGCGTCGGAGGTCCTGCGCGCCGAACCCTTCGGCTTGGCCGCGGACTTGGGCGGGGACTTCCTGGCGCGCCGGGCGCCGCCGCGCGCGCCGTCCCGCTCCCCGCCCTTCTTCTCGCGGCCGGAGCGGGCGCGGTCGATGCTGCCCTGGAGGACCTCCATGAGGTCGACGACGTTGGTGGCGGCCGGCGGTTCCTCGGCCGGGGTGATCTCCTGTCCCTCCGCCTTGGCCCGGACGAGTTCGCGCACCTTCTCCTCGTACGTGTCGTGGTAGCGGGACGGCTCCCACGGGCCGCTCAGGGCGTCGACGAGCTGGAGCGCCATGTCGAGTTCCTTGCCGCTGCCGGCCCGCCGCTCCGGCAGCCGCGGCAGCTCGCGGGTGGGGTCGCGGACCTCGTCCGCCCAGTGCAGGGTCTGGAGCATCAGCACCTTCTCCTCGGCGCGCAGCGCGGTGAGGTACTGCTTGCCCCGCATCACGAAGGTGGCGACCCCGACCCGGTTGGCCTTCTCCAGGGCGGCGCGCAGGAGTTCGTACACCTTGAGGTTCTCCTCGCCGCGCGGGGCGAGGTAGTAGGGGCGGGCGAAGTACACCGGCTCGATCTCGTCCAGGTCGACGAAGTCGGAGATCTCGATGGCGCGGCTGCGGCCCGGCGCGATGGCGTCCAGTTCCTCCGGTTCGACGACGACGTACTCGCCGTCGGCGACCTCGAAGCCCTTGACGATGTCGTCGGGGGACACCTCCTCGCCGGTGCGTTCGTTCACCCGGCGGTTGCGGATGCGGTCGGAGGTGCCGCGCTGGAGCTGGTGGAAGTGGATCGTGTGGTCCTGGGTGGCGGTGTACAGACCGACCGGCACGCTGACCAGTCCGAACGTGATCACGCCTGTCCAGATCGCCCGTGCCATGACCGTTCCGCTCCGTCGTCGTCGGCTGCCGCCCTCCACGCTGGCATCCCGGCGGCGGACGCGCGCGGCGAGCCGCCCCGGCCGGGGGCCGACCGGAGGAACGCGGCGGTCCGCACGCGCCGGGAGGGGTGAACCTCGCGAGCCGGCCGGGCTGGTCGCCGCCCGCCGGGGGCTGTATGTGCGCTGGTCGCCGGGGCCCGGGACGGACATGGCGGCGATGTCGCGCCGGGACGACCTCACCGGTCCGGCGCTGCCCGGGCTGTCCGCGAACCGGCTGGACGTCGAGGAGTGGTGGGAGGGCCGGCCGGTCCGGGTCCGGGTCGCCCGGCGCCTGTACGACTACTCGCGCCTGCCCGGCCTCAGGGACTCCCGCACCCGGCCGTGGGTCCTGGCGGCCCGGGAGGCGGCCCGCGGCCCAGACAACGAGCCGCTCGCCACGGACGTACGGCCGCTGGGCTGGATCGGCGTGAGCGGATCGACCCCGTCGCAGGCCGAAGGCGACCGCGAGCAGGACGGCACGCAGGACACGGCCGAGGAGGTGGCCCGTACGACCCCGTCGCAGGCGGAGGGCGACCGTTCCGACGAGGACGACGACCCGTCGGACGATCCGCGGCGCCGGGCGGAGTGGGAGAGCGGCTGGTCGGGGCCCTGAGCCCCGCTTCCCGCCCGGTCGCCGTCAGCTGTTCCCGGCGCCCTGGCCCGGCCGGTTCTGGTGGAGGTGTTCCAGGGCGTCCAGGACGACGGTGCGGCGGTACCACGAGCGCCAGGCCGCGACGTCCGCCGCCAGGCGCGCGAGTTCCGCGCGCCGGGTGGCGCCCGGCCAGATGCCCGGTTCGTTCCTGTGCAGCGTCAGGGTTCCGGTGCAGTGCCCCTCGGGGGTGATCAGCGGCACGCTGTACACGGCCCTGCTGCCCGCGGCCAGCAGGGCCCGACCGGCCGGGTGGGCCGCGAGGGCGTCGTCGGCGGCGACGTCGGGCACGGCGACGGGCTCGCGGCGTTCCTGGGCGACGGCGCACACCACCGGCGCGCCGGTGACGAGGGCGACCTCGTCCCAGTAGTCGGCGCCGAGTCCGCGATGCCCTTCGAGGAACAGCGCGTGGTCCTGGGCCGCGTCGGTGAGGTGCGCCTCGCCCGCGTCGGCCTCGGACACGGCGATCGCCGTGTCCAGGGCGGCGGAGATGATCTGCCGCCGGTCGGTGACGTCACCGGTGTACGAGCGCAGGAACGCGGTGTCGGGGGGCGGGGGGTGGGTGCCGCGTCCGACGAACCAGCGGGTGTCGGTCTGCGGCGGGGGTGCGGTGACGACGGCGGACGCGAGGACCCGCAGGGGCACGTTGCACTGCTGGGAGCCCTCGCGCAGCAGCGCGAACGCGGCGTCGGGGCCGGGCAGGCCGTAGCGGGCGATGAGCATGCCCTGCGCGATGCCGATGAGGCCGCTGGTGCGGGCCTTGGCGCGGAGCCCGAAGATCTCGCGGCGCAGGTGGTCCGCCTCGGCGGCGGGCGGGTTTCCGCTCCGGGGCGGCCGTACGGGCCCGGCGGGGGCGGGGGGCAGGGAGGTGAGCGCCTCGACGAGCGTGCCGTGGGGGCGGAGGCCGGGGAGGTCGTCCTGCTCCAGTTCCTTGCGGACCTCCGGTGTCGCCACCACGAGGACGGGGGAGCCCGCGAGGTGCGCGGTCTGGTCCCGGAGGGCGCGGCGGGCGGTCTCGTCGACCGTGGGGACGGCTGTCATGTCGAGCACCAGCCGGTGTCCCCGGCGGGCGGCGCTGTCCAGGTGCCGCGTGAGTTCCGGGGCCAGCCGGGCGCAGCCGTCCGCGTCCAGTGTGCCGGTCAGGCACACCACCGTGACACGGTCGGTGGCCGGCACCACCGTGAGGGGGGAACGACTTGTCATCGTGCCTCGCTCTTCCGCTCCTGTCGGCCGGGTGCGTCGGACGGGAGGGGCGCCGGTGTGGCCGCCGCCCGACCGCACCTCCACCCTCACTCGGCTGCGCCATGAGGGCAAGGAGAGAACTCCGGCGGGGGGCCCGCGCCGGGGCCCGGCGCGTCGGAGCGGCCGGTCAGGGGCGGGTGCGGGTGCCGGTCGCCGGTTCCGCCGCGCGGGTCGGGGGCGGGGCGGGCAGCAGGGAGCGGGCCGCGACGACGACCTCGTCGACGGTGGTGCGCAGCAGGCAGGGGTCGGGGGTGTCACCGTGCGGGTCACCGGGCGGTCCCGGCGCGTACAGCGCGATGTGCCGGCGCAGCGGCGGTGGCCCCCACAGATGGGGCGGGACCGGTCCGAACAGGGTCACGGACGGGGTGCCGTGGGCCACCGCCAGGTGGGCGAGGCCGGTGTCGCCGCTGATCAGGAGCGTCGCGTGGGCGACGAGGGCCGAGAGCCGGGCGAAGGGCAGCCCGCCGGGCAGCAGGTCCCACGGCGGCAGCCCGGCGCGTTCGGCGACGTCCGTGACGAGGGCGTCCTCGCGGGGCCCGCCGGTCAGCACGACGCGATGGCCCGCCGCGCACAGATGCCGTACGACGGCGGCGTACCGTCCGGCCGGCCAGCGGCGGGCGGCGGACTCCGCACCGGGGTGGACGACGACGGCGCCGGGCGCCGGCGACGGGGCCGCGGGCGGCGGGAGCCGCAGGTCGTCCGGGTCGGCGGGGACGCCGTGGGCGGCGAGGAGACGGCACCAGCGCCGCCGCTCGTGCTCGTCGGCCCGCCAGTCGGGTGTGCCGTCCGCGTAGGCGAGGAGGGTGCGCGGGCGCAGCGCGGCCAGGGCGTCGCGGCTCGCGGGTCCGTTGCCGTGCAGGTCCACGGCGAGGTCGGGCGGGGGCCCCGTCCAGTGGGTCAGGTCGGGGACGCCGCGGCCGGGTGCCTCGGCGGGCAGGACGGCGTCGACGGCGCCGGTGGCGAGGGCGGCCTCCCGGAGGGCGGGGGGCAGCGCGAGGACGAGGTGGTCCCCGGGGAAGGCGCGCCGCAGCCCCCGCAGTGCCGGGACGCCGGCCAGGAGGTCGCCCAGGCCCAGCGCCCGCAGGACCAGCACGCGACGCCGGTGGCCGGTCATCGCCCGGCCCGGCCCGGGGTGAGGGCCGCCCGCTCGGCGATGCCGGTGGTGGAGCGGCCGTCCAGGTAGGGGAAGAGGACGACCTGGCCGCCCCAGCTCTCCACGAGGGCCGCTTCCGGCAGACGGGTCATGGCGTAGTCGCCGCCCTTGGCCCAGATGTGCGGGCGCAGTGCGGCGAGGAGGCGTTCCGGGGTGTCCTCGTCGAAGACGGCGACGGCGTCGACGCACTCCAGGGCGCGCAGGACGCGGATCCGGTCGGCCTCCGGGACGAGGGGCCGGCCCGAGCCCTTGCGGCGGCGTACCGAGGCGTCGGAGTTGACGCAGACGACGAGGCAGTCGCCGGTGCGCCGGGCGGCCTGCAGCAGGGCCACATGGCCGGCGTGGAGCAGGTCGAAGCAGCCGCCCGCGGCGACGACGGTGCCGCCCGCGGCCCGCACCCGGGCGGCCGTGCGCAGCGCGTCCCCGGTGGGCTCGTGGACGGCGGGCCGGGGTCCGGCGGGGGCGGTGCCGACGGCGTCGGAGCGCACCCCGCCCTCGGCGACGTAGCGGGTGGCGGCGTGCACGGCCTGCCGTACGGCCGTCTCGACGAGGTCGCCGTCGGCGAGGCAGCCGGCGGCGGTGGCCGCGAACCGGTCGCCGGCCCCGCAGGCGTCGCCGTCGGCGGTGACGGGCGAGGGCACCAGCAGCGGGGTGCCGCCGTGCGAGAGCAGGGCGCCGCGGCCGCCGAGCGTGACGGCGACGGACGCGGCACGCCAGGCGTGGACGAGCCGGTCGGCGTCCTGGGCGGCGCTGTGCAGGTCGTGGTCCGGTTCCTGTCCGGCGTCGGCGGGGGCGGCCCGGTGGGCGAGGGCGTGTGCCTCGGCGGCCGAGGGGGTGGCGAGGCGGACGCCGGGTACGGGTGAGCCGCCGCGCGGGTGGGGGTCCCAGGTGAGCGGGACCCTGGCCGCCGCGGCGGCGAGGTCGTCGCGCAGGACGGCGGCGGTGTCGCGGCCGTAGTCGGCGACGAGGACGGCGCCCGCCTCGGCGATCGCCCGCCGGGCCGCCTCGGTGGCCTGCCGCGCGCGGCCGTCGCCGTCGTCGAGGCGCAGCAGGGGCCGGCCGTCCACGAGGACGCGGGTCTTGCTGGACAGCTCGCCGGTGAGCGTGAGTTCGACCAGGCGGGCCCGGCCGTCGAGGAGGGCGCGGAGGGTGTCGCTGGCGGGGTCGTCGCCGAGTGCGGTGACGAGGGTGACCGGGCGGCCGTCGGCGGCGGCGAGGAAGGCGGCGAGCGCGGCGCCGCCCGGCCGGGAGGTGCGCCGGGGCCCGCTGACGACGGGGACGGGGGCGTCGGGCGCGAGACGGTCGACGCGGCCGTGGACGTCGTGGTCGAGGAGGGCGTCGCCGACGACGAGGAGCGGGGCGGGGGCCGTCATGCGCCCTCCTCGGTGAGCAGGGCCCAGCGCTGTTCGGCCTGGCGCCGCCGGGCCGCCGCCCGGCGCTCCACCGCCTCGTCGAACGCCTCGCAGAGCATGTGGACGGCGACGAGGTGCAGTTCCTGGACGGTGGCGGAGGTCGCCGCGTCGATGCACAGGGCGTCGTCGGCGGTGCTCGCGAGCGGGTTGGGCGCCGGGCCGGTGAGCGCCCAGACGGGCATGCCGGTCCGGTGCGCCTGGTCGGCGGCGACGAGCAGGTTGGCGCTGGCGCCGCTGGTGGACAGCAGCATCAGGACGTCTCCGGCCCGGCCGTGGGCGGCGACCTGCCGGGCGAAGATCTCCTGGACGCCGTAGTCGTTGGCGATGGCGGTCGTCGCGGAGGTGTCGGCGTGCAGGGCGACGGCGGAGAACGGGGGGCGGTCGTCCCGGTAGCGGCCGACGAGTTCGGCGCTGAGGTGCTGGGCCTGGGCGGCGCTGCCGCCGTTCCCGGCGACGAGGAGCCGGGCTCCGCCGTCGAGGGTGGTGGCCAGCGAGGTTCCCCAGCGCCTCAGCAGCGGGCCCGCGTAGCCGCGGAATCCGGTGAGCGCCCGCATCAGGTCGTCGCAGTGGGTGACGTCGGAGGCGAGTTTCATCGCAGGGCTCCCGAGAGCGAGGGGACGGAGGAGACCGCGCTGTAGGCGCGGGTGACGCCGTCGGCCACGCGGTCCCAGGTGTACCGGGACAGGACGCGGCGGCGGCCCTGGGCGCCGTACCGGGCGAGCCGGTCGGGGTCGGCGAGCAGGCGGCGGACGGCGGCGCTGATGTCGTAGTCGTCGTCGGCGGGGACGAGTTCACCGGTCATGCCGTCGACGACGGTGTCGAGTTGTCCGCCGACGGCGGTGGCGAGGACGGGGGCGCGGCAGGCCATGGCCTCGACGGGGACGATGCCGAACGGCTCGTAGCGGGGCAGGGAGAGCACGAGGTCGGCGCTGGACAGCAGGGCGGGCATGGCGTCGCGGCCGATCGCGCCGAGCAGGGTGACCCGGCCGGCGACGCCGTGCTCCTCGGCGAGGGCGCGCAGCCGTTCGGCCTCGGGTTCGGCGAGCAGGAGGGCCTGTTCGGGGCCTCCGGCGATGAGGAGTTCGGCACCGGGGACGTCCGCGAGGGCGCGGATCGCGCGGTCGAAGCCCTTGCGGGGCACGAGCCGTCCCACGGCGAGCAGCCGGCGGGGCGCGGAGGCCGGGCGGCGGGCGTCGGCGCGCGGGGTGAACCGGTCGGGGTCAACGCCGCACGGGACGACGGAGATCTTCCGCCGGGGCAGCCCCATGGCCTCCAGTTCGCACACCTCGTCCTCGCAGGTCGCGATGATGCGGGCGCACTCGCGGCCGATGACGGTCTCGATGGCGATCCGGTCGCGGGGGCTGGTGTCGGCGGCGCCCTGGTGGCGCCGCTTGACGGTGCCGAGGGCGTGGTAGGTCTGCACGACGGGCACGCCGAGCCCGTAGGCGCCGGACAGGGCCGCCCAGCCGGACATCCAGAAGTGGGCGTGCACCACGTCGGGCGGGGCCGTCGCCCACTCGCGGGCCAGGAAGGCACCGAACTCCGGTATGTAGGGCGGGAGTTCGTCCTTGGGGACGGGGGCCGCGGGTCCGGCGGGGACGTGGACGACCTGGTATCCGTCGGGTGTGGTGACGCGGTCCGGCGGCCGGGGGTCGTCCCGCCGCGTGTACACGGTGACGTCGTGCCCGCGCCGGACGAGGCGCGCGGCGAGCTGCGCCACGTACACGTTCTGTCCGCCCGCGTCGGGGCCGCCGAGCGCGGCCAGCGGGCTGGCGTGCTCGGAGACCATGGCGACACGGCCGGCCGAGGGGTGCCTCGTAGTCATCGGGTGACCTCCTTGATCAGGCGCTCCCAGTCGTCCAGGAACCGTCGTTCCGAGTAGCGGGCCCGTACCGCGGCCCGGGCCGCCTCCCCCGTCGCGCGGGCGTCGTCGGGGTCCGCGAGGAACCGCCGCAGCGCGTCGTGCAGGACGTCGAGCCGGTTGGAGACCACGCCGGCGCCCTCCGGTACGGCTTCGCGGACCTCGGTGGTGTCCAGGGCGACGACGGGCATGCCGAGGAACATCGCCTCCAGCAGGGACAGTCCGAGCGAGGTCCAGCGCACGGGGTGCAGATAGGCGCGGCACCGCGCCATCGCCGGGTGCAGTTCGCTCTGCGGCAGGTCGCGGCTGCGGAGCAGGGCGGGCGGCAGGCCGAGGTGGCCGGCGAGTCCTTCGGTGCGCATGCCGAACACGTCGAGCGGGGCGGCGTGCGCGAAGCCGGGCAGCAGGTCCGTGCCGGTGGTCCGGCCGCGCCGGACGGGCTCGTTGACGACGACGGCGGCGCGCGGCTCCTCGCCGGTCCACAGCGGGCCGGGGTCGATGATGCCGTGCTCGACGACGGTGGTGGGGGCGCGTCCGTTGTCCCACATCAGCCGGTTGAAGTGGGTGACGTGCACGACGGTGATGTCGGTCCGGTCGGCCAGGGGGTGCCGGGTGCCGACGGGCGTCTCGTGCGGGCTGTTGTGCTCGACGTACACGGCGGGCACGTCGGCGCCGGGGCGCCGGCCGGTCCAGTGTTCGGCGAGGTCGAGCTCGTGCGGCCGTTGCAGCACCATGAGGTCGATGTCGGCGTCGCGCAGCTCCTCGGGGGTGACCTCCCGCACCCGCCGCGGCCACTGCCAGGTCCTCGCGCGGCCGAGGCCGTCGGGTCCGCGGTCGGGGGTGACGGGCACCAGGCAGGTGGCGGGGCCCTGGACGAAGGTGGTCAGCCAGGAGCCGTGCACATGCCACACGAGTACGTTCATGTCGTCTCCGCGAGGAGTTTGTGCACCGCGGCCACCACGTCGTCGGCCGTGACCTCGTCGAGGCACGGGTGACCGGGTACGGGACAGGTCAGGGCCCGGGTGCCGGCGCAGGGCGCCCGCTGGTCGCCGAGGAGCACGCAGGGCACTCCGTACGGCGCCCAGCGGTCGGCCGGGACGACCGGCGCGAACAGCGACACCACGGGGGTGCCGACGGCCGCGGCCAGATGGGCGGGCCCGGTGTTGCCGCACACGACGGCGTCGGCGGTGCGCAGGACGCCGGAGAGGGTGCGCGGGTCGGTCCGGCCGCCGAGGTCGACGGCCGTGCCGCCGGCGACGGCCTGGGTCAGGCCGGTCTCGCCGGGGCCGCCGGTGACGACGACCCGGTGGCCGGCGTCGGCGAGCGCGGCGACGGCCTCGGCGCAGCGGCCGGCGCTCCAGGTGCGGGCGGGGGCGCTGGCGCCGGGGTGCACCACGACGTACGGGCCGTTGCCGGTCAGGGCGATGGTGTCGGGCGGCGGCAGCACGCGGAGCCGTCCGTCGTCCTCGGCGGGCAGGGGGAAGCCCAGGGCGGCGGCGGTGTCCAGGGCGGCCTCGGCCTCGTGCCGGCCGGGGCGCCGCCGGTGCCGGGCGTCGAGCAGCCGGCCGGGGTGGTCGACGCTGTCGGCGCCGATGCGGGGGACGCCGGCGAGGCGCAGCAGCAGGGCGGTGGGCAGGGGGCTCTGGTGGAAGGAGGTGAGGACGAGGGCCGTGTCGAAGGCGGCGTCCCGCAGGCGGCGCAGCAGGCCGTCGATGTCGGCGTCCGCGACGGACGGCGGGTCGAAGCCCTCCCAGGGGGCGTCCCACACGAGGACGTCGTCGACGTGCGGCAGCAGACGGGCGGCGGGTTCGCCGCGGGGGCCGCAGAGCAGGGTGACGTGGGAGGCGCCCGCCGCCACGGCCCGGATCGCGGGTCCGGCCAGTAGCACGTCGCCGAAGCTGTCGAGGCGTACGACCAGGGCTCTCATCGTCGCTCCTCCCCCGGTGCGAGGAGCCGGCGGACCGCGGTGAGCAGGTCGGGCGCGGTGGCGGGGGCCGACGCGATCTCGGCGGGCAGGGTGACGGCGGTGGGTACGAGCACCGCCCGTGCGCCGGCGGCGCGGGCCGCCTCGACGTCGGCGCCGATGTCGCCGATCACCACGCAGCGCTCGGGGGGCACGCCCAGGCGCCGGGCCGCCTCGACGACGAGGCCCGGGCGGGGCTTGCGGCAGGGGCAGCCGGCCTCGGGGGCGTGCGGGCAGTACACCCAGGTGTCCAGGCCGCCGAGGAGGGCGTCCACGCGGTCGTTGACCCGGTGGACGTCGTCCCTGGTGAGCAGTCCGCGGCCGACGCCGGACTGGTTGCTGACCACGCCGGTGGGGATGCCGCGGGCGCGCAGCAGGTCCAGGGCCGGGCGGGCGGCGGGCAGCGGGCGGACCCGGCCCGGGTCGCCGTTGTAGGGGACGTCCTCGATGAGGGTGCCGTCCCGGTCGAAGAGGACGGCGGCGACGGCGGCCGCGGTCATGGGGCGCTCCTCAGGGACAGGGCCCCGCGGTGCCGGACGACGCCGTCGAGCCAGTGCCGGATCGCGAGCGGGGGGATGACGACGCTGGTGACCGCCATGGTGGTGATCTCGCGCGGGGTGCGGGGGCCGGGCAGGATGCGGGCCAGGGCGAACTCGCCGGTGCCGAGCGCCCACAGCGCGGCGGCCGTGGCGGCGGCGCGGCGGCGGCCGGCGAGGGCGAGCACGGGGGCGGTGAGCGCCATCGACGTGACGAAGGCGTGGCGGGGCAGGCGGCCCCGGGGGGCCCGGGCGCGCCGCCACCAGTCGGGGCCGTGCAGCCGGGTCATCAGGGCGTCGTCGGCGTTGCCGCGCTGGGCGCGCACGGAGACCCAGCGGTCGGCGGGGCGGACGGGGTGCCGGGTGACGCGCTGGCCCCGGTGCAGGGACCAGCCGGCCTCCTCGACGCGCAGGGCCAGGTCCGCGTCCTCGCGGAACGCCCGGCCGAACCGCTCGTCGAAGCCCTGGACGTCCATCAGCGCGGCCGTGCGGTACGCCATGTCGGCGGTGGCCCAGGCGGCCCCCTCCAGGCCGGCCGTGCCGCGCTCCCAGTCGGTGGGCCTGCGGTCCTCGGGGAGGGGGACCCGCAGCCGGCCCTGGACGCCGCCGGTGGAGGGCCCGGCGACCGCGAGGTCGTCGGCGAGACGGCGGGACCAGTCGGGCAGCACCTGGACGTCGTCGTCGAGGAAGACGGTCCAGGGGGTGAGGACGGTGCGCCAGCCGGCGTTGCGGGCGGCGGCGGGGCCGCGCCCGCCGGTGCGCAGGGTGCGCAACCGCCCGCGCAGCGGGCCGGCCGCCGCCAGCGGCAGGGGGCCGCCGGCGTCCGGGCGGTCGTCGACCACGACGATCTCCTGGGGCGGGTGCCCGTCGGCGGCGGCCAGCGCCCGCAGGCAGTCGGCGAGGCAGGGCCGGCCGATCGTCGGGACGACGACGCTGTAGGCGGGTGCAGCCGTCATGCGAACACCTTTCCGCGCCGGACCGCGAACGGGCCGAGCGCGAGCAGGTCGACGGGGGCCGAACCGAAGCACTCCAGGGCGTCGCGCGGGTCGTCGACCATGGGCCGCCCGGCGGTGTTCAGGCTGGTGTTGACGACGACGGGCAGCCCGGTGCGGCGCTCGAACCCGTCGATCACGCGGGCCATGAGCGGCTCGTCGGCGCGGTCGACGGTCTGGATGCGGGCGGTGCCGTCCACGTGGACGACGGCCGGGATACGGCCGCGCCACTCCTCGGCGACGTCGTGCACGAACAGCATGTACGGGCTGGGCAGCGGTCCGTCGAAGAGTTCGGCGGCGCGTTCGGCGAGGACCATGGGGGCGACGGGGCGGAACTCCTCGCGGCCCTTCACGGCGTTGAGGCGTTCCAGGTTCTCGGCGCGGCCGGGGTGGGCGAGCAGGGAGCGGTGCCCGAGGGCGCGGGGCCCGTACTCGCTGCGGCCCTGGAACCAGGCGACGACGCCGTCTGCGGCGAGTTCGGCGGCCACGGTCTCGGCGATGTCGCCGGGCTCCTCGTAGGGGACGGCGGCGCGCTCCAGCCAGGCGCGCAGTTCGTCGTCGCTCCAGCCCCGGCCGAGCGCGGCCGTCGGCATGGCCTCGACGGCCTCCTTCTGGTGGGCGACGTGCAGGGCGGCGCCGAGCGCGGTGCCGGCGTCCCCGGCGGCGGGCTGCACCCAGACGTGCCGGAACGGCGTCTCGCGGTACAGCCGGGTGTTGGCGACGCAGTTCAGCGCGACGCCGCCGGCGAGGGTCAGCACGTCCTCGCCCGTACGGTCGTGCAGCCACCGGGCGAGGCCCAGCAGGACCTCCTCCAGGCAGGCCTGGGCGCTGGCGGCGAGGTCGGCGTGGTCCTGGGTCCAGCCGGCGCCGGCGGGGCGCGGCGGGACGAGGGCCGCCCAGGGGACGGGCCGGGCGCGGAAGCCGCCGTCGGCCTCGGCGTGCACGTACGGCCGGAGGCGGTCGAGGAAGCGGGGGGTGCCGTAGGAGGCGAGGGCCATCACCTTGAACTCGTCGCTGCTGCGCAGGAACCCGAGGTGCTGGGTGAGGTCCTCGTAGAACAGGCCCATCGAGTCGGGCAGCGCCTGCGAGCCGAACACGGTGAGTTCACGGTTCGCGTAACGGCCGGCGAGGTGGGAGCCGCACTCGCCGCGTCCGTCGAGGACGAGGACGGCGCTGTCGGGCCAGGGGCCGGCCTGGCCGGCGGAGGCCGCGTGGGCGACGTGGTGGGGAACGAAGCGGACCTTGCCGGGGTCCAGGCCGGGCAGGGCCTCGGCGAGGAAGCCGGGGGCCTGGCGGGCGTATTCCTGGCGCAGTTGGTCCCAGGGGTCGTGCAGTCCCAGTTGGTCGGCGGGGCGGGCCAGCTCGGGGTCGTAGGAGTAGGCGACCGCGTCGAGTTCGGCGGGGGTCAGTCCGGCCTCCTGCAGGCACCACCGGGCGGACAGCTCGGGGAGTTCCCAGGCGGAGAAGGGGACGGGCCGTTTGCCGTGCTTGCGCCGGCTGAAGCGTTCCTCCTCGGCCGCCGCCACGATCCTGCCGTCCATGACCAGGGCGGCGGCGGGGTCGTGGAAGAGGGCGTTGATTCCCAGAACGCGCATGCGTGCCTCCGTACGGCTGACGGGAAGGGCAGGGGGGCGCCTACGCGGCCGGTTCGGGCGCGGGCTGCGCCGCCGCGAAGTAGGCGATGGTCTGCTTGATGCCCTCCGCCCAGGGCACGCGGGGCGTCCAGCCGAGCAGCTCGCGGGCCAGACCGGTGTCGGGGCGGCGCCGCTGCGGGTCGTCGGTGGGACGGTCGACGTACACGATGCGGGAGGACGATCCGGTGAGCTCGACGATGCGCCGGGCGATCTCGCCGACGGTGACCTCGTCGCTGCCGCCGATGTTGACGGGCCGCACGGAGTGGCTTCCCGCGACCAGCAGCACCCCGTCGACGGTGTCGTCGACGTAGCACAGGGACCGGGTCTGCCGGCCGTCGCCGGCGACGGTGAGCGGTTCGCCGGCGAGGGCCTGGCTGACGAAGGTGGGGACGGCCCGGCCGTCGTGCGCGCGCATGCGCGGCCCGTAGGTGTTGAACATCCGGACGATGCCGGCGTCGGCGTCCCGGGTCCGCACATGGGCGGTGACCAGGGCCTCGGCGAACCGCTTGGACTCGTCGTAGACGCTGCGCGGGCCGACCGGGTTCACGTTGCCCCAGTAGTCCTCGCGCTGCGGGTGGGTCAGCGGGTCGCCGTACACCTCGGACGTGGAGGCGAGCAGGAGGCGCGCCCCGTCACGTTCGGCGACGGCCAGCATGTTGCGGGTGCCGAGGCTGCCGACGTCCAGGGTCTCCAGCGGCAGCCGCAGGTAGTCGGCCGGGGACGCCGGGCACGCGAAGTGCAGGACGAGGTCGTAGGGGCCGGGCAGCAGCGCGGGCGCGTCGGGGGAGCTGACGTCGCAGTCGACGAACCGGAAACCGGGGCGTCCGTCCAGGTGGGCGACGTTCTCGCGGGTCCCGGAGCACAGGTTGTCGGCGCAGTCGACTTCGACGCCCGAATCCAGCAGGCGGTCGCAGAGGTGGCTGCCGAGGAAGCCGGCGCCACCGGTCACCAGGGCGCGGTGCCAGGTGCGCGTCGAGACAGCAGGCATAGGGGTTCCCTTCGTCCACACGCGGGTGGGAGGGGACGGACCCGCCTCCGCACACGCGGGCGTGGCTCAAGAAAGGGTTCGGCGGGGTCGGCGGGCTGCCGGAGAGCCTTCGCCGGTCTCTCGTGGGGAGAGTGATCGGTCGTCGCGGGCCGTATGCGCACGGCACCGCCGTGGGGGGTGGGTCGCCTCGTTCCGGACGCCGCACTGGTCCTGGGTTCCCGAGAGGGTAGCTTTCACACCTTGATTCATACTTCTCCCGTTTTGCCCGCTTGAGGGTGGTTGTGAGCAACCCCACTGCCCCGTGAAGTTTCGTCCGGCCGCGCCCAGTTGCGGGGTTCCGCGGGGGCCGGGACGAGCCGGCGTCATCGACCGCGGCGCCCGGTCTGCCACGATGGTCCGCGCCGTGACGACTCGGTGGAACCCTCCGCGCAGCGCAGCCCGGTGACTCTCCGGTTCCCCGGTCCCCCCGTCTCTTGGTCTCCGGGTACGCCTGTGTCCTTCACCCCCGTTCCGGCCTCCTCCGCGCCGGACACTTCCGCCGCCCCGTCCCGCTCCCCGTGGCGGTCCCTGCGCCACCGCGGCATGCGCTGGTGGTCCGTGGCGAACTTCGCGTCGAACGCCGGCACCTGGATGCAGCTCACGGTGCAGAACCTGCTCGTCCTGCAGATCACGGGTTCCGCCGCCGCCACCGGGCTGTCGATGTCGGTGCAGGCCGCTCCGGCCCTCTTCATGAGCCTGCTGGGCGGCACCGCCGTGGACCGCTGGCCGCTGAAGCTGACCGCCGCCGTCAGCCAGGCGCTGCTGGGCGCGATCGCGTTCACCACGGCGACGCTGGTGGCGCTGGACCTGCTCGACATGACGTCCCTGATGGTGCTGGCCGCCGTCACCGGCATCGTCGCCACCGTCGACGGCCCCGCGTGCGCGCTGCTCGGCAACGACCTGGTGCCGGTGGAGGACGTGCCGTCCGCCATCGGCGTGGGCGCCCTGGTGCACAACGCGGGCCGGCTGGCCGGCACCGCCCTCGCCGGGGTGACCGTCGGCTTCCTCGGCACGGCGGCCGCGTACGCCGCCAACGGGCTGTCGTTCCTGTTCGTGACGGCGGTCATCCCGTTCCTGCGTCCGGCGCCCGGCGCGGTCCGGCACTCCGCCCACGCCGAAGCGGCGCGCACGCGCGAGCCGTCCGGCGCGGGTCCCGACCTGAGCGTGCGGGAGGGGCTGCGCTTCTTCGCGCGCCGCCCCCGTCTCGTGGCGCTCGCCGCGGTCACGGGCATCAGCGCGATCTTCGGCCGGAACTACGGCCTCACCCTCGCGGTGCTCGTCACCGGGCCCCTCGCGGGCGGCGCGGGCTCCTTCGGCACCGTCTCCACGGTGCTGGCGGTCGGCGGCATCGTGGGCGCCGTCCTCGGCGCGCGGCTGCGGCGGCCGTCCGTGCGGATCGTGGGCACGCTGGCGGCGGCGGGCGGCCTGCTGCAGGTGGCGGCCGGCCTGTCCCCGTCCCTGGCGGTGCTGCTGGTGCTGGTCCTGCCGATGGCGGTCGTGGAGTCCGTGTCCGACACGGCGGGCACGGCAGTGCTCCAGACGGATCCGCCCCCGCACCTGCGGGGCCGTGTGCTGGGCGTGTGGAGCAGCATCGGCACGGCCTGGGGCCTCGGCGGCCCTCCGGCCCTCGGCCTCCTGATGGAAACGGTCGGCGCCCGGGGCGCCCTCGTGATCGGCGGCCTCCTCATCACGACCACGATCGGCGCGGGCCTCCTGCTCCGCACCCGTCGCACCCCGGCGCCGGTGCCGGTCCCGGCCAAGGACCTGGACACGCCGGCCCACCCGGCCCTGGAGGCGGTGGCCTGACGGTGTGCGCCCGGCGCGACCGCGGGACGCCGGTGTCGGGATCAGGCGTCGGGGGACGGTGTGCCCGCCCTGGACAGCAGCTGGGGCGACAGGGTCTTGATCATCGTGTTCGTCCAGCGCATCTGCCGCAGCGTCTGCGGATGGCAGGCCGTGGCCAGGTCGAGCAGGGGCGTGTCCTTCTCGGCCTGCGCCGCCTGGGCGAGCATCTCCCAGTCCAGGGAGTTGCCGGTCGCGGCCAGGTGGAGTTCGCGCAGGTCGTTCAGGAGGGAGAGGCCGGGGCGCGGGTCGTCCAGGGCGCGGGCCGCGCGTTCGCCGCGGTCGTCCGTCGCGGGCGGGTCCTCGGCGGAGCGGGGCAGGCGCAGGCCGTACGGCTCGGCGGCCTCGGCGAGGCGTTCGGCGTGTTCGTGGGACCAGCGGGCCAGGTCGACCGCCACGTGGTGCACCTCGTGCTCGGCGGCGTCGCGCGCGGCCGTCTCCAGCAGTTTGCGTTCCATCGTGCGTTCGCCCTCGTACAGGGCCCGCAGGACGACCGGTACGGCGCTCACGACCGCTCACCTCCCGGCTCTCCGGTGCTCTGCCGGGCCAGCGCGGCCGGGCCGCCCGTCGTCGGCGGGGCGGCGGCCGGATCGACCGGCGCGGAGGCCGTCGTCGTCGGGGCGGGCGACACCGCGCCGTCGCCGCGTTCGATGAGGGTGAGGCGGGCGGCCGCCGTCTTGAAGAGGGGCTGCTTGGACACCGGGTCCCAGTCCGTGACGGTGGTCTCGTTGGCGGCCCGGCCGCCGTCCTCGCCGGGGCCGGCACCGCCCGGGGTGTCCCAGTAGCCGTAGTGGAACGGCAGGAACACCATGCCGTCACGGATCCCGGTGACGCGCAGCCGGCCGCGCACCGAGCCGCGGGGGCTGGTGACCTCGACCAGATCACCCTCGGCGACCTGGTGCCGCCGCGCCTCGGCGGCGGAGATCTCCACCCAGACGTCGGGAGCGGCGGCCCGCAACTGGGGGCTGCGGCCGGTCTTGGTGCGGGTGTGGAAGTGGTACAGGGTGCGGCCCGTGGTCAGCTGCAAGGGGTACTCGTCATTCGTCGCTTCGTGGAGGGGCAGGTACTCGGCGGCCTTCAGGACGGCCCTGCCGTGCGGGTTGAGCGCCCGGTACTCGGTCTCGGACACCGAGGCGCCGGTGACCAGGTCCCTGCCGTAGGTCTCGCAGGCGTCGGGGGCGGCCCAGCTGACGCCGTCCGTGTAGAGGCGATCCGTGCCCTCGGGCTTCTCGTCGGTGCAGGGCCACTGGATGCCTCCGGTGGCGCGCAGCCGGTCGTAGGTCAGCCCGGTGTAGTCGCAGGGCCGGCCCCGGCTGCACTCCTGCCACGCCTCGAACGCCGACTCCGGGTCGTGCCAGCCGACGAGCGGGCGGCCGTCCTTGTCGCGGAAGTCCATCCAGCGGGCGTACTCCAGCCAGATGTCCAGGTCGGGGCGGGCGTCGCCCGGCGGCTCGACGGCGCGTTCCGAGAGGTGGACGGTCCGGTCGGCGTTGGTGAACGTGCCGGTCTTCTCGGCCCAGGTCGCGGCGGGCAGGACGACGTCCGCGAACCGTGCGGTCTCGGTGAGGTAGAGGTCCTGGACGACGGTGAAGAGCCCGTCGCGGCGCAGGATGCCGCGCACGCGTTCCAGTTCGGGAAGGGAGACGGCCGGGTTGGTGCCGGAGATCCACAGCATCCGGATCGACCCCTGCTCGGCGTAGCGGAAGATCTGCATCGCCGGGGTGGGTGCCGTGTGGCTCGGGATGTCGGTGGGCTCCACGTTCCAGACCCGGGCGAGGTCCGCCACATGGGCGTCGTTCTCCCAGTTCCGGAAGCCGGGCAGGTCGCCGTCGGCGCCGCACTCGCGGGTGTTCTGCGCGCTGGGCTGGCCGTTCATCTGGAGCACCCCGCAGCCGGGGCGGCCCAGCATGCCGCGGATCAGCTGCAGGTTGTTGACCTGGACGGCGGCGGCGGTGGCCTGATGGGACTGGTAGACGCCCTGGAGCACGGTGGACAGCAGCCGCCGCGCGTCCCCGAGCACCTCGGCGGCCTCGGTGACGGCCGCGGCCGGGACGTCGCAGATGCCGGCCGCCCACCGCGGGGTGCAGTCGGCGACGCGTGCGGCGAGTTCGTCGAAGCCGACGGTGTGCGCGTCGACGAAGGCACGGTCGATCCGGTCCATCCGGATGATCTCGTGCAGCAGCGCGTTCAGCAGGGCCACGTTGGTGCCCGCGCGGGGCGCGAGGTGGACGGCGGCGTGCCGGGCGACCCGGGTGGGGCGCGGGTCGACGCAGACCAGGCGGGGCGGTTCGTCGCCGGCCAGCCGGTCGAGGACCCGCATCCACAGCACCGGCTGGGTCTCGGCCATGTTGTGCCCGAACAGCGCGATCACGTCGGCGTGGTCGACGTCCGCGTACGAGGCGGGCTGGCCGTCGCAGCCGAAGGTCTCCTTCAGCGCCTCGGCGGCCGTCGCCGTGCACAGCCGCGTGTTGCCGTCGATGTGGTTCGTGCCGATCCCGGCCCGCGCGATCACGGCGAGCGTGTAGTACTCCTCCAGGAACAGCTGGCCGCTGGTGTAGAAGCCGATCGAGCCGGGCCCGTACGTCTCCACCAGGTCCTTGCTCCGGTCGACGATCGTGCCCAGCGCGGTGTCCCAGTCGCAGGGCTCCAAGCGCCCGTCGCGGCGGACGAGCGGCGTGGTCAGCCGGTCCCGCGACCGGTTGGCCTGCCAGCCGAAGAGGTCCTTCGGCCCCAGCCTGCCGTGGTTCACCCGGTCCCGGGCGCTGCCGCGCACCCCGACGATCCGCCCGCCGGCGACGGCGACGTCCATCGCGTCCCCGTTGGAGTGCAGGACGGACGCCGTCGGCACCCACGCCTCCACGTCGCCGTCCGTGACGCCGGGCTCGAGATACGAGTCCACCCGGACCGGCCACGGTGTGCCGGGGCCGTACGGGGTGCGCTCGCCCCACGGCTCGGCGATCCGGTCCACCTCGGCGCGCATGACCTGTCACCACGCTTCCACGAATCGGGGCCGGTGTCCGCCCGCTCTCTCAGGACGGGGCGGCCGGCCGGCCCGCCGTCGTGCGGGCCGGCCGGGGCGTGCTCCCCCGCGCGTCCGTCAGAGGACGGTGCCCGGGTCCTCCGGCCGGATACGGCCGCGCCAGCCGCCGGTGCTGCCGCCCTTCTCGATGTACTCCTTGAACCGGTGCAGGTCGCCCTTGACCCGCCGGTCGATCATGCCGAGCGCGTCGGCGCCCTTCTCGGCCATGCCGGTCGGCTCGACGTCCATGGTGAGCTCCACGCGCGTGTGCGTGTCGTCCAGCTGCTCGAAGCGGACCGAGCCGCGCTGCTGTGTGTCGCCCCCCACGGACCGCCAGGTGATCCGGTCGTCGGCGAGCTGGTCGACGATCTCGGTGTCGAACTCGCGCTTGACGCCGCCGATGCTCGTGACCCAGTGGTTGTGCCGCTCGTCGAGCTGGCGGACCTCCTCGACGCCCTCCATGAAGCGCGGGAAGTCCTCGAACTGGGTCCACTGGTCGTAGGCCCGGCGCAGCGGCACCTCCACGTCGACCGTCTCCTTGACCGTGCTCATCGATCCTCCTGTGCGCTCGTCTCGCGGGCCGGTCCGCGCGTCACGGACCCGGCCCGCCGTGCGTGTTCGCGGGGCGGGTACCCGGGTCGCGGGAACTGAAAGATCGTGCGGGCGGACGAGTTCGGGGTGTGGTGCCGTCCAGCCGGGAACCCGGCGCCCATGAACGCTGAGAGAGTGCCGCACGAGTCGTACTGGCTGCAGACCGCGCCGCCCGGCGATCCCGCTCCCCCGCCGGACGGTGACCTCGAGGTGGACGTCGCCGTGGTCGGCGGCGGGATCGCGGGCCTCAGCACGGCCTGGGAGCTGGCCCGGCAGGGCCGTGAGGTGGCCGTCCTGGAGGCGGGGCGGCTCGCCGCCTCGGTCACCGGGCACACGACGGCCAAGCTCACCGCGCTGCACACCCTGGTCTACGACCGGCTGCGCCGCACGCGCGGCCCGGAGGCGGCCCGGCTGTACGCGCGTTCGCAGTCCGAGGCGATCCGGCGCGTCGAGGAGTGCGCGCGGGAGCTGGGCGTGGACTGCGAGTGGGAGGAGGCCGCGGCCCACACGTACGCCGAGGACCCGCGGCATGCCGGGGAGCTGCGCGCCGAGGCGGACGCGGCCCGGGAGGCGGGGCTGGACGCGGAGTTCGTCACGGAGACCGACCTGCCCTTCCCGGTGGCCGGAGCGGTCCGGGTGAACGGGCAGGCGCAGTTCCATCCGCGCAAGTACCTGCTGGCGCTCGCGGAGGACCTGCGGCGGCACGGCGGCGCGGTGTACGAGAACACGCGGGTGACCGGCCTGACCGAGGGCGAGCCCTGTGTGCTGACCACGGAGGCGGGCGTGCGGGTGCGCGCCTCGAAGGTCGTCGTCGCCACGCACTACCCGGTGTTCGACCGCGCCCTGCTCTTCTCCCGGCTGTCGTCGCGCAGGGAGCTGGTCGTGGCGGGCCCGATCCCCGAGGAGCGGGCGCCGCGCCACATGTACATCACGCCGGAGCGGTCCACGCGGTCGGTGCGCACGGCGCCCCTCGGCGAGGGACGCAGGCTGCTGATCGTCACGGGCGAGCACTTCACCCCCGGCACCACCGACGCGGAGGAACGCTTCGAGCGGCTGGCCGCCTGGACCGAACGGCACTTCCCGGACGTGACGCTCACGCACCGGTGGGCCACCCAGGACAACGACGCGACGGACACCGTGCCGCTCGTCGGGCCGTTCCACGCCGGCAGCCGGCACACGTACGTGGCGACGGGCTTCGGCGGCTGGGGCATGAGCGGCGGCGTCATGGCGGGCCGGCTGCTCGCGGACCTCATCGGCGGCCGCGAGGTGGCGTGGAGCGGGCTGTACGACCCGCGCCGGCTGGGGCCGGTCGTACGCGAGGGCGGCCGGTTCCTCACCCACCAGGCACAGGTCGCGCGGCACTTCGTCGGCGACCGGATCGCCCCGCTGGCCGGGTCCGGACCGTCGCCGGACGACATCGCGCCCGGTGACGGGGCGGTGGTACGGGTCGGCGCGGGGCTGTGCGCCGTCCACCGGGACGAGGAGGGCCGGTTGCACGCGCTGTCGGCCCGCTGCACCCACCTCGGCTGCATCGTCGCGTTCAACCGGGCCGAACAGGCGTGGGAGTGCCCCTGCCACGGCTCCCGGTTCGCCCCGGACGGCGCGGTCGTCCAGGGACCGGCGGTGCGGCCCCTCCCCCGGCGCGATCTCTGACCGGCGTTTCCCGGCCACGGGTCGGGGGCACCCGGTCGGCGCACTCAGAGGGGCCCGACCGGGTCCTTCCCGGACAAGGAAGAAGTTGAAGCGCCGTGACCGCGCGGACCGCGAAGAAGGAAACCCTGCACGTCCCCCGGACCGGCTGGCTGGAGTCCCGGCACCCGGAACAGAAAGCGATACGCACCTGTGTCGCCGCCGTGGAGGACAGGAGCACACCGTCCTCGGCCCGCACGGGGGCCGAGGGGAACATCGTCCGGGGCGAGGACTGACCCCCTCCCCGGCCGGTGGCCGACCCCGTCTTCGATCCCCGGAGCGAATGTGAAAGCACTTGTCGTCAACTGCACCCTGAAGAGGTCCCCCGAGCCCTCCAACACCGAGGCCCTGGCCTCCGTGGTCGCGAGCCGGCTCACCGAACAGGGCGTGGAGGTGTCCTTCGTACGGGCCGTCGACCTGACGATCGCCCCCGGTGTCGTGACCGACGCGGGCGACGGCGACGAGTGGCCCGGCGTGCACGAGCGGATCCTGGAGTCCGAGATCCTGGTGATGGCCTCGCCGACCTGGCTGGGCCGTCCGTCGTCGGTGGCGCAGCGGGTCCTGGAACGCATGGACGCGATGCTGTCGGAGACCGACGACCAGGGGAGTCCCGTGGCCTACAACCGGGTGGCCGGCGTCGTGGTCACCGGCAACGAGGACGGCGCGCACCACGTCATCAGCGAGATCTCCGGGGCGCTCGCCGACATCGGCTTCACCATCCCGGGCCAGGCCTGGACGTACTGGCATCTGGGCCCAGGGCCCGGACCCGACTATCTGGACGAGCGGAAGGGACGCGACTGGGCGCACAGCACCGGTCGCGCCATGGCCGACAACCTGCACGGTGTCGCCCGGGCCCTGTCGGAGCGGCCGCTGCAGGCCGCGGGCTGAGGAGCGCGTCCATGACCACTGAAGCTCTCGCACCGCACCCTCCCCTGCGCTGCTGGGTCCTGCCGGGCGTGTACCGACCCCAGTTCGACACCCGGCTGCTGACCCGCGCCCTGCACCGCGAAGGGGTCACGGCCGGCACCGCCGTGCTGGACCTCGGCACGGGCAGCGGCATGCTGGCCGTCGAGGCGGCCCGGCTCGGCGGACGCGTCACCGCCGTGGACATCTCCCGGCGGGCGCTGGCCGCCGCCTGGTGGAACGCCCGGCAGAACGGGCAGACCCTGCGGCTGCGCCGCGGCGACCTGATGACGGCGGTCCCGGGCCGGCGGTTCGACCTGGTCGTCTCCAACCCGCCGTACGTCCCCGCCCCCGGCGACGAGACCCCCAGGGGCGCGGCCCGCGCCTGGGACGCCGGGGCCGACGGCCGGCTGCTGATCGACCGGATCTGCGACCACGCGCCCGCGCTGTTGCGCCCCTCGGGACGGCTGCTGATGGTGCACTCGCACCTGTGCGGCGTCGACGCCACGCTGGACCGGCTGACCGCCGCCGGCCTGCGGGCCCAGGTCGTCGAGCGGGCCCAGCTGCCCTACGGCCGGGTGCTGCGCTCCCGGGTGGACTGGCTGCGCGAGCGCGGGATGGCGGACGAGGACCTGACGGAGGAACTGGTGGTGATCCGCGGTGAACGCGTCTGAGCGGCCCCGCCGCATCCGGGTCCAGCGGGACGGCCCGCTGATGGTCGAGGGGCCCGTCGAGGTGGTCGGCGAGGACGGCGAGGTGACCGTCTGCGACCGGTTCAGCGTGGCCGTCTGCACCTGCCGGCGCAGCAAGATCTTCCCCTGGTGCGACACCAGCCACCGCAAGCGCGCGAAGCGGACGACGAAGGACGAGGACGAGACCGCATGACCACGACGACTGCCCCGCCTCTCTCCCGGCGGACGGTGCCCGGGCTGCCCGCGCCGCGCGGCCCGCTGTCCGCCGCCGTCCTGGGCCTGCTGCGCGGCGAGCGGGACGTCGACGTGCCGTCCCCGGCCGGCGCCGAGCCGTACGGCGACGACCTCCAGCTCGCCCTGTACGTCCTGTACGAACTGCACTACCAGGGCTTCGACGGGGTGCCGGACGCCCGGGAGTGGGACAGCCGGCTGCTCGCCGTGCGCGGCGCGCTGGAGGACCGCTTCCTGGGCGCGCTGCGCGCGGACGTCCCGGTCGGCGACGGCGACAGCGCGTGGGCGGCCCTGGACGAGCTGCAGGTCGAGCCGGTGGACGGCACCGGCAGCGTCTCGCACTTCCTGCGGGACGACGGCACCCTCGACCACCTGCGTGAGTACGCGGCGCTGCGCTCGCTGTACCACCTGAAGGAGGCGGACCCGCACGCCTGGGTCATCCCCCGTCTGTACGGGCGGGCCAAGGCGGCGATGGTGGCCATCGAGTTCGACGAGTTCGGCGGGGGCCGCGCGGACGAGATCCACGCGCAGCTGTTCGCCGACCTGATGGCGGACCTGAAGCTGGAGACGGCGTACGGCCACTATCTCGACGCGGCTCCCGCCGAGATGCTGGCGACGGTCAACCTCATGTCCCTGTTCGGTCTGCACCGGGCGCTGCGGGCCGCCCTCGTGGGGCACTTCGCGTCGGTGGAGGTCACCTCGTCCCCGGGGTCGCGGCGGCTCGCCGAGGCACTGGAGCGGGTCGGGGCGGGCCCGGCCGCCGTACGGTTCTACGCCGAGCACGTCGAGGCGGACGCGGTGCACGAGCAGGTCGTACGGCACGACGTCATCGGCGGGCTGCTGGAGGAGGAACCGGCCCTGGAGGCCGACGTGGTGTTCGGCATCCGCGCCACCGGACATCTGGAGGACCGGCTGGCGGCCCGGCTGCTCGCGACGTGGCGGGACGGCGGCTCGGCGCTGCGGGCCCCCGGGCGGGCCGGGACGGCCGCCTGACGTCCGGCGCCGCATCGGGGACGGGACTCGGGGAACCCGGCGCGCATGACCATGAACCACGCTGAAGCCCCGGTCCTCGAGGCGCTCGCCGCCTACCGGAACGCCGACGAGCTGGCCTTCACGCCCCCGGGCCACAAGCGGGCCCGGGGCGCGGACCCCCGGGCCCGTGCCGTGCTCGGCGACGCCGTGTTCTTCGGGGACGTGCTCGCCAACGGCGGTCTCGACGACCGGCTGGCGCGCAACGAGATCCTCGTGCGGGCCGAGCGGCTGATGGCGGACGCGGTCCACGCGGACCACACGTTCTTCTCGACCTGCGGCAGCTCCCTGTCGGTGAAGGCCGCGATGCTGACGGTGGCCTGCCCCGGCCACAGGCTCCTCGTCGGACGCGACGCCCACAAGTCGGTCGTCGCCGGGCTGATCCTGTCCGGCGTGGAGCCGGTGTGGGTCGAGCCCCGCTGGGACGCCGAGCGGAGCATCGCGCACCCGCCGTCGACGGAGGCGTACGAGAAGGCGTTCGAGGAGCATCCGGACGCGGACGGCGCCCTGGTCACCAGCCCGACCCCGTACGGGGCCGCCGCCGACCTCGCCGGGATCGCGGAGGTCTGCCACCGCCGCGGCAAGCCGCTGGTCGTGGACGAGGCCTGGGGCGCGCACCTCCCCTTCCACACCGATCTGCCGGCCTGGGCGATGGACGCGGGCGCCGACATCTGCGTGACCAGCATCCACAAGATGGGCAGCGGCCTGGAGCAGGGCTCCGTCTTCCACCTCCAGGGCGACCTCATCGACCCGGCGGAGCTGGCCTCCCGCGCCGACCTCCTGGACACGACCAGCCCCAACGTGCTGATCTACGCCGGGATCGACGCCTGGCGGCGGCAGATGGTGCAGCACGGCCACGACCTGATCGGCGGGGCGCTGAAGCTGGCCGCGCGCACCCGTGAGGCCGTCGAGGCGATCGACGGCATGCACGTCCACGACGAGGCGGACTTCTGCGGCCCCGGTATGGCCTCCGGCTTCGACCCGCTGCCGGTGGTCATCGACATCAGCGCGCTCGGCACGACCGGCTACCGGGCGGCGGACTGGCTGCGCGAGCACCACCACATCGACGGGCACCTCTTCGACCACCGCAGGATCAGCGCGCAGCTCACCCACGCCGACGACGAGGAGACCACCGAGCGTCTGCTCACGGCGCTGCGCGACCTGGCTGACCACGCCTCGGACCTCCGGGACGCCCCGCGGGTCGCGGTCCCCTCCCCCGCCGAGCTGCGGATGGAGCAGGCGGACCTGCCCCGGGACGCCTACTTCGCCCGCCACGAGAAGGTCGCCCCGCAGGACGCCGTCGGCCGGGTCGCCGCCGAGATGATCACCCCGTACCCGCCCGGCATCCCCGCGGTGCTGCCCGGTGAGCGGCTGACCGAGCCGGTGCTGGAGTACCTGCTGACCGGGGTCGGGGCGGGCATGTTCCTGCCGGACGCGGCCGACCAGCGGCTCGGCACGGTCCGGGTCGTCGCCGAGGACTGACGACCGTCCCGCACGCCTCACCCGTAGGCCCCCGTTACGCCGGCACCGCCACCGGGTACCCGTCTGCGCGTTTCGCCCATAACGACCGTTTCCCCAGGGAGAGACGTGACTGAAGACTCCGGGAGCACCCCCCGCACCGACCCGACGGACACGAGGAAGGTCGCCCTCCTGGTGGTCGACATGATCAACACCTATGACCACGAGGACGCCGAGCTGCTCGTGCCGTCCGTCGAGCCGGTCGTGCCGGTCCTCGCGGAGCTGATCGGGCGGGCCCGCGCGGCGGACGTGCCGGTGATCTACGCGAACGACAACTTCGGGCGCTGGCGCTCCCACCACGGCGAGCTCGTGGAGAGCGCGCTGTCCAAGCCGCGCGCCGATCTGGTCGAGCCGATCCGCCCGGACGACGAGTCGCTGTTCGTGGTGAAGGCCCGGCACTCCGCGTTCTACGAGACGCCCCTGTCGTATCTGCTGTGGCGGCTGGGTGTGGGGCATGTGGTGGTGACCGGGCAGGTCACCGAGCAGTGTGTGCTGTACTCCGCGCTGGACGCGCACATCCGGCACCTGGACGTCACGGTGCCCAGCGACGCCGTCGCCTCGATCCATCCGCATCTGGCGTCCGCCGCGCTGGAGATGATGGAACTCAACATGGGGGCGCGGATCGTCGAGGCGGCGGACGTCGACTTCGACGGGTGAGTCAGCGCCGGGCCCCGGCCGCCGCCTTCGCGGTGTCGTCCGGGACCCGTTCGGCGGGCCGGTCACCGGAAGCGGCACCGCGGCGGACGACGAGCACGGCGGCCAGGGCGACGGCCAGGCCGAGGGCGGTCTGGGCGCCGAAGGGCTCGCCGAACATCAGCGCCCCCCAGACGGCCGTCACGGGTGCCATCAGGAACATCAGGGTGTTCACCTGCGTGACGCCCGAGCGGCTGAGGATGAGCCAGTACAGGCCGTACCCGCCGAAGGTGGCGAGGACGACGAGCCAGGCGGTCGCGATCCAGAAGGAGGGCTCGGCGGGCGGTACGGCCGCCCCGGCGCCGACGGCGAGCGCGGTGAAGACGACGGCGCTGGTCAGGCAGTGCGTGGTCAGCGCGGCCTCGGGCGCCACCTTCGTACGGGAGCGGCCCTCCAGGAAGGTGGCCGCGACCAGCGACAGCATGCCGAGGAACGGGACGGCGTAGGCCCACCAGGCGGCGTGCCCGCCGGAGGCCGCGTCGGCGCCGGTGACGACGGCGACGCCGGCCACGCCGAGTCCGAGCCCGAGCCACTGCCGGCGGGAGACGTACTGGTGGAGGAGCGGTCCGGCCAGCGCCCCGGCGACGAGGGGCTGCACGCCGTCGATGAGGGCCGTGGTGCCGCTGGAGACGCCGAGCTGGATGGCCCCGTACACGGTGAGCAGATAGCCGCTCTGCGAGAGGGCGCCGACGACGACCTGCCGGGCCACGTCCCGGGGGGTGAGCCCGCGCCAGGAGGACCGGGCCAGGGCGACGGCGAGCAGGACGAGGGCCAGCGGCAGGAACCGCCACATGAGGAGGGTGACGGCGGAGGCGCTTCCCGCGCCGAGCTTGGCCCCGATGAACCCGGAGCTCCAGCAGATCACGAAGGCGGCCGACAGCAGCACGTTCATGTCCGGGCCTCCAGTAAACAGATCGGTATAGTCGCTGCCCCATCCAATATACAGATCGGTATACACTGCGGCCATGGAGAGCGTACGGAATCCGCGACGGATCACGATGACGCCGGCCGCCCTGCGGGTGCGGGCGGCCGCGGACCGGCTGTTCTACGAGCGGGGCATCCACGCCGTGGGCGTCGACCTGATCGCCGCCGAGGCCGGGGCCACCAAGAAGACGATCTACGACCGCTTCGGATCGAAGGAGCAGCTGGTCGTGGAGTACCTCGCCGACCGGGACGAGCGCTGGCGGGCCTTCCTCGACGGCTCGCTGGACACCGCCGGGCCGGACGCCCGCGCCTGCGTCCGGGCCGTCTTCGACGCCTCGCGCGCCTGGGCCGGGGACCACAACTCCAAGGGCTGCAGCATGGTCAACGCGCATGCCGAGATCAGCGACCCGGCCCATCCGGCGTACCCGATCATCACCGGCCAGAAGGCGTGGATGCTGGCCCTCTTCACCGACCTGGCGCGGGAGGCCGCCCCCGGCGACGCCGAGCGGCTGGGCCGCTCCCTCATGCTGCTGCACGAGGGGGCGCTCGTCGCGTACGGCCTGGGCGTGTTCCCGGACCCCATCGGTCACGCCCGCGACCAGGCCGAGGCCCTGCTGGACGCGGCCCGCGCTCAGCGGCCCTGACGCCGGCCGCGCACCAGCAGGTACAGGAAGTACGGCGTGCCCACGGCCGCCGTCATCAGGCCCGCCCCGAGCTGGGCCGGCGCGATCACCGTCCGGCCCAGCAGATCCGCCGTGCAGACCAGCACGGCACCCAGCAGCACCGCGGCCGGGACCACCCGGACGTGCCGCCGGCCCACGAGCGCCCGGGCCGCGTGCGGGGCCACGAGTCCCACGAAGCCGATCGTGCCGGCGGCGGCGACCGCGGTGGCGCTGAGCAGGACGGCGAGCACGAGGAAGCCGAACCTCCCCCGTGCCAGGCCCAGTCCGAGCAGCCGCGGGGTGTCGTCGTCCAGCGAGACGAGGTCCAGCTCGGTGCGCCGGGACACGGCGACGGCCAGCCCGACGACGAGGACGGCGGCGAGCGGCACGAGGTCGGGCGGGGTCCGGCCGTAGGTGGAGCCGGACAGCCAGATGAGCGCCTTGGTCGCGTTGAACGGGTCGGTGAGCACGATGAGCAGGCCGATCAGGGCCGTGGACGCGGTGGCCACGCCGATGCCGACGAGGACGAGCCGGTTCTGCCCGAAGCCGCCGCGCGCGGCGAGCCCGAAGACGAGGGCGGAGCTGACGGCGGCGCCCGCGAGGGCCGCGCCGGCCATGCCCCACGATCCGGCCATGGGCACCGTCGTCACCAGCAGGACCGCGCCCAGCGCGGCGCCGCCCGAGACGCCGAGGACGCCGGGCTCCGCGAGGGGGTTCCGCGTCACGGCCTGGACGAGCGTGCCGGACAGGGCGAGCGCCGCGCCCGCGAGGAGGGCGGCGAGGACGCGGGGCGTGCGGGTGTCGAGGACGAAGGAGACGCCGCGGCCCGCCCGGCCCTGCGCCCAGTTGACGACGTCGCCCAGCAGCAGCTTGCTGTCGCCGAGCAGGACGGCCGCGACCGTGACGCCCACGAGCAGGACGGCCAGCACGGCCGTGGTGGTGAGGAACACGGCCCGGCCGCGGATGCGCAGCCGGTCGGGCGGGGCGGCCTCGGCGGTGTCCTTCAGCCGGGCCGCCATGACGACGAGGAACACGGCGCCGACGAGACTGGTGACGACGCCCGTCGGCACGGCGACCGCGACGTCGGAGGGCACGAGGGTCCGCAGCAGCACGTCCGAGCCGAGCACGAGGGCCGCGCCGGTGAGGCCCGCGGCGGGCAGGCGCCCGCGGGTGCGGGTGAGGCCGTGGGCCCTGCGGGCGAGGGCCCGGACCAGGGCCGGGGCGCACAGGCCGACGAAGCCGATGGGCCCGGCCAGGGTGACGGCCGTGGCCGACAGCAGGGAGGCGAGGACCACGGCGGTGACACGGGTGGCCCGTACCGGGACGCCCAGGCCGCGGGCGGCGTCGTCGCCGAGGGCCAGGGCGTCGAGGCGCCGGGCCACCAGCAGCAGCCCCGCGAGGCCGGCCATGGCCAGGGGTGCCATCTGGAGGACGCCGTCGAAGCCGCTCTGCCCGATGCCGCCCTGGTTCCACTGGTAGAGGCCCTGTGTCTCCTGCGGGAAGAGCAGCAGCAGTCCCTCGGTGACGGCGGTGAGGCCGAGGGCGAGGGCGGTGCCGGCGAGCACGAGCCGTACGGTGCCGGCGCCCAGGCCCGACAGGCCGAGGACGACGGCCGCCGCGACGAGGCCGCCGGCGAAGGCGATCCCGGAGGAGGCGATCAGCGGCAGCGAGACACCGGTGACGGCGGCCAGTCCCAGCGCCAGGTAGGAGCCGGCGTTGACGGCGAGGGTGTCGGGCGAGGCGAGCACGTTGCGGCTCACGGCCTGCAGGGCGGTGCCCGCCATGCCGAGGACGGCGCCGACGAGGAGACCGGCGGCCGCCCTCGGCAGCCGGGAGGCGACGACGACGGAGGTGTCGCCGGCGCCCGCCCGGCCGGTGAGCGCCTTCCAGACCTCGCCGGCTCCGACGTCGGCTGTGCCCTGGGTGATGTCGACGACCGCGAGGGCCGCGACCAGCAGGACCAGGCCGGCCGTCACCGCGGCCGTGCCCGTCGGGGAGGCGGCGGCCGTCGGGCGGGCGACGGACGGGGGTGCGGTGACGGCCATCTGCTACTTCGTCAGCTCGCCGACGAGGGCGTCGACGTACCGCTCCATGGAGACCGGCCCGCCGAACATCCAGATGCCGTCGGGCAGCCGGTGCACGTGGTCCTTCTTCACGAACGGCAGCGACGTCCACACCTTGTCCTTCGCGAGGGCGCCGGTGAAGGGGGTGCTGCTCTTGTCGCCGTCGTTGCCGATGTAGGCGAACCGCACGTCGGCGGGCAGCTCGGTGAGGCCCTCGACGTCGGTGGTGCCGAGGCCGTAGTCCTTGTCGCCGTCGACCGTCCAGGCGTTCCTCAGGCCGAGCCTCTCGTTGACGGCGCCGATGAGCGATCCGCTGGTGTAGGGCCGCAGCGAGACCTGGCGGGAGATGGCGTAGCCGTCGGCGAAGGCGAACGCGGCGCCGTCGAGACCGGCGTCGGCGAGCGCCTTCGCGCCCTCCTTCAGCGCGTTGTCGAAGTCCTTCTTGATCTCGCCGGCCCGCTCGGTGGTGCCGGTGGCCTCGGCGATGAGGTCGAGGTTCTTCGTCATCTGCCCGAGCGGGTCGGACGCGTTCGCGGAACGCACCTCGATCACCGGGGCGATCTCGCGCAGCTGCTTGACGGCGGCGGGCGGCAGGTCCGTGCTGGCCACGATGAGGTCCGGGGCGAGCGCGGCGACGGTGTCCATGCTGGGCTCGCCGCGGGTGCCGATGTCCTTGGGCTCGTTCTTCAGCGGGACCGCCTGGTCCCAGGTCTTGTAGCCCTTCACGTCGGCGACGCCGACCGGGTCGACGCCGAGCGACACCAGCAGCTCGACCTCGTGCCACTCGGTGCCGACGACCTTCTCGGCCGGCCCGTCCAGCTTCACCTCGGTGCCGGAGGCGTCGGTGAGAGTGATGGCCTTGTCCTGCTTCTTGGGCGCGGCGGCGTCGGCCGCGGGCTCGGTGGTGCCGCAGGAGGTCAGGGCGAGGGCCGCGGCGGTGGCGACCGCCGCGGTCGTGATCAGGCGTCTCATGAGGGAGTGCCGGGCCTTTCGGTTCGGGTGTGGTGACGGCCGAGGGCGCGGGTGCGCGGCCGGCCGGTGAGCGGGTCGGTGCCGACCTCGATGCGGATGCCGTAGACAGGGGTCAGCCGCTCGGCGGTCAGCACGTCGTCGGGGGTGCCGTCCGCGACGACACGTCCCTCGTGCAGCAGGACGACGCGGTCGGCGAGCGCCGCGGCCTGGTCGAGGTCGTGCAGGACGGCGCCGACGGCGATGCCGTGGTCGTCGGCCAGGTCGCGGACGAGGTCGAGGAGCTGGATCTGGTGGCGCAGGTCGAGGTAGGTGGTCGGCTCGTCGAGCAGGAGCACGCCGGTCTCCTGGGCGAGGCAGCTCGCGAGCCACACCCGCTGCGCCTGGCCTCCGGAGAGGTGCTCCACGCCGCGCGCGGCGAGGTCGCCGACGCCGGTCATGGCCATCGCGCGCTCGACGGCGGCGGTGCCGTCCGGGTCGGCGCCGCCCCAGCGGCCCCGGTGGGGGTACCGGCCGAACGCGACGACGTCCCGTACGGTCAGGCCGCTCGGGGTGGGGCGGCCCTGTGTCAGGAGGGCGACGCGGCGCGAGAACTCACGCGGGGTCAGCGCGAGCCCGTCGGCGCCGTCGACGACGAGGGCGGCGGTGCGCGGCCTCTGCAGGCGCGCCACGGTCCGCAGGAGGGTGGACTTGCCGCTGCCGTTCGGGCCCACCAGCACGGTCACGTCACCGGGCCGGAGCGACAGCGACGCGCCGTGGACGACGTCGACGCCGTCGTACGCCACGGTGACGTCCGTGGCCGACAGTTCATGCCCGCGGGGACGCGCCGCCGCCAGGACCTTTTCCTCTGCTTGCACGTTACGCAGGTTAGCCTAACCTAAGTAGCCATGATCAAGGGGTCCGCCATCCGGACACGGGACGCCGCCGCTTCCCCGACTCGCGGCCCCCGGCGCCTACTGTGGCGGTCCACGGAATCTCGCCGTGAGCGGAGGAGGGACGACCGTGGCCCAGGCGCGGCCGGGGGGTGAACGGCGGAGCTGGGCGCCGCTGCTGGCCGTGTGCGCCGGCTACTTCATGGTGATCCTGGACGTGACCGTCATCAACGTCGCCGTCCCCGTCGTCGGCCGCGACCTCTCCGCCTCGCTCACCGGCGTCCAGTGGGTCACCGACGGCTACACGCTCGTCCTCGCCGGGTTCCTGCTGAGCGGTGGCGCGCTGGGCGACCGGCTGGGCAACCGCCGGGTGTTCTGCGCCGGCGTGGCCGTGTTCACCGCCGCGTCCGCCGCGTGCGCCCTCGCGCCGGACGCCGCGTTCCTCGTCGCCGCCCGCCTCGTCGAGGGACTGGGCGCGGCCCTCATCGTCCCGGGCTCCCTCGCCCTGCTCCAGCAGTCCTATCCGGAACCGGCCGCCCGCTCGCGCGCCTTCGGGCTGTGGGGGTCGATGGCGGGCATCGCCGCCTCGGCCGGACCGCTGCTCGGCGGCGCGCTCGTGTCCACCGTCGGCTGGCGCTGGGTGTTCCTCGTCAACCTCCCGGTCGGCGCGGCCTGCCTGGCCCTGACGCTGCGCCATGTGGCGCCCTCGCCCCGCCGGTCCGACCGGGCCCTCGACTGGCCCGCGCAGTGCGCTGTCGTGGCGGCCGTCGCCCTGCTGACCGCCTCCCTCAACGAGGCCGGGCGGCGCGGCTGGACCGACCCGGCCGTCCTCGCGGGCCTGGGCCTGGCCGTCCTCGCCGCCGTGGCCTTCGCCGTCCGCGAGCGGCTGGCGCGCTCCCCCGCGCTGCCGCCGGCCCTGCTGCGGGCAGGGGCGACGAGCGGCGGCGCCGCGATCGGCCTGCTGTTCAACTTCGCCTTCTACGGCATGGTGTTCACCGCCAGCCTGGAGTTCCAGCGGGGGCGCGGCTACAGCGCCTTCGAGACGGGGCTCGCGCTGTTCCCGGCGGTGGCGACGACCATGTTCGCCTCCGTGCTGTCCGGCCGGCTGGCCCGGCGTACCGGCGACCGGCCCCTGGTGGTCACCGGCATGCTCGTGGCCGCGCTCGGCCTGGCCGGATGGGCGGCGGCGGGCCCCGACCCCGGCTACGCCCTCCTGGTCGCCCCGATGATGGCGGCCGGGTTCGGCACCTCGTTCGCCCTGACCGGCACGACCACCACCGTCATGGGCGCCGTACCCGCCGCGTACGCGGGCACCGCCTCCGCCCTGTTCAACACCGCCCGCCAGATCGGCAGCGCCACCGGGGTCGCCCTCGGCGGCAGCCTGCTCGCCTCCGCCGCCGACCCCTCGGCCGGACTGCGCGTCAGCATGGCCGCGGGTGCCGCCGCCTACGTCACGGCGGCGGCACTGGCCCGGCGGTGCGTGCCGAAGCGGTGACCGGCCGCCGGCCACGGACTCGTGCGCGCTACTGTCCCCGATCATGGACGACACATGGCGCGGAGACAGGATCGGCAGCGCGCTGCGGGGGCGGAACCCCACCGTGCTGCGCCGGCTGGAGGCCGGGTTCGCGGTGATCGGGGACACCCAGTTCCTCCCCGGCTACTGCGTCCTCCTGTCCGACGATCCGGCGGCCCGGCGGCTCTCCGACCTGCCGCGCGACAGACGCCTGGCCTTCCTGTCCGGCATGGACCGGCTCGGCGAGGCCGTCGAACGCGCCTGCGGGCGGCTGGACCCCGGGTTCCGCCGGGTCAACCTGGAGATCCTGGGCAACACCGACCCCTTCCTGCACGCCCACGTGTGGCCCCGCTACGACTGGGAGCCGGACGACCTCGTCGGCCTGCCCGTGTGGCTGTACCCGCGCGGCTCCTGGAGCGCACCGGAGCACGCCCTGGGCCCGCGGCACGACCCCCTGCGCGAGGCCATCGGCGCGGAGCTCGACCGGCTCGCGGGCCACGGATCGCCGCGCTGACCCGGGAGCGCCCGGCGGCGCGTGCCGCCCCGTGGAATGCTGGGAGGCCGGCACGGCCTGGACCCCGAGAGGTGGAGGACGCGATGGACTGGGCCTGGTTCGCGCAGCAGATGGCGTCGATGGCACGCGATCTCCTGGCGCAGGAATCGGTCGACGCGACCCTGGGACGGATCACGCGCTCCGCCACCGAACTGGTGGAGGGCTGCGACGCCGCGGGAATCCTGGTGCTGCACGGCGACAGAGTCCAGACGCTGGCCCCCACCGACGACCTCGTCGTGGCCAGCGACCGGATCCAAGGGGAGCTGCGGGAGGGGCCCTGCTTCGACGCCGCGCACTCCCGCACGGGCGAGCGGGTCTTCCGCATCCCCGACTTCACCTCGGACGCGGCGCGCTGGCCCCGCTATGCGCCCCGGGCCCAGGAACTCGGCGTCGGCAGCATGATGGGCTTCCTGCTCTACACCGAGGACGAGGATCTCGGCGCCCTCAACCTCTACTCCCGCGAGCCGGGCGCCTTCACCGGCGCGAGCGAGCTCGCCGGGTGGCTGCTCGCCTCCCACGCCGCGATCGCCTTCTCCAGCGCCCGCACCCACGCCCAGATGGAGGAGGCCGTCGCCACCCGTCATCTGATCGGCGAGGCCATGGGCATCCTCATGGGCCGTCACGGACTGGACGAGACACAGGCCTTCGACGTCCTGCGCCGCTACTCGCAGGAGAACAACGTCAAGCTCCGCGAGGTCGCCCGGCAGATCTGCGAGAAGGGCGCCCTGACCTGAGGGAAGGCACGCGGGTGCGCGGGCGGGCCGCACTCTAGCCCACCGCCCCCTCGCCACGCCCGGGGGGCCGTGTTCGACCTGGCAGAGCCGGGAGTGGAGAATCAGGGCCATGAGCGAGAACGTCTTTTTCCAGATCTCGGCCGGCGGCGAGAACCTCGGCCGCATCGTCTTCCGGCTCTTCGACGACGTCGTGCCGAAGACCGCGCGCAACTTCCGTGAGCTGGCGACCGGCCAGAACGGCTACGGCTACAAGGGCGCGCCCTTCCACCGGGTCATCCCCGAGTTCATGCTGCAGGGCGGCGACTTCACCAACGGCAACGGCACCGGCGGCAAGAGCATCTACGGCGAGAAGTTCGCCGACGAGAACTTCCAGCTGAAGCACGACCGTCCGTACCTGCTGAGCATGGCGAACGCCGGCCCGAACACCAACGGCTCCCAGTTCTTCATCACCACGGTCGTCACGCCGTGGCTGGACGGCAAGCACGTCGTCTTCGGCGAGGTCGTCGAGGGCGAGGACGTCGTCAAGGCGGTCGAGGCCCTGGGCAGCCGCTCCGGCACGACAGCCAAGAAGATCGTCATCGAGGACTCCGGCATCGTCGCCTGACGTACCGTCGGCACGGCACGGCCCGGCGTGGACTCCACGCCGGGCCGTCCGCGTCACCGGGGTCAGGCGTCGCCCGCGCCCTCCGGGGCGCCGCCCGCGGCCGGGCCCAGCCGCCGGTACGCGGCGCGCGCGTACCGCACCCTCGCCAGGACCGTACCCACGAGCGCGGCGGCGAGCAGGCACGCCAGCCAGCCCGTGTCACGGGACCCGGCCCAGGTCAGCGTGCCCTCGGGCGGCACACCGAAGGCGTTGAGGAAGAGCCAGCACAGGACGGCCGTCCCGGGGGCCGCGCTGAAACGGGCGCCCAGCCCCAGGACCGCGGCCAGCAGCGACAGCGCGGTCAGCGCCAGGGAGGGCCGGTCCGGGCCGACGACGGCGTGGACGAGTGCCACGAGGACCAGTGCCCCGCCGAACGCCCCGGCCCACACCAGACGGGTGGGCACGGGCTGGGGAACGGGCCTGGCGCCATTGCCGAGGGACACCCATTCGATCACTGCGGTGTTTCCTTCCGGTCCGCCCCCGTCGCCCGGCGGAGGGGATCGTCCCGGTCGCCACGGCGCATCACACTGAAGCCTGATTGTCTCACCGGTCCCCGGACGGCCTTCGCGGCCGGTTCCGGGCCCGCTCGTAGGGTGGCACCGGCGACGCACCGGGGAAACAGCCGTTCCGGCCAGTCGTCGCGCCCCCCGGCCGTCTCCCGGCCGGTCCCCGCGGTTCAGCGGGGCGGACGCCCGTCGTGCCGCCCGGTGCGGCCGCGGGTCCGCTGGGGGTCGCAGCGCTCCACGGCGATACCGGCGAGCACCAGGCCCGCCGCGATGACCAGCCCGTCGGCCACGGCGATGCCGGTGCCCAGGGTGGTGAGACCGACCCCGAGCAGCCACCAGGCGCGGGTGCGGCGGTACTCGTGGGGGCGGGCGGGGCGGCCCGCGCGGAACCGCCGGACGAAGCGGGGATCGTCCCGCAGGAGGCGGGTCTCCAGCGCGACCAGGCGGTCGTCGTCGGACGTGGGCATGGCTCCTCCTTCCCGGAGCGCGTCGCCGCGCCTGGAGCCGTTCCATCGAGGGAGGGGTCACCGACAGTCGAACCCGGGCGGCCCGGCCCTTGCCATCGGTCCCCGCACCCATGTTTCCCGGGGCGCGACACCCACAAGCGCGGGACGCGGGACCTGCACGAACCCCTCGCACACACGGCCCGGGCGGCGGGCCCGGCGGGGGTGTTCCCCACCGGAGCCGCCGCCCGGGCCGTTCAGCGGTCGCGCACCTCCCGCGCGCGACGCGGAGGGCTCAGCCCGATCCGGACGGACCGCTCTGGACCGCCTGAGCGGACTCCTCGGGGAGCCGTTCCGCCGACGGGGGCGGCGTGGAGCCGCCGCGCCGGCGGGCGAACCAGGCCGCGGCCGGCTCGGTGTAACGGGCGGTCAGCGGGCCCACCACGACCAGGATGAGGACGTAGGCCGTGGCCAGCGGGCCGAGCGACGGCTCGATGCCGGCGGTCACGGCGAGTCCGGCGATGACGATGGAGAACTCGCCGCGCGCGACGAGCGTGCCGCCCGCGCGCCAGCGGCCCTTGACGCCGACCTCGGCGCGCTTCGCCGCCCAGTAGCCGGTGGCGATCTTCGTCGCGGTCGTGACGACGGCCAGCGCGAGGGCCGGGAGCAGCACGGGCGGGATGCTCGCCGGGTCGGTGTGCAGCCCGAAGAAGACGAAGAACACCGCGGCGAACAGGTCCCGCAGGGGTGCGAGCAGGTTGTGCGCGCCCTCGGCGACCTCACCGGACAGGGCGATGCCGACGAGGAAGGCGCCGACGGCCGCGGAGACCTGGAGCTGCTGGGCGAGCCCGGCGACCAGCAGGGTCAGGCCGAGGACGACCAGGAGCAGCTTCTCCGGGTCGTCGCTGGAGACGAAACGCGAGATGTGCCGGCCGTAGCGCACGGCCACGACGAGGACGAGCCCGGCCACACCGAGCGCGATGGCCAGCGTGAGGCTGCCCGCGGCGATCCCGGCACCGGCCAGCAGGGCCGTGAGGATCGGCAGGTAGACGGCCATGGACAGGTCCTCGAGCACGAGGATGCTCAGGATGACCGGGGTCTCGCGGTTGCCGAGCCGGCCGAGGTCGCCGAGGACCTTGGCGATGACGCCCGACGACGAGATCCAGGTGACGCCGGCCAGGACGACGGCGGCGACCGGGCCCCAGCCCAGCAGCAGCGCCATGGCGGCGCCGGGCAGGGCGTTCAGGGTGGCGTCGACGAGACCCGCCGGGTACTGCGTCTTGAGGTTGGAGACGAGGTCGCTGGCCGTGTACTCGAGGCCGAGCATCAGCAGCAGCAGGATGACGCCGATCTCGGCGCCGATCGCCACGAACTCCTCACTGGTGCCGAGCGGCAGCAGCCCGCCCTCGCCGAAGGCGAGACCGGCCAGCAGGTACAGGGGGATCGGCGAGAACTGCAGGCGCCCGGCCAGCCGGCCGAGCAGGCCCAGGCCGAGGATGATCGCACCGAACTCGATGAGGAAGACTGCGGAGGAGTGCATCGAATCACTCCCGCCCGAGTATCGCGGCGGCCGCCTCCACGCCCTCGCGGGTGCCGATGACGATCAGGATGTCTCCCCCGGCCAGCCGGAAGTCCGGCGTCGGCGAGGGGATCGCCTGGGCGCGCCGCAGTACGGCGACGAGGGAGGCTCCGGTCTCGGTGCGCATCTTCGTGTCGCCGAGGACGCGCCCGTTCCAGTACGAGGTGCTGGACAGCTCGATGCGCTCGGCCACCAGGCCGAGGTCGGTCGTGGACAGCAGGTTCGGACTGTGGTGGGAGGGGGCCAGGGCGTCGATCAGCGAGGCGGTCTCCGGTTCGGTCAGGTGCAGCGACTGGGCGCACGCGTCGGGGTCGTCGGCCCGGTAGACGTTCACCGTCCGGGTGCCGTCCCGGTGGGCGATCACCGACAGATGGCGGTGCTCCCGTGTGGTGAGGTCGTACTGGACACCGATCCCCGGCAAGGGCGTGGTGCTCATCCGCGGAGCAGGCACAACCCCTCCCCTCCATGTTCGTTCGCGACTGTGGTGCTGGCACGGCTCGTCGGCCCGGTGGCCCACCGTGCGCTGTTCATGGTGCCAGGTGCTCGCGAGCTGGGGATATGGGTGTCAGCACGGATGGACGGGGGCCGGCGCCGGCGGTGAGAATGGTGCGGGGCAGTGGGCCTCTTCACAGGCCGGGCCCCGACGTCCGGCGGCCACGGGAGACGGTGGAGGTGAGCATCGGCGGGAAGGGCGGCGATCATGACGTTGTACTGGCGGATCTTCCTCCTCAACGCCGCGGTGCTGCTCGCCGCGGTCCTGCTGCTCCTGGGGCCGGTCACCGTGTCCACCCCGGTGATGTTCGGGGAGGCGCTGGTCCTGCTGACGGGACTCGCCGTGATGCTGGTCGCCAACGCCGTCCTGCTGCGCCTCGGGCTCGCCCCGCTGGCCCGGCTGACCCGCGCCATGGCCACCGCCGACCTGCTGCGCCCCGGCAGCCGTACGACCGTCACCTGGCCCGGTGAGATGGCCGATCTGACCAAGACGTTCAACGCGATGCTCGCCCGTCTGGAGGCGGAGCGGGCCACCAGCACCGGCCGGGTGCTGTCCGCGCAGGAGGCCGAGCGGCAGCGCCTCGCGCAGGAGCTCCACGACGAGGTCGGCCAGACCCTCACCGCGGTCCTGCTCCAGCTGAAGCACGCCGCCGACCGGGCGCCCGGGACGGTCCGCGCCGATCTGCGCCAAGCGCAGGAGACCACCCGCGCGGGCCTCGAGGAGATCCGCCGCATCGCCCGCCGGCTGCGGCCCGGCGTCCTGGAGGAGCTGGGGCTGCACAGCGCCCTGCGGGCCCTGTCGAACGAGTTCACCACCTCCCGGCTGAGCGCCACGACGCACATCGCGCCCGGGATGCCCGCCCTGGACCCGGCGACCGAGCTCGTCCTGTACCGGGTCGCGCAGGAAGGGCTCACCAACACCGCGCGGCACGCCGGGGCCACCCGGGTCGAGGTGTGCCTGCGGCCCGAGCCGGACGGCCGGGTGACCCTGCTGGTCCGCGACGACGGCCGCGGGATCGGGTCGGCGCCGGAGGGCACCGGCCTCAGCGGCATGCGGGAGCGCGCCCTGCTCGTCGGCGCCGAGCTGACCGTCGGCCCCGGGCCGCACGGCGGGACCGAGATCCGCCTGTGCGTCGACGGCAGTCCGTCCGTCCCCCGTCCCCAGGAGAACGCACGATGACCGCACCCGCCCGCATCCTGCTCGCCGACGACCACGCCCTGGTGCGTCGCGGAGTGCGGCTGATCCTCGACGCCGAGCCCGATCTGACGGTCGTGGCCGAGGCCGCCGACGGCGCGGAGGCCATCGAGCGGGCCCGTGAGCTGGGCGAGGACGTCGACCTGGCCATCCTCGACATCGCCATGCCCCGGCAGACCGGGCTCCAGGCGGCGCGCGAGCTGTCCCGCGTCCTGCCCGGCCTGCGCACGCTGATGCTGACGATGTACGACAACGAGCAGTACTTCTTCGAGGCGCTGAAGGCGGGCGCCTCCGGGTACGTCCCGAAGTCCGTGGCCGACCGGGACCTGGTGGAGGCGTGCCGCGCGGCGCTGCGGGACGAGCCGTTCATCTATCCGGGTGCCGAGTCGGCGCTGATCCGCACCTATCTGGACCGCATCCGCTCGGGTGACCGGCTGCCGGCGCGGCCGATCACGGAGCGGGAGGAGGAGATCCTCAAGCTCGTCGCCGAGGGGCACTCCTCCAAGGAGATCGCGCAGCTGCTGGTGATCAGCATCAAGACGGTGGAGCGGCACCGGGCCAACCTGCTGCAGAAGCTGGGCCTGCGGGACCGCCTGGAGCTGACGCGCTACGCCATCCGCGTCGGCCTCATCGAGCCCTAGCCGTCGTCCTGTGCGGGCCGGTACCTCGGTGATACGTGTTCGTACTGTGTACGGCCGTGTACTCTCCCGCGCTCCGGGTACGCCCCTTTGCACTGATGAAGTCCAGGCAGGATGACGGACCATGCCCCGCGAACAGGATTCCCCCCTCCCCTCCGGCACGGTCGGACGTGAGACCGTCGAGGCCGTGGAGGGGCTGGTGACGTTGTGGTTCTCGGCGGTCGCGGATGTGAATCCACGGCTGTCGCCGCGTCAGGTCCGGGCGTTGAGAGCCGTACGGGGGCGCCCGGAGCTCAATGTGACCGCGCTGGCGGGGCATCTGCGGATCGGCCTGCCCACGGCGAGCCGGCTGTGCGACCGGCTGGAGGCCGCGGGGCTGCTGCGGCGCTGTGTGCAGCCGGACAACCGGCGTGAGGTGCGGCTGGAGACCACCGCGCAGGGCGACCGGTTCCTGGCGGAGCTCACCCGGGTGCTCTCCGCGCGTCTGACGGCCGCCTTCGACGGCGTCGCGGCGGCTCAGCGCGTCGGGCTGGAAGGCGTGTTGCGCTCCCTGGCGCACGACGATTTCGACACCGTGTAGGCGGCCGCCGGTTCAGGCGGGGTGCTCGCCGCCGTGCACGTGGCACAGCAGCAGGCAGACGTCGTCGTCGTGCTCGGAGTCGTGCAGCAGCGGGTGCAGCAGCCGGTCGGCGGACCCTTCGAGGTCCTGGCCGAGTTCGTCGGCGCGGAACGTGGCCAGGGCCTCGGTGAGCCGTCGGATGCCGGGGTCGATGCCCTGGGCCCGGCGTTCCACGAGCCCGTCGGTGTAGAGGGCGAGCGTGGAGCCGGGGGGCAGCGGCGCCGTGTGGTCGGCGATGCGCTGCTGCAGGGGGATGCCGAGCATGGCGCCCGGTTTGGCGTCCAGGGTCACCACCTCGCCGTCGGGGCCGCGCAGCACCGGCGGCGGGTGCCCGGCGGCGGCCCAGGTGAGGGTGTCGTCGTCCGGGTGGAAGCGGGCGATGACGGCGGTGGCGTACAGGTCCATGCGCAGCCGGTGCAGGAACTCGTGCAGCCGGGTGAGGAGTTGGCCGGGGCTGCTGCCGTCGACGGCGTACGCGCGCAGGGCGGTGCGCAGCTGGCTCATCATCACGGCGGCGTGCAGTCCGTGCCCGGTGACGTCGCCGACGACGGTGATGAGGCTGCCGTCGGGCTGGCGGAACGCGTCGTACCAGTCGCCGCCGATGTTGAGGCCGCGGGTGGCGGGGAGGTAGCGGGCGGCCAGGGTCAGTCCGGGGGTGCTGGGCAGGTCGGTGAGCAGGGCGCGCTGGAGGGTCTCGGCGATGTCCCGGTTGTGTTCGAACCTGCGGGCGTTCTCCAGGGCGATGCTGGCGCGGCGGGTCAGTTCGATGAGCATGACGGCGTCGTCGGCGTCCCAGCGCTCGTCGGGGGCGGTGAGCGTGAGGACGCCCTGCGGGGCCCTGCGGGTCAGCAGGGGGATGCAGAGCAGCGGCCGGCCGGGGTCGAGGGCGGACGGCGGCTGGTCGTCCACGCCGGGCAGGCCGCCCGGGTGGTCGGCGGCGTACTGGGGGCGTTCACGGCGGGCGGCGACGACCGCGGCGGCGGGGTGGGAGGCGCCGCGGTCGGGGCTGCTGCTCTCCGTGCCGTCGAAGAGCCAGATGTCGACGGCGCGGGCGTAGCGCGGGACCAGCAGGGCGGGCAGCAGCCGCACGATGGCCTCGTGGTTGAGGGACGCGGTCAGGGCGGCGCTGGCGTCGGCGAGGAAGGTCAGCCGGCCGCGGGCCGCCTCGGCCTCCCGGCGTGCCTTCTGCTCGGCGTCGAAGAGGCGGCGCTGGGCCTGGTTGGCGGCGTCGAGTTCGGCGTGCAGGGCGAGGACGCCCTGGTTGGTCTGGTGCAGTTCCTCCCGGTGGAAGACGACGAGGGCCTCCTGCTCGTCGAGCCGTTCCAGCAGCAGGGCGGTGTCCTCGTCGGCGCCGAACAGGGCCTCGGCCAGGGCGGTCGGGTCCTCGCCGTCGTGGTCGCCGTCGGAGAGGTCCAGGCCCCCGGCGCAGGAGATCGCCGTGCGCCAGGGCCGGCGGCGGTCCTGCGGGCGGCGTCCCTCCGCCTCCACCTCGAGGACGAACTCGCCGCCGCCGGGCATCGGGGTGGCGGTGACGCCGACCCGCCAGACCCCGCCCTTGGTGAGGCACTGCCGCAGATGCGCGGTCAACGCCGTGACCAGACGGGTGCGTTCGACCGTGCCGACCCCGCACGCGGCCGCCAGCCGCGCCGCGGCGATACGGACCCGCGCGGCGTCGGTGACGGTGCGGACGGACCAGGTTCGGATCATGAGGAGGGGTCCGGGGGGCTGGGGCTCAGTACGGCGACGGCGGTGTCGTCGCGGACCGGCCGGGCGGAGCTGCTGGCGTCCCGCACGATGGAGGCGGCGACGACGGCGGGGTCGAGCAGGCGCGGCCCGCCGGTGGCGGGGCCGGGGCTCCAGCGGCTCGGCAGGCCGTCGGAGTGCAGGACGAGGAGGCTGTCGGGGGTCCAGGGCTCCTGGTGCTGGTGCAGATGTGTGGGGAGGTGGGCGCCGACGATGCCGGGACGCGACACCAGTCCGTGCCAGGTGTCCTGCCGACGCAGCCGGGCCCCCGCGTTTCCCACCCCGGCAAAATACAACTGACCGCTGGTGACGTCGAGTTGGGCCACGGCGACGGCGGCGCCCCGGGTGTCGCGCAGCGCAGTGTGCATCCGCCGCAGCAGCTCGGACGGCGGGAGGTGGGCCGCCTGGTGCAGGGTGTGCGTGGCCGCGGAGGAGGCGCGGGCGGCCAGGGGGCCGTGACCGAGCCCGTCGGCCAGCATCAGCGTGACGCGGTCGGCGGTGCGCACGCACGTCCAGGCGTCGCCGGAGAACTCGCCGCCGGCCAGCGGGACGTTGACGCCGCCGGCCCGCACCGGGACCCGCGGCGGGTACGGGCCGGTGCCGGGCGGGGCGGAGCCGATCCTGGCCAGGACGACCGTGCCCCGGCCGGGCACGCTGTGCAGGCCGAACCCGTCGGCGGTGCGCCGGCAGGTGCCGAGGCCCGCGCCGAGGGAGTCGGCGGTCGTGAAGCCGTCCCGCAGCGCCGTCTCGACGTCGGCGATGCCGGGGCCGTGGTCGACGGCGAGGATCTGCACGAGCCGGAGGTCGTCGTCGCCGTACGCCGGCGCGGGCGGGGGGACGAGGTCGAGCAGGACGCGTCCGCCGCCCGCGTGCTTGAGGAGGTTGGTCGCCAGTTCGGTGGCCACGAGTTCCGCGGCGGAGACCCGTTCCTCGGGCAGCCGGGCACGCCCGGCCGCGTCCCGGGCCGCGACGCGGACGTCGCGGACCCGGGTCGAGTCGTGCACCGGCACCTCCCAGACGCGGGGCATCAGGAGCCCTCGCGCGGCCGGGGCGGCCCGGCGACCCACGACGTCACCGTGACGGTGGTGCCGTGGCCGCGGGCGCTGTCGACGGAGAACTCGTGGACCAGGCGCCGGGCGCCCGGCAGCCCCATGCCCAGTCCCTCGCCCGAGGTGTAGCCGTCGGAGAGGGCCTGGTCGAGGTCCGCGATGCCGGGGCCGTCGTCGCTGAAGACGAGGCGCAGCCCCCGTACGCCGCCGTCGGTCACCTCCGCGCACTCCATCCGGCCGCCGCCGCCGTGGACGAGGGCGTTGCGTGCCAGCTCGCTGGCCGCGGTGACCAGCTTGGTCTGCTCGACCAGGCTGAACCCGAGCTCGGCCGTCATCTGCCGCACGTGCTGCCGCGCCCGGACCAGGTCGAGGTCCGAGGTCAGGGGCAGCCGGGCGGAGACACTTCCGGTGTGGGTCACGGGCGCTCCCGGCGGGCGCCGGCGGTCCGGGGCAGGTGCGCCACCTCGGCACCGAGCAGGTTCATGGCCTCCTCGGTGCTCAGGGCGGTACGCAGCCCCGGCAGGGTGAGCCCCAGTTCGACCAGGGTGATGGCGACGGCGGGGCGCATGCCTGCGACGACGGTCTGCGCGGCCAGCAGCCGGGTCATCGCCGCGATGTCGCTGAGCACGCGGCCCATGAAGGAGTCGACGATCTCGACGCCCGAGAGGTCGATGACGACACCGGTGACCGCGTCGTCGGAGACGGTCCGGCCGATGTCCTGCCGGAGTCTCTCGGCCGTGCTGTCGTACAGGTCGCCCTGGAGGGTGACCAGCAGGATGCCGCCGAGGCGCAGGACCGGGACGAAGCCGTCGGGTGGCGGGGCGGTCGCGCCGGTCATCGCGGCTCCGCGACGGGGCCGGCGGACGGCACGATGTGCGCGCCCTGCTGCTGGAGGGCGTAGGCCAGGGCGTCCGCGAGGCTGGCGCGGGTCAGGATCGAGCTCAGGTCGATGCCGAGGTGGACGATGGTCTGCGCGATGGCGGGGCGGATGCCGGAGACGATGCACTCGGCGCCCATGAGACGGGCCGCCGCGACGGTCTTCATCAGGTGCTGCGCCACCAGCGAGTCGACGGTGGGCACGCCGGTGATGTCCAGGATCGCGATGCGCGCGTGCTGCTCGACGATGGCGTCCAGCAGGGTCTCCATGACGACCTGGCTGCGCGCGCTGTCGAGGGTGCCGATGAGCGGGACGGCGACGATGCCCTCCCACAGCTTGATCACGGGCGTGGCGATCTCCAGCATCTCCAGCCGCTGCCGGTTGATGAGGTCCTGGCCCGCGACGGTCGTCGTCTCCAGCATGACCAGCCGCAGGGTGCCCATCAGCACCGCGAGGACGGTGGTGCACTCGCGCACGTGGTCGGCGGGCGCGCCGGACAGCTCGTCGAGCAGCAGCTCGGTGACGGGCGGGCGCAGCGCCTCCATCTCCGCGGAGATCTGCCCGGTGGTGGCGCCGGCCCGGGCGCGGGCGTGCGCGGTCCGCGCGAGCTGCTCGCGGACCACGGCGAAGCCGTCGGCCTCCAGGTCCTCGATGCGTCCGGACGCGGCGACCGCGGCCAGGGCCTCGACGACGGCGCGGCCGGCCTCGGCCGCCTCGTCCCGGGAGACGGTGAACACGGTGCGGAACACCGCGGCGTCCGCCCAGCGCTGGGCGATCTGCTCGCGTCGCTCCCGCAGGAAGGCGGCCACCTCCTGCGTGGGATCGGTCCTGTCCTCTGCGGTGTGCTGTTCCGGCACGAAGTTCCCTCCTCGTTGGTTGTGCGCTGCCCCGACCCTACGGGGAAGCCGTGCGGCCCGGTCAGGGCACCTCGGGCGGCCCGAACCAGTCGAGGCACACCACGAGCGCGTCGTCGGCGGGCTCGGTCCCGCCGCGGTGTCCGGCCAGTTCGCGCAGGACGGCCCGGGGCACCTCGGCGGCGGGCAGCAGGCTGGTGGAGACGATGGCGCGGGCCAGGGCGCGCTCCCCGTACTCCTCGCCGCCGGGGGCGCAGACGGCGTAGACGCCGTCGCTGGCGAACAGGAGCCGGTCGCCGGGCGCGAGGTCCACCTCGTGCGCGACGTAGTCCGTCTCCTCGAACATGCCGAGCGGGAGCTGCGCCTCCAGGTCGACGGGGGTCACGGTGCGGCCGCGCAGCCGCATCATCCGCGGGGACCCGGCGTCGACGACCCGAAGCCGTCCGGTGCGCAGTTCCAGGTCGACGAGCAGGACGGAGATGTACGCCTCGCCCCGGTACTGGGCGAAGACGGCCTGGTCGGCGAGGGCGGCCTGGTCCTCGACGGAGAGGCCGGCCCGGCGCGCGTTGCGCAGCGCGTTGATGCCGAGGTTGGTCAGCAGGGACGCCTCGATGCCCTCGCCCATGCCGTTGGTGACGTAGAGCATGAGCCGGTCGGCGTCGGCGGACCAGTCGAAGTTGTCGCCGTAGATGGCGTAGGCGGGCTCCAGCTGGGCACCCAGGGCGTACTCGGGTCCCGCGCAGGACCGTCCGGGGAGGAGCTGCCACTGCATCTCGGCGGCGAGGGTGAGCCGGTCGGCGCGCCGGGCCCGCATATAGAGGTCGGTGTCCCGGTCGGCGACGACGATCTCGTGTCCGAGCACCTGGGCGATGTCGGTGAGTTCGGCGCGGGCCCGCTCGGCCCGGTCGAAGGAGGACATCGTGACGGTGAGCACCCCGAGGCGGTCGCCGCGCACGGTCACCGGCAGGTGCAGCCGGGCCTCGCCCCCGGCGAGTTTCTCGACGAACGGCTCCTGGGCGCCGAAGGCGCGTCCGGCGCCGCCGCCGCGGGCCGGGACGGAGTCGGCCGGGGCGTCCGCGGAGCGGACCCGCTGGAGCGAGACGAGGGCGTAGTCGGCCAGGTAGAGCTCGACGGACGTCGCACCGTACTCGGCGCGCACCACGTCGCGGACCGCGTCCACGAGCCGGTGCGGGGCCGCGGAGCGCAGCGCCCGCTCGGCTGCCATGAATCTGTTCACGATGTCGGATCGGCCATCCTCGTCACGGTGACGGCTGCGGGCCCCCGCGTCACCGCGGGAACCGCCGTCGGTCCCTCTTGTCCGTATCTATCGTTCTGCACGTACGGCCCGAAGCCGCGGGCTGACATCATCCGCCAAGCCTGCGAGAGTGGGGCCGTGACTTCCTCCTACGCCCATCCGCGGCCGGACGAGGTGGCACGCATGACCTCCGAGGCCGCCGAGTTGCTGGAGGTCCTGTGGGGCCGTGCCTCGACGGCTCCGGTGTCCGCCTCCCAGATCCGGGTGCTGTTCATCCTGGAGCACAGCGACGGCATCAACCTGCGCATGCTCGCGGAGGCGCTCGGCTCCACCCCGCCGTCGACGAGCCGGCTGTGCGACCGGCTGCAGGCGGTGGGCTTCGTCGAGCGGGAGACCAGTACCGCCAGCCGCCGGGAGCTGCGGCTGCATCTGAGCCGGCGCGGGCGCACGTTCCTGGCCGAGCTGCGGGACCGGCGCGAGGCCGCCCTGCAGTCCGTCCTGGAGCAGATGCCCGTCGCGAAGCGGCACGCGCTGCTGGAGGGCCTGGAGGCCTTCTGCCTCGCGGCGAGCGCGGAGATCCACGAGGGCGACGAGGCGTCCGACGCGCGGAGCGCCTGACGTCCGGCTCCCGGTCGCGGGGCCGGGGCAGGACGGGGTCCGCGCCACCGGACGGCGGCGCGGACCCGCGTTGCTGAACGGCACGTCCCACACCCCTCCCGCGCTATGACTCGCACACTCTGTTGCCTCACGGCCATAGTTGTCAAACGGCAACTGTTGGGCCTGCGGGTGCCACGGCGCCCGGCCGGACCGGCCCGCCGGAAGGGCGGTGCTCAGTCCTCGGCCGGGGGCTCCGGGGTCGCGGGGCCGCCGGAGTCCGCCACGGCCAGCGCCTCCTCCACGCTCTCCACGATGGGGACGGTGATGCTGACCCCGGTGAGATCCATGATGCGCCGCACCGCGGGAGTCGGGGAGATCACGTACACACCGCCGGGGATCTCCCGCACCTCCTGGTAGGCGCGCAGCACGATGTTCATGCCGGACGAGTCCATGAAGGGCACACCGGCGATGTCGAGCAGGAAGTGACGCCGGCCGTGATGGAGCTGGTTGGCCAGGTGGTGCTGCAGCTCGGTGGCCGTATCCATGTCCAGGTCGCCCTCCACCGTCAGCAGCACGGCATCTTCCCTGGGCACTTCCACCTTGATCGACAAGGGATTCTGGGCAATGGACACAAGTACCTCCCACAGGCATTGGCGGTCGGGACGGGTGCCCCGGCCCACCGATTCGATGCATCACGGAACGGCGAAGACCCGTCGACGCGTTCCGCTCGGCCGTCTACCCCCGGATCCTCCCCGTACACGGACCTCATCCGAGGTGCTCCCCGCCGGCTCACCCGGATGGCCCGACCTGCGCGAACGTGGGCCTGGACCGGTTTGACCCGCGATCGTCTGGTCACGCGAAAAGGGAGGGAACGTCACAGATCGTGGAGGAGGAAGGAACGGTTCCGCCCGTCCGGCCCGGACAGCCCGGCGGCCCCGTTCTCCGCCCTCCCATCAGGGGAGCGACAGGATGAGTCAGGAACAAGGAGCCGGTGGCACCACCGGCCCGGCCGGGGACCACCCGCACCACGGTCCGCTCAACCCGGCCGAGGCGCGGGGAGCCGTACGGCGCGCCCTCGCCCAGCGGCCGGCCGGCCAGGGCGCCCCGTACACCCCCGACACACTGTCGGACGCGCTGCTCGTCGCCTCGGAGCTGACGACCAACGCGATGCTGCACGGCGGCGGGGTCACCGACTTCGACGTGGAGGTCGTCGGCGAGAACCTCTACCTGTCCGTGTGCGACCGGGAGCGGCGGCGGCCGGTGACGCTGGACTCCCTCGACCGCGGGGACCGGCACCGGTGCGGTGGCCGGGGGTGGCCGATCGTGTGCCGGCTGGCCTGCGAGGTGGAGGTGGCGGACCTGCCCGCCGGCGGCAAGCGCGTCACGGCGGTGATCCCGCTGCTGGGGCCCTACCCGCACCCGGCGGGCGGTGCCTGACCCCGCACATACGGGTGGGCCGCCGGCCTCGCGGCCACGGCCCACCCGTGCTGCTCCCTACGACATCCCTCCGCCCGAAGGTCAGGCGACCCCGGGCTCAAGCAGTCCGACCCGCAACTGCTTGATGATGCGGCTGATGAGCCGCGAGACGTGCATCTGCGAGACGCCGATCTGCTCGGCGATCTGCGACTGGGTCAGCTCCTCCACGAAGCGCAGGTGGATGATCTTGCGCTCCCGGTCGTCCAGCCCCGCGATGAGCGGGGCGAGCGAGTGGAAGTCCTCTACCAGCTCCAGCGACGGGTCCTCCTCGCCGAGGAGGTCCGCGAGGACCGACTCGCCGCTTTCGGCGTCACCGTTGACGGCGGCGTCGAGCGAGGCCGACTGGTAGCAGTTGGAGGCCTTGCGGGCCTCGATGACCTCTTCCTCCGACAGCGACATCAGCTCGGACAGCTCACGCGTGGTCGGCGTCCGGCCGAGCCGGGAGCTGAGCTCCTCGGTGGCCTTGGCCAGCTCCACACGCGCCTCCTGCAGACGGCGCGGCACGTGCACCGCCCAGCTCGTGTCGCGGAAGAAACGCTTGATCTCACCGACGATGTACGGCACGGCGAACGTCGTGAACTCGACCTCGCGGGAGATCTCGAATCGGTCGATGGCCTTGATCAGACCGATCGTGCCGACCTGGACGATGTCCTCCAGCGAGTCCCCGCGGGCACGGAAGCGGGAAGCCGCGTACCGCACGAGGGACAGGTTCATCTCGATCAGGGTGTTGCGTACGTACTGGTATTCGTGCGTGCCCTCTTCCAGCATGTCCAGTCGGTCGAAGAACTGACGCGACAGCTCGCGTGCGTCCTGGGGCTTCACCCGCGACGGGTCCTCGATCAGCGGCAGCGCCGCCTCCGTCGCGTCCTTCTCCTGTGCCGTGGCCGTTGCCTGCGCCACCGTCACGGCTGCCATGCCGCCCTCCCGATGCCGGAACCTGTTGTCGTCCCCCCGGATGCCCCCGATTCCGAGGGTCAATCCCACGGAAACCGAAGAACTTCGAGGAACTTTTTCGAACGTACCGACTTCCTGCCGGAAGCCGCGTCCGGATGCATCCACCATACGGTGCGCACGCTCCCGGGGATCCCGCCGGTCCGGCCGGAAGTCCGGGGACCCCGGCGGGCCGGCCCGAAGATTTCCCTCCGCTTCTTCTGCGTGTGCGCTGTTTGCACCCCATGACCCGGGGCATGCGGGGATTCGTGCTTCGGACCAGAGGCGCGCCGGTGCGAACGACGTGAGCCGCTCCGGGGCCACCGTGCCCCGTGCACCGTTTCCACACGCACATCCCTGAGAACGCCGTTCAGGAGCTGTCTTCATGCTGGTTGAAACGTCCGCACATGGTTCCGACCTCCCCACCCGCCCCCGTGTCTCCGGCGGGCGCGTCCACGACGACGCCCCCGACACCGCGAGCGGCTTCGTCCGTCTGGCCGAGCTGCCGGACGGACCCGAGCGGAACGCGCTCCGCGACGAGCTGACCCGGGCCTGGCTGCCCATGGCCCACCGCATCGCCGGCCGCTTCCGCAACCGCGGGGAGTCGCTGGAGGACCTGCGCCAGGTCGCCGCGCTCGGCCTGGTCAAGGCGATCGACCGGTACGAGCCCGGCCGGGGCGCCTTCGAGAGCTACGCCGTCCCCACCATCACCGGGGAGATCAAGCGGCACTTCCGCGACCGGATGTGGGCCCTGCGGGTGCCCCGCCGCGTCCAGGAGCTGCGCAACAAGGTGCGCATCGCGCGCCGTGAGCTGACCGAATCCGGGTCGGGGGCCACCGCGTCCGTCGCGGAGATCGCCGCCCACACCGGGCTCACCGAGGACGAGGTCAACGCCGGCCTGGAGGCCCTGGAGAGCTACAGCACGCTCTCCCTGGACGCCGAGATGTCCGCGAGCGACGACGGCTTCAGCCTCGCCGACACGATCGGCGGCGTCGAGGAGGCGTACGACGTGGTCATCGACCGGGAGGCGGCGAAGGAAGGGCTGCGCCGCCTCCCGGAGCGCGAGCGCACCATCCTCTACATGCGGTTCTTCGAGGACATGACCCAGAGCCGCATAGCCGACCAGCTGGGGATCTCCCAGATGCACGTCTCCCGGCTGATCAGCCGGTGCTGCGCGAAGGTGCGGGCCGAGGTGCTCGACCAGGACGCCCGGCCTGAGCGCCGCGGCGGAGGCCGGGCCGGATGAGGCCCGCTCCCCTCCCCCGTACGACGACGTCCTCCGAGGAGCGCACCCCGATGCTGACGCCCCACCCGACGCTGCTGCGCCGGCTCGTCGACGAGTACGAGGCGCTCGTGGCGCGGAAGGAGCCCGGTGAGGTCCAGGGCCGGCGTGATGTCCGGGCCCAGGACCTGGCGTACACGCTGTGCGTGTCGACCGGGACCCGCGAGGTGGGACAGGCCCTGGAGAGGGCACGCCATCTGCTCGCGGCCTCGCTGGACGAGGTCGCGGCGCGCGGTACGGCGGCAGCCGTGTAGCCCCGTATCGCACGGACGAACACGAACGAAGGGAGCCATGTGGGCACCGACGGAATCTGGTCCTACCCGCCCGGCAGCGGGCACCGGGAAGGGCTCGCGCTCACCGGGTTCAGGGTCGAGGCGACCGACGGGATCATCGGGCATGTCGACCGGCAGGCCGACGACCCCGGCCGGCGCCATCTGATCGTCGACACGGGCGCCTGGGTGTTCGGCCGGAGCCTGCTGGTTCCCGCGGGCACGGTGACCGGCGTCGACGAGCGGGCGCGGACCGTCACGGTGGCGTGCACCCGCGCGGAGGCGAAGGACGCTCCCCGGTTCGAGACGGACCGCGAGACCCGTGATCCCGGCTATCTGGCCGCCGTCGGCGCGTATTACGCGACGCTGTCCCATGCTTCCCGGACTTCGGGGTAGCGGGGTGGTCATGCACGGGAACAGGACGAGGAGCACGCGACGACCCTGTCCGGAGGATGCCCACGTGACCACAGCCGCGCGGCGCCGGGTGCGCGCCCGGAAGGCCCCGCAGGTCAGGGGCGGGGCGCGCACCACGGGCGGGCGATCGTGAGGCCGGCGGAGCACCGGCCGGCCGGGAACGGCGGCACGCTGCGTTTCCGGCCGGCGGAGATCGGCAGCGCGGCCTCGGCACGCGGCTTCGTGAAGTCGGTCGTCGAGGAGCACGCGCGTACGTCCCCCGTGGACGAGCGCGCCGTCATGGACCTGATGCTGGTGGTGTCGGAGCTGGTCACCAACGCGATCCAGCACGGCGACGGCCTCGCCGGGTTCGAGGTCGCCGTGGAACCCGGGGGTCTTCGGATGCGGGTGCACGACTACAGCGACACCGTGCCGTCGGCGGCCTTCGGGCCGGGCACGCTGCCGCAGACGCATGAGGGCAGTGGATACGGCTGGCCGCTGATCATCCGGCTGGCGCGGGAGATCCGGATCGACCGCCGTCGTGAGGGAGGGAAGACGGTCAGCGTCCTGGCACCGCTGACGTGACCGTCCGTCCCGCCGCCCGGCGGCCCTCCTTCGGGACGGTCACGCGGCCCGGCTCACCAGGGCAGGAAGGCGTGGACGTCCTTGCCGTCCTCGCGCACCACCACGCTGACCTGGTCGCACAGCGTGTGGATGAGATACCAGCCGATGCCTCCGCCCTTGCCCGTCCCGGGGTGGAAGGGGCGCGGCGCCGGCGGGGTGGTGCTGGTGTCGCCGAGCGTCACATGGACGCCGTCGAACGCCTTGCGCATGGTCAGTTCTATGGGTCCCGGCGCGTACTGGATGGCGTTGGAGACGAGCTCGCTCACCACCAGCAGGATGTCGTCCCGGTACTCCGGGGTCGCGGGGGGCGAGGCCCGCGCGAGCGTCTTCAGATACTCCTCCGCGCCCAGACGCGCACGCGTCACATCGCCGAACCCCCCGTCGAAGCGGGCCCCCCACTCCTGTGTCTGTTCCATCGACGGCTTCTTGCCGCCGTCCTGCGATTCGGTCGCCATCACACCTTCTTCGGCCCCGTCCGCCGTTTCGGCCGCGGTGACTTGTCCTTGCTGCTTCCTCCGCTGCTGGTTCCCAACGAGAGCGCGGATACGCGTCCCGAACCGGGTGCAGCCTGCCAGGTTCCCCGGCGGCGGGGTGCTCACACAGGACACGGAGTGCCATCACCGGGCAACTCGGGCGCTAGCTCTCCGGCCGGACCGCCTCGCCGACGGTGTAGACGTCCTTGACTTTCACCTCGGTCACCGCGCGCCCCTCCGGGAACACCGCCCGCCAGTCACCGATGACGTGCAGTTCGTCGGTGCCCATGGCACGCACGACCATCAGGCCCTCGTCGTAGGCGCGGTGTGCCTTCCACCACAGGTTCACGAACGCCTGGGAGCGGATCAGGTGCATCCAGTCGGTGCGGTACAGCTCCCGGTTGTAGTTCGACTCCCCCATCGTGGAGACGAACTTCGCGTACATGGCCTTCACGTACTCCAGCGTGACCTCGTCGCCCTCGGCGATCGCCCGGTCGCGGGCGTCCTTCAGCAGGACCCGGAACTTCTCCAGCAGGTTCTCGGTGGCCCCGGAGGTCCACGACTCGTGGATCACGGGCGGGTCGCACAGCCCGTACCGGGGGCCGGAGAGCCGCTGCAGCAGGCGCAGCGTCGGCTCGGTCACCCACAGGGGGCCAGGTTCGTCCCGGTTGCCGAGCGGGTTGGGCAGATAGGCGTCGTGCTCCCAGTCGGGCGGGGTGACGAGGTGCACGCCGGCGCGGCGCCGGTCGTGCTGGTCGCCCGTGGAGTGTTCGAGCCGGCCGATCGGCAGATGGGTCTTGAGGGCGGACAGATAGGCGCCGTTGACGTCGAGGGCGGTCACCTGGTGCTCGCCGGGCGGGAGCGTGGGCCGGGTCCACTTGGGCCGGGCCTCCCAGATCTCGTCGGCGCCGCGGGCCGTGGGCTTGCGCAGGACGTCGGGCAGCCAGGGGTGGGCGACGATGTCGTACCGGCCGCCCTTGCGGGTCCGGTCCAGCAGCGCCATGGCGTCCGGGATGGCCCGTCTGACCAGGGCGGCGGTGGCGGCCTCGACGTCGCCGGAGTGCTGATCGAGGGCGGCCGCGACGGCGGCGGCGATCGGGTCCGGGGCCTCGCCCGTCCGCAGCCGCCGTCCGGCCGGGACGACCTTCTGGGGGCGCGGGGCGACGCTCGGCTCGGGGCGGGACTCCTCACGCGGAGGGGTCCGTTCGGCGTCATCGGTGCCGCATTCGGCGGGGTCGAGGTGCTGGGGGAAGCCCTCCACCTGGTGCCGGGCGGGCCGGCCGCACAGGACGCAGGGCTGAGGGGCGGACAACTCGTCGCCGTCGCCCGGGCCGCTCGTGGTGGCGGGCGCCTCCGGGGCGGGGGCGGCCTCGGTCGGGGAACCGGTGGACGGCTCGTCGGCCGGTGGGGTGGAGTCCGCGGCTAGTTTCGTGCGGGCGCCCTCCAGGAAGTAGGCGTACTTCTCGCGGACCTCGCCGCTCGGGTCCCGGCCGGACTCCCAGCCCGCGATCGTGGACGGTCCGACGCCGAGGGCCTGCGCCAGCTGGGGCCGGGACAGGCCCAGCTCCTCCCGCAGGGCGCGGCGCTCCGGCACCGGCGGCAGCGGGACCTCTTTCCTGGCCCCGGCGAGCAGGGCGTCGATCGCGTCGAAGTCGGTCATCGGGCCACCCCGTCCCCCACGGCGGCACGGGTGGGCCCGGCGGGGCGGGCCTGTCTGCGGCGCCGCTCGGCGGGCAGGGCCTCGGTGGCGCGGGTCGGGCCCGCGAGGAGGTCGAGCACGTCGATGCCGTAGTGCGCGGCGACGACGTCGCAGTCGGCGAGGCTCCAGACGGCCGCCCCGGACTGACGCCGGCTCACCTGGGCCTGGCTGACCCCGAGTACCGCCGCGAGGGCGGTCTGCGACTCACCGGTGGCGTGCAGGAGCGCGGCGACCGCCGCCCGCGCCCGCTCGTCGAGTCCCATACGCATGGGGGCGACTCTAGCGCGGGCCGCTCATGCCTCATGCGTACGGCGCATGCCGGTCGCCGTCCGGCCGGTCCGGGGGCGGCGGGGGCCGGGGGCTGACCTATCTTGGCGCCATGCAGGCATACACGATCGGTCAGGCGGCGCGGCTGCTGGGCGTCAGTCCGGACACGGCCCGGCGCTGGGCGGACGCGGGCAGGGTCGCCACCCATCGCGACGAGAGCGGCAGGCGGCTCATCGACGGCAAGGACCTCGCCGCCTTCTCCGTGGAGCTCGCGCGCTCCGGCGCGGGTGAGGAGGCGCCCTCCTCGACCTCGGTGCGCAACGCCTTCCCCGGGATCGTCACCGCGATCAAGCTGGGGGACGTGGCGGCCCAGGTGGAGATCCAGGCCGGGCCGCACCGGCTGGTGTCCCTCCTGACGCGGGAGGCCGTGGAGGAGCTGGGTCTGGAAGTGGGCATGGAGGCCACCGCGCGCGTGAAGTCGACGAATGTCCATGTCGACAGGGCCTGAGCGGGCCGGGCGTTCCGTGCGAACGCACATGCGAGGCCCGTGCGGCGATGCACCGGCTCGTGCGAAGCGACAGCGGGCCTTCCGCTTGCATCCGCGTCAGTATCATCATCGTCGGCGTACACGGGTGTGAAGCATGAGGGAGTGGAGGAGGGCGACGTGGAGAAGGACGTCCCCGGGCTCCCGGCCGGCGGTCGGCGGCGCCTGCGGGTGAGCCGCGCGGCTCCCCTGCCCCTGCTCGTCCCCGCCCTGATCGGGGTCGCGTTCCTCGTCCTGCCGCTGGTCGCGCTGCTCGTACGGGCGCCCTGGCGGAGCATGCCCGAGCTGCTGACCAGCGCCGAGGTGTGGCAGGCGCTGCGGCTGTCCCTGGTCTGCGCGACGGCGGCGACCGCGGTGAGCCTGGTCGTGGGCGTGCCGCTGGCCTGGCTGCTGGCGCGGGTCGAGTTCCCGGGGCGGCGGCTGGTGCGGGCCCTGGTCACCCTGCCGCTGGTACTGCCGCCCGTGGTCGGCGGTGTGGCGCTGCTGATGGCGCTCGGCCGCAACGGTGTGGCGGGGCGTCTGCTGGACGACTGGTTCGGGGTGACGCTGCCGTTCACCACGGCGGGGGTGGTGGTGGCCGAGGCGTTCGTGGCGATGCCGTTCCTCGTCATCAGCGTCGAGGGCACCCTGCGGGCCGCCGACCCGCGCTACGAGGAGGCCGCCGCCACCCTGGGCGCCTCCCGGTTCACCGCGTTCCGCCGGGTCACGCTGCCGCTGGTCGCGCCCGGCATCGCGGCCGGTGCCGTGCTCGCCTGGGCGCGGGCGCTCGGCGAGTTCGGGGCGACCATCACCTTCGCCGGGAACTTCCCCGGCCGGACCCAGACCATGCCGCTCGCCGTTTACCTGGCCCTGCAGAACGACCCGGAGGCGGCGATCGCGCTGAGTCTCGTCCTGCTCGCGGTGTCGGTCGCGGTGCTCGCGGGGCTGCGGGACCGCTGGACGACCGCCTCATGACCGGGACGGTTCACAGGACCGGGTCCTCACGCGACGGCGAGGGCCTGGACGCGCGACTGGTCGTGCAGCGGGACGCCTTCCGCCTCGACGTGGCGCTGCGCGCCGCGCCCGGAGACGTGGTCGCGCTCCTCGGCCCGAACGGGGCCGGCAAGACGACCGCGCTGCGCGCACTGGCCGGGCTGGTCCCGCTGTCCGCCGGGCATCTGCTGCTGGACGGCGCCGACCTCGGCCGTACGCCGCCCGAGGCCCGCCCGGTCGGCGTGGTCTTCCAGGACTATCTGCTCTTCCCGCATCTGTCCGCGCTGGACAACGTGGCGTTCGGGCCGCGCTGCCGGAAGGTCCCCAAGGCCGCCGCGCGTGCGCAGGCCGCCGCCTGGCTGGAGCGGTTGGGGCTCGCCGAGCACGCCGCGAGCAGACCACGCCGGCTGTCCGGTGGGCAGGCCCAGCGGGTCGCACTCGCCCGCGCCCTGGCGACCCGGCCGCGGCTGCTCCTCCTCGACGAGCCGCTCGCCGCGCTCGACGCCCGGACCCGGCTCGACGTACGGGCCCGACTGCGCCACCACCTCGCGGACTTCGAGGCGGTCGCCGTCCTGGTCACGCATGATCCGCTGGACGCCATGGTGCTGGCCGACCATCTCGTCGTCATCGAGGACGGGCGGGTCGTCCAGGAGGGCGGCCCGGCCGACATCGCGCGGCATCCGCGCAGCGACTACATCGCCCGGCTGGTCGGCCTCAACCTCTACCGGGGTGAGGCGGACGGGCACGCGGTACGGGTCGACGGCGGGCCGGTGGTCACGACCACCGAGGAGCTGACGGGCCCGGTCTTCGTCGCGTTCCCGCCGGGTGCGGTGACCCTGCACCGGGAGCGGCCCACGGGGTCCAGCGCCCGCAACCTCTGGCGCTGCGAGGTGGACGGCCTGGAGACGCACGGCGACCAGATCCGCGCGGCGCTCTCCGGTGAACTCCCGCTGGCCGCCGACCTGACGACGCTCGCCGCCGCCGAACTCGACCTGCGGCCCGGCGCGACGGTGTGGGCCACGGTCAAGGCGGCCCAGACCCACGCCTACCCGGCCTGATCCGGGCGGATCACCAGCCGGCCGGTGCGGCGGCTCTGGCATGCTGGGCGGGTGTTCGAGCCGTCGCCCGTCTCACCGGACGCCCCCTCCCGGGTCCGCAGTCCGCTGCTCACCCAGCAGTGGCTCGATCTCGCCTTTCTGCACTGGGCGGTCGAGCCGGATGCCGTGGCCCGGCTGCTGCCGCGCGGCACCGTCCCCGACACCTACGACGGGGCGACCTACGTCGGTCTCGTCGCCTTCCGGATGCATCGGGTCGGCTGGCTCGGGCTGCCCGGGGTGCCGTATCTGGGGACGTTCCCGGAGACCAACGTGCGGCTCTACTCGGTGGACGCGCACGGGCGGCGCGGGGTGGTGTTCCTCTCCATGGACGCCGCCCGGCTGATCCCGGTCGTCATGGGCCGCGTCGGCTTCCGGCTGCCGTACCTGTGGTCGCGGATGTCCGTGCGGCGGGCCGGCGACACCGTCACGTACGCCGGTCGCCGGAGGTGGCCGGGGCCGCGCGGCGCCTCCAGCCTCGTCACCGTGCGTGTCGGGGAGCCGATCGCCGAGCCGACCGGGCTGGAGCACTTTCTGACGGCCCGTTGGGGCATGCACAACGCGTTCTTCGGCGCGTCCGGGCCGTCGGCCTACCTGCCGAACGACCATCCGCGCTGGCCGCTGCACCGCGCCGAGGTGCTCACCTGCGAGGAGGACCTGATCACGGCGGCCGGTCTGCCGGCGCCCGCCGGAGATCCGGTCAGCGTGCTCTACTCCCCCGGTGTGCCGGTCCGGCTCGGGCGTCCGGCGCGCCCGGCGGGCCTGCCTACGCCCTGACGCGGAGGGGCCCGGACCGGTGATCCCGGTCCGGGCCCTTCGCCGACGCGTCGGTGCCTGCGTCAGCGGGCGTGACGCCTGGTGCGCATGAGCACCACGAACCCGGCGATCAGCAGCACCGCTCCGCCCGCGGCGGGCCAGAGCGAGGTGCCGGTCTCGGCGAGGTCGCCGCCGACCGCCTGCGCGCGCGCACCGCCCGTGAGGGAGTCGGTGTCGCTCGTCGGGGGCTGGGTCTGCGCGGGAGTGCCGATGACCTCCGCCTCGTCGTCGCCGGCGTCGTTCCCGGCGTCCGGCTGGCCGCTGACCTTCGGCGCCACCGTGGCGGACCCGGTCGGCCGGTCGTCCTGCCCGGTGCCGGCGTTGCCGTCGTCACCGTTGCCGGCGCCACCCTTACCGCCGTCGCCGCCCTTACCGCCGTCGTCGTTCTTACCGCCGTCGTCGTTCTTGCCGCCGTCGTCGTTCTTGCCGCCGTCGTTCTTGCCGCCGCCGTTCTTGCCGTCGTCGGGGCTGCCGGTTCCCGGGGCGTCGGTCGTCGGGGCCTGCGTGGCGGGCGGCTTCGTCTGGTCGTCGCCCTTGCCGCCGCCGTTCCCGCCGTTGCCGCCGCCGTTGTCGGCCGGCGGGGTGGTGGGAGCCTGGGTCGGCTCCTCCTGGCCACCGCCGCCGTTGCCACCGCCACCGTTGCCACCGTCACCGTTGCCGCCGTCGCCACCGTCGCCGGCGCCGACACCGCAGGTGCGTCCCGCGTTGATGCAGTCGACCATCTCGCTCATCAGCTTCTCGTCGAAGACGTTGATGAAGTCGCCGTGGTCGGTGACGGGCTTGTGCAGCTGCTCCGGGAAGGAGTCCACCGCGAACAGCGGAGTGGTCTTCCCGCCGTCCTGGAGGCTGGGCGCGTCGACGTCGTACACGATCCGCTGCACGAGCTGCGGGATGGCCTTGAAGCCGTTTCCGCAGCTGCCGTCGGCCGCCGCGAACGCCACGTGGGCGCGGTGGTTGGCGCTGTCGATGTTCTGGCCGTCCCAGCAGCTCTGGAACTTGAAGGTGCGCACCACGTCACTGCCCTTCGGGCACAGCGGGTACTTGTCCTTCAGCTGCCGGTCCTCGAACCCGGTGCAGCTCCACGAGGCGTTGGCGTTGGCCGGGCCGTTGACGAACGCCTTGGCGTCGCCGGTGATGATGCGCAGCAGGCGCGGCATCTCGGTGACCTTGCTCCGCGGGTTGCCCACGAAGTTCAGCGTCACCTCCTTGGCCCGGACGATCTCGCCGGCGTTGCCCTCGATGCCGCCGCCGGGCTTGTCCGCGTCCCGCTCCTGCTTGCCGTTCTGCAGGCGCAGCACCGGCCAGTAGTAGGTGGACTTGTCGCTCTGGTTCACACAGCTGGTCTCGGCGTTGGCCAGGTCCTCGTCGCTCGCGAAGGCGGAGTTGGACTGGTTGCCGATGTAGTCGTGGAAGTGGTGGGCGCCGTTGGAGACGCCGGGGGCCACGATCACGTTGTCCGAGTTGAACAGCCCGTTCTCGTTGACGCCGCAGCTGGTGGCGAAGGTGCCGCGGGAACCGCCCTTGCGTACGGCCGGCTTCGAGACGTTCGGCTGGACGGACTTGATGTCCACGTAGTCCTCGGCGACGGGGCCGTTGCCGGCCTGACCGCCGTTGCCGTTCTGGCCGTTGCCGCCGTTCCCGGCGTTCTGGTCGCCGCCGCCCTGCTGGCCGCCCTGGCCGGCGTCGCCCGTGTTCTGGGCGCCGTCGCCGGCCTGGTCGGCGGGGGCGCTGGTCTCGGGCGCGCGCAGGGTGCAGGCGGCGAGGGCGTCCAGGCCCTCGGGCCGGTCGCCCTGGCGGTCCACGGCGATGGCGATCCGCTCGATCGTGGCGGCGCGCTTCTCCTTCAGCGGATTCATGATCGCGTTGTCGGCGAAGGCCGCGTCCCGCTCGATGGCCTGCCCGGCGTTCATCAGACGCTGGTAGGCGTCGGCGATCTGCTGGTCCAGGAGGGCGAGTTCCTTGGCGACGTCCTCCTTCGCCCCTTCCGGCACGTTCGTCAGCTTGGTGCCGACGTCGGGGCAGTCGATCGTGCCGGCCGGGGTGGACAGCGTCTGGGCGGGGTCGGTCCCGCCCTCCTCGGTGGCCGAGGCATAGACATTGGCCGCGACGAGGCCGCCACCACCCAACATCAGCGCGACCGCTGCAAAGGTCGCGCGCCGTGCGCCCGTGGGGCGTCTCCGCGTGCTGCGTCCCAAGGAATTACTCCATCGCCTCGTGGTCGGTCAGGGCATGAAAATCCCCCTGCTCTCATACGGAGGCGGTCCCAGGTGTGTTCAACCGCATCGGAAATTCTCACAAGTTTCTCAGTGCCCGGCGGTTTGAAACGCTCTGGCCTGCGTCAACGCAGGTGGATGGAGGGTGAGTCGGTCAGGGCATGAGACCCGCGGCGAGCGTTGCGCCCAGCTCCCAGCACGCCTCGATGTCCTTCTTGGCGGGCTCGCCCGTCACCGTCACCGGCTGCGCGGCGGGCTGCCAGCCGAGCCCGGTGGTGATGGCGGTGACGGCCCGCAGGGCGCCGGTGACGTCGCTGCCCCCGTGCACGTAGTGCCCGAACGGGCGGCCCCGGGTGGCGTCGAGGCACGGGTAGTAGATCTGGTCGAAGAAGTGCTTCAGGGCACCGGAGATGTAACCGAGGTTGGCGGGTGTGCCCAGGAGGTAGGCGTCCGCATGGAGCACGTCGGAGGCGGTGGCGGACAGCGCGGGGCGGCGTACGACGTCGACGCCCTCGATCTCGGGCGCGGTGGCACCAGAGACGACGGCCTCCAGCAGGGCCTGGCAGTTGGGCGAGGGGGTGTGATGCACGATCAGCAGGGTGGGCACGACGGCACCCTGCCCCCGGGACGGCGGTCCGCGCAAGCGCCGCGCCCGGTGCCGGGTGGCGCTCAGCCGTCGGCGACGTGCACGCGCGCGATGGCCGAGGACAGCTCCGCCCGCAGCGCGGCGGGCAGCGGCGCGCCGCCCTGGGCGGACCGGACGAGGTCCTCGGCGAGGGCGCCCGGCTCGGTGCCGGCCCCTTCGGCGGCCGAGGCGAGCACCGCCCAGGCGTCCTGGGGGCCCAGGCCGTAGTAGGCCATGAGGACGCCCCGGGCGAGGTCGACGGTGGGCCGGGTGCGCATGGCCTGCCGCAGCTGGGCGAGTTCGGTCCGCAGGTCGTGGTCGGTCACGTCCCGCACCTCCTCGTCCCGGGGCGACGGGCCGGTCGCCTCGGTGCCGGCCGGGGCGGGGCCGGCGAACAGGTCCCGGGTGCCGGTCAGCGCGAGCAGCCGGTCGACCATGGCGCTGGCGGCGTGGAGCGTGACGGTCTTGCCGTCGGCCAGGGCACGCCGGCGTACCGCCAGGAGGTTGTTGAGCGCGGCGCAGTCGCAGAACGTGACGCCCCGCAGATCGACATCGACCCCGCGGACCGAACGGTCCAGGGCGGCCCGGAGGATCCGCTGGAACCGGTCCCCCGCGTCGAGGTCCAGCTCCCCGCGGACGACCACCTTCATGCGGTCGCCCTCCGGACACAGCGCCGCGACCACCGGAATCGGCTCCATCACCGGTGTGCCGGCGACGTCCGCATCCGTGGTGTCGCCTACGGCAGAAATGTGTACCGACGCGAGCTCGGGCATGTCCGCCTCTCCCTCAGGTCTCCCCGTCTCCCGTACAGCTTGAACCCGAACCGCCGTACACGTCAACTGATACATGAAACGCAGTACGTGTTTTTGTATACGTGAATCCGAGGTCGTAAGGTAGGGGCCATGGATGCAGTCCCTGAGCCGCACACCGGGTGGACGTTCCTCACCAATCACGCACGCGTGCTGGCCACGATCGCCGACAATCCGGATGTCCGCATCCGGCACATCGCGGCGCACTGCCGGCTCACCGAACGCGCCGTCCAGAAGATCATCTCGGAGCTGGAACGGGACGGTTACCTGTCCCACAAGCGCGAGGGCCGCACCAACACCTACCGGGTCGAGCCGGGCAAACTGCTGCGACACCCCGCGGAGGCGGGGCTGCCGGTCGCGGCGCTGATCGGTCTGCTCATCCAGGACCACGCGCAGCGGGAGACCGCGTCCGAGCAGTTGCGGGCGACGCGCTCGCCCATCCAGGTGGAGGGCTCGTCCGTCCAGGCCGAGGGCGGCTGACGGACGCCCCGGGAAGCCCGCGGCCGCTCAGCGCAGGACCCGCAGGGCGCCCGGCAGGACCCGGACGGTGACGGGGAGCGTGGCGTCCACCTCGCCGTCCGCGCCGTAGGGCACGTCCCGGTCGGCGGCGATCCTTATCTCCTTGCCCCGCAGGATCTCGACCTCGGGGCGGCGCACGTGCGCGCCGGTCTTGAGCTCGTTCATCAGGGCGAAGAACAGCCGGCGCGGCGCCTGCCGGATCATCACGAGGTCCAGCTGTCCGTCGTCGACGCGGGCGTCCGGCGCGATCCGGCGTCCGGAGCCGTAGTAGCCGGAGTTGGCGGCCACGACCGTGTAGCCGACGTGCAGATGCTCGTGGCCGTCGACGGTGACGCGGTAGCGGGCGGGGCGCCAGGTCGTGACGGCGCGCAGGCCACCGGCGTAGTAGGAGGCGGCGCCGCGCAGCAGGGTGGAGTTGTTCGCGTGCCGGTTGGCCAGGGCGTCGACCCCGGCGTACACGCTGCCGAGGACGACCGTGCGCGGGTGGACGGCCGACTCGACCTCGATGGTGTCGACCGCGCTGGGCTCGTGGTCGAGCAGTACCCGGGCGAGCGCCGCCGGATCGGTGGGCAGGTCGAGGGCGCGCGCGAAGTCGTTGCCGCGGCCGGCGGGGACGAGCCCGAGCAGGGCGTCGGTGCCGCTGAGGGCGCCGCCGACACCCCCGGCCATGCCGTCGCCGCCCACGGCGAGCACCACCCGCCCGCGTTCCCCGGCGTCCCGGGCCAGTTCCTGGGCGTGCGCCAGGCTGCGGCTGTACAGGGTCTCCAGGCCGGCGCCGGCCTCCCGCAGCGGCCGGGCCACGTCCAGCAGCGCGGCAGCCGCGGCGGACCCGCCCGCCGTGGGGTTGACGATGGCGGTGAACTGTCGCATCGGTGTGCCTTTCGGGCCGGCGGCCAGGAGCCGCCAGAGGCGGGAGGTGCAGGGGAATGTACCGGGGTGGTGCGTGGGCGCGTCAGTCGAGGGGCAGCAGGACGCCCGGGTTGAGCAGGCCCGACGGGTCCAGCCGGCGCTTGACGGCGCGCAGCGCCTGAACGCCCAGGGCGCCTGCCTCGCGGACGTACCAGTCGCGGTGGTCCGTGCCCACGCCGTGGTGGTGGGTGATGGTGCCGCCGGCCGCGAGGATCGCGTCGTTGGCGGCGCGCTTGGCCCGGTCCCAGTGGGCCACGGGGTCGTCGCCCTGCGCCGAGACGACGGTGAAGTACAGGGAGGCGCCGTTCTCGTACACGTGGGAGATGTGGCACATCACCAGGGGCGGGGTGCCGGCCTCGGTGAGCGTGCCGGTGAGGGCGTCGCGGACGGCGGCGTGGAGGCCGGGCAGGGACGACCAGAAGGTGGCGGTCTCCAGGGTCTCTGCGAACGCGCCCGCGTCCAGCAGGGAGTCCCGTAGATAGGGGGCGGAGTAGCGGCCGTGCGCCCAGCGCCGGCCCGGCTCCTCGCCGAGGGGGGTGCCGCCGCAGGCGCGCAGGACGGCCGCGGCCTGCTCGCGCCGGTGGGTGGTGTCCTCCTCGGTGCCCTCGTAGCCGGTGATCGCGAGGCAGCCCGCGTCCTGCGGGAGGGAGCCGCCGATGGCGTCGGGCTGGGCGAGGCCGACGAGGGTCTCGGTCTCGTCGGACAGCCGGAGCACGGTGGGGCGCGGGCCGTCCTGGGCGAGGCGGCGCAGCGCGGCGGCGCCCTCCTCGAAGGAGGCGAACCGCCAGCCCTCGTATACGCGGGTCCGCGGGACGGGCCGGACCCGGACGGTCACGGAGGTGATGACGCCGAACGCGCCCTCCGAGCCGAGCAGGAGCTGGCGCAGGTCGGGACCGGCGGCCGAGCGCGGGGCGCGGCCGGTGTCGAGGGTGCCCTCGGGGGTGGCGGCGGTCAGGCCGAGCACCATCTCGTCGAAGCGGCCGTACCCGGCGGACGCCTGGCCGCTGGAGCGGGTGGCGGCGAAACCCCCGATGCTGGCCCACTCGTAGGACTGCGGGAAGTGGCCCAGGGTGAAGCCGTGTGCGGCGAGCAGCGCCTCGGCCTGCGGGGCGCGCAGGCCCGGTTGCAGGGTGGCGGTGCGGGAGACCGGGTCGAGGGCGAGCATCCGGTCCATGCGGCGCAGGTCCAGGGCGACGAAGGGGCGCCGGCCGGTGGGCGCGAGGCCGCCGACGACGGAGGTGCCGCCGCCGAACGGGACGACGGGCAGGCCGTGTTCGCCGCAGGCGCGCAGGACCGCGACGACCTCGTCGTGGTCGGCGGGCAGGACGACGGCGGCCGGGATGTCGGCGGCCACCTCGCCGTCGCGGATGCGCAGCAGGTCGGGGGTGGACTTGCCCCGGGTGTGGCGGACGCGTGCCTCGGCGTCGGTGCGGACGTGCTCCGCGCCGCCGGCCGCGGCCTCGAGGGCCTGGAGCGCGGCGGGTTCGAGACCCGGCTCGGGTACGGCGATGTCCGCGAGGGCGACCGGCGCGGTGGTGCGCGGCTTGACGCCGAGCAGGTCGCGCAGCAGCCCGGTCACGGTCTCGGGCAGGGGGGCCGCCTTGGCGGGGTCGCCCCAGCCACTCCACAGCATGTCCATCGGCTGTCGTCCTCACCGTCGAGTCGGGCGATGCCGTGTCCCGGACGGCCTCGCAGGCGTTACACTGTGACACATGACGCCTATTCGTCACAACCACTCGGACGGTGACGCGGTCCTCGACGCGGTGCGGGACTGTGTCCTCGCCGTCGGAGTCCGCCGTACGACGATGACCGACGTGGCCCGCCGCGCCGGGGTCTCCCGGATGACGCTGTACCGGCGCTGGCCCGATGTGCGCTCCCTGGTCGGGGATCTGATGACCCGTGAGTGGGTCGCGGCCGCCACCGGCGCCATGCCCGAACGGCGGCCCGGGACGCTCACCCGCGACCTGATCGCCGACGGGCTGGTCGCGGGCGTGGCCGCGTTCCGCGCGCACCCGCTCTTCCACAAGATCCTCGACGTCGACCCGGAACTGCTCCTGCCGTACGTCCTCGACCGGCGCGGCGCGAGCCAGGAGGCGCTGCTCGCCCTGCTCGCCGACGTGCTGCGGGAGGGCCACGCCGACGGGTCGGTGCGGCAGGGGCACGTCGAACGGCAGGCGCGGGCCCTGCTGCTGATCGTGCAGTCCTTCGCCCTGTCCCTGCGGACCATGACCGACGCGGACGACACCGAGCTGAACGGCGACGCCTTCCTGGCGGAGCTGCGCGGCATCATCGAGAGGACCCTGACGCCATGAGCACCGCCCCTCCCCCGCCCGGCGGCGCGTCGCTGTCCGCCGCCCGGCGCGCCCGCGAACTCTCCGCGACCGTCGGCGGTCCGGCCGTCGACGTCCTGGTCGTCGGTCTCGGCGCGACCGGCGCGGGCGCCGCCCTGGACGCCGCCTCCCGCGGGCTGACGGTCGCCGCGATCGACGCGCACGACCTCGCCTTCGGCACCTCGCGCTTCAGCAGCAAGCTGATCCACGGCGGTCTGCGCTACCTCGCCTCCGCGCAGTTCGACGTCGCCCACGAGAGCGCCGTCGAGCGCGGGGTGCTGATGGAGCGCACGGCACCGCACCTGGTGCGCGCCCAGCCGTTCGTGCTGCCCCTGACCCCGCTGGTCTCCCGCGCCCAGTCCGCGCTGGCCTGGGCCGGCTTCCGGGCCGGCGACACGCTGCGCCTCGCGGCGCGCACCGCCCGCGCCACGCTGCCCGCCCCGCGCCGCCTCTCCGCCGTCGAGACCCGGCACCTCGCTCCCGCCCTGCGCGCCCAGGGCCTGCGCGGCGGACTGCTGTCCTGGGACGGCCGGCTCACCGACGACGCCCGCCTCGTCACCGCCGTGGCCCGCACCGCCGCCGCGCACGGCGCCCGCGTGCTGACCCGGGTCCGGGCCCTGGAGCTCGGCGCGTCAGGCGCCCGCGTCCGTGACGAACTGACCGGCGAGGAGGGCGAGATCAGGGCCCGCGTCGTCGTCAACGCCACCGGCGTCTGGGCCGACGGACTGGTCGAGGGCATCCGCATCCGCCCCTCGCGCGGCACGCACCTCGTGCTGCGCTCCGACCGGCTGGGCCCGCTGCCCGCCGGACTGCACGTGCCCGTCCCCGGGGAGACCAACCGCTTCGTGCTGGTGCTGCCGCAGGGCGACGGCCGGGTGTACGTGGGCCTCACCGACGAGCCCGTCGAGGGCCCCTTCCCCGACGTCCCCGAGGTGCCGGAGACCGACATCGGCTTCCTGCTCGACGTGCTCGGCTCCGTCCTGGACGCGCCGGTCGGACGCGAGGACGTCGTCGGCGCGTTCGCCGGGCTGCGCCCCCTGCTCGACACCACGGCCGAGGGCGGCTCGGGGGCCGCCCGTACCTCGGACGTCTCCCGCCGGCACGCGGTCCTCACCTCGTCCGAGGGCGTGATCACGGTGGTCGGCGGCAAGCTCACCACGTACCGGCGGATGGCCGAGGACGCCGTCGACGCCGCCGTGGCCACCGGCCGGATCGGCGCCGGGCCCTCCCCCACCGCGTCGCTCCCGCTCGTCGGCGCCGCGTCGCCCGCCGCCCTCGCGGCCGTCCGGGCCCCGCGCCGCCTCGTCCAGCGCTACGGCACCGAGGCCGCGGCCGTCGCGGCACTGGGCGCCCGCGACCCCCGGCTCGCCGAGCCGCTCCTTCCCGGCCACCCCGTCACCGCCGCCGAACTGCTGTGGGCGGTACGGCACGAGGGCGCCCTGGACGAGTCCGACCTCCTCGACCGGCGCACCCGCGTCGGCCTGGTCCCGGCCGACCGGACGGCCGCCCTGGACGCCGCACGCGAGGCCCTGGGCGAGGAGGCTCCGGCGGGGGCCGGCGAGGGGTGACCCCCGGCCGGGCCTCGCGAGGTCAGCGGCGGTGGAACCGCCACACGTGGTTGTCCCGGTGGCCCTCCACGCCGTCGGGGGACGTGTGCGGGCTGCGGACCGTCTCCCGTGTCACCACCGTCCACTCCGCCTCGGCGAGGGCCAGGTCCTCGTCGACGCTGTCCAGGGTCGGGAACTCCGCCTCGAAGGGCGGCTCGGTCTGCCAGGACGGCCAGCCCGCGTGCAGGACGAGCAGCAGGCTGCCGCCGGGCGCCACGGCGTCGGCCGCCCGGCGCAGGACGAGGCGCTGGTCGAGCGGGACGGGCGACTGCAGGAACTGCGCGTTGACCAGGTCGTACGTCCCACCCGGGAACGTCTCCCCGAGGACGTGCCGCTCCCAGGACGTGCGGTCGGCGACCCCGGACTCGGCGGCGTGCCGGGCGGCCCGCTCCAGCGCCGTGCGGGAGATGTCGACACCGGTCACCGTCCAGCCCCGCGAGGCGAGCCACACTACGTCGGCGCCCTCCCCGCAACCGAGGTCGAGTGCGGTGCCCGGGGTCAGCCCCTCGGTCTCGCGCACGAGCAGCGCGTTGGGGCGGCCGCTCCACACGGGGCCGCCGTCGCGGTACCGGGCCTCCCAGAACTCGGCGGCCTCCAGGGCGTTCGTCTCGGTCACGGGTGCCTCCCGGTGCATAGGAAAGGGGCGCGGTCGCGCACCTCAAGCCTGCGCGGGGGGATTCCCCGGCGACAAACACCGTTGCCGGATCGGCAAACCGTCGCGCTACGGGGCCTCCAGCCAGAAGCCGGCCCGGGTCCGCCAGAGGTCCAGCAGTGCCGTGTCGCCGCCGGTCACCACGGCCGGGGCGGGCCGACGGTAGAAGTACAGGAGGAGGTCGGTCACCGGGCCGCGCGCGGTCGCCGCGGGAGCGCCGGAAGCGGCCCTCAGGACCGGGCGTTCGCCGGTGAGGTCGACGTGCCACGTCCCCGCGCCGGGGGCCTCGAAGCGCACCGTGCGGCCGGGGCCGAGCAGGTCGGGCAGGTCCGGGTGGGGCGCGTACGCCTCGGGGAACGTGGAGAACTCCAGCCACTCCTCCACCGCGTCGGCGGCGAGACGGGCGTCGAGCGTGAACGGCGTCCCGGTCGTCAGTGCCGCGTCGGCCCGGTGCACGGCTGTCTCGTACGCCATCCGCCGGGCCCAGAACCGCACGGGCGCCGGCCGGTCCGCGGACGGGTTCCACGCGAGGACGTCGGGTCCCGCGGAACGCAGGGTGGCGCTCAGACGTGCCGCGCCCTCGGTGAGCCACGGCAGCAGGGTGGACGTGTCCGCGCTCGGGTCGGCGCGGGGGGCGTCGACGAGGTCGTTCCCGACGGGGCCTGCGGCCCGGGTCCGGACGATCTCCTCGGCCCAGCGGTGATCACCGCCGACGTGCCGCAGCAACTGCCCGAGGGTCCAGCCGGGGCAGGTGGGCACCGGGGCGGAGAGGCCCGCGCCGCGCACCTGGGCGGTGAGCCGTTCGGTCTGCGTGACGATCGTGTCGCAGTGGTCCTCGAAGGCGGGCGGAGTCATCGCCTCATGATGCCGCAGGGCCGCGTGTCCGAGGGCTCGACTACTGTGAGGCGGCTGATCAGGATCGGGTGGGGAGCGACCATGCGGGTGAGGACGGGACGGATACGGCGCGGGGTGGCCGGCGCGGCCTTGCTGGGCGCGGTGCTGACGGGGTGTTCGGGAGGCTCCGGCGAGGAGCCGGCGGACGGCCGGGCGAGTGCGTCGGCCGAGGTGTCCGGAAGCGGGCCGGGCGCGGCGAGAAGCGGGGGGAGCGTCGGCGCCGCCGGATCGGCCTGCGAGCTCCCCGTGACCTTCGACATCGCCGCGTCCTGGAAGCCGAAGGCCGTCGACCCGAAGCCCGCCGGGAACGACGACGAGCTGGCCGGGGAGCTGGCGGACGCCCTGCTGCACCAGGGCCCGGTCACCATGGCCTGCGAGATCGACGCCAAGCCGGCCGGCGCCATCGGCTTCCTGCGCGTCTGGACGGGCGAGCCCGGCGACGCCGACGCGCGCTCGGTGCTGAAGGAGTTCGTCGCGGCGGAGGAGGGCGCCGGGAAGGCGAAGTACCGCACCTTCGAGGCGGCGGACGGCGTCACGGGCGCCGAGGTGACGTACCAGTACACGAGCAAGGTCCTGGACGAGACGAAGGAGCAGCGGGCCCTGGCCGTGACCACGAAGCGCGGCCCGGTCGTCCTCCACCTCGGCGGACTGGACACGGAGGAGCACCGGGCGATGCTCCCGGCCTACGAGCTGGCCAAGCGGACCCTGCGCGCCGGCTGAGCCGGGCGCCGTCCGTTCAGTCGCCTCGGGTGAGGAACCGGTCGAGGACGGCGGTCAGTTCGGCCGGCTTCTCCACGGGCAGCTCGTGCCCGGCGTCCAGCACCCGGACCTCCGCGTCCGGGTAGGCCGTGGCCAGGCGCAGCATCGGGCCGATCGGCAGCTGGACGTCGTGGTAGCCGTGCACGATCAGGGTCGGCGCCTGGATCGCGCCGAGCCGGTCGGAGACGTCGAAGGCGCGCATGGCGCCGTACAGCGTCATGACGACCTCGCGCGGGGTGCCGGCGGAGGCGCGGATGTGGGCCCGGACCTCCTCGCGGGGGTGGCCGGGCGCGAAGGCGCGCTGGATGTTGGCCGCGACGAACAGCTTGAACGGCACGAGCGTCGAGGCCGCCATCAGCAGGGCCCGGCCACGGCTGTAGGCCATCTTGCCGATGGAGTTGACCAGCACCATGCGCTCGACCCGCTCCGGGTGGGACAGCGCGATGGTCTGGGCGATCATGCCGCCCATCGAGTGGCCGACGATCACGAACCGCTCGATCTTCAGGTGGTCCAGGAGCGCGAGGACGTCGGCGGCGAGGTCGTCGACGCGGCGCACGCCCGCCCCGGTGCTCTCGCCGTGCCCGCGCAGGTCGAGCCGGACGACCCGGCGCGCCTGGGAGAAGTGGGCCGTCTGGTGGTCCCAGCGGTGCCGGTTCGCCGTCCAGCCGTGCACGAACACCAGGGGCGCGCCCTCGCCGTCGCGGGGGCCCTCGTCGTCGTACGTCAGGGTGGCACCGTCGACTTCGAGCTGCGGCATGGAGGGCCTCCTGGGAGCGAGCCGGTTACTGACCGGTACGGTATCCGGCCGTGCGGCCCGCCGTCACCGGCGTTCACCGAGGAAGTCGAGGATGTGCCCGAACACGTCGAGGGCCGCACCCCGGCCGAGGAACGTGTCCAGGTGCCCGTAGCCCGGGATCTCCGTGTAGCGGACGTCGAGTTGGGGCTGCCGACTGGCCAGGACCTCGTGGCACAGCTTCTGCGAGTCGAGCCACAGGCCGTTCTCGCTGCCCGACAGGAGCAGCACCGGGGTGTCGATACGGCCGGCGGCGTCCAGGGCGTTCTCCGGCAGGGCGCGGTAGCGGTGGTCGGTGTCGTGCCAGCGGACGACCGTACGGGCCAGTTCGATCCGGCGCAGATGCGGCAGGATCCACAGCGGGGCGGGACCCAGGAGTTCGGCCAGCCGGTCGTGCGTGGCGGCGGACAGGTGCTCGTGGACGAACAGGGAGGCACCGGTCCCCCACGCCGAGTGGTGCAGGATCTGGCAGGTCGGGTCGGGGCAGTCCGCGCCGCGCGAGGCCAGCGCGAACAGCGGGGTGTACTTCGACCACAGGCCGACCCTGCGGAAGTCGACGGGGATGTGGTCGACGCTGGACCTCAGCAGCTCGCCCGCCAGGGTCATGCGCAGCGAGGTGCGGCCCGCGAGCTTCGGCGTGAGGAAGACGCCCTGGGACACCACGCCGGCCAGCCCCGGCACCAGGCCCGCCGTCATGCTCAGGGACAGGGTGAGGGAGCCGATGCAGTGGGCGACCACGAAGAGCGGCCGGTCGCCGATGCGCGCCCGGACGCGGGAGACGGCGGCCGGGATGTCGTGCAGCGCCACGTCGTCGTACGTGTAGCGCCCGCCGGTCTCGTTGTACGGCAGCCGGCAGCTGCCCCGCCAGTCCAGCAGCCACGGCTCGTAGCCGTCGTCCAGGAGGACGTCGACCAGGTTGCGGGTCTCCGGCAGCAGGAACATGTCGGCGGAGGCGGTGTGCCCGTGCAGCAGCAGCACGGCGGGCCGGCCCTGCTCGCCCGGGTCCACGCGGGTCAGGCCGAGGCGCACCCCGTCGCCCGCCCGCAGCGGGATCTCCTCGACGGTGGCCGGGTCGAGGCGGTGCCGCAGGGGCCGGGGGGTCACGGTGCTCCGGACCCTGCGCAGGGCCGGCCGGGTCGTACGGGGGGCTGGGGTCCGGAAGATCATCGGTGGTTCTCCGTGAGGTTCGGGGTGCGGCGCAGGTCGAGCAGGTCCGCGGCGGCCCGGGCGAAGGGCCCGGCCAGGCCCCGGCCCATCTCCAGCCCGAACCAGGCGAGCCAGGTCAGCTTGGCGGCGCGTTTCTCCCGGCCGGTCAGGCGCGGGTCCATCCGGATGCCGTCGATCTGGTCGCGGACGTAGGTGCCGGCGGGGACGACGACCTCGCCCGCCAGGGTCGCCGGTGCGCCCTCGCGGCCCAGTTCCACCGTGAGGGTCCGGGTCTGCCGCCACAGGTCCCGGCGCGCGCGGGCGTACTTGTGGCCCTCCAGCCACCAGCGGCCCCCGTCGGCGTCGGTCAGCGCCAGGCGGTAGCGCAGCAGCGGGTGGCGCAGGCCGTGGTGGTGCGGGATGCCCTCCTCGGGGCGCACCCAGACGTCGCCGCGGGCCACGGTGAGCGGTGCCGGGTGCACGGCCGGGCAGGTGACCTCGCCGCGGACGTCGACGCGCCGCTCGGTCACCAGTTGGTGCATGCTCGCCACGGACAGGGTCAGGGCCATCGAGCAGGGCCCGTCGGGCGCGGACCCCACCGGGCCGACGCCGCCCTCCGTGGTCTCGGAGAACCACAGGTAGGGCTGGTCGTCCTTGTGCGGCAGCCGGGCCAGGCCGTCACCGGCGAGGCGTTCGAACGTCTTCAGCTGCGCCCGGGCGTCGTAACGGGCGGCGGGCGGCAGACCGAGCGCCTCGACGAGCGCGTCGGTGCGGTCGGCCCTGGCCGCCGGGCCCGTCAGCGTCGCCTCGCACAGCTTCAGCGCGGTCGGGCTGCGCAACACCCTGGTCAGGAAGCCCAGTTCGGGGACGGGCTCGGCCTCCAGGCGGGCGAGTGTGTCGGCGCGCCACTCCTCCCAGTCGTGCACGCGCACGTGCATCCCGCCGAAGGCCATGTCCCGTACGACGTCGTCGAGCGTGTTGGGGACGCCGGTGAGGTGGTAGTCGAAGCCCCAGGCGTCCGGTTCGCAGATCACGGCGACCGCGACCCGGCTCACCCAGTCGACCGGGGCGGCGTTGAGGTGCCGGAAGGCGGGGACCGTGCGGTACCGGGCGAACGCCGACAGCAGGCCGCTGCTGAGGTCCTGGGCGTTGTAGGCGCCGGTCCTCGTGTGCCCGCCGATCCCGCCGGGCCGCAGTGCCGTGACGACCAGACCGTGGTCGCGGGCGCGGCGCAGGGCGACCTCGGCGGCCCACTTGGACTGGTCGTAGCCGGCGACGAGGCGGTCGATGTGCGCGAGCGGGTCGTCCTCGCCCATGGAGGGGATGCCGACCTCGTTGAACACGGCGACGGACGAGATGTGGTGCAGCGGCTTGGGGCGGCCCGTCGCGGCGAGTTCGGCCAGGGTGAGCGCGCCCAGCACGTTGCTCGCGCGCAGCGACGGGTAGCCGCGCAGAAAGTCGACGGCGGCGGCGACCGAGACGACACTGTCCAGTTGCCCGGCGAGGCGGTCCCAGAGCTCGCCGGACAGGCCGAGGCGGGGTTCGCGGATGTCGCCGGGGAGGACGGTGACCCGCCGGCGGACCTCCGACGACCAGGGCAGCGCGTACTTCTTGAGCGCCTCGCCGAGCCGGGCCACGGCCGCCTCCTCGTCGGCTGCGCGGACCAGGCAGTACACATGGGCGTCGCTGTGCCGCAGCAGGTCCAGGAGGATATGGCTGCCGAGGAAGCCGGTGGCGCCGGTCAGCAGGACCCGGCGGGGCGGGGCCGGTTCGGGCGATCCGACGAACGGCAGACGGTCGGCGAGGGAGAGGTCGGCGAGGATCTGCGCGAGGTCCTCGGGGCGGGCCACGGCATCGGAGGGAGCGGCGGGGGCGGCGGGGGACGGTGCGGGGAGGACGGGTGCGGGAGTCCGGGCCTCGGTGGGCGCCTGTGCGGCGGGCTGTTCCACGGCGGCCATGACCCCGTCCGCCCCGATGGCACGCCGGACCAGGCTCGCGGGCCGCGCGTCCGCGAAGACCTCGTCGAGGTCGATCGTCAGGCCGAGGTCCGCCTCCAGCGCGGCGACCAGTTCGACCGCGTGCACGGAGGTGCCGCCCGCGTCGAAGAAGTCCGCGTCGGGCGCCAGATGCCCGGCGGGGACGTACCGACCCGCGAGGGCGGCCACGGCGGAGACGAGGGCCGGCTCGTCTCGGGGGGTGGGGGCGGGCTCGTCGCGGGGGGCGACGGCCGGCTCAGGGGCGGCGGCCGTCACCCCCTGGGGTGGGCCGGCGTCGGGCGTGAGCCCGGCCAGCAGGTCGGTCACCGAGAGACCGATGCCGCCCCGCTCGATCGCCTCGGCGGTCGCCCGTTGGTCGGCGGGCGCCGGCCTGTTCTCGTTCACCTCACGCATGGAAGCCCTTCAAGTCGCTTTGCACGTATGTCGATGGGAGCCGCCGCCGTCACGTCCGCCGCCAGGAGCGGAACGCCCGGAGACCGTCCGGGGTGACGACGGCCTCCAACCGGTCGTCGTCCAGGTCGCCTCCGCCCAGCGCCGCGAGCAGCCGGCGCGCCGGTGTGTTGCGGGGGGTGCGTTCGGCGGTCAGCCGGACCTCGGCGCATCCCGACTCCTCGGCGCGTCCGGCCAGCCAGGTCAGGAGGCGTTCCTCGACGCCCCGCCCGAGGGCGCGGCAGCTGAGCAGCCAGCCGGTGACGTCGAGCCGGTCGCCCTCGGCGCGTAGAGCGAGGAGGCCGATCTGGCCGTAGTCGCCGAAACGGTCGCGGGCGGACGCCGTCCACACCTCGCCGTGCTCGCGCCAGCGGCGGACGTCTCCGCCGTCGGCGGAGCGGGCGCGCAGGGTGAACTGGTTGGTGCGGCGCACGAGTTGCTCGGCGCGACCGACGTCCGCGTCGGTCAGGGCCCGGACATCGACCTCCAGCCGCAACTGCTCGAGGAACTCCTCGAACCCGGTCTCCTCGCGTACGGCGTCCCGTCGCCGTTCCTGTGCGTAGAACCGGGCGCGCAGCGCGTCCTCGGCCGTGGCCGCGACCGGGACCACCGGCCACAACCGGTCCAGGAACGCGGGTAGTTCACCGGTGCCCGGGCAGGTCACCGAGAGCACCTGGGGTGCGGTAGCCCGCATCCGGGCGATCTCCGCCGGGTTGTCGTCGAGGAACAGGAAGCTGTCCAGGCCCAGACCGAGGGTGCGGGCCGCTTCGGCCAGCCGGTCCGGCTTCGGTTCCCACGCGGCGGAGATCACACTGAAGTGCTCCGCCTTCAGCAGGCTGTCCGGGCGGTCCAGCACAGCCCGTACGGTGTCCTCGTCGTTGTTGCTGACCAGCACGAGCAGCGTGCCGGCCGCCCGCCACTGGAGAAGCCGACGGGCCAACAGGGTCCGATCGCCGCCCAGTTCGACGCCCTCGGGGCCCGCCTCGCCGGCCACGCCACCCCACAGGGTCTCGTCTCCGTCGACGGCGATCACCTTGGGTGCCGGTCGGTGCGCGGCGCGCAGGGCCTCGGCCAGGCGCAGCGCCACCGCGGCCTGGAACGGCGCGGTGAACGGCAGATGGGCCAGCCGCTCGGTGCGTTCGTCGAACGGCTGGTCCACGCCGTGGTCCCGGGTCCACGCGTCCGGCCCGAGGACGGCCACACCGGGCACCTCGGCCAGGTCGGCGGCGACCTCCCGCTCCCATCCGGCGAGGCGTTCCCCGGCGTGGGCGGAGGGCAGGACGCCGACGACGAGCGGGGCGCGGCGGCGTTCGGCGGCGGCGCGAACGGCGCCCGTGTAGGCCGCGCGCAGTTCGGCCAGTCCTTCGTCGTCGACGGGGCCGAAGCGCTCGAGGTCGGCGGCCCGCAGCAGGACGGCGCCCGCGGTCGTGTCCGGGGCGGCGAAGACACCCGACGGGTCGCGCAGGGCGGCCGGCACCTGGTGGTACGGGGCTTCGGCGACGGTGACCGGGGTGCCGGGCGCGGCAGCGCCGAGGGCCGCCTCGCACATCCGCGGCAGGTTGCCCAGGGCGAACGTGGCGGCGAGGGCGAGCCGGTGGCCGGGCCGGGCGGCCGGTGCCGGGGCGCGCACCGGGGCGGACGGGTCGTCCACCGTGTCCGCGAGGAGCCGGAGCAGTTCCTCGCCGAGTCCGGTGGCGGCGTCGGCGTCCAGGATGTCGAGGTTGTGGTCGAGCCGGATCCGGCCGGCGTCCGGTGTCATGGTGACCATCAGGTCGAGGTCGGAGTGGCCGGTCCCGGCCGGCAGCACCTCCAGGGCCTTCAGACCGCCGCCGGAGCGGACGTAGTTGAAGTACACCTCGACCAGGGGCGCGTCGGCCCGGTACAGGCCCTCCTCGGCCAGCACCGGGAGCACGTCGGAGAACATCGCGCCCTTCGTCAGCACCTTCTCCAGGCGTCCGTCGGTGCGGCGCAGCACCTCCTCGACCCGCTCCCCCGCCCGCGCCTCGGCGGGGAACGGCACCGGCACCCCGAAGAAGCCCACCGCGTCGTAGGCGTCGGCGTGGACGCGGGTGTCGACGGGCACGGCGAGGACGAAGCGCTCCCGTTCGCGCCTGCGGGCCAGCAGGACGGTGAGGACGCCGAGGCAGAACGCGGCCGGGGTGACGGCGAGGGTGCTCGCGGCGGCCGCTATCCGCTCGGCCAGCCCGTCGGGGATCGGCAGGGTGACGCTCCCGGCCCGGTAGGTGCGGGTCTTCGGGCGGGGCCGGCTCAGGGTGAGGTCGAGGCGGGCGCTGCCCCGGAACATCTCGTGCCACCCGTCCACGACGCCGGGCCCGTCGGCGCGCTGTGCCTCGATGAGCTGGTGGGCCTCGCGGTTGGTGACGGTGCCGCCGAGCGGTCCCGTGGTCAGCTCGGCGTCGATCTCGGCCGCCACCAGCAGCAGTGACTGCAGGTCGCTGACGGCGTGGTGGGCGCCGTAGACGAGGATCTGGCCGTGCTCGCCGCAGTCCAGCAGCTCGAAGCGCCACAGGGGTGCCGTGGCCAGGTCGAAGGGCGGTTCGAGGAGGGCGCGGAGCCGGGCGGCGGCGTCCGGTTCCGTGCCGTCGGGGACGACGGTCCAGCGCAGCGGTGTCGCCGCGAGCTCCCGGCGTACGCGCAGCACGCGCCCGCCGCCGTCCGCGTCCGTCACGGCGGTGCGCAGGGCCGCGTGCCGGGCGACGAGGCGGTCGAGGACGCCGGCCAGGGTCGCCCGGGTGACGGGGGTGGTGAGGCGTACGGCGAGACCGACGGCGTGGGCGGCCTCGGGCATGCCGGGCCGGGCGCTGCGCAGCAGCCGTACGACGTCGCGGGTCGCGGGGAGGCGTTCCTCGTCGGGGACCTCGGCCGTGGCGTCCGGCTCGTCGGGGGCCGTGTGCGTGCGCCCGGGCAGCGCGGTGCGCAGCGCCTCGGCGAGGCCGCGCAGGTCGGAGGCGGAGAAGACGGTGGCGGCGGGGAGTTCGACGCCGAGGTCGCGGGCGAACGCGTTGCGCAGCCGCACCAGCATCAGCGAGTCCAGGCCGAGTTCCTTCAGGGCGGTCGTCGCCGGGACCTGGGCGGGGCCGCCGGAGACCTCGGCGATCCGGGCGCGGACGTACGCCTCGAGCCGGACGGCCCGTTCGGCGTCGTCGGCCGCCGCGAGCACCTTCTCGACGAGGTCGTCGGTGCCGGTGGCCGGGGCGGGCAGGGTCACCAGGCCGGCGAGGATCGGGCGGGTGCGGACGGCGTCCGGGTCGAGGGCGAGCAGTTCCCAGTCCAGGGCGAGCGGGGCGAGCTGCCGTCGGGAGGTGGTCAGCACCCGGTCGAACAGTTCCCCGCCGTTCCCGGCGGACAGGGCGACCAGTCCGGAGCGGGCGGTCTGCGCGGCGCGGGCGTCGGACCCCGCGACCATGCCCACGCCGGCCCACGCTCCCCAGTCGAGGCTGAGGGCCCGGCGTCCGCGCAGGGCGAGGTGGTGGGCCCACGCGTCGAGGAAGGCGTTCGCGGCGGAGTAGGCGCTCTGCCCGGCGGAGCCGAGCAGACCGGCGGCGGACGCGAACAGCACGAAGTCCGCTGCCTCCGGGACGAGTTCGGTCAGCAGGGCGGTGCCCAGGACCTTCGGGGCGAGCACGGCCGTGACGCGGTCGGTGTCGAGGTGGGCGAGGGTGGCGTCGTCGAGGACACCGGCCGTGTGCACGACCCCGGTGATCGGCCCGAGCGCCGCGCGCACGCCGTCCAGCGCGGCCGTGAGGGCGGCGCGGTCGGTGACGTCGGCGCGGGCCACGTGCACGGTGACGCCGTGTGCGCGGAGCCCGTCGATCCAGGTGAGGGCGTCCGCCCCGGGGGCGCTGCGGGCCAGCAGGGCCAGCCGGCGGACGCCCCGCGCGGCCAGCCGTTCGGCGACGACCCGGCCGAGGCCGCCCAGGCCGCCGGTGATCAGGTGGGCGCCGGACGGGGTGGGGCGTCCGGAGTCGTCGGGGCGGGTGCGGGCGAGCGGGGGACGTGGCGTCCGTCGGGGCGCAGGGCGACGAGGCGTTCGTCGTCGGCGTGGCGCAGTTGGGTCCACAGGGCGTCGGTGCCGCCGGTGGGCGGCAGGTCGACCAGGGTGGTGCGCAGCTCGGGGTGCTCCTGCGCGACGGCGAGCCCGAAGCCCCAGGCGAGCGCCTGCTGGGGGTGGGTGACGTGGGTGCTGTCGCCGGCGGCCTGGCTGCCGCGGACGACGATGTGCAGGCGGGGCGCCCAGGCCCGCTCCGCGAGGGCCCGCACCAGGTGCAGGGTGCTCAGGCAGGCCAGCCGGGCGGCTTCCCCGGCCGTGGGGCCGTCCTCGATCGCGGGGGCGTCGAGCGCGGTCGACTGCACGACGTGCCGGGGAGGTTCGTGCGGGAACGCCTCGTCGAGCAGCCGGGCCAGGTGGTCCGGGTCGGCGAGGTCGAGCACGTACAGGCCCGGCCCCTCCTCGGCGAACTCCCGTCCCTCGCGGGCGATGACGTGGGGTGCGGAGCCGTCCAGGCGCCGGGCCAGGTCCGTGGCGACCCCGGACGTGTCGGTGAGGAGGAGCCAGGGGCCCGGTGCCGGGGGTTCGGCGGCGGCCGGGCGGGGCTGCCAGCGCGTCTCGAACAGCGCCCCGTCGAGCGGGGACAGCGCGGCGAGCCTGAACTCACATGCCTCCAGTAGGAGTTGGCCCGCCTCGTCGTACAGGCGGAGGTCCAGGGTGGCGGTGTCTCCGGTGACGGACCGCAGGACGCAGGTCACCCGGGCGGGGGTGGTGCGCAGCCCGGTGTGGCGGAGGTCGGCGACGCCGGCCGGGACGAACGCGCGGCCCTGCGGGGCGTCGGCGGGCAAGGCGGCCGTGTGGAAGGCGGCGTCGAGGACGGCGGGGTGGATCAGGTGCCCGGCGGCGGGCCGGTCGGTGAGGCGGGCGACGGCCGCGGTGCGGGAACGGCGGCCCGACTCCAGGCCCTGGAATGCGGGTCCGTACTCGATGCCGAGGGTGGCCAGGGCGGCGTGCAGGGCGGTGATGTCGGCGGGTTCGTCGCAGCGGGCGCGCAGGGCGGCCGGGTCGTCGTCGGTGGGGGCGGCGGGGGCGGCGGTGACGCGGCCGGTCACGTGCCGTTCCCAGCGGGCGTCCGGGGCGCCGGCCGGGGCGGCGGAGACGGTGAAGTCCCGGACGCCGTCGACGGCGGGCCGCAGGACGAGTTGCAGCCGGATCGGCCGGGACGCGTCCAGGCGCAGCGGCTGGAGGAAGGCGACGTCGGTGAGCCGTACGTCGCCGCCGTCCCGGACGGTGCGGGCGGCTTCCAGCGCCATGGTCAGGAAGGCCGCGCCGGGCAGCCACACCTCGCCGGTCACGCGGTGGTCGGCGAGGTAGGCGAAGCGGCTGTCGCGCAGGTCCACCTCGGTCTGGAAGAGGTGCCGGCCCGGTTCGTCGCTGGCCTCGACGTGCGCGCCGAGCAGTGGCGAGGTGCCGGACGCGGTCGCCGGGGCCGGGGCGAGCCAGTGGCGTTCGCGGGCGAAGGCGTAGGTCGGCAGGTCGGCGCGGCGGTCCCCGGGGAACAGCGCCGTCCAGTCGGGGGTGTGGCCGGCCGTGTGGAGGGCGCCCAGGGAGCGCAGCAGCGTGTCGCGCCGGCCCGCGCCGCGGCGCAGGGTGCCGACCGTGACCGCGTCGACGCCGGCCTCGGCCGCCACCGCTTCGACGGCGGCGCCGAGCGACGGGTGCGGGCTGAGTTCGACGAAGTAGCGGTGCCCGTCGTCGAGGAGGCGCCGGACCGTGTCGGCGAACCGGACGGGTTCGCTGAGATTGGCGTACCAGTACCCGGCGTCGAGGCGCTCGCCGGGTACGGGTTCGGCCAGGACCGTCGAGTACAGCGGGGTCGCCGCGGGTGTGCCCCGGACGTCGGAGAGCCGGGCGAGCAGGTCCTCGCGGACCGGGGCCATCAGCGGGGTGTGCGAGGCGAACGGCGTGGACAGCGGCCGTGCCCGCACGCCCCGCTCGTCCAGGCTCCGGCGCAGGTCGGCCAGGGCGCCGGCGTCGCCGGACACGGCCGTGGCGTGCGGTCCGTTGACGGCGGCGACGAACAGCAGCCCGGCGTAGGGGGCGAGCAGTTCCTCGGCGTGCTCGCGCGGCACGTCGAGGGAGAGCATGCCGCCGCGTCCGGCGAGGAGGACGACGGCCCGGGCGCGGCCGGTGACGACGGCGACGGCGTCGTCCAGGGAGAGGGCGCCCGCGCTGTGGGCGGCGGCGATCTCACCGAGGCTGTGCCCGGCCACGGCGTCCGGGGTGACGCCGACCGCGCGCCAGGCGGCGGTGAGCGCCGCGTTGACGGCGAAGAGGACCGGCTGGAGGTACTCGGTGCGTTCCAACGGGGAGCACTCCTCGGGTGCCCGCAGCGCGGTGAGCACGGACCAGCCGGCGTGCCGCCGCACCGCCTCGTCGATCCGGGTCAGTTCGGCGGCGAACTCCGGGGTGTCGGTCATCAGGTCCAGGGCCATGCCGGGCCACTGGCCGCCGTGTCCGGCGTAGAGGAAGGCGACCTTGCCGGTGGGGTCCTCGCGGGGGCCGGGCGGGGTCAGCCGGCCGGCCGCGAGGTCGGTCAGGGCGGTCCTCAGCTCGTCGCGGTCGCCGGCCACGAGGGCGGCGCGGTGCTCGAAGTGGCTGCGGTGGCGGGCCAGGGTGTGGGCGACGTCGTGCAGGTCGGTGGAGCTGTCGGCCAGGTGCCGGGCGAGGGCGGCGGCCTGTCCGCGCAGCGCGGTCTCGCCGCGGCCGGACAGCACGAACAGCCGGGTGCCGGTGGAGGGTTCGGGCGTGGGGGTGGACGCGGGCGGGGCCTCCTCCACGATGACGTGCGCGTTGGTGCCGCTGATCCCGAAGGCGCTGACGCCCGCGCGCCGCACCCGGTCGGCCGAGGAGGGCCAGGCGGTCTCCTCGTGCAGCAGGCGCAGCCCGCTGTGCTCCCAGTCGACGTGCCGGCTGGGCGGGTCGGCGTGCAGGGTGCGCGGCAGGGTGCCGTGGCGCAGGGACTGCACGACCTTGATCAGGCCGAGGACGCCCGAGGCGGCCTGGGCGTGCCCGACGTTGGACTTCAGCGAACCGACGTACAGCGGACGCCCGTCGGGGCGGCAGGCGCCGAAGACCTCCGCGAGCGCGCCCGCCTCGATCGGGTCGCCGAGGGTGGTGCCGGTGCCGTGCGCCTCGACGTGGTCGATGTCGGCGGGCCGCAGCCCGGACTGCTCCAACGCACGCCGGATCACCCGTTCCTGGGCGGGGCCGTTGGGTGCGGACAGGCCCTGGCTGCGGCCGTCCTGGTTGACGGCGGTGCCGCGCAGCACGGCCAGCACCCGGTCGCCGTCGCGCCGCGCGTCGCCGAGGCGTTTGAGGACGAGCATGCCGGCGCCCTCCGCCCAGACGGCGCCGTCGGCGGCGTCGGAGAACGAGCGGCAGCGGCCCGTCGGGGACAGCCCGCGCAGCCGGCTGAACTCGACGAAGGTCCCCGGGGTGACCATCAGGGTGACACCGCCGGCGAGCGCGAGGTCGCACTCGCCGGACCGCAGGGCCTGCGCCGCCAGGTGGACGGCCACCAGGGAGGACGAGCACGCGGTGTCGACGGTGAGGGCGGGGCCGTTCAGCCCGAGCGTGTACGCGAGCCGCCCGGAGGCGACGCTGAGGGCGGAGCCGGTGCCGACGTAGCCGTCGAGCTGGTCGAGCCGGGTGCCGGAGAGGTAGTCGCTGCCGAACATGCCGACGTAGACGCCGGTGCTGCTGCCCGCGAGGTCGGCGGGGACGATGCCGGCGCGTTCCAGCGACTCCCAGGCGGTCTCCAGGAGCAGACGCTGCTGGGGGTCCATGGCCGCCGCCTCCTTCGGGGTGATGCCGAAGAACGCGGCGTCGAAGGAGTCGATGTCGTCGAGGAACCCGCCCTCGCGGGCGTAGGACTTGCCGGGCGCGTCCGGGTCGGGGTCGTACAGCGCCTCGACGTCCCACCGCGCGTCCGGGAACGGGCCGACGGCGTCCCGGCCCTCGGCGAGGAGCCGCCACAGGCCCTCGGGGTCGCGGGCGCCGCCGGGCAGCCGGCAGGCCATGGCGACGAGGGCCACCGGCTCCTGCGCGGAGGGCGTGGGCGCGGGCCGGGTGGCCTTCGCGGGGGCCGGGCGGCCGAGGACGGCGGCCAGCAGGTGGCCGGTGAGGCGGGCCGGGGTGGGGTGGTCGAAGAGGAGGGTGGCGGGGAGCCGGGCGCCGATGCGGGTGCCGACGCGGTTGCGCAGGTCGACGGCGGTCACCGAGTCCATGCCGAGGTCGCGCAGCGGCTGGTCGGGGCGGACCGCGTCGGCCGAGCGCAGGCCGAGGGCCTGGGCGGCCTCCTCGCGGACCAGGGCGAGGACACGGGCGGCGCGTTCGTTCTCGGGCAGCCGGGACAGCCGCTCCGCGAGTGTGGGTCCGCCCGCCGGGGCGGCCGGCCGGGCGGGCAGCAGGGACCGCCACAGGGCGCCGGCGGGCGCGGCGGCGCGCAGCCGGGGCAGGTCGAGGGACCAGGCGACCAGGTGCGCGGTGTCGTACCGCAGGGCGAGTGCGGTCAGGGCGGCGCCCTGCTCGGGGGTGAGGGCGCGGTGCCCGAGGCGGGCCATGCGCTCCAGGTCGGCGTGTTCGGCGGCCAGCCCCTCCCCCGCCCAGACGCCGTAGGAGACGGAGTGGGCGGGCAGGCCGCAGGCACGCCGGTGGTGGGCGAGCTGGTCGAGGAAGGCGTTGGCGGCGGCGTAGTTGGCCTGTCCGGGGGTGCCGACGACGCCCGCGGCGGAGGAGACGAGGAGGAACAGGCCGAGGTCGAGGCCCGCGGTGAGGCGGTGCAGATGGGCGGCGCCGTCGGCCTTCGGGCGCAGGACCTCGGCCAGCCGCTCCGGGGTCGTCTCGGCGAGTACGCCGTCGGCCAGGACGCCGGCGCAGTGGACGACCCCGCGCAGGGGTGCCTCGTCGCCGACGCGGTTGAGGACTTCGGCGAGGGCGGCCTCGTCGGCCACGTCGCAGGCGGCGATCTCCACCTGGGCGCCGAGCGCGGTCAGTTCGGCCGTCGCGTCGCCGGCACGCGGGTCCTCAGCGCCCTGACGTGACGTCAGCAGCAGGCGCGAAACGCCGAGTTCGGCGAGGAGGCGGGCGATGCGGCGGCCCACGGCACCGAGGCCACCGGTGATCAGAACGGTGCCGTCGGTGGGGATCGCGGGCCCGGCGCCGGGCCGGGCGGGACGGGCGCGGACGAGACGGGGGGCGAGGAACTGATCCCCGCGCAGCGCGAGTTCGGGTTCGCCGGTGTCCAGGACGGCGGAGAGCGGCGGTTCCCGGTCGTCCGTGTCGACGTCGACCAGGGTCAGTCCCAGGTCGGGGTGCTCGGCGCGCGCCCCGCGGACCATCCCCCACAGCACGGCGTGCGCGTACCCGGCGGCGGTGTCCGTGTCCGTGGCCGCGACGGCGCTCGTGGTGACCCAGACGGTACATGCGGGGGCCTCGTCCGGCGGGAGGGCGATCAGCGCCCGCAGTTCGTCCAGCGCGGCCACCGCCGTCGCGTGGGCCGTGGCGGCCGGGTCGGCGCCGGGCTCCGGGGCGGGCCAGCGGCGTACGACGGTACCGGCGGGCGTCTCCTCGGGTGCGGGTCCGGCGGGGCCGACCGGGGACCAGGCCACCTCGTACAGATGGCGGCCGTGCTCCGGGCCGCCGGTCGGCTCGGCCGGGTGCGCGGCCCGCAGGCGTACGCCCTCCAGCCGGCCGGCCGGGAAGCCGTCGGTGTCCCACAGGGTGACGTCCAGGACGACGTCCTCGCCGGGCTCCGGGGTCCTGCGGACGACGGCGAGCAGGTCGGTCGCCCCGCCGGGCGGCAGGACGCACCGGGTCATCGCCACCGGCAGCAGCACCCGTCCGCCGTCGAGCGGTTCGAGGACGGCGGCCACCTGGAGGGCGGCGTCGAGCAGGGCGGGGTGGACCGGGTACGGGTCGGCGGTGTCCCGGGCGGCGGCCGGGAGGGAGAGCCGGGCGAGGACGGTCCCGGCGCCGGTCGTGGTGGCCTCCCGTACGCCCTGGAAGGCGGGCCCGTAGCCGAGGCCGAGGGCGGCGAGGCGGGCGTAGGTGTCCCCGTCCCAGGCGGGTACGGGCTCCTCGGGCCAGGCGGGCGGTTCGCCGGCGGGCGGTTCGGCCGGTTCGGCGGCGGACGCCGTGGCGTGCGGGGTCCAGTCGCCGCCCTGCGGGCCGCGCGGCCGGCTGTGGACGGTGACCTCGGCCGTGGGCCCGGCCGTGCTCACCTCGACGGACACCTCGATGGTGCCGTGCGCGGGCAGGGTGAGCGGGGTGAGGAGCAGCAGCCCGGCGACGTCGGCGGGCCGGTCCGGGCGGGCCACGGCGAGGGCGGCGCGGCACAGTTCGAGCAGGGTGGTGCCGGAGACGACCGTACGGCCGTGGACGGTGTGGTCGGCGAGCCAGTCGGCGGTCAACGCCGACCACTCGTCGCGGAAGGTCCAGCGGGTCTCGTCGGCGGAGCGGAGCTGGATGCCGAGCAACGGGTGCGCGGCCCGGTCGAACAGGCCCGGCGCGTCCGCCGGGGAGGCGTCGATCCAGTGGCGCTGCTCGTCCCAGGCGTAGGTGGGCAGGTCGACGGGGGCGGTGGGCGGCACGAGCCGGCGCCAGTCGACGTCGTGGCCGTGGACGTGAAGCGTGGCGGCGGCGCGGTCCAGGCAGGCGGGGCCGTCCTCGTCGCGGCGCAGCGAGCCGACCGTCACCAGGTCCTCGTCGATGGTGGCGAGGGCGGTCAGCAGGGAGGGGTGCGGGGCGAGTTCGACGAAGCAGCGGTGGCCGTCCGCGATCATGCGCTCGACGGTGGGCGCGAAGCGGACGGGTTCGCGCAGGTTGCGGTACCAGTACGCGGCTTCTTGCTCGGCGGTGACGGGCGCGGTGGTGACCGTGGAGTACCAGGTGACGGCGGTGGGCTGGGTGAGCACGCCGTCGAGTTCGTCGAGGACGGTGTCGCGCACCGGCTCGACGCGGTCGCTGTGGGAGGCGTAGTCGACGTCGAGGACGCGGGCGAAGACCTGCTCCCGTTCCAGGCTCTCGACGAGGGCGCGGACGGCGTCGACGGCTCCCGAAACGACCGTCGAGCGGCCGCTGTTGACGGCCGCGACGGTGATCGGGCCGTCGCCGGTCCGGCGTTCCACCTCGGTGTGCGGCAGCGCGACGACGGCCATCGTGCCGGTGCCGGACAGGCCGGTCAGGGCCTGGCTGCGCAGGGCGACGACGGCGGCGGCGTCGTTGAGGCTGAGCGCTCCGGCGACGCAGGCCGCGGCGACCTCGCCCTGGCTGTGCCCGACGACGGCGTCCGGGCGGACGCCGCGGGCCCGCCACACGGCGGCCAGCGACACCATCACGGCGAACAGGACCGGCTGGACGACGTCGACGCGGTCCAGGTCGGGGGCCGCGGGGTCGCCGCGCAGGACGGAGGTCACCGACCAGCCGGTGAAGGGACGCAGGGCGGCGTCGCAGCGGTCGAGTTCGTCGGCGAACACCGGGTCGTCGGCGAGGAGGTCGCGTGCCATGCCGGGCCACTGGGAGCCCTGGCCGGGGAAGACGAACGCCACCTTGCCGGGGCGGGCCGTCCGGGGCGGGCCGGTGACGAGGCCGTCGTCGGCCGTGCCCTCGGCGAGCGCGCGCAGGGCGCGCAGCAGGCCGTCCCGGTCGGCCGCCCTGATGACGGCCCGGTGCTCGAAGTGGGTGCGGTGGTGGGCGAGGGTGGCGGCGACGGCGGGCAGCGGCAGGCCGGGCCGCGTGTCGAGGTGGTCGAGCAGTCGGGCGGCCTGGGCGGCGAGCGCCGGGAGGCCGCGCGCGGAGAGCGGGAGAAGGACGGTCCCGGGCCGGCCGGCGGGCCGGGGCTCCGGCGCGTCGGGGGCCTCCTCCAGCACGACGTGGGCGTTGGTGCCGCTGATGCCGAACGCGCTCACTCCGGCGCGCCGCACCCGTCCGGCCTCCCGCGGCCAGGGGTGCGCCGCGTCGAGGACGCGCAGTCCGCCGTGCTCCCAGTCGATGTGCCCGGTGGGCGTCCCGGCGTGCAGGGACGCCGGTATCCGCTCGTGGCGGAGGGCCAGGACGGTCTTGATGACGCCGGCGATGCCCGCGGCGGCCTGGGTGTGCCCGATGTTGGACTTCAGGGAGCCGATGCCGAGGGGCCGGCCGGCGGGGCGGTCCGGCCCGAACACGGCGGCCAGGGCGCGCCCTTCGATGGGGTCGCCGAGCGGGGTGCCGGTGCCGTGGGCCTCGATGTGGTCGATGTCGTGCGGGCGCAGCCCGGCCGCGTCGAGCGCGGCCCGCACCACGCGTTCCTGGGCGGATCCGCTGGGGGCGCTGAGGCCCTGGCTGCGGCCGTCCTGGTTGATCGCGGAGCCCTTGACGACGGCGAGGACCCGGTCGCCGTCCCGGCGGGCGTCCGCGAGCCGTTTGAGGAGGACGACACCGCAGCCCTCCGCCCAGACGACGCCGTCGGCGTCGGCGGAGAAGGGGCTGCACCGCCCGGACGGCGACAGGCCGCGCAACCGGCTGAACTCGACGTGCCCGCGCGGGGTGAGCAGCAGGGTGGCGCCGCCGGCCAGGGCGAGGTCGCACTCGCCGCCCGCCAGCGCCCGTGCCGCCAGGTGCAGGGCGACCAGGGAGGAGGAGCAGGCGGTGTCGACGGTGACCGCCGGTCCGCGCAGGCCGAGCGTGTAGGCGATGCGGCCGGAGGCGACGCTGGGCGCGGTGCCGGTGCCGACGTGCCCGTCGAGTTGGCCGAGTCCGGCCGCGGCCAGGTAGCCGGTGTCGTAGAGGCCGACGTAGACGCCGGTGTGGCTGCCGTTCAGGGAGGCGGGGACGATGCCGGCGCGTTCGACGGCCTCCCAGGAGGTCCGCAGCAGGAGCCGCTGCTGGGGGTCCATGGCCGCCGCCTCGCGGGGGGAGATGCCGAAGAACGCGGCGTCGAAGCGGTCGATGTCGCGGAGGTAGCCGCCGCGCAGGGAGTACGCCTTGCCGGTCGCCTCCGGGTCGGGGTCGTACAGGCCGCCGGTGTCCCAGCGGCCCGCGGGCGCGTCGCCGACGGCTTCCCGGCCCGTGTCGAGGAGCCGCCACAGCGCGTCGGGGCCGTCGGCGCCGGGCAGCCGGCAGGCCATGGAGATGATCGCGATGTCGTCGGGGCGGTGCGGGGCCGTGCCGTCGCGCTGCGGGGGTGCGGCCGGGGTGACGGGCCGGTCGCCGAGGACGGCTTCGGAGAGCGCCGCGATCGTGGGGTGGTCGAAGACCAGGGAGGGGTCGAGGGTCCGGCCGGTGAGGGCGGACAGGTCGGCGGCCAGGGTCACCAACTGGCGTGACCCCAGGCCGAGTTCGGCGAGAGGATGGTCGGGGTCGACGGTGTCCGGGTCGAGTCCGGTCGCCCGGGCGACGGCCGACTCCAGCCAGGCCCGGACGTCCTGCGGGGTGCGCAGGGGCGGATCGGGGAACTGCTTCGGGGACGCGTGCGCAGGCATGGAGAGAGATGTCCTCGTGGGTCGCGGAGAAAGGCCGCGGCGTACGGGGGGGTGCTCTGGTCCGCGTACGCCGCGGGGTGCGTCGTACGGCGCGCGCGGCGGCGTACGACGGGACGGGGCGGCGTCAGCCGAGGGCCGGTTCCTCGATGCGGGCGAGGGTGCCGGCCAGGTGGGCCGCCCGGGAGGCGTGGCGCTGGATCTTGCCGCTGGACGTCTTGGGGATGGTGCCGGGCCGCACGAGGACCACCTCGCGCAGCGCGATGCCGTGGGCCTCCGCGACGGCGCTGCGGACCACGTCGGTGATCTTCTCCGCCTCGCCCGCCATGTCGGGGGCGATCTCGGCGACGAGGACGGCCTGTTCGGTGCCGGCCGGGGTGTCCGGGGTGTCCACGCCGAAGGCGGCGGTGCAGCCGGGGCGCAGGGCCGGGTGGGCGGTCTCCGCGGTCAGTTCGAGGTCCTGCGGGTAGTGGTTGCGGCCGTCGACGACGATGAGGTCCTTGAGGCGTCCGGTGACGAACAGCTCGCCGTCCCGCAGGAATCCGAGGTCGCCGGTGCGCAGGAAGCGGCCCTCGTGCCCGGCGAGGCGGGCCCGGAAGGTCTCGCGGGTGGCGAGGGCGTTGCGCCAGTACCCCTTGGCGACGCTCGCGCCGGACACCCAGATCTCGCCGACCTCGCCGTCGGGGAGTTCCTCGCCGCGCTCGGGGTCGGCGACGGCGACGGTGAGTCCGGGTCCGGGACGGCCGCAGCCGACGGCGCCGGTGTCGGGCCGTCCGTCGGCGGGCGGGAGCTGGGTGGGCGCGGCGCCCGGGGTGCTGCCGCTGACCATGAGGGTGGCCTCGGCCAGGCCGTAGCAGGGGTACAGGGCCTCCCGGCGGAAGCCGGCCGGGGCGAAGGTGTCGGCGAAGCGCCGCAGGGTGGCGGCCCGCACGGGTTCGGCGCCGTTGAAGGCGACCTTCCACGCGCTCAGGTCGAGGCCGTCGAGGAGCTCGGGTGTGGCGTGCCGCAGGGCGAGTTCGTAGGCGAAGTTGGGGCCGCCGCTGGTGTGCGGGCGGTAGCGGCCGACGGCGGTGAGCCATCGCTGCGGCCGCTGCAGGAAGTGCAGGGGGGAGAACAGGGTGGCGGTGACGCCGAGGTGGACGGTGTTGAGGACGGGGCCTATGAGCCCCATGTCGTGGTAGACGGGCAGCCAGCTGACGAACATCTCGTGTCCGTGCTCGGCGATGGCGTCCGGGGTGTGGCCCATGCGCTCGGTGATGATCCGCTCGTTGTCGAGCAGATTGCCGTGGGTGACCATCACGCCGCGGGGCGCGGAGGTGGAGCCCGACGTGTACTGGAGGAAGGCGACCGAGTCGGCGTCCAGGCCGGGGTCGCGCCAGGCGGCGGCCGCGTCGTCCGGGATGTCCTCGGTGGCCACGCGGGTCGGGCCGGCGAGTTCGGGCAGGTGCTCGGTCAGGCCGGTCAGCGCCTCGATCGCCTCGCGGCCGCCCAGGATCACCTGGGCGTCGGCGTCGGCGATCAGCCGCCGCATCCGGGTCAGGGCGCGGTGGTTCTGGGACCGGCCGCGCGGGGGGACGCCGGGGACGGCGACGACACCGGCGGCGAGGCAGCCGAGGTAGCCGCAGACGAACTCGAGGCCGGGCGGGTACAGGAGCATGGCCCGGCTGCCCGCGAGGCCGCGCTCCTGGAGCCAGGCCGCGATCGCGCGGGAGCGCCGGGCGAGGCGGCCGTAGGAGATCTCCTGGATCTCGCCGTCGCAGTCGCCGGTGACGAGGTATCGGTAGGCGGTGCGCTCGGGGTGGCGCACCGAGTGCTCGGTCAGAAGGTCGACCAGGGATCGCACCATGTCGCGAGTCTCACCTGTCTGGATCGGTGGGCGAAGGAGGGAGTTCGAGGGTCACGTGCTGGACACGTGCAGACGCCTCGGTCGCCCGGGCCCCCTTGCCCGGCCGTCCGTCTCGACGACCCGCCGAGGGGTCACGGCGCTGGTCCGCCGTCCCCTCGTGTCCCCCCGCATCAACTGGCTACCGGTGAGTAGACCGTAGCAAGCCTGTCGTGTCCGATGGGTCGAACACAGGTAAACCCTACGTGTCGCACAGGAATTGGCGAAGCGGGGGGCTGTTCGGCGCGTCACGGGGCCCGCCAACTCCTCTGCCGTGGACCGCAATTGCGACAGTCCGCGACAGATCCGAGCAAGCTCCCGGCACATTCGGACCCAAGTATTCGCCGACCGTGCGAGATCGATCGATGACGGTGTGTACTGTGCTCCGAGCGCCGCGCGTCTCGGTCGCGCGACGAGGCCTGCCCGACTGCCCCCGACCCGACCTTCTGGGAAACCGACTCGATGATCGAATTACCGGACCTGGTGACCGGCGGGCTCGCCGTCGGCATGCTGTCCGCGCTCGCCCTGGGCGGCCTGCTGCTGCGCGCGCAACGCCAACAGGCGCGCCAGCGCGCCGAGATCGGCCGGTTGCACGCCCGACTCGACGAGGTCGCGCGGGCGTTGACGGACGAGGTCGAGCACCTCGCGGCGCGGCGCCTGCCCGCCGCCGCCCGGCGGCAGACCCACGCGAACGTCGCCGTGCCCGGCCCGCTGCACCCCCAGACCTCCGGCACTCCCCTGGGCCTCGCGCTGGACCACGTCCTGGACACCCTGCGCGGCGAACTCACCGCCCAGCGCACCCGGATCGACGCGGCCGCGCAGGCCGGTATGCGTGGCGCGACCCGCGAGATCCAGGCGGCCCTCTACCGTCTGCAGGACGCGCTGCGCGGACTCCAGCAGAAGTACGACGACCCCGAGCTGACGCAGACGCTGTTCCAGCTCGACCACGAGAACGAGCAGTCGCTGCGGCGCGCGCAGGTCGCCGCCGTGGTGTGCGGGGCGTGGGTCGGGCTCGCGCGCGAGGAGTCGCACGTGGTGGACGCGGTGACCGGCGGCCAGGCACGGCTCGCCGGCTACCACCGGGTCCGGGTCCACAACCATCTGGAGGCGGGCACCGCGCTGGTGTCCCACGCCGTGGAGCCGGTCGCGATCATCGTCGCCGAACTCCTCGACAACGCGCTGCGGCACTCCGCGCCCGACACCGACGTCGTCGTCAACCTGGAACACGTCCACCACGGCGTGTGCGTCACGGTCGACGACGCCGGCCTGGGCATGACGCAGGACGAACGCGCGCGTGCGCAGCGGCTGGTGGCGGGGTCCGAGCCGATCCTCCTCACCGACCTCGGCGATCCGCCGCGGATGGGGCTGGCGGCGATCGGGCAGCTGACGCGGCAGTTCGACCTGGGCGTGGACCTGTCGTCGCCGTCGCCGTACGGCGGGGTGCGCGCGGTGCTGCGGGTGGACAGCCGGCTGCTCGGGCACATCGACCCCGAGGAACGGCCCCCGGCGGCGAGCGCCCCGCGCTCCACCCGCCCGTCGCCCCGTCCCGGGCCGGCCACCGTGCCGGGCACCGCTCCGGCCACCGTCCCCGGCCCCCGCTCCACCGGCCCGTCCGCCGAGGGCGACCCCTCGGACTCCGCGCACGGCTACGGCAGCGACCGTCCCGAGGGCGACACGGGCTCCGGGCACCGGGACAACCCCGACACCGGCGGGCTGCCGCGGCGCCGGCGCCGTACGCGGGCGACCGCCGCGCCGGAGGAGCCCGCCGCGCCCCGCTCCGAGGCCCCCGGCCCGGAGCAGGCGGCGGCCGCACTCGGCGCGCTCCAGGCGGGCACGGCGGCGGCACGGTCCGCCACCGGCGGCACCACGGACGAGGCGGAGCCCGCCGCGGCGAAGCGCGCGGAACCGGCCGTGGACGACCCGGCCTCCGGGCCCGGCGCGGCCCATGCGACGGACTCGACCACCCGGACCGCCCGGACCGCCTCGAACGACACGACAGCCACGACCGACACGTCGGACGCCTCCGACCAGGCGGACATCTCCGACCCGACCGACCACGAACTGACCGACCACGAAGGGGGAACGGCTCGATGAGCAGCCGCGACGCGGGAGACACGGCCTGGGTGCTGGATCCGATCCTGGAGGTGCCGCACGTCGTGGCCGCCGTGCTGCTCACCCGGGACGGACTCGTGACCGGCTACACCGACGCGCTGACGCAGCCCTCGGCCGAGCGGGTCGCCGCGATCACGAGCACCGTGCAGGGCGCCTGCCGTACCGCGGCCGCCGCGTTCGCCGACCGGGAGCGGGCCGAGGTGCGCCAGGTCGTCATCGAGTCCGACCACGGCTATGTGCTGATCGTGCCGACGGACCACGGCACCTGTGTGGCCGCCTACGGCGACCAGGAGGTGCGCCTCGACCTCCTCGCGCACCGCGTGCACTCGCAGGTCGCGCGGCTCGGCGAGAAGGCGATGGCGGCCGCGCCCCGGGGCGGCGACGGCGGCGCTCCGGCATGACCGGCCGCCGTGGTGGCCGCCCCCTGGTCCCCGCGTACCTGTCGACCGGCGGGGTGGCCCGGCCCAGCCGGCCGCACCTGGAGCGGCTGTCGGTGCTCAGCCGCGCCGGCACGCCCGCTCCCGCCGGTCTGCCCGCCGCCCAGCTCGCCCTGCTGGACGCGCTGGAGGACGGCTCGCTGACGGTGGTGGAGGCGGCGGCGCTGCTGCGGCTCCCGGTCTCGGCGGTGCGCGTCCTCGCGGGCGACCTCATCGACCGGGAGCTGGCGTCGGCCCGCGCGCCGATCCCGCCCGCCGCACGCTTCGACCCCGACCTGCTGAAGAGAGTGGCCGATGGCCTTCGCGCCCTCAAGCACGCCTAGCGACGTCCGCGCCCGCGCCACCGCGGGCCCCTCCGACGACGTCCATCTCCCCGACACCGCGCGGGACCTGGTCAAGATCCTGGTGACCGGGCCGTTCGGGGTGGGCAAGACGACCCTGATCGGTTCCGTCTCCGAGATCCGGCCCCTGCACACCGAGGAGCCGCTCAGCGAGGCGTCCGCGCCCGTCGACGACCTCGCCGGGGTGCGGGACAAGTCGACGACGACCGTGGCGGTCGACTTCGGCCGGATCAGCCTGCCGGGCGGGGTCGTGCTGTATCTGTTCGGCACGCCGGGGCAGGAGCGGTTCCGGCCCCTGTGGGACGACATCGCCTACGGCGCCCTGGGCGCCCTCGTCCTCGTCGACAGCCGCCGTATCGACGCCTCGTTCGACGTGCTGGGACTCGTCGAGGAGTCGGGGCTGCCGTACGCGGTCGCCTTCAACACCTTCCCGGACGCGCCCCGGCACCACACGGAGGCCGAACTGCGCGCCGCCCTCGACCTGGAGGACGGCACCCCGATGGTCACCTGCGACGCGCGGGACGCCGACTCGTCCGTCGACGCGCTCCTCGCCCTCGTCCAGCACCTCATCGACCGCGACACCCCGGAGGGCCGGTGACCGTCCACTCCCCCGACCTGGACAGCTTCTCCCGCACGACGCCCGTACGCCTGTGGGAGGACGGCTTCGCTCGCGACCCGTACCGCTACTACGAGGCGCTGCGCGCCCAGGGCCCGGTCGGCTGGGGCGAGTTGGCGCCGGGCGTCCCGGCGTACGTCGTCACCGGCCGGCGCGCGGCACTGGACCTGCTGCACGACACGGACGCCTTCTCGCACGACCCCCGGCCCTGGGAGTCGACGGTCGCCGACGACTCGCCGATCCTCGGCATGATGCGCTGGCGGCCCAACACGCTGTTCGCCGACGGCGCCGCCCATGTGCGGTACCGCACCTCGCTGATCGACACGTTCGACGGGATCGAGCCGCACGACCTGCGGGCCCGGGTGCACCGGGCGGTGCGCGTGCTGGTCGGCCGGTTCGGCCCGAAGGGCGAGGCCGATCTGGTGGGCGAGTTCGCGCGGCCGCTGATGGCGCTGGTCTTCAACAGCCTCTTCGGGCTCCCGGACAGCCAGAGCGACCGGCTCGACGTGGCGCTCGGCAAGATGATGGAGGGCGGCGCCGAGGCCGCCGAGGGCGAGGCGGAGTACGGCGGCTATGTGCTGGAGCTGATCGCCGCGAAGGCCGCGGCCCCGGGCGACGACCTGCCGAGCCGGCTGCTGGCCCACCCGGCCGGGCTCACCCCGGAGGAGGTCACCTGGCAGGTGTTCCTCACCCTGGGCGCCGGGCACGAGCCGACCGCCAACCTGGTGTCCAACGCCCTCTCCCGCATCCTCGGCAACCCGAGCTTCTACTCCACGCTCACCAGTGGCGCCCGCCCGGTGACCGACGCGGTCGTGGAGGTGCTGCACCACGAGACGCCGCTGGCCAACTACGGCATCCACTACGCCCGCAGGCCCCTGTCGTTCCACGGCGCCTGGATCCGGGCGGCGGTCCCGGTGGTGATCTCGTACGGGGCGCTCGCCCACTTCGCCGAGCGGGACGCCCCCGGTGCGCGGCACCCCCGCGACGCCTCCCATCTGTCCTGGTCGGCGGGGCCGCACGCCTGCCCGGTGCGCCAGCACACGCTGCTGATCGCCACCGAGGCCATCGAACGGCTCACCCAGTGGCTGCCCGACCTGGAGCCGGTCCTGCCGCGGGAGCGCCTGACCTGGCGGCCCGGGCCGTTCCACCGCTCGCTGACCTCGCTGCCCGTCCGGTTCAGCCCCCGCTCCCCCGACCAGCCTGGAGGCCCGTCGTGACCGTGACCGACCGCATCGCCATCGACCCGTTCGGAGCCGACATCCCCGGGGAGAGCGCCCGGCTGCGCGCCCGCGGCCCGATCGTGCCCGTCGAGCTGCCCGGCAGCATCCCGGCCTGGGCGCCCACGACGTACGACACGCTGCGGGAGCTGATCCTGGATCCCCGGGTCAGCAGGGACCCCCGGCAGCACTGGCGGCTCTGGCCCGAGGTGGGCGAACACCCCTCCTGGGGCTGGATCCTGGGCTGGGTCGGCGTGGTCAACATGCTGTCGACGTACGGCGGCGACCACGCGCGGCTGCGCAAGCTGGTCGCGCCGAGCTTCACCCAGCGGCGTACGGAGGTGATGCGGCCCCGCGTCGAGGCGATCACCGCGGAGCTGCTGGACGCGCTCGACACGGGCGGCGACGCGGTCGACCTGAAGGCGGCGTTCGCCCACCCGCTGCCGATGCGCATGATCTGCGAGCTGTTCGGCGTGCCGGACAAGCTGCGCGAGGACACCGCCATCCTCATCGCGGCGATCATGGACACCTCCGACCCGACGCCGGAGCACGCGGCGTTCGTGCAGGAGCGGATCGGCTCGGTGCTGGGCGCGCTGATCGCCCACCGGCGGCAACATCCCGGCGACGACCTGACGAGCGAGCTGATCCGGGTCCGCGACGAGGACGGCGACCGGCTCAGCGACGAGGAACTGCTCTACACGCTGCTGCTGGTGATCGGCGCCGGCTTCGAGACGACGGTCAACCTGATCGGCAACGCCGTCGTCGCCCTGCTGACCCACCCCGAGCAGCTGGCGGCCGTACGGTCCGGGGAGATCGGCTGGGACGCGGTGATCGACGAGACGCTGCGCGTGCACCCGTCGATCGCGTCGCTGCCGCTGCGGTTCGCCGTGACCGACCTCGAGGTGGGGGACGTGACGGTCCCGGCCGGGGACGCCATCATCACGACGTACGCCGCCGCCAACCTGGACCCCGCGCACTACGGGCCGGACGCGGGCGGCTTCGACGCCGCGCGCGGCGCCGACGACCATCTGTCGTTCGGGATCGGCGTGCACCGGTGCATCGGCGCCCCGCTGGCCCGGATGGAGGCCCTGACCGCGCTGCCCGCGCTCTTCGACCGGTTCCCCGGGCTGCGGCTGACTTCGGCCGAGGAGGAGCTGCGTCAGGTGCCGTCGTTCATCGCGTTCGGCTGGCAGGAGATACCCGTGCGGCTGCGGGGCTGACGGCGGATCCGCGCGGGGACGCGACCGGTCCCCCGTTCCGGTCGTGTCCCCGCGGTGCGTAGACCGTACGGCTCCCCCGGCGGTCGTGTGTATCGCGTCGGTGCCCGCTGAGCTGCCGCCAGGACTCACCTGTGCACAGCCGCGCCCTAAACGCCCGTTTTCGTCGCGTGCAGGGCGGGCGGTTCCAGGTCACCGAGCGCCAGGTGGGCCAGGACGACCTCGTACAGATCGCTGCCACCGGCGAGCAGCCCGCGCTCCAGGACGGGCTCGGCGCTGCGGACGTGCTCGCGCACGGTCTGCGCGTGGACGCCGAGGCGCTGCGCGGCCCGTTCGGCGTTGCCGCCCTCGGCGAGCCAGGCACGCAGCGTGCGGCGCAGGTCCCGGGTGTCGTGGTCGAGACGGGACAGCAAATCCTGCGCCCAGGTGACCATGGCGGGCCCGGACAGCAGGTCGCGCAGCGAGACGGGGTCGTCGTGCGGGGCGATCTGGTCGGCGGGCGCTCCGGCCAGTCCCTCCCGGGTGTTGAGGGCGACGTGCACGACGGCCCGGGCGGTGAGGTCGGAGAAGCGGGTGCTCAGCAGTGCCTCGACCCGCTCCATGCGGGCGCGCACGGTGTTCCGGCTGACGCCGAGCACCTTGGCGGCGTTCACCGCGGTGAACTCCAGGCCGAGCCGGGTGGTGGCGAGCAGTTCGGCGCGGGTGTGGTGCGGCAGGGCGTCGAGGGGGCGCAGCACCCGGGCCGTCCAGCAGCGCAGGGCCGCCGGGTCGACGAGACGTTCGGGGTGGGTGCGTTCGGCGTAGACGGCGGCCTTGTCGGACCGGAAGTGGGCGACGGCGAGCGCGCTGACGGCCTGCCCGTAGGCGGTGGCGGTGCGTACCAGGGCCTGCCGGGCGCTGCCCCCGAGGAAGGTGCGCGGGCGGGGCCCGACCAGCGACCGCAGTTCGCGGGCCTCGGTGTCGCCGGGGGTGACGACGATGACGTGCTCGTCGACGGCCGGGCACAGCACGACCAGGGCCTGCTCCCCGGTGGCGTCGATGCACTCCTCGGCGAGCCGGTCGCGTTCCTCGGCGCTGCCCTCGACGACGTACACGCAGGCCGTGTCGGTGTCGAGGAGCCCGGGCCACAGCCCGGCCGCGACCCGGCGCGCCGAGACGGTGTCCTCGACCATGAGCAGCTGGAGGATCGCGAGCCGCAGATCGGAGGTGGCCCGTTCCAGGCGGTGGCCCGCGGCGGTGGTCTCGCCTGCCTTGAGCAGGATCTCCAGGACGTGCGCGCTGTGGCCGACGATGTCGGCGGCCCGCCGGTCGAAGGGCTCCGCGCGGGACACGGCGAGGACGCCCGCCGCCGCCGGGTTCGGTCCGGCGACCCGGACCAGCCGCTGGTGGCAGCCCCCGCCCTCCCAGGCGGCCGACGCGATCCGGCCGGCGGCCACGGCGTCGGCCAGCTGTTCGTCCAGGGCCGGCCGGGTGCCGGCGACGAGGGTGCCGGAGGCGTCGAGGAGGCACGCGGTGCCCCGCACGGTGTCCGCGAGCCAGGCCACGACGCGGCCGACGTCCCTGCCCTGCGGCCGCAGATGCTCCAGCAGCTCCTGCGCCCACGCCGAGGGCGCGGCGTCGTCCACCCCTGCCTGCCCGGCCCCGTCCTCTCCGCCAGCCATGTCGGCCTTCACCTCGTCCTGCGGTCCTGCGTCTCGTTCACGTACCGGTCGGGGACGTTACCTCACGCCCGCGCGGCGAGCCGGTGCCCACCGGGGGTGGGGGCCGCCCCGGGGATAGGCTCGGCCAATGGCGAAGTACTACGACGTGCACCCCGACAATCCGCAGCCGCGCACCATCGCGCAGATCGCCGAGAGCGTCCGTTCCGGCGCGCTCATCGCGTATCCGACGGACTCCTGCTACGCGCTGGGCTGCCGGCTGGGCAGCCGTGACGGCATCGACCGCATCCGGTCCATCCGCCACCTGGACGACCGGCACCACTTCACCCTCGTCTGCCAGGACTTCGCGCAGCTCGGCCAGTTCGTGCGGATCGACAACGACGTGTTCCGCACGATCAAGGCGTCGACGCCCGGCAGTTACACGTTCATCCTCCCGGCGACCCGGGAGGTGCCGCGCATGCTGCAGCACCCGAAGAAGAAGACGGTCGGCGTGCGCATCCCCGACCACGTCGTCACCCAGGCGCTGCTCGCCGAGCTGGGGGAGCCGCTGCTGTCCAGCACGCTGCTGCTGCCGGACGAGGAGGAGCCGATGACGCAGGGCTGGGAGATCAAGGACCGGCTCGACCATGTGCTGGACGGGGTCGTGGACTCCGGGGAGTGCGGCACCGAGCCGACGACGGTGATCGACTTCTCGTCCGGTGAGCTGGAGATCGTGCGCCACGGCGCGGGGGACACGTCCCGGTTCGAGTAAAGGCGTCCCCAAACGGCCGGGGGTGCCCGAGGGGGCGGGACCGTGCGGTGAAACGATGCACGCGGTCCGGTCCCGCCGGGGGCCGATGACCTGTTCCGCCGCGCGATCGCAGAGAGGGCGCCCCCACCATGACCTCCGTCCAGGGCACCGTTGTCGACATCCCCACCGAGGACGGCGTCGCCGACGCCTACCTGACGCATCCCGCCGAGGGCGGCCCCCACCCCGCGGTCCTGCTCTACATGGACGCGTTCGGTCTGCGGCCCCGCCTCGAGGCGATGGCCGACCGGCTCGCCGCCGCCGGGTACACGGTGGTGGTGCCGAACGTGTTCTACCGGGCCCGCCGCGCCCCCGTGCTCGACCTGCCGGAGTTCATCGACGCCGCGGCCCGGCCGGCCGTCTTCGAGGCCCTCGGCCCGATCATGGCGCAGCTGACCCCGGAGGCGGCGATGCGGGACGCCGGTGCCTATCTGCGGTGGCTGGAGTCGTGCCCGGCCGCGGCGGACGGTCCCGTCGCGGTCACCGGCTACTGCATGGGGGCGGGACTGTCCCTGCGGACCGCCGGCACCTACCCGGACCGGGTCGCCGCCGCGGCCGGCTTCCACGGCGGCCGGCTCGCCACCGAGGCGCCGGACAGCCCCCACCTGGTGGCCGGACAGGTCACCGCGGAGCTGTACTTCGGGCACGCGGACGACGACCCGTCGCTGCCGCCCGAGCAGATCGAGCGCCTGGAGAAAGCCCTGACGGAGGCGGGTGTACGGCACCGCTGCGAGGTGTACCCGGGCGCCGGCCACGGCTTCACCCAGTCCGACACCGACGCCTACGACCGCGCCGGGGACGAGCGGCACTGGGAGGCGCTGCTCGACCTGCTCAACCGCACGTTCTGAGCGGCCTGTTCGGGAGACGGGGGCGGGCCGCTCCCGTCACCCGGTCATTGTTACGGTGCACCGGTGTCTGTCTCCTCACGTGATACCGCGGAAGGCGCCGGCTGGGGCGCGGCCGAACCCGGCACCTACAAAGGGCTGATGCCGCCCGCGGTGCGGAAGATCTCCTGGCTCGACCCCCGGATGCTGTGGGCGGCCCGCAACGGCGTCCTGGCCTCCCTGTTCGGGGATCCCACGGGCCGTACCCGGAGCCGGTGGGTGGCGCAGCGGGAGGCCGCCGGGGCACCGGCCGACAAGGTGATCCGGCGCGACGACCCCGACCGGTTCTCCTTCCTCGTCATCGGGGACACCGGCGAGGGCGACGACTCCCAGTACGCGGTCGTGCCGGGCCTCCTGAAGGAGGGTCAGGACACCCGCTTCGCCGTTCTCGCGAGCGACGTGATCTACCCGGTGGGCGCCGCCGACGACTACGGCCCCAAGTTCTTCCGGCCGTACCGGGACTACAAGGCGCCCATCTACGCGATACCCGGCAACCACGACTGGTACGAGGACCTGACCGCGTTCATGCGGGTGTTCTGCGACGACGCCCCGCCGCTCCCGCCGGAGCCCGCGCCGCGCCCGCTCAGCCGGGCGCGGCTGCGGTCCCTGCTGTGGCACCGTCCGCGCGAGGGTGACGGACAACGGCTCGACGAGGCACGCACGTTGCGGTCGGACCCGTCCCAACTGGCCGTCCAGCCCGGCCCGTACTGGGCGATCGACGCCGGGCCGATCCGGATCGTCGGCCTCGACACGGGACTGCTCGGGACGATCGACGCCGAACAGGGCGCGTGGCTGCGGGAGGTGTCGAGGGACCCCCGCCCGAAGATCCTCGTCACCGGCTCGCCGCTGTACGTGGACGGTGAGCACCACCCGTGCGCCATCGAGGGCAGCGGCACCGTGGACGACATCGTCCGCGACCCGGCGCACCGCTACGTGGCGGCGATCGGCGGCGACATCCACAACTACCAGCGCTACCCGGTGCGGGTCGGCGACCGCACGATCCAGTACGTGGTCGCGGGCGGCGGCGGTGCCTTCATGCACGCCACGCACACCATCAAGAAGGTCGACGTGGCGGGCGTCGGCGAGGACGACTTCCGCTGCTATCCGCTGCGCGGCGACTCCCTGGCGTTCTACAGCGCGCTGTACGGCCGGCGGCTGCGGCTGCGCCGCTTCTTCACCCTGACCGAGGCGGAGGCGGCGGCCGTCGTCGCCGAGCGTCTGGGCATGCGGCTGACCCGCGCGCAGCAGGCCACAGCACGCGTGACCTGGCGGGTCCGGCTGGTGGCCGCCCTGCTCGGCGCGGGCCGCCGCCCCGACCGCCGGGCACGGCTGCGGCTGCCGGTGCGCAAGCTCTACACGCAGCTGTTCTCGCCGAGCTCGACGACGTACAGCCCGCCGTTCTTCAAGTGCTTCCTGCGACTGGACGTCGGCCCGGAGGCGATCCGGCTGCGCTGCCACGCCGCGACCGGGAACCTCGCCCAGGAACTCGACCCGCCGGTGGAGGACGAGGTGACGATCCCGCTGGTCTGAGGCGCGGGGGCGGGAACATCACCGTCCGGGAGCGCGTTGCCCGAGCCGTACGGTTTCGATCACCCGGTCATCGGACGACGGAGGGCCTGTGGCACCCATCTCCCGCCCCTTGCGCAAGCTGGGCTTCCTCACCATCGGACTGTTCGACGGGGCGGACCCGGCCCGCGGCCACGAGTCGACGCTGGAGCTCATCGAGCTGGGCGAGCGCCTCGGCTTCGACAGCGCGTGGGTCCGCCACCGGCATCTGCAGTACGGCATCTCCTCCCCCGTCGCCGTCCTGGCCGCCGCCTCGCAGCGCACCCGCCGGATCGAGCTGGGCACCGCGGTGATCCCGCTCGGCTGGGAGAACCCGCTGCGCCTCGCCGAGGACCTCGCGACCGTCGACGTGCTGTCCGGAGGGCGGCTCAACCCCGGGGTGAGCGTGGGCCCGCCGATGCACTACGACCGGGTGAAGGAGGCCCTGTACCCGGACACCGCCGACGCCGAGGACTTCGGGTACGAGCGGGTCCGGCGGCTGCTGGACTGCGTACGCGGCGAGCGTGTCACGGACTTCAGCGGCACGGAGGGCTTCGAGGTGTTCTCGGACCGGGTGCAGCCGCACACCCCTGGCCTGGGCGGCCGCATGTGGTACGGCGGCGGCAGTCTGCGGTCGGCGCGCTGGGCGGGCGAGCACGGGATGAACCTGCTGACCAGCAGTGTCGTCAAGGTGGAGGACGAGCAGGAGGGCACCCCCGACTTCGCGCGCGTCCAGCTGTCCCACATCCGCGCCTTCCGGGAACGCCACCCCGACGGGGAGGCCGCCCGCGTCTCCCAGGGTCTCGTCGTCATCCCGACCGACTCGGCGACACCCGGGCAGATCGCCCGGTACGAGAAGTACGTCGCCGAGCGCACGCCCCGCACGACCTCCCCGCAGGGCCCGGCGCGACTGCTGTTCGCGCCGGACCTGCTCGGCACCTCCGAGGAGATCGCCGAACGCCTCCACGCCCACGCGGCGTTCCGCGAGGTGGACGAGGTGGCGTTCGCGCTGCCGTTCACGTTCGGGCACGACGACTACGTCCAGATCCTCACGGACATCGCGACCCGGCTCGGTCCGGCGCTGGGGCGTCCGGCGCCCTGAACGGGGCGGTGACCTCCTGGTCGAGGAGGTGCAGCGGGGCGGCCGCCACCCCGGCCGCCTCGACGGCGTCCCAGTGGGCGAGGGCGCGGGACAGGTCGACCAGGCCGTGCGTCAGGGGCAGATCGCCGGACGCCCGGCCGGGTCCCGCCGTGCGGTGGGCGTGCAGCAGGGACTCCAGCCGGCAGGAGGCCAGCGTGCCCGGGACACCGGAACGCCCGGCGAAGCCGGTGGCGGCCACCTCCGGCAGGTCCTCGGCGAGCCGGGGCCGGGCGGCGCCCACGTCCAGCAGGCCACCGCCGACGATCAGCACATCGCCCCGCACGCTCATGCGCTCCAGCGCCCGCGCGGTGTCGAAGCAGTGCGGGAAGGAGTCGTCGACCAGGACCGTGCCGGGGCGCAGCCGGCCGACGTCCACGAGGGCCGACTCGCCGCTGACGGCGGTCACGATCACCTCGCTCGCGTAGACCTCGTCGGGCAGTCGAGGGCCCGACTGGACGATCCGCACGGGCAGGCCGGGGTGCGTGTCCGTCAGTTCCGCCGCCAGCCGTTCGAGTCGCGGCCCGCTGCCGGGCAGGTCGCAGAGCACGAGGCCGGCCGGCGGGCGGGGTGACCGGGCGAGCAGCAGCCGCAGGGCGGCGGTGCCGATCGAACCGCAGCCGACGACGGCGAGGGACAGCCCGTCGAGCGGGCGCCCGGTGGCGTCGAGGGCGGCGTGCACGGTCTTCACGACGGCGACGGTCGTCGTGGCGTGCCCCGTGGTGAGCGCCGCGTCCGTCCGGGCCTCCCGCAGCACGTCGAAGCCGTAGCCGGTGAGGGACGGGATCGCCCCGGCGAGCGAGACACAGCGGGCGCCGAGCCCGGCCGCGTGCTCGACGGCCCGAGCGGTACGGGCCGCGAGGCCGTCGGCGGTGGCGAGTTCGTCGGCGAACAGCGGCAGGGCGACGAAGCCGGACAGGCCCAGCGGGGTGCCGGTGCGCTCCAGCAGCCGGGCGCGGCCGTCCGGGAACAGCAGCGCGCGGATCTCCTCACGGCCGGGGCGCCGGGTGCCGGGCGGCAGTCCGGCGAGGGCGGCGAGGTGCCCGGGCGCGGGGAGATAGCCGACGAGTGCCGCGTCCAGCGCCGGGGCGCGGCGGGTCCGGTGGGGGTCGGCCCGCAGCTCCTGGTGGATCCGTTCGGCCAGCTCGGCGGCCCGGGCGGCGGTGAGCGCCGCCGCGGGGGCGCGGACGGTGACCCGCAGCCCCTGTGCGTCGGGCAGCGGGCGGACGGCCAGGAACACGTCGGTGCCGGGCGGGGGCGGGGCGAGGAGGGTGTCGGACGCGTCGGCGCTCAGCGACAGTGTGCCGCCGGGCGGCGCGCCCAGCGAGGTGAAGTCGAGGAAGGTGAAGAAGAACTGGGCGTGCCGGGGCAGCCCGGTGGCGGTGTCGGGGCCGGTGTGGCCCTCGGCGCGGGCGAGTTCCGTCTCGGCGGCGATCCGGCGCAGGTCGTCGGCGAAGGCGGGCCGCCGGCCGGGGTCGGCGGGCGGCTGCGGACGCACGGCGACGGCCTGCGCGAAGGGCCCGAACACGCGGTGCGCGTCCGCGGTGGAGTCCTCGCGTCCGGTGATCGCGAGGCCGATCACCAGGTCGGACTGTCCGGTGAGGTCGGCGAGCGCGCGGTGGTAGGCGGTGAGCAGCGGGGCGTGGAGGGTGCTGCGCGCCGAACGGGCCAGCCGGCGCAGCCGCCGGGTGGTGGCGGCGTCGACCGTGAACGAGGCGGTGTGGAACCCGTCGGCCCGCTCGCTGTCGGAGGTGCGCAACACCGGTGCGGTGTACGGGGCGTTCAGCCGGACCCGGTACGCCTCGGCCGGGGGGCCGGAGGGGCGGGGCCGCTCGGCGGACCGGACGACGTGGTCGCGGAAGGTGCTCTCCACCGGGGGCAGGCCGGGGGGCAGGCCACGGTCCAGGCGGTCGTACACGGTGAGGAGTTCCCCGGCGAGCAGGGCGGCGCTGTAGCCGTCGCCGATGAGGTGGTGGGCGTGAACGAGGAGGACGTGCTCGTCCGGTGCCGTGGTGAACAGGGCCGCCCGCAGCAACGGCCAGGCCCAGGGCTCGAGCCGGCGCCGCCCCTCCTCGGCGATCCGTTCCTCCAGGAGGTCGGGGTGGACGGTCTCCTGCGGCACGGGCAGCCGTAGGGTGTCCGGGAGTTCCTGCTGCACGGGCGGCCGGGCTCCGGCCGGGAACACCGTGCGCAGCATGGGGTGCCGGGCCACCAGCACGTCGACGGCCCGCTGGAACAGGTCGGGGCGCAAGCGGCCGGTGAGCCGGAAGCGGGCGAGCCAGGCGGAGCCGGCGGCGGGGTCGAGGGTGTCGGCGAGGAGGAAGCCCCGCTGGGACGGGGTGAGGGGGTACGGGCCGGTCGCGGCGGCGGGCGGGGCGGCCTGCGGGGCCGGTTCGGCGGCGTCGACGGCCTGCGCGAGCGCGCGCAGGGTGCGGTGGGTGTAGAGGACCGTAGGCCGGGGCACGGCGGGGAGTTCGGCGCGCATCCGGGCGAACAGCTCCAGCACCATGATGGAGTCGCCGCCCAGCTCGAAGAAGTCGTCGTCGGCCGTGACGTCGGGTGCGTCCAGCAGCTCGGCCCAGATCCGGGCGAGGGTGCGTTCGGTCGGGGTGGCGGGCTCCCCTGCGGCCGGCGGCGCGGGACGCGGCACCGGCACGGCGGCCGGGCGCGGGGTGCCCGCCTCGCGGGCCAGCCGCTCGCGGTCGATCTTCCCGGTGCCGGTGAGGGGCATCGCGGTGACGCCGTGGACCCGCGCGGGCAGCATGTACGAGGGCAGGGTGCGGGACAGGAACGCCCGCACGGCACGGGTGTCCGGGACCGGGGCGCCGGGCCGGGGTTCGAGGTGGGCGACCAGGCGTCCTCCGTCGGGCAGGACGGCGGCGCGGGCGATGTCGGGGTGGGACAGCAGGACGGCCTCGATCTCACCGGGTTCGACCCGGTGCCCATGGACCTTGACCTGGTCGTCCAGCCGCCCGAGGAACGCGAGAACACCGTCCGGGGCGCGCCGGACCCGGTCGCCGCTGCGGTACCAGCGCCGGCCGTCGCGCTCGACGAACGCCGCCGCCGTGAGCTCGGGTTCACCCAGGTAACCGGGCGTCAGGCCCGCGCCGGCGATGAGGAGTTCGCCCGCCTCGCCGGGTGCGCAGGGGCGCAGGCCGGGCGTGACGACGTCCACGAGGGTGCCGGCGACCGGCCGGCCGATGGGCACGTGGCGCAGGTCGTCGGCCGGGCGGGCGTCGAGGATGTGGCAGGTGGCGTTGATGGTGGCCTCGGTGGGCCCGTACAGGTTGGCGACCCGGTGCCCCGGTGCGCCGCCGCACGCGTCGAGCAGGTCGAACCAGCGGCGCACCTGTGCGGCGGGCAGGGCCTCGCCGCCGACGTGCACCCAGCGCAGCGCGGACAGGTCGGGGGCCTTCCCGTCCCGCGCGGCCCGGCCCTCGGCGGTGGTGAGCAGCCGTTCCCACAGGGTCGGCACCGAACTCCACACCGTGATCCCGTCGTTCACGACCCGGTCCAGGAGGGCGTCGGGGTCGCGGAGCACGTCACGGGTGAGGGTGTGGACGGTCGCCCCGGCCAGCAGCGGTGCCAGCACCTGCCGTACGGAGGCGTCGAAGCAGACGGACGCCGTCTGCAGCAGGCGGTCCCCGGGCCCGTAGCCGAAGGTGCGCAGCGCCCAGTCGAGGTAGGTGAGCATCGACCCGTGGGTGATCGGGACGGCCTTGGGGCGGCCGGTGGAGCCCGAGGTGAGGATCACGTAGGCGACGGCATCGGGGCCGGGGTGCCGGTCGGGGCCGGGGTCGGGCGGGGCGCCGGTACCGGGCCCGTCGGCGAACACCGCGTCCACGCCGTCGAGTTCGGCGGCGGCCTCGCGGGTCGCGGCGTGGCAGACCACGGTGGTGACGCCGGTGCGCAGCAGGTGCTCGCGTCGGCGTGCCGCCGGGTGCCCGGGGTCCAGCGGCACCCAGCCGGCGCCCGCGCGGAGGATGCCCACGACGCCGGTGACGACGTCCGGGCCCTGTTCGACGAGGAGTCCGACCAGGTCGCCGGGGCCCACGCCCCGCGCCCGAAGGCGGGCGGCGAGGGCGGCGGAGGCCGCGTCGAGGTCGGCGTAGGTGAGCGTGGTCCCACCGGTGTCGACCGCCACGGCGTCCGGCGTCGCACGGAAACGGGCGAGGAGCCGGGCGGTGACGCCCTCGGCGGCCGGGGCGGGGGCGTGACCGGCGGCGGCCCGCAGTTCCGCCAGATACTCCTCGGCGAGGCGCGCGACGGTCTCGCCGCGGAACAACTGCACGGGGTGGTTCCAGGAGAAGTGCAGGGTCGCGTCGGCCTCCCAGCACAGCAGGCCGAGCCGGGTCGCGGCGGAGGCGGTGGCGGCCGCCGTGGGCGTCACGGTCACGGGCCGGCCGTGTCCGTGGCGTACGGGGAAGCGGGCGAAGCTGAACCCGGCGGGCGCCACCGTGCGGGGAGCCGGCCCGGCGGTGGGCAGGGACGCGGCGAGGTCGGGGCTGCCCGGCGTGCCGTGCGCCTCCGCCTCCCGCCAGATCTGCCGCAGCCGCACGGCCAGTTCGGGCACGCTCTCGGCGGGGTCGACCGTCACGAACACGGGGAGGGTGTCGGCGAGCGGACCCACCAGCCGTTCGATGCCGGGCAGGGCGGCCTCCCGGCGCGAGCGCGCCACGTTCACCGCGACCCCCGGCCGCCCGCTCCAGCGTGCCAGGCAGCGGACGTGGACGGCGAGGAGCACATGAAAGAGGGAGATCTCGTGCCGGGCCGCCAGGTCGCGCAGCGCGGAGCTGAGGGCCGCGTCGGCGGTCGCCCGGTGGTGCGCGTACGGCGGTTCCGGCACGGCCCGCGGATCGCCGTCGTACGGCAACGCCGTGGCGGGGTCGGCCGGTTCGTGCGCGGCGATCCGCTCCCGCCAATAGCGCAGGTCGCGGTCGAAGGCGGGCGTGTCGCGGTCGGCGGCGAGCAGGCCGGCGTAGGCACCGAACTCCGCCCGCGCCGGCGCCGGTTCATCGGTGGATCCGGCGCCGGTGAGGGCGGTGTAGAGCTCCCACAGGTCCTCGCACAGCACCTTGAGGCTGTAGCCGTCGGCGGCGGCGTGGTGGACGGCGAGGAGCAGATGCGCGAGCCGGGAGTCGCGGCGGTCGCGGACGAGGACGGCACGCACCGGGTCCTCGGCGGTCAGGTCGAACGGCCGGTCGCACAGGGCCTGTTCGAGGTCCGGCAGGTCGCGGTCGGCGTCGTCGGTGTCGTGCACCTCGTACCAGCGGGGCGGGCGGTCGCCGGGGCCGGCGGGCGCCGTGTACTGCGACGGAGGCACGGCCGCGGTGACGCGCAGACGGAGCATGGGGTGCCGGGCGGCGAGCCGGGACAGGGCCCGGCCGAGCACGTCGGCGTCGAGGGGGCCGCGCACGGTCTGGCGTACGTAGCCGTAGGCGGTGACGCCCTCGAACAGGGCCTCGGTGGTCAGGAAGCCGCGTTGCAGCGGGGTCAGCGGGATCGGCCCGCCGTCGCCGGGGTGCCGCCGGGCGGGGACGGGTGCGGGCGCGGGGTCCTCGGCGGGCACGGTCCGCAGATGGGCCGTCAATTCGCCGACGGTCCGGTGCTCGAAGAGGAGGGTGGCGGGCAGCGTCCGGCCGAGTTCGCTCTCCAGCCGGCGCGCGAGGTCCACGGCGGTGAGCGAGTCCAGCCCGAGGCGGAGGAAGGGGTCGTCGTCACCGATGTCACGGGGGTCGCGGTGCAGGGCTTCTGCCAGGAGACGGCGGACCAGGCCGGAGGTGTCGTCCGGGGCCGGGGCGGAGGGGGGCGTCGATGGTGCATCGAGTGCGGGCGGGGCGGAGGCAGACGTCGAAGACCCCTCACGTGCGGCTCGGGCGGAGACAGACGTCGAAGACGCCTCAACCGCGGCCGACGCGGAGACAGGCGTCGAACGCACCAACCTTGCGGCCGGTGCGACCGGTTCGGGTGCCACCAGCAGATGTGGGGCGCCGGTCCCGACGGCGGTCCGCAGTGCGGCGATCGCCTGCCGCGCGGTCATCGGCGTCAGCCCCGACTCCCGCAGCCGCGTCACGGACGCGGTCCCGGCGGCCGTCCCCGCGTCGCCCACGGGGCCGAGCCCGACGGCCTGCCAGGGGCGTCCCGCCGCGTGTTCGGCGGCGGCGAACGCGTCGAGGAAGGCGTTGGCCGCCGCGTAGTCCCCGAGGGCGCCCGCGAGGCCCGGCAGCACCGAGGCGACCGAGGAGAACAGGACCCGGACGGCGGGGTCCTGGCCGTGGCGGCGCAGCGCGTCGGCGAGCAGGACCGTGCCGCGCACCTTGGCGGCGAGCGCCTGCCGGATCTCGCCGTCCGGCTTGGAGCGCAGGGTGCCGGGGCGGACCGTACCGGCGGCGTGGAACACCCCGTCCAGCGGCGGCAGCGCGGCGACCAGGGCGTCCACGGAGGCCGGCTCGCCCATGTCGGTGACGTGGTGGACGGCCCGGGTGCCGAGGGCCCGCAGTTCCGCTAGCAGCGCCCCGGGGGCCGTCGAGCGTCCGGCGAGGACGAGTTCACGGGCGCCCCCGGCCGCCAGGTCGCGGGCCAGCGCGGAGCCGAGTCCGCCCGCTCCCCCGGTGATCAGATAGGTGCCGCCGGGCGGGAGGGCCCGGACCGGCACCCGAGTGTCCGGAAGGGCGGTCCGTGTACGGCCGAGGCGGCGCCCCGAGCGCCACGCGACCGTCGGCTCGGCGCCGGGCCCGTGGGCCGAGCCCAGCTCCCGTTCCAGGGCCTCGACCCGGACGGCCAGGGAGTCGGCGCCTGACAGGTCCACGCCCCGTGCCGACAGGCCCCGGTGCTCCTGCGGGAGGGCCAGCGCCAGCCCGTGCGCGAGCGCCCGCGCCGGGACCGGGGTCTCCCCCGGGGCGCCGGTGGCGTAGGCGTCCTCGGTGACGACGAGCAGGTGTGACGGGCCGGTGGACAGCAGGTCCAGGACGCGGCGCAGCGCCGCCAGGGTCTCCTCGACGGCCGGGCCGGCGTCCCGCGCGTCGCCCGTCAGCCACACCACGGTGTCCGGAGCCGGGCCGTCGTCCGCCACGATCCCCCCGGCGTCCTCGAGCCGCCCGGCGAGGGCCCGGCCCAGCTCCCGGTCCGCCCCGACGAGCCGGACGGCACGGGGCCGCTCCCCCGGGACGAGCGGGGCGTCGGCCCAGTCGAGGCGCCGGACCACGGCGTCGGTGGCCGGCTCGCCCGGCCAGTGCCGGCGGCGCCGGTACGGGTACGTCGGCACCTGGACCCGGGCCCGCCCGGTCGCGCGGTGCGAGAGCGGACGACGCAGGGTCCCTCCCCGTGCCCACACCCGGCCGACGGACTCCAGCAGCGCCCGGGCATCGACCTGAGTGGGCGTCAGAACCATCGCCTGGGAGGCTCTTTGGGCGGCGGTGGCACGTACGGCACCGCCCAGCGTGTCGCCGGGCCCGAGTTCGAGGAACGCGTCGTATCCGTCCCGCAGCAGCCGTTCCACGGCCGCGCCGAACCGTACGGGAGCGACGGCGTGCCGCTCCCAGTACGCGGGCGTGAGGTCGGGTCCCCAGTCGGCGGTGACGGTGCTCAGCATCGGCACCTCCGCCGGTGCGGCGGTCAGCGCGCCCGCCGCGTCCCGGAGCGGGGCGAGGACCGGTTCCAGCAGCGGGGAGTGGAAGGCGTGCGAGACACGGAGCCGGCGTGCGGCGACCCCGCGTCCGGCCAGCTCCGCCAGTGCCCGGTCGACGGCGGTGGCGCTTCCGGAGATCACCACCTGGCCGGGGCCGTTGACGGCGGCGACGGCCAGCGAGCCGCCGGACGCGGCGACGAGAGCGCCGACGGTGTCCTCGTCGCCCCGGACGGCCGCCATGGCGCCGGGGCGGGCCCGTTCCGCCATGAGCCGTCCGCGTGCGGCGGCGAAGCCGACGGCCTCGGCGAGGGTGAGGGAACCGGCGGCACAGGCCGCGGCGATCTCCCCGACGCTGTGCCCGGCGACCGCGTCCGGCCGCAGCCCCCACCGCCCCAACTGCCGGACCAGACCCACTCCGTAGGCGACGAGGAGCGGCTGGGCGACCTCGGTCCCGGCCAGGTCGCCGGGGTCCGCGTCCGGGTCCAGGCACCAGTCGGCGAGCGAGCGCCCCCGCACGGGCCCGACGAGCGCGGACGCCTCGTCCAGGGTCTCCCGGAACGCGGGTGCCGCCTCGTACAGGGCGCGTCCGGCGCCGGGGTGCTGGGCGCCCTGACCGGGCAGCAGGAAGACCGTCCGGGGGCGCGAGGGCCGGGCGAGGGCGAAGTCCTTGACTTCGGCTGCCTCCAGATGGGCCGTCAGGTCGCCGTCGACGGCGAGCGCGAGACGGTGGGGGCCGTCGTCGCGGGCCGTCCCGACGGCCGCGCACACGTCGGCCTCGGACAGCTCGGGGTGGGCGCGCAGATGGGCGGCGAGCTCGCGGGCGGCGGCCCGCAGGGCGTCGGCGCCGCGGGCCGAGAGCGTGAGCAGGTGCGGGCCTCGCGCGGCCGACGGTGTCTCGTCCGGCTGTGCGGGTGCCTCCTCCAGGATCGCGTGGGCGTTGGTGCCGCCGAACCCGAACGCGTTGATGCCCGCGACCAGCGGTCCGGGCGCCCGCCAGGGCCGTACGGCGTCGACGAGCTGGAATCCGGGGGCCAGGCGTTCCAGGGAGGGCGCGGGCGGTGTGCCGTGCGGGGAGGGCGGGAGCGTGCGGTGCCGGAGCGCCAGGACCGTCTTCACCAGGCTCGGCATGCCGGCGGCGTTGAGGAGGTGCCCGACGGTCGCCTTCGCCGAGCCGAGCAGGCGCGGAAGCCCGTCGGCGCGCGGCGGGAAGGCCTGCCCGAGCGACTGCGCCTCGACCGGGTCGCCGATCGGGGTGCCGGTGCCGTGGGCCTCGACGTACGACACGGCGCCGGGGTCGACGCCGCAGTCGGCGTAGGCGCGGGTGACAACCTCGCGCTGGGTGCGCGGGTTGGGCGCGAGCAGGCTCAGGGACCGTCCGTCGTTGTTGACGGCGGTCCCGCGCACCAGGGCGAGGACGGGATCACCGTCGCGTACGGCGTCGTCGTGCCGGGCGAGCACGAGGGCCGCGCCGCCCTCGCCGGGCACGAGGCCGTCGGCCGCGGCGCCGAAGGGCCGGCTGACGCCCGTCGGGGACAGCGCGCCCGCGTCGGCGAGCAGCCGGTGGCCGGTGCCGGTGAGGGCGAGGTGCACTCCGCCGACCACGGCGACGTCGCATTCGCCGGTGAGCAGGCTGCGGCGGGCCAGGTGGAGCGCCACCAGCGCCGAGGAGCAGGCGGTGTCCACGGCCAGGGCGGGCCCGTCGAGGTCGAGGGCCTGGGAGAGGCGGGCCGCGATCAGGTTGGGCAGGTTGCCGGTGAGTGCGCCGGGGTGCCCGGCGAGGTCCCCGCCGGCCGCCTCAGCCAGCACCTCGCGGTAGCCGCTGTCGCCGACGGCGGCGAACACACCGACCCTGCGCCCCGCACGGCGCGGCCCCGCGTATCCGGCGCGTTCCAGGGCCTCGTGGGCGAGTTCGAGGAAAATACGGGCCTGCGGGTCGGTGGCGCGGGCCTCGGCGTCGTCCATGCCGAAGAAGTCCGCGTCGAAGTACGCCGGTTCGCGCAGGAAGGACCCGAACCGGCGGGTAAGCGGCGTCCGTTCGCCCCAGCGCCCGGCCGGTACGGGGGTGACGGTGTCCCGGCCGGAGACCAGCAGCTCCCAGAACTCCTCGGGCGTCTGGGCGCCGGGGAACCGGCAGGCCATGCCGAGCACCGCGACCGGCCCACCGCCCGGCGCCGGGGACGGGCGGTCCTCGGAGCGATCGGGCACGGCACCCCCCGTCAGGGACAGGAGGTGACCGGCCAGCGCGGCCACCGTGTCGTGGTCGCGCACGATCCGGGGTTCCAGCGGCACGCCGAACGCCTCCTCGAGCGCCCCGAGCACCTCCATCGCCTTCACCGAGGAACCGCCGAGTGCGAAGAACTCGTCGTGCGGCCCGATGTGTCCGGGCGCGAGGCCCAGCACCCGCGCCCAGATCCCCCGGACCGTCTCCTCGGCCTCCCGCCGCGACGGCGGCACCGCTCCCGGCCGTCCGCCGCTCACCCCGCGCGGGGCGCGCGGGGGCGTGAACCGCTTCTCGACCTCCGTGTACGCCCCGGCCTCGAACCGTTCGCGTATGAGGGCCCGCCGCAGCTTGCCGCTGGTCGTCCGGGGGAACGCCCCGGGAGGCAGCGGCAGGACCCGCACGTCGTCGTGGCCGAGTGCCCGGCGTACGCGGGCCGCCACCGCGTCCAGCACCGGCAGGGAGGTGTCCGGCACGGCCCGCGCCCACTGCACGCACACGACGACCCGGTCGTGCCCGGTGCCGGGGTCGGTGGAGCCGACGACGGCGACCGTGCCGTCCGGCAGCCCCGGTGTGGCGGCGGCGGTCTCCTCCACGTCGGCCGCGTGGAAGGTGCGCCCGCCGGCGAAGACGACGTCCTTGTGCCGCCCGGTGACGCACAGCCGCCCCTCGTGGAGGAAGCCGAGGTCACCGGTGCGCAGCCAGCCGCCGGCGAACGCGGCCGCGCTCGCCTCGGGGTCGCGGTGGTAGCCGCGTGCCACCTGCGGGCCGCGCACCTCGATGTGCCCGACCCGGCCCGCGTCCAGCACCTCGCCGGCGCCGTCCGTGACGCGGACCTCGCAGCCGGGGACGGGCCCGCCCACGTCCATCAGTTCGACGGCGTCGTCCTCGCCGGGGACGGCCCGCCCCGCGCTCAGCTCCCGCCGGTCCAGCCGCAGCGGTACGGCGGTCTCGCCGAGCGGGGGCACGGTCACGGCGAGGGTGGCCTCGGCCAGTCCGTACACGGGCAGCAGGGCCGTGGCGTCCAGGCCCGCCCGGCCGGCCCGCGCGGCGAACTCCCGCCATACGCGCGGCGCGATCGGTTCGGCGCCGACGAGCAGGAGCCGTACGGGGCTGAGGTCCAGCCCGGCCCAGGCGGTGTCCGGGACGCGGCGCAGGCACAGCGCGAGCGCGAAGTTCGCGGCGGACAGCAGGGTCGCCCGGTGCCGGGCGGCCGTCTCCAGCCAGCGCACCGGGTGTTTGGCGAAGGCGAGGGGCTCCAGCCGCACCTGCTTCAGACCGGCCGACAGCGGGACGAGGTGGGTGCCGATCAGGCCCATGTCATGGAAGTACGGCATCCAGGTGAGCAGCACGTCGTCCCGCGTGATGGCCATGGACGCCCGGATCTGCCGCAGGTTGGCCAGGACCGCCGCGTGGGTCAGCTCGACGCCCTTGGGGGCGCCGGTGCTTCCCGAGGAGAACTGGAGGAACGCCAGGTCACCGGGGGCGCGGTGCACGGGTTCGCGGAGCGGGCCGGCCGCGCGCAGGTCCACGAGCCGCAAGGGGCGTACGGGACCGGGCAGTTCGGTGAGCAGCCCTTCGGTGCGGTCGTCCACCATGACCGGGGGCCTGCCCATGAGGTCCCACACGGGGCCCACCCTGCGGGCCTCGGGGGCGAGCGGCACGGGGACGAGTCCGGCGGCGAGCGCGCCCCAGAACAGGGACTGGAAGGCGTCGCCGGAGTCCGCGAGGAGCGGCACCGGGGTGCCGGGCGCCAGGCCGGCCGCGCGCAGGCCCCCGGCGACCCGCAGGGCGTCGTCGCGCAGGGCCGCGTAGGTGACGACGTGTTCCGATCCGTCGCCCCGGACGTGCACGATCTCCTGCCCGGGGGCGTCCTCGGCGGTGTGCAGCAGCACGTCGAGGAGCGTGTCGGGGGTACGGCGTCCGGCAGCCGGCATGTGCGTCCTTCCTCGTCCCCGGGCCCCGGGGAGTGCTGCGCGCGTACCCGCGGCGGCGTCGTCGATCACTGCCCTGTACGACGGCCGGTCGCGTCGAACGGTTCATCGACCGGATGCGGTCGGCCCGGATGCGGTCGGCCCGGATGCGGTCGGCCCGGATCGGTCGGAGCTAGAGAATGTCCCGAACGGGGCCAGGGTAAGCAGGCCGCTGCCCGCTCCGGCGAGTTCGTCCGCGGCCGGGGCGAGGGCCTGGGCCCCCGATCTGCGCCACACGACGGTGACCTGCGGTCACTTCATGGCCGAGGAGGCGCCCGGGGAGGTGGTGATGGCGCTGCGGGACCTGCTCGGGCGCTGAGCGGTCACCAGCGGCCCGGTGCGGTGCCGGTGAGGGGCCGCGAGGGTGTGCCGTCCACGCCCACCGGCACGTCGCCGGCGAGCATCACGCGGTGCATGACGCGGGGCGCGTCGAGGTGGGCGGTGTCGCCGGGCGCGAGGTGGATGGTGGCCCGGTTGTCCCAGAGGGCGACGCTGCCGGGCTCCCAGCGGAAGCGGACCGTGTACTCGGGCCGTACGGCCTGCTCCAGCAGCATCCGGAGGACGGCGCCGCTCTCGGCGCGCGAGAGGCCGTCGATCTGCTCCACGTAGTAGCCGTTGACGTACAGCACCCGCTCCCCCGTCTCCGGGTGCACCCGCACCAGGGGGTGCAGGGAGGCGACCTGGTGCTCCAGGAGGTGCCGGACGTAGGCGTCGTCGCCGGGCCGCGGCTGGTAGCCGACGCCGAGCCGGTGCTCGGCCCGCAGGCCGTCCACGAACCGCCGGACGGGTTCGGAGAGCCCGGCGTAGGCGGCGGCCAGGTTGGCCCAGGTGGTGTCGCCGCCGTACGGGGGCACGGTCTCGGCGCGCAGGATGGTCGCGGCGGGCGGGTCGACGCGGGCCCCGTGGTCGCAGTGCCAGCCGCGCAGCAGATGGTGGCGGCGGCGCCGCAGCCATTCGTCGTGCTCCATGCCGAAGCGGCCGCCGAGTTCCAGCCGGTCGGCGGTCGTCTCGATCTCCGGGAACCCCTCGGGTGAGGCGCTGCCGCGCCGCCGCAGGACGACGGGCTCCCCGAAGCGGCGTGCGAGCGCCACGTGGGCGGCGTGGTCGAGCCGCTGGTCCCGGAAGAAGACGACCTTCCAGCGCAGCATCGCGTCCCGGATCGCTGCGACCTGGCCGTCGTCCAGCGCACCGGCGAGGTCGACGCCGGTGATCTCCGCGCCGATGTGCCCGGCGACCGGCTTCACCTCGATCGCCGTGGCGCGCGTCCCGTCCTCGGCGGTGGCCTGCTCCCTGGTCATCAGCACACTCCGTCGGTCGTCCGTCGTCCCTGCCCTGCCCGGCCCGGTGGCGGCGGGCCGTCGGGACGATCGTGGCAGCGTCCGGCGGTCCTGGCGACAGGGCCTCGGCGCGTCGCGGGCGGCGTTACGGGGTACCCGGGCGGATCGGGAAGGAGGCCGGCGTGACCGAGAGGGACCGGCTGCGGGAGTACCGCGGCAAGCGCGACTTCGAGCGGACCCGGGAACCGCGCGGACGCGGGGCGTCCGAGGGGTCGGCACCGCGGTTCGTGGTGCAGATCCACGACGCCCGTTCGCTGCACTTCGACTTCCGGCTGCAGGTGGGGGACGTGCTGCGGTCGTGGTCGGTGCCCAAGGGACCGTCCGCCGACCCCAGGGACAAGCGGCTCGCCCTGCCGACGGAGGACCATCCGCTGGAGTACGAGGACTTCGAGGGCGTGATCCCGAAGGGCGAGTACGGCGGCGGCACGGTGATCGTCTGGGACAGCGGGACGTACGAGCCGCTCAGCCACGACCGCGCCGGACGGCCCGTCGACTTCGCCGAGTCGCTGGAGCGCGGTCACGCCAGGTTCCGGCTGCACGGCTCCAAGCTGCGCGGCGAGTTCGCGCTCACCCGGCTCCGCCGCGGGCCGGACGACCGGGAGGCGTGGCTGCTGGTCAGGGCGGGCCGGGGCGCGCACGGGCACGGCACACCGGATCCGTACCGGGCACGGTCGGTCCGCAGCGGGCGCACCCTCGCCCAGGTCGCCGCGGACGGCGGCCCGGGCTGACGGCGCCGGATCCGGGCGTCAGGCGCGGCGCAGTGCGGCGAGGGCCTTGTCGGCGTGGGTGTTCATCCGCAGTTCGCTGCGGACGACCTCCAGGACCGTGCGGTCCTGCCCGATGACGAAGGTGACCCGCTTGGTCGGGGCGAGCGAGAAGCCCCGGGTCACACCGAACCGCTCCCGGATCGCGCCGTCGGCGTCGGACAGCAGCGGCATGCCGAGGGTGTGGCGGGTGGCGAACTCCTGCTGCCGTTCGACGGCGTCGCCGCTGACGCCGACGGGCCGGGCGCCGACGGCGGCGAACTCGGCGGCCAGGTCACGGAAGTGGCAGGCCTCGGCGGTGCAGCCGGCGGTGAGGGCGCCGGGGTAGAAGAACAGCACGACCGGACCGTCGGCGAGCAGCTCGGTGAGGTGCCGTACGGTGCCGGTCTCGTCCGGCAGCGCGAAATCCTCGACCGTGTCCCCGACCTCGACGCGCGCGCTCATGCGGTTCCTCCTCGGCTGGCCTGCCGCCGGATGCTACCGGACGGTAGTCCGGGCGGATCCGGCGCCTCCGCGCTTACGGCGCCGAGGGGTTGGGCGTGCGCGGGCGTCCGCCGGCCCGTGCGGCCGCCGGGGACCGGGCCGGCCTGGTCGGCGTCCGCGAGGCCGGGGCGACCCGCACGCCGCGCGCCCCGGCCTCCCGCGTGCTCAGGTGGCGTCACCGGCCGCGCGGTGGGCCCGGTGGTGGCGGCCACCCCCTCCGATCAGGGGAAAAGGGCGGCGAGGGGGCGTGAGCGCGGGCGGCACCGTCGAGTAGTGACCCGTGAGCCTGCCCCTGATCCCGCCGATGCTCGCGACGCCCGGCAAGCTGCCGCCGGCCGCGCAGGACGCGCGCTGGGCGTACGAGACGAAGCAGGACGGCCAGCGGGCGGTGGTCTACGCCGAGGGCGACGGCGGTCTGCTGCTGCGGGCCCGTTCCGGTGACGACATCACGGCCGCCTACCCCGAACTGCGGCCGCTGGGCGAGGCGCTGGCCGGGCGGCCAGCCGTGCTCGACGGGGAGATCCTGGCGCTGAATGACGAGGGGCGCGCCGACTTCCAGCTGCTGCAGTCCCGGATGGGGCTGGCGCACGCCCCGGCGAAGGCGGCCCGGATGGCCGCCCGCACCCCCGTCCACCTGGTGCTGTTCGACGTGATGCACCTGGGAGGCCGCTCGCTGCTGGACCTGCCGTACTCCCGGCGGCGCGGGCGGCTGGAGGAGCTGGGGCTCGACGGGCCGTCCTGGTCGACGCCGGCGGCACTGGTGGGGCACGGCGCCGAGGCGCTGGAGGCCACGCGCGCGCACGGCCTGGAGGGGCTGGTGTGCAAGCGGCTGGACTCGCCGTACGAACCCGGCGTGCGGTCCCGCTCCTGGATCAAGATCCGCAACATGCTCAGCGAGGACGTCGTGGTCGGCGGCTGGCTGCCCGGCAAGGGGCGGCTCACCGGGCTGCCAGGCGCCCTGCTCGTCGGCCAGTACACGTCCGCGCGGACCCTGCGCTACGTCGGCGGTGTGGGCACCGGCTGGAGCGAGGCCGAACGCGCCGAGCTGGCCGCGCTGCTGCGGGCCGCCGCCACGGACGAGTGCCCCTTCGACCCGGTGCCGCGGGTGGCGGACGCCCGCTGGGTGGTGCCCCGGCTGGTCGGCGAGGTCCGCTACAGCGTCCGTACGAGGTCGGGGATGCTGCGCCAGCCGTCCTGGCTGCGGCTGCGGCCGGACCTGACTCCGGAGGAGTCGTCGGCGTACCTGCCGAACGCCCGCTGACGCCAATGCGGTTCGCCCCAGCCGTCCGTGGCGTACGGGACCCTTGGCGCGCGCGGGAAAACCGGGGATGCTGAACTGCCTTTCCCCCCACAGCCGTTGGGCTGCGCCGGACCCCGAGGAGACGCAGTGTCGCCACAGACGTTCCGTACGCACCGCAGGAGATGGCTCACCGGTCTGGCCGGTGCCGTCGCGCTCGTCGTCGCCTTCCCCGCGGTGGCCTGGGCCGCCCCTCCCCCGGCGCTGCCCGGCAACGCGGAGGCGGCCGAGCGGGCGTACCAGCCCGCCTTCGACTACGACACCGACGGCTGCTACTCGTCCGCCGCGATCGGCCCGGACGGCACCGTCAACGGCGGCCTCAACCCGACGGGCGCGCTCAACGGCAACTGCCGGGACGCCTCGGACCTGGACAACACCAACGCCTACAGCCGCTACAAGTGCAACAACGGCTGGTGCGCCTATCTGTACGGCCTGTACTTCGAGAAGGACCAGGCGCTGCCGGGTGTCAGCCTCGGCGGGCACCGGCACGACTGGGAGCACGTCGTGGTCTGGGTGCAGGACGACACCGTGAAGTACGTCTCGACGTCCAACCACGGCTCGTTCACCGTCCACGCGGCGTCCTCGGTGCGCTTCGAGGGCACGCACGCCAAGGTCGTCTACCACAAGGACGGCATCAGCACGCACTGCTTCCGTCTGGCGAACGCGAACGACGAGCCGCCGGAGAACCACAAGGGGACCTGGCAGTACCCGCCGTTGGTCGGCTGGAACGGCTACCCGCCGGGCGTGCGCGACAAGCTGGTCGCGCACGACTTCGGCAGCGCCCACTTCGGGCTGAAGGACGGGAGCTTCACGAGCCATCTGGCGACCGCGAAGCCGTCGGGCATCCCCTTCGACCCGAACGCCTGACGCGTCCGGCCGAACCGCGCCACCGCGTCCTGCCGGTGGCGCGGAAGGGTCTATGGTGGCGGCATGTCCGTGCCTGAACTGATCCGTGTCGTCTCCCGTGACTCGCCCATGGCGCTGGCCCAAGTGGAGCGTGTCCGCGCCGAGTTGGCGTCCCTGCACCCGGGTGTGCGCACCGAGGTGGTGCCCGTGCGGACGACCGGCGACAAGTGGCTGGGCGACCTGTCCCAGGTGGAGGGCAAGGGCGCGTTCACGAAGGAGGTGGACGCCGCCCTGCTGGCCGGCGAGGCGGACCTCGCCGTGCACTGCCTGAAGGACATCCCGGCCGACCGGCCGCTGCCCGCGGGGACCACGTTCGCCGCGTTCCTCCGGCGGGACGACATCCGTGACGCGCTGATCCACCCCGGCGGGCTCACGCTGGACGAGCTGCCGGCCGGCACCCGGATCGGCACGTCCTCGGTGCGCCGCGTCGCCCAGCTGGCGGCCACGCACCCGCATCTGGAGTGCGTGCCGTTCCGCGGCAACGCCAACCGGCGGCTGGAGAAGCTGGCGGCCGGCGACGCGGACGCCCTGCTGCTGGCGGTGGCCGGTCTGGAGCGCATCGGCCGGACCGGTGTGATCAGCGAGGTCCTCTCCCCCGAGACGATGATGCCGCCCATCGGTGCGGGCATCCTCGCCCTGCAGTGCCGCGAGGGCGACAGCGATCTGATCGACGCGGTCAGCGGTCTCGGCGACCCGGACACGTACCGGGAGGCGACCGCGGAGCGCATGCTGCTGCACGTCCTGCAGGGCCACTGCAACAGCCCGATCGCGGGCTACGCGCGCGTGGACCGGGGCGGCGAGCTGTCCCTGCGGGCCTGTGTCTTCACCCCCGACGGCAAGACCCGGCTGAACGCCCACGAGTGGGCCGGCCGGCTGGACCCGGCGACGCTGGGCACGTCGGTGGCGGTGGCGCTGCTGCGGCAGGGCGCCCGCGAGATCATCGACGGCATCCCGCACTGACCTCGCGGAAGGGGGCGCCGCGTCAGGCGGTGCCCTCCTCGGCCTGCTCCCGCAGGAAGTCGCTGATCTGGAGCGCGAGGCCGTCCCGCAGGGTGCCGGCGTGCGGGCCCGTGGGCTCCTGCAGGCCCAGGCCGCCGGTCCACAGCCGGCGGTCCGCCCACTCCTCCTCGACGCGCAGCTGGATCTGCACGTCGACCTGGCTCAGGCTGTCCTCGGTGCCCGCGGCGTACAGGACGGCGGTGACGCGGCGCAGCGGGTAGACGTCGAAGCCCTCGATGAACTGCGAGTTGCGCCAGTCGATGAAGGCGGCCTCGCCGTCGCGGCCGATCCGGACGTCGATCTGGCCGTCCTCCAGGTGGATGCCGAGATGCCGCTCACCGCGGTTCTCGACGGTGACGCGCAGCCGGAAGTACGTCAGGCCCTCGGCGGCGTCGTCGCGTCCGCGCGGGGGCTCGGCGGCTTCCAGACCGTGGACGCGGACACGCAGACCGGCATGCTCGTCGTACTCGTGCCAGTCCCCGACCACGTTCGGCTCGTACACAATCCACCTCTCGTCCTGGGCCTGCTTCCTATCTTTGTGCTCAGTGCACTGTCAAATGAGCGGAATGCGCTGTGGCCAGCCCATTCGCCCCCTTGATCACCGATCATGCCGTGGGCAGGAAGAATCGGTACGGGCCCCGGCCGGGCCCGTCGACCACCGTGCCGCACATCACGTTCCCAGCCAAGATCATCGGGCTGGCCGGCCGCACGGGACACTCCGTCACCCGATAGCGACATGTCGTGCTATTCACGAAACACGTTTCGCATCCGGTTTGAGCGGGAAGTAGCTGTTATGTGCTTCGGACAGGAGGCACGTCCGTGGGAGCCGGCCAGCCCCCTGGGTGTTTCTCCTCAGGTCCGAGTTCGCGCTTCCCACGGTGTCTGTCCCGTCAGCACCTGCTGAGGAGGTGCGCTCGGATGAGTGCCCCCACCAGAACGAAGCAGCATCCCCATGACGACGCCCCGGACACCGCCCGCGCCTTCGAGCGCCTGGCGACGCTGTCCGACGGGCCGGAGCGCAAGGCCCTCAAGGACGAGCTGATCCGTTCGTGGCTGCCCATGGCCGAGCGGATCGCGGTCCGGTTCAAGGGCCGTGGGGAGTCGCTGGAGGACCTGTACCAGGTGGCCGCCCTGGGCCTGGTCAAGGCCGTCGAGCACTACGATCCCGCCCGCGGGCACGCCTTCGAGGCGTACGCGGTGCCCACCATCACCGGTGAGATCAAGCGGCACTTCCGCGACCACATGTGGACCCTGCACGTGCCCCGCCGGGTCCAGGACCTGCGCAACCGGGTCCGCAACGCCATCAAGGAACTCGCGCAGACCACGCCGGGCCGTGAGCCCACGCTCGCCGAGATCGCCGCGCACGCCCATCTGACCGAGCAGGAGGTGCGCACGGGGATGGAGGCCCTGGAGTGCTTCTCCGCGCTGTCCCTGGAAGCGGAGATGCCCGGCACGGACGGGTATGCGCTGGGGGACGCCATCGGCGGCCCCGACCCGGGCTTCGAGGTGGTCGTGGACCGCGTGTCCGTCGAGCCGTGTCTGCGGCGGCTGCCGGAGCGCGAGCGGACCATCCTGTATCTGCGCTTCTTCGGCGGCATGACGCAGAGCCGGATAGCGCAGCAGCTGGGCATCTCGCAGATGCACGTCTCACGGCTGCTCAGCGGCTGCTTCGCGCAGCTGCGGGAGGAGCTGCTGACCGAGGCGCAGGCGTCCGCGGCCGCGTCGTAGCTCAGTCCTGACCGGACTCCGGGATCTGCGTCGGGCCGTGGCGCTCCAGCGCCTCCTGCAGCTCGACGCGGATCTCGGCGGGCATCTCGCCCTCCCTGCCCCACACGATGATCAGCTCCGCGACCTCGCGGAGCTTGATGTTGGTGTGCTGCGAGACGTCCTTCAGCACCGCCCACCCCTGGTCGGGGGCCACCCTGCCGAGCGCGACGACCATGCCGATCGCCTGGTCGACGACGGCGTGCGCGCCCACGGCGTGCCGGAGCTGGTCGACCTCCTCCTCCAGCTCGGTGATCCGGGCGCTGTCGTCGGGGGGCTCGTTCGGGTGGGGCGTCACGGCTCCATCCTCTCCCCTCGCCCCACGCCCGCGCCAGTGAGCGCGGCGGGTTCCCGGCACCCGTTTCGGCGCCACGCCGGGGGTACTCGACAGGCTGCGGAGCGGTTCGGGTTGGACACTGTGACGAGGACCGGTTGCCGTCGGCCGAGCGAGATCCAGGACGCGACACATGAACGAAGCGAGAACCCCCCGGAGCACGGCCGAGGTCGTGTCCACACACTCCGTGTTCGGCGCACCCTGCTGGGTGAGCCTGACCAGTCGTGGTCTGGAGGCGGCGCAGGACTTCTACTCGGCGGTGCTCGGATGGCGCTGGCGGCCGGCCACGCTCGGGGACCGCTTCCGGGTGGCGCTGGCCGACGACGTGCCGGTGGCGGGCATCGCCGCGGTCGCGTCGATGTGGCAGATGGCCGTCGCCTGGACGCCGTACTTCGCGGTCCGCAGCGCGGACGAGGCCGTGGCACGGGTGGCCGAGCGCGGCGGCACGGCGGCCGTCGGGCCGCTCTCCCTGCCGCCGGGGCGTGCCGCCCTGCTCGCCGACCGCGACGGCGCGACCTTCGGGGTGTGGGAGGGCGAGCTGATCTCCAACTGGGAGACGTGGCGGCGCGCGGCGCCGACCTTCATCCGGCTGCACACCCGCGACGCCTTCGACGCCGCCATGTTCTACGGCGAGGTGCTCGACTGGGCGAACCAGCGGCCGGGCTGCTGCGAGGTCCACTACGAGGGCGGCGAGGTCGTGCTGCGCAGCGGCGGTGACGTGGTCGCCCGGATCGAGTCGGGGGCCTTGGAGGCCGCGCCCGACCCGACGATCCGGCCGCACTGGCAGGTGCACTTCGCGGTGTCCGACGCCGCGCGCTGCGCGCGGGCCGCCGAGATGAACGGCGGCAGTGTGCTGTCCCTGGGCCCCGAGGAGGCCGTGCTGCGGGACCCCGACGGCGCCCAGTTCACCGTGACCTCGCGCCGCGCCCGGTAGGTCCGGGCGCGGCGCGAGGCGCTGTCGGTCAGCCCTCGGCGGGGGCCGGGGTGCGGGACGGGCGGGACAGGAGCACCAGGCTGCGGCGCTCGACCAGCAGGGCCGTGCCGGCCTTGTGCTCGGTCTCGTCCGGCGGGCCCTGCGGCTCGGCCGTGTCGATCAGCGTCGTCCAGCGTTCGCCGTAGCCGGCGGACGGGAGCTGGAACTCGACCGGCTCCCAGTAGCTGTTGAGCAGCAGCAGGAACGAGTCGTCGACGACGGGCCGGCCGCACCAGTCGGGTTCGGCGATCGCGTCACCGTTGAGGAAGGCCGCGACGGCGCGGGCGTCGGGGCTCTGCCAGTCGTCTTCGTCCATCTCGCGGCCGTCCGGTGAGAACCACACCAGGTCGGGCAGCGGCTGGTCGGGACGGGTGGCCGTCTCCCCCTTGAAGAAGCGGCGCCGGCGCAGGACGGGGTGAGCAGCGCGCAGCCCGATGACGTATCGGGTGAAGTCGGCGAGCGCGCGCTGCTCGTCGGTGAGACGCCAGTCGATCCAGGAGATCTCGTTGTCCTGGCAGTAGGCGTTGTTGTTGCCCCGCTGGGTGCGGCCGAGTTCGTCGCCGTGGCAGAGCATGGGGATGCCCTGCGACAGCAGCAGTGTGGCGAGGAAGTTGCGCTGCTGACGGGCCCGCAGCCGCAGCACGGCCGGGTCGTCGGTGTCCCCCTCGGCACCGCAGTTCCAGGAGCGGTTGTGGCTCTCGCCGTCGCCGTTGTCCTCGCCGTTGGCCTCGTTGTGCTTGTCGTTGTAGGAGACGAGGTCGCGCAGCGTGAAACCGTCGTGCGCGGTCACGAAGTTGACGCTGGCGCGCGGGCGGCGCCGGCTGTGCGCGTACAGGTCGGAGCTGCCGGTCAGCCGGGAGGCGAACTCGCCGAGCGTGCCGGGCTCGCCGCGCCAGAAGTCCCGTACGGCGTCCCGGTACTTGCCGTTCCACTCGGACCAAAGCGGCGGGAAGTTGCCGACCTGGTAGCCGCCCTCGCCGACGTCCCACGGCTCGGCGATGAGCTTGACCCTGCTGATCACGGGGTCCTGCTGGATCAGGTCGAAGAACGCCGACAGCCGGTCCACCTCGTGGAACTGCCGGGCCAGGGTGGCCGCGAGGTCGAAGCGGAAGCCGTCGACGTGCATCTCGGTCACCCAGTAGCGCAGCGAGTCCATGATGAGCTGCAGCACGTACGGGTGGCGCATCAGCAGGCTGTTGCCGGTGCCGGTGGTGTCGTAGTAGTGCGCCCAGTCGCCGTCGACCAGGCGGTAGTACGAGGCGTTGTCGATGCCGCGGAACGACAGGGTGGGGCCGCGCTCGTTGCCCTCGGCGGTGTGGTTGTAGACCACGTCGAGGATGACCTCGAGCCCGGCCTCGTGCAGCGCCTTCACCATCGCCTTGAACTCGGTGACCTGTTCGCCGCGGGTGCCGCGGGCGGCGTAGGCGTTGTGCGGGGCGAAGAAGCCGATGGTGTTGTAGCCCCAGTAGTTGGACAGGCCGCGGTCGAGGAGGACGCCGTCCTGGACGTACTGGTGGACGGGCATCAGCTCGACGGCGGTGACCCCGAGGGACGTCAGGTGCTCGACGACCGCGGGGTGCGCGAGTCCGGCGTAGGTGCCGCGCAGTTCGGGCGGCACGTCGGGGTGGGTGCGGGTGAGTCCGCGGACGTGCGCCTCGTAGATCACGGTGTCCGCGTACGGCCGTCTGGGGGGCCGGTCCTCGCCCCAGTCGAAGTGCGGGTCGGTCACCACGCCGAGCATGGTGTGCCCGGCGCTGTCCGCCGGGGAGGGGCCGCCCGCGGTGCGTTCGAAGAGGGAGGCGTGGTTGTCGACCTGCCCGTCGACGGCCCGGCTGTACGGGTCGAGCAGCAGCTTCGACGCGTTGCAGCGGTGGCCGAGGCCGGGGTCCCAGGGGCCGTGCACCCGGTAGCCGTAGCGCTGCCCGGGGCCGACGCCGGGCACGTAGCCGTGCCAGACGAACCCGTCGACCTCGGTCAGCGGGACGACGGTGTGCCGGTCCTCGTCGTCGACGAGGACCAGTTCGACGCGTTCGGCGACCTCGCTGAACAGGGCGAAGTTGGTGCCCTGTCCGTCGTGGAAGGCGCCCAGCGGGTAGGGGTGCCCGCTCCAGGCGGACACCCCTGTGCTCAGGTCCTGGCGGCGCTTGCGTGCCGTCACCGGGCCTCCTCCAGGACGCCGTCCCGGACCCCCGCGGCATCGGCCAGGGCCGTGACGGGCGTCGCCCGGGGCACGCGCAGCGCCTCGCGCAGGCTGGGCGCGGGTGCGGTCGGCACGAGGGGGGCGCGTTCGCCGGCGCGGGCCCGCTGGGAGAACCAGATGACCTTGCTGCCGGTCTCGGTGGCGCAGCAGCCCCAGCCGTCGCTCATCGCGGCGAGGTGGCGCAGGCAGGCGCGCAGTTCGTGGTCCGGGCGCAGGGCCCGGTCGTTGTCACCGATGGCGGTGATGAGGTGCTGCCCGTTCCACCACATCTCGATCGAGGTGTTCTTGTCCTTCGCGTGCTCGTCGATGGCCCGCAGCAGCATCTCGGTGCCGTGGCGGACGGGTTCGACGAGTGTCTCCAGGTCCCAGTACCTGAGGTGAGCGGCCAGAATTCGGCTGACCTGACCGACCCGTTCAGGGCTGACTTCCACATCGAGGTGGTAGTAGCAGGGCACTGCGGTCTTCACCGTCGTTACCTCCTCACCGCGAAAGCTCCCGCTCTCCTCGTCCCCGCGGGACGGGCCCCGATCGCGGAGCGTGAGCGCTGATCGCCTCTGAGTCACTACAGCGTGCGGGCTGTACGCCATTCGTGCAACACGAGCGAACGGGTGAGGCGGTAGTTGAAGATCCAACAGGACGCTGCGTCGCCGACCGTGCACCATGTGTGAAGACCTCGATGCCCGCAACGGAACCCGTGTGTGCCCCCGCACGCACGGGTTCCGCCCGACGGTCGGGAGACGCGCCATCGAGCCCGGAAGTGGAAGGTGAGCGGGGCCATGCTGCTACCGGCCAAAGCCGAAGTCGCCCGCCTGCTGCGGCGGTACCGGGCCTGGGAGCGCGCCATGCTGGCCGCCCCGGCCGACCTGACGGTGCGTGCCACCTTCGAGGACACCGGCTACACCCTCTGCGTCCTGATGGGGAAGCGTTGCGCTCGCGAAGCCGCGGACGCGGCCGAGCAGTATCTGCGCGCCACCCCGTCGGCCTACGGGTCGGCGCAGGAAGAGCGGCCCAAGACGGTGAGCGTCGCGGCCGGTCAGGGCCGGCCGAGTACGCGTCGGCGTTTCCACGCGGGAAGGTAGCCACCTTCCGGCAGAGTTCGGATTCCCCGGCCGGGCCACGTGCCCGGCCTCGAGCACGGTGGAGGTGAACCATGGGCAGGACCAAGGGCAGGACCGGTGCCGGCGCCGGGGCCGTGGGCCGCATCCCGGTACGGGACGTGCGGCCGGCCGTGGAGCGCGGCAGGCATCCGGCGAAGGCGGTCGTCGGGGAGACCTTCGAGGTCACCGCCACCGTGTTCCGGGAGGGCCATGACGCGGTGGCCGCCAACGTCGTGCTGACCGATCCGAAGGGCCGGCCCGGTCCCTGGACGCCGATGCACGAACTCGCGCCGGGCAGCGACCGCTGGGGCGCCAAGGTGACCCCGTCGGCGGAGGGGACCTGGACGTTCCACGTGGAGGCCTGGAGCGACCCGGTGGCCACCTGGCGGCACACCGCCCGCATCAAGGTCCCGGCCGGCATCGACGTCGGGCTGGTGCTGGAGGAGGGCGGCGAGCTGTTCGAGCGCGCGGCCGCCGGGGTGCCCGACGCGTCGGAGCGGTCGGCGCTGCTCGCCGCCGCCGAGGCCCTGCGCGACGACTCGCTGCCCCCGGTGTCCCGGCTGTCGGCGGCGTTCGCGGCCAACGTGGACGCGGTGCTCGGGCGCTATCCGGTGCGGGATCTGGTGACGGCGTCGGAGCCGCTGCCGCTGCTGGTCGAGCGTGAACGGGCCCTGTACGGGGCCTGGTACGAGTTCTTCCCACGGTCGGAGGGCACTCCCGAGCGGCCGCACGGCACGTTCGAGACGGCGGCGCGCCGCCTGCCGGCGATCGCCGCGATGGGGTTCGACGTGGTGTATCTGCCGCCGATCCACCCGATCGGCACGACGTTCCGCAAGGGCCCCAACAACACCCTCTCGGCCGGGCCGGACGATGTGGGGGTGCCGTGGGCGATCGGCTCCCCGGAGGGCGGGCACGACGCCGTGCACCCGGACCTGGGCACGATCGAGGACTTCGACCGGTTCGTGACGCGGGCGAAGGAGCTGGGGCTGGAGATCGCGCTGGACTTCGCCCTGCAGTGCTCGCCGGACCATCCGTGGGTGTCCAAGCACCCGGAGTGGTTCCACCACCGCCCCGACGGCACCATCGCCTACGCCGAGAACCCACCGAAGAAGTACCAGGACATCTACCCGATCGCGTTCGACGCCGACATGGACGGCCTGGTCACCGAAACCCTGCGGATCCTGCGGCACTGGATGGGCCACGGCGTCCGGATCTTCCGCGTCGACAACCCCCACACCAAGCCGGTGGTGTTCTGGCAGCGGGTCATCGCCGACATCAACCGCACCGACCCCGACGTCATCTTCCTGGCCGAGGCGTTCACCCGGCCCGCGATGATGCACACGCTGGCCCAGATCGGCTTCCAGCAGTCCTACACGTACTTCACCTGGCGTACGGAGAAGCAGGAACTCACCGAGTACCTGACCGAGCTGTCGGGGGAGGCGGCCGCCTACATGCGGCCCAACTTCTTCGTCAACACCCCCGACATCCTGCACGCCTACCTCCAGCACGGACACCGTCCCGCCTTCGAGGTCCGCGCGGTCCTCGCCGCGACCCTCTCCCCCACCTGGGGCGTCTACAGCGGCTACGAACTGTGCGAGAACACCCCCCTGCGCGACGGCAGCGAGGAATACCTCAACAGCGAGAAGTACCAGCTGCGCCAGCGGGACTGGGAGACCGCCGAACGCGAGGGACGCACCATCACCCCCCTCATCACCCGGCTCAACACCATCCGAAGGTGCCACCCGGCTCTCCACCGGCTGCGCAACCTGCGCTTCCACCACACCGACAACGAGGCCCTCATCGCGTACAGCAAGCGCACGGGCCCGGACACGGTGCTGGTGGTCGCCAACCTCGATCCACAGAACGCCCAGGAGGCCACGGTCTCGTTGGACATGCCGCAACTCGGCCTGGACTGGGACGCGTCCCTGTCCGTGCTCGACGAACTGACGGGTGAGACCTACCGCTGGGGCAGGACCAACTACGTACGGCTGGAGCCCGGAAGGGCCCCCGCGCACGTGTTCCACGTCCAGGCATCGCCACCGCAGATCGGAGGGTCCCCCACGTCATGACCGTCAACGAGCCCGTCCTGGACACTTTCGAGGACACCCCCGTCAAGGACCGTGACCCCGACTGGTTCAAACGTGCCGTCTTCTACGAGGTCCTGGTCCGCTCCTTCCAGGACAGCAACGGCGACGGCGTCGGCGACCTCAAGGGCCTGACCACCAAGCTCGACTACCTGCAATGGCTGGGTGTCGACTGCCTGTGGCTGCCGCCCTTCTTCAAGTCGCCGCTGCGCGACGGCGGTTACGACGTCTCCGACTACACCTCCGTGCTCCCCGAGTTCGGGAACCTCGCCGATTTCGTGGAGTTCGTGGACGCGGCCCACCAGCGCGGCATGCGGGTCATCATCGACTTCGTCATGAACCACACGAGTGATCAGCACCCGTGGTTCCAGGAGTCCCGCAAGGACCCCGAAGGCCCCTACGGCGACTACTACATGTGGGCCGACGACGACACGGCCTACCCCGACGCCCGGATCATCTTCGTCGACACCGAGGCGTCCAACTGGACCTTCGACCCGGTCCGCAAGCAGTACTACTTCCACCGCTTCTTCTCCCACCAGCCCGACCTCAACTACGAGAACCCGGCCGTGCAGGAGGAGATCCTCTCCGCCCTGAAGTTCTGGCTCGACCTCGGCATCGACGGCTTCCGCCTCGACGCCGTCCCCTACCTCTACGCCGAGGAAGGGACGAACTGCGAGAACCTCCCGGCCACGCACGCCTTCCTCAAGCGGGTGCGCCGCGAGATCGACGCCATGTACCCCGACACGGTGCTGCTGGCGGAGGCGAACCAGTGGCCGGAGGACGTCGTCGACTACTTCGGCGACTACTCCTCGGGCGGCGACGAGTGCCACATGGCATTCCACTTCCCGGTCATGCCCCGCATCTTCATGGCGGTGCGCCGCGAGTCCCGTTACCCCGTCTCCGAGATCCTGGCGAAGACCCCGGCGATCCCGTCCGGCTGCCAGTGGGGCATCTTCCTGCGCAACCACGACGAGCTGACCCTGGAGATGGTCACCGACGAGGAACGCGACTACATGTGGGCCGAGTACGCCAAGGACCCGCGTATGCGCGCCAACATCGGCATCCGCCGGCGCCTCGCCCCGCTCCTCGACAACGACCGTCACTCCATCGAGCTGTTCACCGCGCTGCTGCTCTCCCTGCCCGGCTCGCCGATCCTGTACTACGGCGACGAGATCGGCATGGGCGACAACATCTGGCTCGGCGACCGCGACGCCGTACGCACCCCGATGCAGTGGACGCCCGACCGCAACGCCGGCTTCTCCACCTGCGACCCCGGACGGCTCTGCCTGCCGACGATCATGGACCCGGTCTACGGCTACCAGGTCACCAACGTCGAGGCCTCCATGTCCTCGCCGTCCTCGCTGCTGCACTGGACCCGGCGCATGATCGAGATCCGCAAGCAGAACCCCGCCTTCGGACTCGGCTCCTACACCGAGCTGCACTCCTCCAACCCGGCCGTCCTCGCCTTCCTGCGCGAGTACGAGGACGACCTGGTGCTGTGCGTGCACAACTTCGCCCGCTTCTCGCAGCCCACCGAACTCGACCTGCGCGAGTTCAGCGGACGCATCCCCGTCGAGCTGTTCGGCGGCGTGCGCTTCCCCGCCATCGGCGAGCTGCCGTATCTGCTGACCCTCGGGGGCCACGGCTTCTACTGGTTCCGGCTCACCCGAGTCGCATCCCGCATCGGCAGACGATCTTGAGCCTGAGCTTCGAGCGACTGCCGAGGAAAGGACGCGTCACCATGCAGAAGACCGCAATTGCCCGACCGGGCCGTACGGCCGACGCCGGCCCCATGGCGTCGCTCTCCGGCCTGCTGCGCGAATGGCTGCCACGGCAGCGCTGGTTCGCCGGCAAGGACCGGCCCGTCACGGACCTCGTCCTGCTGTCCATGACCGAGCTCTTCCCGGGCTGTCTGCACCTGCTGGTGCACGCCGGCCACTCCGCCGTCCCCTCACCCGGCGGCGCCCCGCCGGCCGGCGACTGCTACCAGCTACTGCTCGGCGTACGGCAGCACCCGTCGCCGCGGCTCGGGCGGGCGCTGATCGGCCGGGCGGAGGAGGGCCCGCTGGCCGGGATGACGGTCTTCGACGCGCTCCAGGACCCCCGCTCGGCCCAGCTGCTCCTCGAACGGCTGCGGCACCCCGGGGAGGCGGGACCGCTGCGCTTCGAGGGCGACCCGTCCGTGCCGGTGCCGGCCGGTCTCGTGCCCCGGCTGCTGGACGCGGAGCAGTCCAACTCCTCGCTGGTGTACGGCGACGCGTTCATCCTGAAGCTGTTCCGGCGCATCCAGCCCGGGGTCAACCCCGATCTGGAGCTGTCCGGGGCGCTGGCCGGGCAGGGCTGCCGGCGGGTGCCGGCCCCGGTGGCCTGGTTCCGTACGACGAGCCCCTGGGAGGCCACGCTCGGGGTGCTCCAGCCCTTCCTGCGGGACGCCTCCGACGGCTGGACTCTGGCGCTGGCCGCGCTCGCCTCCGGTGACGACTTCACCGCCGAGGCACGTCAACTGGGCCGGGCGACGGCCGAGGTGCATCTGGCGCTGGCGTCGGCGTTCCCGTCCCGCGCGCACGGCGAGAACGGCCGGATGGCGGCGGCCATGACCGAACGCCTGGAGCTGGCCGCGCACTTCGTGCCCGCGCTGCAGCCCCATGTCCCCGGGCTGCGCACGGCCTTCGGCGCGCTCGCCGGCTGCGACCCGGGTCCGCCGGACCAGCGCATCCACGGTGACCTGCATCTGGGGCAGGTGCTGCGGGCCGGGCGCGAGTGGTTCGTCATCGACTTCGAGGGCGAGCCGTCCCGCCCGCTCGCCGAGCGGCGGGGCGTGCACTCCCCGGTGCGCGACATCGCCGGGATGCTGCGCTCCTTCGACTACGCCGCCCGGCAGCGCCGGCCGTGGCGCCCCGAGTGGGCGCGCCGCTGCCGCGAGGCCTACTGCGCGGGCTACGCCTCGCTCGCCGGGTGGGACCCGCGCAAGAAGCACGGACTGCTCCGTGCCTACGAGACCGACCGCGCCGTGTACGAGGTGCTGTACGAGGCCCGGCACCGACCCGACTGGTTGCCCGTACCTATGGCGGCGATCGAACGCCTCGCCGTGAGAGGAGCCTGACCGATGGCCCTGCACGAGACCTCGCGCCCCGAGTCGGCCGGAGCGGGCCGGAGCAAGACCGCTCCGGCCCTGGACCCCGGCGACCGTGACCGCCTGCTGGCGGGCACCCACCACGATCCGCACGCCCTGCTGGGCGCGCATCCCGTCCCCGGCGGGATCGCGGTGCGGGCGCTGCGCCCGTTCGCGCGGGCGGTGAGCGTCCTGGTGGACGGCGAGCGCACCGCGCTGGTCTCGGAGGGCGGCGGCCTGTTCTCCACGCTGCTGCCGCTGCCGGCGATCCCCGAGTACACGCTGCTGGTGTCGTACGAGGAGGACGGCGGCGACGAGCAGGAGACGCACGACCCGTACCGCTTCCTGCCGGCCCTGGGCGAGCTCGATCTGCATCTCGTCCGGGAGGGCCGGCACGAGGAGCTGTGGAAGGCGCTCGGCGCGGAGCCCATGGAGCACCAGGGCGTGCGCGGCACCCGCTTCACCGTCTGGGCGCCGAACGCGCGGGGCGTGCGGGTCGCCGGGGACTTCTGCCACTGGGACGGGACGGCGTTCCCGATGCGGTCCCTCGGCGCGTCCGGGGTGTGGGAGCTGTTCCTGCCCGGCATCGGCGAGGGCACCCGGTACAAGTTCGAGATCACCTCCCGGTACGGGCACCGCTTCCTGCGGGCCGACCCGATGGCGCGGTGCGCGGAGGTGCCCCCGGACACGGCGTCGGTCGTGCACGCCTCGCACTACGAGTGGGGTGACGCGCGGTGGATGGCGCACCGCGGTGACGTCCCGGTGCACGAGGCCCCGTTCTCCGTGTACGAGGTGCATCTGCCGTCCTGGCGGCCGGGGCTGACGTACCGTCAGCTGGCCGAGGAGCTGCCCGCGTACGTCGCCGATCTCGGGTTCACGCACGTCGAGTTCATGCCGGTGGCGCAGCACCCGTTCGCCGGGTCCTGGGGCTATCAGGTCACCGGGTTCTACGCCCCCATGTCCCGGCTGGGCAGCCCCGACGACTTCAAGTACCTGGTCGACTCGCTGCACCGGGCCGGCATCGGCGTGATCATGGACTGGGTCCCGGCGCACTTCCCGAAGGACGACTGGGCGCTGGCCCGGTTCGACGGGGACCCGCTGTACGAGCCCGGGGACGCCCGGCGGGCCGAGCACCCGGACTGGGGCACGCTGGAGTTCGACTTCGGGCGGACCGAGGTGCGCAACTTCCTGGTCGCGAACGCCACGTACTGGTGCGAGGAGTTCCACATCGACGGGCTGCGCGTCGACGCGGTCGCCTCGATGCTGTACCTGGACTACTCGCGCGAGGACGGGCAGTGGGCGCCGAACGCCTTCGGCGGGCGCGAGGACCTGGCCGCGATGGCGTTCCTGCAGGAGATGAACGCGACGGTGTACCGGCGCAATCCGGGGGTCGTCACGATCGCCGAGGAGTCGACGGCCTGGGAGGGCGTGACCCGGCCGACGGACAGCGGCGGGCTGGGCTTCGGGCTCAAGTGGAACATGGGCTGGATGCACGACTCGCTGGAGTACATCGCCAAGGAGCCCGTGCACCGCAAGTACCACCACAACGAGATGACGTTCTCGATGGTGTACGCGTACAGCGAGAACTACGTCCTGCCGATCTCGCACGACGAGGTCGTGCACGGCAAGCAGGCGCTGGTGTCGAAGATGCCGGGCGACTGGTGGCAGCGCCGGGCGAACCATCGCGCGTACCTGGGTTTCATGTGGGCGCACCCCGGCAAGCAGCTGCTGTTCATGGGGCAGGAGTTCGCGCAGGGCGCGGAGTGGTCGGAGGCGCACGGCCCGGAGTGGTGGCTGCTCGACCCGGGGTACGCCTCGGCCGGCGACCACCGGGGCGTGCGCGATCTGGTGCGCGATCTGAACACCGCGTACCAGGCGACGCCGGCGCTGTGGCAGCGCGACACCGATCCCGGCGGCTTCCAGTGGTCGCTGGGTGACGCCGCCGACGACAACGTCTTCGCGTTCCTGCGGTACGACGCCGAGGGTGTGCCGCTGTTCTGCGTCTCGAACTTCTCCCCGGTGGTCCGGCACGACTACGGTCTGTGGGTCCCGGACCACGTCACGGCGTGGCAGGAGACGCTGAACACCGACGCCGCGCGGTACGGCGGCGGCGATGTCACCAACCCCGGCCCGCTCAAGCCGGAGGACGGGCGGCTGCGGCTGACGCTGCCTCCGCTGGCCACGGTGTGGCTCACGCCGGGTCTGTGACCGGGTGCCGGTCCGGGTCAGAAGATCAGGATCAGGGCGTAGACGAGGAAGAACGCGGCGATCAGCGCCGTGACGACGAGGATGAGGGTCAGCGGGGCCTTCGCCCAGCCGGTGGTCGGGTTGTGGGTCTCGCGGGGGCCCGCGCCGGGCATGCTGCTCTCGGCGGGCGGGGTCTCGCCGGGCGGCACGGAACCGCCCGGTTCGAGGCCCGTGGTGCGCTCGGGCTCCGGGTCGGGGTTCGGGGGCCGGCTCGGTTCTGAGCTCGGTTGGGGGGTCGCGTGTGTCATGCGCTCCGGGTTCCCCCATCCCGCCGAGATCACCGAACGACGTCAATTGTCAGATCAGGGCACCACGCGCTCCCGGCTGGGCTAGATTCGGGCGACGCCGATAACAGAACTCATCGGTGATGTCACACCCGGTACATATCAGGAGCAGCGCATGCGCGACCTCGGCCTCGCTCCCCCGCCCGTTCGGCCTCTGACAGGAGGGCTCGCCGACAGCCTCTTCGAGACGGCCGCCGCCGACCCCACGCTCCCGCTGCTCGCGCGCCGTCCCCACCCCTCCGCTCCCGGCTGGGAGGAGGTGACCGCCGTCGAGGTCCGCGACGAGGTCACCGCCCTCGCCAAGGGCCTGATCGCGTCCAACATCTCCCCGGGCCACCGCGTCGCGGTGATGGCGCGCACCCGCTACGAGTGGACGGTGTTCAGCTACGCGCTGTGGGCGGTGGGCGCCGAGGTGGTGCCGATCTACCCGACGTCGTCGCGCGACCAGGTCGAGTACATCCTGCGGGACGCCGAGTGCGTGGCCGTCGTCGTCGAGGACGAGCAGGCGATCATGACGGTCGGGTCGGTGTGCGGGACGCTGCCCCGGCTGAGGCACGTGTGGCAGCTGGACGCCGGCGGGCTCCAGCAGCTCGTCGAGGCGGGCGAGTTCGTGCCGTTCGCGACCGTCGAGTCGCTGCGCCGCATCGTGCTGCCGGACTCCACCGCGGCGGTCATGTACACCTCGGGGACGACGGGCCGCCCGCTGGGCTGCGCGCTCAGCCACCGGGGTCTGGCGAGCGCCTGCGACACGCTTCTGGCGGGCTGGGGCCACACGGTCGTCCCGCCCGGCGAGCGGCAGGGCTCGGTCCTCGCCTTCCTGCCGTTCTCCCATGTGTACGGGCTGCTCGTGCAGGGCCTGTGCATCCGCGGCGGGCTGCTGATGGGGCACGAGCCCGATCTCAGCGGGGAGGCGCTCGCCTCGGCGCTGCGGTCGTTCCGGCCGACGTACTTCACGGCCGTCCCGTCGATCTTCGAGAAGATCTACAAGAACTTCCTGCGCGCGGCCCAGCAGTCCGGCCGCGGGGCCCTGTTCGAGCGGGCCGCGGACACCGCGCGGGACTTCGCGGCGGCGCTGGAGCGGCACCGCCTGGGCGCCGGGCCCGGCCCCGGCTTCGACCTGCGGCTGCAGCACGCCCTGTACGAGCGCACGGTGTACCGCAGGCTGCGGGAGGCGCTGGGCGGCCGGGTGTGCCGGGCGACCTCCGGCGGTTCGTCCCTCAACCGTGAACTGTCGCTGTTCTTCGAGGGCATCGGCATCTACGTGAACGACGGCTACGGCCTGACCGAGACCTGCGGCGGGGTGACCGCGCAGCCGTTGGGCCGGGAGATGTCGGGGACGGTGGGCCAGGCGCTGCCGGGCGTGGACATCAGGGTCGCGGACGACGGGGAGATCCTGGTGCGCGGGCCCTCGGTGTTCCAGGGCTACGTCAACAACGAGGCGGCGACGCGGGCGGCGCTGCGCGGCGGCTGGCTGGCGACCGGGGACCTCGGGCGGCTGGACTCCGACGGCTATCTGACGATCACCGGCCGCAAGAAGGACGTCATCATCACGAGCAGCGGCAAGAGCGTCTCCCCGGCGCTCCTGGAGCAGCGGCTGCGGCAGCACCCGCTGGTCCACCAGGCCGTGGTGGTGGGCGACAACCGGCCCTGTGTCGGGGCGCTGATCACCCTGGACCCCGAGTTCCTGGCGTTCTGGCGGGACTCGCTCGCGGCCCGCAGCGACGCGCGGGCCCGCGAGGCACGGGAGGAGAACGCGCTGCGCGAGGAGATCGGTCGGGCGGTGGCCGCCGCGAACAGCGCGGTGTCCCGCCCGGAGTCGATCCGGGTGTTCCGGGTGCTGCCGGAGCCGTTCGACGTGGCCAGCGGTCTGCTGACGCCGTCGATGAAGCTGCGCCGGGACGCGATCGTGCGGCACTACGAGGCGCAGATCGACGCGATGTACCAGGCGCGGTCGCGGGTGCCGCGCGAGCAGATGGCGGACGACGTGGCGCACTGGGACGACGGCGACAGCGTGTTCGGCTGAGCGTCCGCGTTCATCTGCCTGCTCCTCCCGGCTGGCGGAACACCCCGGGGCGCGATGGGATCGAGGCGTGCGAAGCGGCGATTCAGGGGCAGGCGAACGACATCGAGGCAGACCGCCTGGAGCCGCAGAAGGGATGATCAGCGTGACACGACCCAGGATCCTGGTGGTTGGCGCGGGCTTCGCGGGAGTCGGCTGTGTACGCCGGCTCGAACGCAGGCTCTCTCCCGACGAGGCCGAGATCACCCTGGTGACCCCGTCCTCCTACCAGCTCTATCTGCCGTTGCTGCCCCAGGTGGCCTCCGGTGTGCTCACCCCGCAGTCCATCGCCCTGTCGCTGCGCCGCAGTCGCAGGTACCGCACCCGGATCATCCCGGGCGGCGCGATCGGCGTGGACCTCGCGTCCAAGGTGTGCGTCGTGCGCACCATCACCGACCGCATCGTCAACGAGCCGTACGACTACATCGTGCTGGCGCCCGGCAGTGTCACGCGCACCTTCGACATCCCGGGGCTCGTCGACCACGCGTTCGGGATGAAGACGCTGGCGGAGGCGGCCTATCTGCGCGACCACGTCATCTCGCAGCTCGACCTCGCCGACGCCTGCCAGGACCCCGCCGAGCGGGCGGCCCGGCTGCAGTTCGTCGTGGTCGGCGGCGGGTACGCCGGCACCGAGACGGCGGCGTGCCTGCAGATGCTGACCCACAACGCGGTCAAGCGCTATCCGCGGCTCGACCCGCGGCTCATCAAGTGGCATCTGATCGACATCGCGCCGAAGCTGATGCCCGAACTCGGCGACAAGCTGGGCCGCGACGCGCAGGAGATCCTGCGCCGGCGCGGCATCGAGATCTCCCTCGGCGTGTCCATCGCGAAGGCCGGCCCGGACGAGGTCACCTTCACCGACGGCCGGGTGGTGCCGACGCACACGCTGATCTGGACGGCCGGTGTCGCCGCCAGTCCGCTGATCGGCACGCTCGGCTCGGAGACGGTCCGCGGCCGGCTCGCGGTGACGTCGGAGATGCGGCTGCCGGGGCACGACGGTGTCTTCGCGCTCGGCGACGCGGCCGCGGTGCCGGACGTGGCCAAGGACGAGGAGGGCGCGGTGTGCCCGCCCACCGCGCAGCACGCCATGCGCCAGGGCAAGGTCGCCGCCGACAACGTCATCGCCTCGATGCGCAGTCAGCCGCTGCGGCCGTACGAGCACAAGGACCTCGGTCTGGTCGTCGACCTCGGCGGCTTCGACGGGGTGTCCAAGCCGCTCGGGGTGGAGCTGAAGGGCCTGCCCGCGGTGGCGGTGGCCCGTGGCTACCACTGGTCGGCGCTGCGCACCAACGTCGCCAAGGCCCGCGTCATGACGAACTGGGTCCTGAACGCCGTCGCCGGGGACGATTTCGTGCGCACCGGGTTCCAGGCGCGCCGGCCCGCCAAGCTGAAGGACTTCGAGTTCACCCACGCGTATCTGACGCCGGAGCAGCTCAAGAAGCAGGTCGCCGCGCAGGACGGGGGCGCGGGCGCCTGCTGACCGAGGAAGCGGGGAGTGAGCGGGACGGCGTGAGGGCGGCACAGCAGACGGTCCGGGCGCGGCTGAGGGACCGTGTCGCGGCCTCGGACCCCGGTCTGCTGAGGCTGGCGGCGGCCGTGCGGACGGTGGGGTCGATCGCCCTGACGGTCACCGTGCTGGCCGTCCTCGGCACCGATCTGCCGCATCTGGTGACCGGGGCGCTGGTGGCGATGGTCTCGACCTTCGCCATCCGCGAGAAGCAGCGCGCCAAGCAGGCGGTCACCCTGGCCCTCGGCCTGCCGGTGGCGCTGGCGTCGATGTCGCTCGCGTCGGTGCTGCACCACCGGGTCGTGGGAGGCGACCTCGTCTTCGTAGCGCTCATCTTCTGTGCCGTCTATCTGCGCAGATTCGGGGACCGGGGCACCGCGCTCGGCCTGATCGGCTTCCAGATGTACTTCGTGGCCCTCTTCGTCGGGGCCACTCCCGAGGCGCTGCCCGAGCTGTACTCGGCGGCCGTGGTGGCCTTCGGATGCAGTGCGCTGATGCGGTTCGCGCTGGTCCCGGAGACGCCGGTCGGTGTGCTGGAGCGGCTGCGGAGCGCCTTCCGGGCCCGGATGGCGCAGTTGCTGTCGGCGCAGCTCGACCTGCTCGACGCCGGACCCGAGGACGCGGACCGGGCGCTGCGGCGGGTGCGGGAGGGCACCGCCCGGCTGCACGAGACGGCACTGCTGATCCAGGGACGGCTGGCGGACGGGACGGCCGACGAGGCCGTGGCCCGGCTCGTCCAGCGGCGCATCGCGGACGCCGAGATCGCCGCCGAGCGGCTGGGTCTGGCGCTGCTGCGGGCGCGCGGCGCGGAGCGCGTGGACACGCTGGCCCTGCATCTGCCGGGGGCGCCGGTGCCGTCGGGTGGCCGGCAGCCGGTGCGGGAGGAGGCGACGACGGCGCTGCGCCGGGACCTGGAGGCCCTGCGGGTGCTGGTGCTGCGCCCGGCGGAGGCGACCGGCGGGACCGGCGTGGCCCAGCTGCGCAACCGACTCCTCGGCTACCGCGACGAGGAGAACGTGCCCGTCGCGTCCCCGGCCGTGCAGGACGCCTTCCGGGCCGTCGGCGAGACGGCGCGGGCGGTGCTCGGGCTGCGGATCGCGCTGGGCGGGGCCCAGGACGAGTCGGACGACTCCCCGGCGACGGCACGCTCCCGTGAGGAGCTGGACGCGGAGGACGCGGTTCTCGACGCGGAGGACGAGGAGGAGGCCAAGGAGGAGGCCACGGGCCTGGAGCGGCGCACCACGCGGGCGGCCGTGCAGGTCGCGGTGGGATCGCTGCTGGCCATCGTGGGCGGGGAGCTGCTGTCGCGGGACCGCTGGTACTGGGCGGTGCTGACGTGCTGGATCGTGTTCCTGAACACGGCGTCCACCGGCGAGATCCTGATCAAGGGCTCGCGCCGGCTGCTCGGCACGGTGCTGGGGGTCCTGGCGGGCATCGTGCTGGCGGGTGCGGTCGGGCACCACACGTGGACGGCGTTCGCGCTGGTGCTGCTGTTCGTGTTCGCGATGTTCTACTCGGCGCCGCTGTCGTACACGCTGTCGTCGTTCTTCGTGACGGCGGCGCTCGGGCTGCTCTACACGCTGCTGCACACCTACAGCCTGTCGGTGCTGCTGCTGAGGATCGGGGAGACGGCGCTCGGCGCGGTCTGCGGGGTGATCGCGGCGGCGTTCGTGCTGCCGGTGCGGACCGACCGGCGGACCAACGACCTGCTCGCCGCGGTGCTGCGGCGGCTCGGGGAGGTCACGAACAGCGCCGTGGACCAGCTCAGCGGCGGGCCGCCCGGGGACCTGATGGACCAGGCCCGTGACCTGGACCAGGCGCTGGCCGATCTGCGGTCCGCCGTCCAGCCGCTGACACATCCGGCGACCCCGCTGCGGGCCCGCCGGGAGACCGCCCGCTATGTCGTGGCGCTGCTGGAGACGTGCGCGTACCACGCGCGCACCCTGGCCGCGACGGCCGAGCTGCTGCTCAGCCGTCCCTCGGTCACGCCCGATCCCCGGCTGCGCGAGGCGACGGGCCGGATCGGGCGGAACCTGGAGGCGATCACCGCGCACGTCACCGACGAGCACGCCGACGCCGCGGTCGAGACCGGTCCGAGCATCGCGTCCCTGCTGGGGCCGAGCCCGCCGGCCGTACCGGGGAAGAGCCGGGTCACCGAGCACGTGCTGCGGCATCTGCAGCGGCTGGACGAGGCCGTGACCGGTCTGGCCCGTCCGCTGGACGTGCCCGTGAAGGCGTCGGAGGGATGAGCGCATCGGGCCCGGGCGGGGTAGGCGGTGTGCATGACCGATGTGGTGGACTCAGACGAACTGTTGCGACGGATGCAGCGCGCGCGGGCGTGGGCCCGGCAGGAGGAGCGGACGTGGCGGGGGCGGAGCGAGGAGTTGCGCGCCACCGATCCCGAGGGGGCGCGGGACGCCGCCGTACGGACCCTGACGTACGAGGCGGTGCTCACCGTGCTGGACGAGATCCTGACCCCGGGGCGGCACACCGATCACCCGTGAGACGGCGGGTGGAGTGAAACGGGTCACGTACCCCGGTCTCGATTTCCGACACGCCGAAGAAATGGTTTACGGTTCATCCATACGTGGTCACGGGGTCGACCGTATCCGTCCCCCGTGAACCACCTCTGACAGCCCTGGCTGGCTTCCCCCGTCCAGCCAGGGCTTTTTCATGCCCGCTGCGACCCGGCCCGCACGGACCGCCGGCCGAGCCCGCCCGCCGCCGAGGTGCCCCCGGCCGCCGCAGCCGCTCCAATGGACGCAGGGAAACACCGGAATGCCTGTCGTCGGTGAGGAGCCCCGTGTCATGACCAAAGCGATCAAACTGCTGACCGCCCTTCCGCCGCACCAGCGCCACCGGCTCATGGCGCTCGCCCGGGAGACCTCTTTCCCGGAGGACACCCGCATCTTCGAGTCCGGCGGTACGGCCGACCGCTTCTGGGTCATCCGCTCCGGGGCCGTCACCCTGGACCAGCAGGTGACGCCCACCCAGCGGATCACCGTGGCCAGCCTCGGCGCCGGCGATCTGCTCGGCTGGTCGTGGCTGTTCCCGCCGTACCGGTGGGACTTCGGCGCGGAGGCCTTCAGCCCGGTGCGGGCGTACGAGTTCGAGGCGGCCGCCGTGCTGCGGCTGTGCGACGAGGACACCGCGCTCGGGCTCACGCTGGTGCGCTACATCGCCGAGATCCTCGCGCACCGCCTCGAGATGACCCGGGGGCAGCTCATGGAGCGGCACGCGCTGGCGCGGCGCACCGTGTACTGAGCGCCGTCAGACGCGGTAGCGGCGCAGGGCCGGCACGGCCGCGGCCAGGCCCAGCATCAGGACGACGACCAGCAGGCCGCCGCCCGTCGTCGCGGTGCGCGCGCCGAACGCCGAGCCCGCCGTGCCGTGCAGGACGTCGGCCAGGCGGGGGCCGCCCGCGACGACGACCGTGAACACGCCCTGCATCCGGCCGCGCATCTCGTCGCTGGCGGCGGACAGCAGGATCGCCCCGCGGAAGACCATGGACACCATGTCGGCGACCCCGGCCAGGAGGGGTCCGACGACCTGCCCGGTCTGCATGACGGTCGAGCCGAGCGCGTTGGCGGCGGCCAGCTCGTCCTCCGGCACGAGACGGGCGATCGAGGCGTTGCGGGCCGGCGCGTTCAGGCCCCAGAAGGCCTGCTGGAGCGCGAGGAGGACCATGAGCACGGCGACCGACGCGAGCCCGGCGGCGGCCTGGAGCCAGAACAGCACCGACGTCACGGCTATCCCGCTGTTGGTGATCAGCAGCAGCCGGCGCCGGTCCATGCTGTCGGCGATCGCGCCGCCCCACAACGCGAACACCGTGAGCGGCACCAGACCGGCGAGGCTCGCGACGCCCACCCACGCCGAGGAGCCGGTGATGTCGTAGACCTGCTTGGGGACGGCGACCGCGGTGAGCTGGCTGCCGACGGCCGTGACGATCGTCGACGACCACAGCCGCCGGTAGGCGGGGCGGCGCAGCGGCCGGGTGTCCATGGCCCAGCGGCGCCAGCCGCGGGGGGTGGCGGGTACCGCGGAGGGCTCCTTCTCCTGCGGTGGGGTGCTGCTCTCGCTGGTGTCCACGGTCTTCCTGGATGCTCGCTACATCTTTTTGTCCGGGGATCACTATCGCAGCACCGGCCAAGGGCCCGGACGGGCGTCTCAGGTTCCGGCGATCAGGGAGGCGCCGAGGGCGATCATCGTGACGGCGATCGCCCCGTCCAGCACCCGCCAGGCTCCCGGCTTGGCGAGGTGGCGGCTCAGCAGCCGCGCCCCGAAGCCGAGCGCGGCGAACCAGCAGAGGCTGGCGATGGCGGCGCCGAGCCCGAACGTCCAGCGCAGCGGGCCCCGGTCGGCGGCGATGGTGCCGAGCAGGAAGACGGTGTCGAGGTAGACGTGCGGGTTGAGCCAGGTCATGGCGAGGCAGGTCAGGACCGCCCGCCGTCGTGAGCCGGCCGCGTCGCCGTCGGTGACCAGGGCGCCGGCCGGCCGCAGTACCCGCCGGGCGGCGAGGACGCCGTAGCCGAGCAGGAACAGGCCGCCCACCCAGGCGACCGCCGTCAGCACGCCCGGCCACGCGACGACGACCGCGCCGACCCCGGCCACCCCGAGGGTGATCAGGACCGCGTCGGACAGGGCGCAGATGCCGACGACGGCGAGGACGGCGTCGCGGCGGATGCCCTGGCGCAGGACGAAGGCGTTCTGCGCGCCGATGGCGACGATCAGGGAGAGGCCGGTGCCGAATCCGGCGACGGCGGTGGTCAAGGCGCTGGTCATGGGAGTGACGCTAGACAAGCGGTCTCCCGGAGTACAGCTAAGGATTCTTACATATCCTTAGCTCACATGAAGACCGAGCTGACCGAGCTGCCCCTGGACCAGGTGCGGACCCTGCTGGCGGTGGTGGACGAGGGGACGTTCGACGCGGCCGCCGCCGTCCTGCATGTGACGCCGTCGGCGGTGAGTCAGCGGGTCAAGGCTCTGGAGCAGCGCACCGGGCGGGTGCTGCTCGTGCGGACCAAGCCGGTGCGGCCGACCGAGTCCGGCCAGGTCGTCGTCCGGTTCGCCCGCCAGTTGGCCCGGCTGGAGCGCGACGCGCGGGCCGAGCTGGGCATGAACGGGACCGCCGAGGCGACGCGGGTGTCCATCGCGGTCAACGCCGACTCGCTGGCCACCTGGTTCCTGCCCGCCCTGACCCGGGTCCGCGAGGAGCCGCCGCTCTGCTACGAGCTGAGCCGGGAGGACGAGAGCCGGACGGCGACTCTGCTGCGGGAGGGCCTGGTGATGGCCGCGGTGACGTCCTCGGCCGAACCCGTCGCGGGCTGCTCGGTGCGGACGCTGGGCCGGATGCGCTATCTGGCGGCCGCGAGCCCGGAGTTCGCCGACCGCCATCTGACCGGTCCGCTCGCCGACGCCCTGGTGACGGCTCCGGTGATGACGTTCGACCGCAGCGACGACCTCCAGGACGCCTTCGTGCGGGGACTGCGGGGCGGCGCCGTGCACGCCGGTCCCGCGCGGCACCGGATGCCGACCTCGGAGGGGTTCCTGTCCGCCGTGCTCGCCGGGCTCGGCTGGGGCATGATCCCCGAGGTCCAGGCGGGGCCGCTCGTGGCGGAGGGGCGTCTGGTCCCGCTGGCCCCGGACCGGCCGGTCGACGTGCCGCTGTACTGGCAGCAGTGGAAGCTGCACTCGCCGGCGCTGGTCACCGTGACGGAGGCGGTGGTGGCCGCCGCCCGTGAGGCGCTGCGCCCCTGAGGGGCCGCGGAGTCAGGCGCGGCAGGCGGCCAGCTGGGCCTGCGCCGCGTCCAGCAGCATCTCCAGGGCCGTCGGATAGGCGCTGGTCACCATGCGCCGGGCCAGCAGCGGCGCCGCCTCGGCGATCCGGGGGTGCGTGCTGTGCGGCAGCCGGGCGTACGTCGAGCGCCACTTCTCCTCGTCGGCCCGCAGCGACGCGCTCGGCAGCGTCAGCGAGGCCGCGTCCAGCGCGGCGAAGGCCAGCGTCTGGTCGATGAAGGCGTGGTAGAGGCGCACGGTGTAGGGCAGCGGGAAGCCGGCCGTGCGCAGTATGTCCAGCACGGTCTCGTCGGCGGCGAGCTCGTTGGCCCGGCCGGTGACGCGGCTCGTGGTCAGGACGGCGGCGTGCGGGTGGGCGACATAGGCGGCGTGGATGCGGGTGCCGACGGTCCGCAGGTCGGCGCGCCACTCCCCCGTGGGCTCCCAGCCCTCCAGGGCCCGGCCGATCAGGGCGTCACCGATGGCCAGGGTCAGCTCGTCCATGCCCCGGAAGTAGCGGTACAGCGTGCTCGGGTCGGCGTCCAGGGCGAGGCCGAGCCGGCGGGCGGTCAGGCCGGCGCTGCCGTGCTCGGCGAGCATGCGCAGCGCCGTGTCGACTATGAGGCGCTCGGACAGCACGGTGCCGCTCTTGGTGGGGCGACGCCTGCGCCGCTTCTCCTCCGGTACGACCGCTTTCGGCATCGCGTCCTCCATCCTTATGCCAACGGCATTGACCTTACGTGGCGGGGCGGCGTTGTATCCCACCCGGGGCCCCACCACGTCGTCCACCTTCAGCCGAGGGAGTCTTGTCATGCGTGTACTGCTCGTGGGAGCCGGCGGAGTGGGTACCGCCATCACCCGGATCGCCGCCCGGCGTCCGTTCTTCGAGGCGATGGTCGTCGCCGACTACGACCTCGCGCGGGCCGAGGCCGCCGTCGCCGCGCTCGACGGTGACGCCCGCTTCCGCGCCGAGCGCGTCGACGCGAGCGACGAGCCGGCCGTGGCCGCGCTGCTGGAGCGGCACGCCTGCGACGTGCTGCTGAACGCGACCGACCCGCGTTTCGTGATGCCGCTGTTCCAGGCCGCGCGCACCGCCGGGGCCACCTATGTCGACATGGCGATGTCCCTGTCGAAGCCGCACCCCGACCGTCCGTACGAGGAGACCGGCGTCAAGCTCGGGGACGCCCAGTTCGAACAGGCCGCCGACTGGGAGAAGGCGGGCGCGCTCGCCCTGGTCGGCATGGGCGTGGAGCCCGGCCTGTCGGACGTGTTCGCCCGGTACTCGGCCGACGAACTCTTCGACGAGATCGACGAGATCGGGGTGCGCGACGGCGCGAACCTCACCGTCGACGGCTACGACTTCGCCCCCTCCTTCAGCATCTGGACCACCATCGAGGAGTGCCTCAACCCGCCGGTCGTCTACGAGAAGGACCGCGGCTGGTTCACCACCGAGCCGTTCAGCGAGCCCGAGGTGTTCGACTTCCCGGAGGGCATCGGCCCGGTCGAGTGCGTGAACGTGGAGCACGAGGAGGTGCTGCTCGTGCCGCGCTGGGTGGACGCGCGCCGGGTCACCTTCAAGTACGGCCTCGGCCAGGAGTTCATCGACACCTTGAAGACCCTGCATCTGCTGGGGCTCGACAGCACCGAGCCGGTGACCGTGCCGAGCGCCGAGGGGCCGGTGCGGGTCTCGCCGCGGGACGTCGTCGCCGCCTGTCTGCCGGACCCGGCGACGCTGGGCGAGCGGATGCACGGGAAGACCTGCGCGGGCACCTGGGTACGGGGCGTGAAGGACGGCAAGCCCCGCGAGGTGTACCTGTACCACGTCGTCGACAACCAGTGGTCGATGGCGGAGTACGGCTCCCAGGCCGTGGTCTGGCAGACCGCCCTGAACCCGGTCGTCGCCCTCGAACTCCTGGCCACCGGCGCCTGGTCGGGGGCGGGTGTGCTGGGGCCGGAGGCGTTCCCGGCCCGGCCGTTCCTGGACCTGCTCACCGCCTACGGCTCCCCGTGGGGCATGCGCGAGCAGTGACCTGGTTCCGCGGCGCCCGGCGGGGTTTCACCATGGGTCGACAGGCGACTCGAGACCGAGTAATTCCTCCACCGAGGGCACGTCGACGATCGCAGGTGACTTTGATGGACGACTGGCGAGACCACGCCGCCTGCCGCCATGAGGACCCCGACCTCTTCCATCCGATCGGCACCTCCGGGCCGACCCTGATGCAGACCGAGGAGGCGAAGGCCGTGTGCCGGCGCTGCCCGGTACGCGAGCCGTGTCTGCGTTTCGCGCTGGACATGGACCAGTCCACCGGGATCTGGGGCGGCACGAGCGAGACGGAACGGCGGGCGCTGCGCCAGCGGGCCGGCTGAGTGGGGGGACCGCCCGGTCCCCTCACCCGGGCGGTTCCCCGGCGGGCAGCCGCAGCGTGAACACCGCGCCGGTGCCCGGCGCCCCGCCGGCCTCGGCGGTCCCGCCGTGCGCGGCGGTCAGCTGACGGACGATCGGCAGGCCGAGCCCGCTGCCCCCGGTACGGCGGCTGCGGGACTTCTCCGCGCGCCAGAACCGCTCGAAGACATGCGGCAGATCCTCGGGCGCGATCCCGGTCCCGGTGTCGGCGACCTCCAGCACGACGTCGTCGCCGTCGGACCGGGCGGAGAGCGTGACCGTGCCGCCGGACGGGGTGTGCCGCAGCGCGTTGGAGACCAGGTTGCCCAGCGCCTGCCGCATCCGGACGGGGTCGGCGTCCAGCCAGGGCGTGCCCTCGGCGGTGGTGCGCACGGTGACGCCCGCGGTGTCGGCGGCGACCTGGTGGGCGGCGGCGACCTGGCCGAGCAGTTCGTCGGCGCGGACGGGCTCGCGGTGCAGGCGCAGGGTGCCCGCGTCGGCGGCGGCGAGGTCCTGCAGGTCGTCGATGACCCGCTGCAGGACCAGGGCCTCCTCGTGCAGCGAGGCCAGCAGCGCGGGGTCCGGGTCGACGACGCCGTCGCGGGTGACCTCCAGCCAGCCCCGGATGTTGGTGAGCGGGCTGCGCAGCTCGTGAGCGATGTCGCTGACCATCGCCTTGCGCTGGGCCTCCAGCCGTTCGCGGCGCTCGGTGAGTTCGTTGAAGGCGGCGGCGAGGACGCCGGTCTCGTCGCGGGTGGTGACCGGGACCCGCACATGCCGTTCGGGCGGCTGCTGGGCCGCCGCGGTGAGCGCGCGCAGCGGCCGGACCAGCCGGGTGGCGACGACGGCGGAGACCACCACGGTGACGGCGAGCACCAGACCTGCGGCGCCGGCCACCTTGGCCTTGTTGGCCGGTGACATGTCGAAGCGGACGGCGGTCGTGGCGCCGCCGCCCAGGAACAGTTCCGCCACCGGGGCGACGTACGGGTCGAGTTGGGCCCGGCGTGCTTCGGCGGTGCAGCGCCGGGCGGCGGCCGTCCCCTCCGGCTCGTCGTGGGCGGCCGGCTTGCCGGCGAAGAAGCGGGGGACGATGCCGAGGCCGGTGACGTCCACGCCGAGGGCCCGCGGCGTGTGCGTGACGCCCCGCTTCCCGAGGCAGGAGGCGATGCGGGCGGAGAGGTCGTCGAGGGCCTTGTCCTCGGTCGGGGTGGGGGTGTTGAGCTGTCCGTCGGCGCACTCCTCGGGGACGGCGCCGCCCGCGACGGGACCGTCGACGTCGGTGACCACGGGCCGGCCGCTCGGCGCGTGCACGACGGAGGTGTCGTAGCCGTTGCGGGCGAAGCAGTTCCGCCGGACCACCGCGAGCTTGTCGAGCTTGGCCCGCTCGGCGGCGGTGATCCGGTACGGCCCCACGGCCCTCGGGTCCACACCGGCGCGCTGCGCCCCGCGTTCGGTGTAGGTGTCGACGCGCAGCGGGTCGACGGTGGCGGCGGCGCGTGGCGGCAGCGGGGTGCCGGGCGCGGCCGAGTCGGCGACGACGGTCCGGTCGGTGGTGGTGAGGGCGATGCGCCGGCCGGTGCGTTCGGCCAGGTTTCGTACGGTCCGGTCGACGCCCCGCCAGTCGGCGTGGGTGGCGGCGTACCCGCTGAGCCGGGCGAGGACGTCCATGTCCTCGGCGAGGACCTGCCCCTGTTCCTCGCGCAGCGCCCGGGTGGTGGTCGCCACCGCGAGCCAGGCGGTCGCCGCCACCGAGCAGACGGCGATCAGCACGGAGGCGACCAGCAGCCGGACCAGCAGGCGCTTGCGCAACGGGATGCGCCGGTTCATCCCCGGCCCCCGCTCAGCTTGTAGCCGACGCCGAACACGGTCAGCAGGCGGGTGGGCCGGCGCGGGTCGGCCTCGATCTTCCTGCGCAGGTTCATGATGTGCACGTCGACGGCCCGTTCGGTGGAGGCCCGGTCGGTGCCGCGCGTGCACTCCAGCAACTGCCGCCGGGAGAAGACCCGTTCGGGTTCGGCGGTCATGGCGAGCAGGATCTGGAACTCGGCCGGGGTGCACTCCACCGGCTCCCCGTCGCACCGCACCTCGTGCCGTGCCGGGTCGACGCTGATCCCGGCGGCCCGGACGACCGGGTCCTCCCGGCGGCCGTCGGCGCGGCCGCTGCGCCGCAGCACGGTGCGGATGCGGGCCATCAGCTCGCGGGGGCTGTACGGCTTGGTCATGTAGTCGTCGGCGCCGAGTTCCAGGCCGAGCAGGACGTCGTCCTCGGCGGACCGGGCCGTCAGCATCAGCACCGGGATGTCCGGGTTCCCGTCGTTGCGGCGCAGTGCCCGGCAGACGCCGAAGCCGTCGATGACGGGCAGCATCAGGTCCAGGACGACGAGGTCGGGCCTCAGCCTGCGGGCGGCGTCGAGGGCGGCCGGCCCGTCGTGGACCACGGTCGCGGTGTGGCCCTCCGCGAGCAGGGAGCGGCGTATCAGCTCGGCCTGCATCCCGTCGTCCTCGGCCACCAGTACATGTGCGCACACGCGGCGGATCCTAAGCGGTCGGCGGGCGGGGTCAGCGGGCGAGGGAGGCGGCGTCCCCCATGACCACGACGGGGTGCCTGGCGGGGTCGAGGGTGCGCAGCAGGGTGCGCATGTGCTCCAGGGAGAGGCTGACGCAGCCCTGGGTGGGGCCGCCGTGGTCGACGTGGAACCAGATGCCGCCGCCGCGCCCCGCGCCGAGGGGCCGGGTCCAGTCGAGCGGTGTGGTGCCGGGCCGCCGGTTGTAGTCGATGGCGACCACGTAGTCGAAGGAGCCGGCGAGGGGTTCGCCCTCGAAGCCGGTGCCGGTGGCGGTGAAGCCCCGGCCGTGGTCGTAGGGCAGCCGGGTGCCGGGGTCGGGCCGCAGACCGCCGGCGTCGCCGAGGGTGAAGACGCCGACGGGTGAGCGCAGGTCGCCGGCGGTGTGGTGGTCGGTCCAGCCGCGCAGCGCGTTGTGGGCGGGCCAGCGCTCGCCGGCCTTCCAACCCGCGCCGGTGCGTTCGTAGAGGACGACGTCGGAGCGGGCGGAGTCCTTGCCGTGTCCGGTGACGACGACGGCCTGCCAGGTGTGGGCCGGGACCTCGGCCAGGGTCCGGGGGCCCAGTCCGGGCAGCTGCCGCGGGAGGGAGGGAGCCGTGGCCGTGGGGCGGGGCGGGGCGGCCGTCGTCCGGACGGGTGCCGCGGGCTTGTCGCCGGGGGTCGCGAGGGCGCCGGTGCCGCAGCCGGTGAGCAGGAGGGTGGTCGCCAGCAGGACGACGCGGGGCTTGTGCGGGATCATGTGACGACCTTGACGGACAGGTGTCAGGAATTCGTCAGGTCCGGCGCGGCGTGTCCGGCGCCGCCCGTCCGAGAGGAAGGCCGGTCATGAGCGTGCGCGTCCGCCGCGTCTACGAGCCGCCCGAGCCGGGGGACGGTGTGCGGGTCCTGGTCGACCGGCTGTGGCCGCGCGGTCTGTCCAAGGACGCGGCCCGGATCGACGAGTGGCCCAAGGGCCTCACCCCGTCGACGGAGTTGCGGCGCTGGTACCACGCGGGCGAGGGCTCCTACGAGGAGTTCGCCCGCCGGTACGAGGCGGAGCTGGACGCCCCGGAGGCGGCCGCGCTCCTGGACCGCCTCCGGGAGACGGCGGGCAAGGGTGCCGTGACGCTGCTGACCGCGTCCAAGACCCCGGAGACGAGCCACGCCGCGGTGCTGGCCCGCCTCCTGGGGTCGTGACGCCCCAGGAGGCGGGCGGCACTCAGCCGAGCTGCCGGGCCGCCGCGCGGCCTGCGGCGCGGCCGGAGAAGAGGCAGCCGCCGAGGAAGGTGCCCTCCAGGGCGTTGTAGCCGTGGACACCGCCGCCGCCGAAGCCGGCGACCTCGCCGGCCGCGTAGAGGCCGTCGACGGGGGTGCCGTCGGCTGCCAGGGCGCGGGAGTCCAGGTCGGTCTGGATGCCGCCGAGGGTCTTGCGGGTCAGGATGTGCAGCTTGACGCCGATGAGCGGGCCCGCCGCCGGGTCGAGGATGCGGTGCGGGGTGGCGACGCGGCCCAGGCGGTCGCCGATGTAGCGGCGGGCGTTGCGGATGCCCTGGACCTGGGCGTCCTTGCTGTAGGCGTTGGCGATCTGCAGGTCGCGGGCCTCGATCTGACGCCGGACGGTGTCCGCGTCGAGCAGCGGCTTGTCCGTCAGTTGGTTCATCCGCTCGACCAGTTGCTCCAGGGTCGGCGCGGTGACGAAGTCCGCTCCCTCGCGCAGGAAGGCGGCCACCGGGCCCGGTGCGCCCTTGCCGAGGACCCGCTCCTTGAGGAACCCGGCGCGGTCCTTGGCGGTGATGTCCGGGTTCTGCTCGGAGCCGGAGAGGGCGAACTCCTTCTCGACGATCTTCTGGGTGAGGATGAACCAGGAGTGGTCGTGCCCGGCGATGTCCGCGTCGGTGCGCAGGTGCCGGAGGGTGCCGAGGGTGTCGTAGCCGGGCAGGCAGGGGTCGGGCAGGCGGCGGCCGAGGGCGTCGAACCACATGGAGGACGGGCCGGGCAGGATGCGGATGCCGTGGCCGGGCCAAATCGGGTCCCAGTTCTGGATGCCCTCGGTGTAGTGCCACATGCGGTCGCGGTTGACGAGGCGGACGCCGGCCTCGGCGCTGATGTCGAGCATGCGCCCGTCGACGTAGGCGGGGACGCCGGTGACCATCTCGGTGGGCGGGGTGCCCAGGCGCTCGGGCCAGTGGCGGCGGACGATGTCGTGGTTCGCGCCGATGCCGCCGGTGGTCACGACGACCGCCTGGGCGGTCAGCTCGAAGTCGCCGACGGCGTCCCGGTTGGAGGCGACACCGCGCGGTGAGGTGTCGTCGGCGAGGACGGTGCCCCGCACGCCGCGCGCCGAGCCGTCCTCGACGACCAGCTCGTCCACCCGGTGCCGGTGGTGGAAGGTGAGCAGCCCGTCGCGGGCGGCCTGCTTCGCGTACCGCACGAACGGCTCGACGACGCCGGTTCCGGTGCCCCAGGCGATGTGGAAGCGGGGCACCGAGTTGCCGTGGCCGTCGGCGCGCAGGTCGCCGCGCTCGGCCCAGCCGACGGTGGGCAGGAAGGTGATGCCGTGCCCGTCGAGCCAGGAGCGCTTCTCGCCGGCCGCCCACTCGACGTAGGCGCGCGCCCAGCGCACCCCCCAGGAGTCCTCGTCCTCGATCCGGTCGAACTGGGCGCTGCCCTGCCAGTCGTTCCAGGCCAGGTCGAAGGAGTCCTTGATGCCCAGGCGCCGCTGTTCGGGCGAGTCGACGAGGAAGAGCCCGCCGAAGGACCAGAAGGCCTGCCCGCCGAGGTTGGCGGCGTTCTCCTGGTCGACCAGGGCGACGCGGCGGCCCCTGCTGGTCAGTTCGTGCGCGGCGACGAGGCCGGCGAGTCCCGCTCCGACGACGATGACGTCGGCGTCCATGGCGACCGTCCCTTCCTAGGCGGTGGTGCGCTGTCCGGTGGTGTCGCTGCCGTCGGTCAGCAGCGCGGTGAGCAGCCGGCCCAGCCAGGCGCGGGCGTGCCCGGTGTCGCGGTCCAGCAGCAGCTGGGCCGTGACGCCGTCGTACGCGGCGACGACGGCGTGGGCGGCGCCGTCGGTGCCGCCGAGCACGGCGGGCAGTGCGGTGTGGCCGCGGGCGCGGGCGAGCCGGTCGGCGATCGCGGCGCGCAGGCGGGCGCGGTGTTCGAGCAGGGTGGCGGCGACATCGGGGTCCCGGGCGGCGTGCACCAGGAAGTCCGTCTTGACGAGCAGCCAGTCGCGGTCCAGGAGGAGCACGTCGGTGACCCGGTCCACGGCGGCCGGGACGTCCAGGCCGGGGCCGTCGACGGCGAGCGCCCCGGCGACCTGCTCGGCGATGAGGTCGGCGCGCTGCCGGTACAGGGCGAAGAACAGCTCGTCCAGGCTGTCGAAGTTGGAGTAGAAGGCGCCCCGGCTGTAGCCGGCGGCCTCGCAGACCTCCTCGATGGAGACGCGGCCGAACCCCTTGGCGGCGAACACGGTGAACGCGGCGTCGAGCAGGTTGGCCCGGGTGCGGACGCGGCGCCTGGTGACACGCCCCGTCGTCTCCCCCACCGCCATGTCGGACCTCCGTTCGATACGGGAATGTATCCGATACACCAACGTATCCAACAGGGGTGCGGAGCGGCCGGGGAGAATCAGCCCACATATAGGAACAGATTTTCGATTCAGGGGTTACGCTGGATCCATGGCCACGCACCTCCAGGGCTCCCTGTTCGACCAGACCGACGAGCTGCGGCTCGGCTCCCTGAGCGGGATCCGCCGCACCCGGCTCAGCCACGGCGCCTGGATCGACGTTCTGCCCGGCTGGCTGAGCGGGGCCGACGCCCTCTTCGAGCGGCTGGCCGCCGAGGTCCCCTGGCGCGCCGAGCGGCGCACCATGTACGACCAGGTCGTCGACGTGCCGAGGCTGCTCTCCTTCTACGGCGCCGGCGACGCCCTCCCCCACCCCGTGCTCGACGAGGCGCGCGACGCGCTGTCCGCGCACTACGCCGGGGAACTGGGCGAACCGTTCACCACGGCCGGGCTCTGCTACTACCGCGACGGACGCGACAGCGTCGCCTGGCACGGCGACCGGATCGGACGCGGCGCGCGCCAGGACACCATGGTCGCCATCCTGTCCGTCGGCGCGCCCCGGGACCTGCTGCTGCGGCCCGCGCGCGGCGGCGGCGAGACGATCCGCCGGCCGCTCGGGCACGGCGACCTGATCGTGATGGGCGGCTCCTGCCAGCGGACCTGGGAGCACGCCGTGCCCAAGACGACCCGGGCCGCGGGACCACGCATCAGCGTGCAGTTCCGGCCGAACGGCGTGCGCTGAGCCGGTGGAAGCGGCCGGCTGACGCGTACGCGGGGGCTGCCTCCGGCGGACGGTGCCGGAGGCAGCCCTTCCTCTGGGCGAGGGACACCCGCGCCGCCACACTGGCCGGGTGAGCGCCCCGCCGCCCGTCCCGGACACCGCCTCCCGGCGCACCGAGCTCGACACGCTCCGGGTGTGCGTCGTGCTCGGCCTGGTCTTCTTCCACGCCGCGCTCGTGTTCTCCCCGGACGACGACTTCTACGTCAAGAACGCGGAGACCACCGGTGTCGTGACCGTGCTCGCCGGGTTCGGGGTCGTGTGGGCCATGCCCATGCTGTTCCTCGTGGCCGGGCTCGGCTCCCGGCACTCGATCCGCCGGCGCGGCCCGGCCCGGTTCACCCGGGAGCGGCTGCTGCGCCTCGGCGTCCCTCTCGTCCTCGGCACGCTCGTGCTGTGCCCGCTCCCCCAGTGGCTGCGGCTGCGGGCCGCCGACGCCGGCTACGACGAGCCGTACTGGCGGTTCTGGCCGCGCTTCCTGACCGTCCGCCCCGACCCGGCCGACTTCCCGTTCGTGCTCGACGGGGAGCACTTCGAGACCGGCCATCTGTGGTTCGTCGTGCTGCTGCTCACGTTCAGCCTGCTCCTCGCCCCGGTGGCCGCGCCCCTGGCGGCCTGGGCGGAGCGCGCGGCCCCCGCGCTGGAGCGGCGTCCGGCGCTGCTCCTGCTGCCCGCCCTTCCGCCCACCGCGATCAACGCCTTCCTCGGTATGGAGGAGGGGTTCGCGGGCTGGAACCGCTGGGCGTACCTGGTCTTCTTCGTCGCCGGGTACACGTTCGCGGACGACCCGCGGGTCCGGGCCGCGCTGCGTCGGCTCGCGGTGCCCGCCGGGATCTGCGGGCTCGTGCTGTTCGGGGGGACCGCGCCCGGATTCCTCGGCCTGGACGACCCGTTCACCGACCGGAGCGCCTTCGCGTGGGCGACCCGGGGCCTGTTCGGGCTCGCGGGCTGGTGCTGGGTGGTGGCCCTCCTCGGCCTGCTGGACCGGCCCCGCCCGGCCCGCAGGCCGTCGCGCGCGCTGGTGTACCTGGGCGTGGCAGCCCTGCCGGTGTACGTGCTGCACCAGCCCGTCGTGGTCGCCCTCGCCTACGGCGTAGTGGGCCTGCCGGGGCCGATCGCCGTCAAGTACGCGCTGATCGTGGCCGGTTCACTGGTGGTGATCCTCGCGCTGTACGAAGGCCTGGTGCGCCACACCCGGCCGACGCGGTTCCTCTTCGGGATGCGCGCCGCCCCACCCGCCGGGACGGCGCCCTGATCTGCTTTGCTGTGCACGTCGGTCACGGACCTCACCACGCGGGACGATCATGCGCATGGATGTGCGGCACATCGCGGACGGCACCTATCTGGTGCACGGCAGCAACACCAACTGGATCATCCTCACCGAGGGTGACGCCGTCACCCTCGTGGACACCGGGTACCCCGGGGACCGCGCGGCGCTCCTCGCCTCCCTCGCCGAGGTGGGCAGCGCGCCGGAGGCCGTCCAGGCCGTCCTGATCACCCACGCGCACAACGACCACCTGGGAAGCGCCGAGCACCTGCGCGCGACGTTCGGCACGCCGGTGTACCTGCACGAGGCCGAAGTACCGCACGCGAGGCGGGAGTTCCTGCACCAGGTGAACGTGGGCACGGTGCTGCGCAACGGCTGGCGGCCGGGCGTGCTGCCCTGGGCCGTGCACGCCCTGCGCTCCGGCGGCACCGAGCACGTCCCCGTCGCCTCCCCGCAGGCGTTCCCGGGGTCCGGCGCGCTGGACCTGCCCGGCCGGCCCGTCCCCGTGCACACCCCCGGCCACACCGACGGCCACTGCGCCTACCACCTGCCCGAGGCGGGCGTGGTGATCTCGGGCGACGCGCTCGTCACCGGGCACCCGACCTCGCGGATCGAGGGGCCGCAGCTGCTGCCGGACATGTTCCACCGCGAACGTGCCCGGACGCTGGCCTCGCTGGCCGTGTTCGAGAAGCTCGACGGCGACGTGCTGCTGCCCGGACACGGCCCGGCCCTCACCGGGTCCGTGCGGGACGCGGCCCTTCAGGCACGGGAACGGGCGCAATAGGCTGAGGCGACGATCACCCCGACCGACGATCACCCCGATTGACGATCACCGCGACCGAGGACGGCCCATGGCACTCCAGATCAGCGCGACGAATCCGGAGCACCCGGCCCTGCTGCTGGAGCTGCCGTGGCAGACGCCGCTGGAGGAGTGGTCCGAGGACCTCCTGGTCCCGCTGCCGCGCGGCATCTCCCGGCACATCGTGCGCTACGCGCGCGCCGGCGACGAGGTGATCGCCGTCAAGGAACTCGCCCAGCGCCCCGCCCTGCGCGAGTACGAACTCCTGCGCGATCTGGACCGGTTGGGCATCCCGGCGGTCGATCCGCTGGCCGTGGTCACGGGCCGCACCGACGCCGCGGGCGGCCCCCTGGAGTCCGTGCTGGTCACCCGGCACCTGGGCGGCTCCCAGCCGTACCGGTCGATGTTCGAGACGACGCTGCGCCCGGCCACCATGCACCGGCTGATGGACGCGCTGGCCGTCCTGCTGGTCCGGCTCCACCTGGCCGGCTTCGCCTGGGGCGACTGCTCGCTGTCCAACACGCTGTTCCGGCGGGACGCGGGCGCCTACGCGGCGTACCTGGTGGACGCCGAGACCGGCGAGCTGCACGCACGGCTCAGCGACGGGCAAAGGGACTACGACCTGGACCTGGCCCGCGTCAACATCAGCGGCGAGCTGCTGGACCTGGAGGCGTCCGGCGCGCTGCACCCCTCCGTGGACCCCATCGAGTTTGGCGCCGAGATCTGCGCCCGCTACCGGTCCCTGTGGGAGGAGCTGACCCGCACCTCGGTGTACCCGGCGGGCAAGTACCACTACATCGAGCGCCGGATACGCCGGCTGAACGACCTCGGGTTCGACGTGGCCGAGATGCAGATCGGGGAGACCGGCGACGGCGCCTCGGTCACCTTCGTGCCCAAGGTCGTCGACGCCGGTCACCACCAGCGGCAGCTGCTGCGGCTGACGGGCCTGGACGCCGAGGAGAACCAGGCCCGCCGGCTGCTGAACGACCTGGAGTCCTGGATGGCCACCCAGGACGACCACGCCGCGGGCGCCCGGCCCGAGGTCCTCGCCCACCGCTGGGTGCGCGACGTCTTCCGGCCCACCGTGCGGTCCGTGCCGCCTCAGTTGCGCGGTGCCATGGACCCGGCCGAGATCTACCACGAGCTGCTGGAGCACCGCTGGTACCTGTCCGAGCGGGCGCGGAGCGACCTGGACTGGGACACCGTCGTCCAGGACTACATCGCGACGATCCTGCCCAGGGCCCGCGAGACGCTCCAGCCGACCAGCGCCGACTGACCCGGCCGGCTCAGACGTGCGGCACCACGGCCACCGGGCACGGCGCGTGGTGCAGGACGCCGGACGCCACCGAGCCGATCCGGGCGCCCACGGCCGTACGCCGGGCCCGTCGGCCCACCACGACGAGCTGCGCGCGGGACGCCACGGAGAGCAGCACCTGCCCGGCGCTGCCCATCTCCACGTGCTCGACGACGTGCACGTCCGGGAACCGCTCCCGCCACGGCAGCAGCGCCTCGGCCAGCGCCTTCTTCTCGTACGGCTCCAGGCCCCCGGCGTCGTCGAGGAGCTTCAGGGAGGCCGGGCTGTAGGCGAACAGCGGCGGCAGGGTCCAGGCCCGTACGGCGCGGACGGCCGCTCCGCGCGCCGCCGCCGTCTCGAAGGCGAACCGCAGCGCCTCGGCGTCGTCGTCGGCGTCGCCCTGCTGACCCACGACGATGTCGTGCCCGGCGACCTCCGCCGACGCCCGGTCGCCGGCCCGCACCAGGACGACGGGCCGCTCCGCCCCGGCGACGACCTGCTGCCCGACCGAGCCCAGCAGGAAGCCTACGACGGCGGCGTGCCCGCGCGAGCCCAGCACCAGCATCTCGGACTCCGCGGTGGCCGCGAGCAGCGTCTCGACGGGCCCGCCGTCCACGACCTCGGTGGAGACCTCCAGCGCCGGATGCCGTTCGGTCACCGACTCCACGGCCCGCGCCAGCCCGTCGCGGACCCATCCGGCCTGCGTGTCCGCGTCGACGGCGGCCATCGCCTCGTGCTCCTGGAACCGCCACGCGTGCACCACGCGCAGGGCGAGCCCCCGGCGGACGGCCTCGCGGGCGGCCCAGGCCAGCCCCGCGAGACTCTCCTCCGATCCGTCCACCCCTGCCGTGATCGGGCGCGTCATTGCAGCTGCCTCCTTGTGTCGCGGTGACGTCCGTCGGGCCCAGTCTTCCCCACCCCTCCCCCTCCGCGGCCCGGCGGGGCGTCCTCCGCGTACCTGAGCGAAGCGCGCGGATCGAACATACGATGGCCGGGAGTCGACTCGGTGGCGGTGCCTCGCGGCCGCTCGCCGCCTCGTCGAGAACGACGCCCGGGGTGGGAGACGTATGACTCAGGCTGCCGAAGCGGCGCGGACCGTCATCCTGACCGTGGACGACGACCCGGGGGTCTCCCGGGCCGTCGCCCGCGATCTGCGACGGCGCTACGGCGCGTCCCACCGGATCGTGCGCGCGGAGTCCGGCGCGTCGGCGCTGGAGGCGCTGCGCGAGCTGAAGCTGCGCGGCGACCTGGTGGCCGTGATCCTCGCCGACTACCGGATGCCGCAGATGAACGGCATCGAGTTCCTCGAACAGGCCCTGGACGTGTACCCGGGGGCGCGGCGGGTGCTGCTGACCGCCTACGCGGACACCAGCGCGGCGATCGACGCGATCAACGTCGTGGACCTCGACCACTATCTGCTCAAGCCGTGGGACCCGCCCGAGGAGAAGCTCTACCCGGTCCTCGACGACCTGCTGGAGGCGTGGCGGCGCAGCGACTACCGGCCGGTGCCCAGCACCAAGGTGGTCGGGCACCGCTGGTCGGCGCGGTCCTCGGAGGTGCGGGAGTTCCTGGCCCGCAACCAGGTGCCGTACCGCTGGTACACGGCGGACGGACCGGAGGGGCAGCGGCTGCTCGCGGCGGCGGAGGCGGACGGGCAGCGGCTGCCGCTGGTGGTGACCCCGGACGGCACCCCGCTGGTGGCACCGGAGGCGCCCGAGCTGGCGGCGAAGGTCGGGCTCGCGACCACACCGACCGCCGACTTCTACGACCTGGTCGTCATCGGCGGCGGGCCGGCCGGGCTGGGCGCCGCCGTGTACGGGGCGTCGGAGGGGCTGCGGACGGTGCTGGTGGAACGGTCCGCGACGGGCGGGCAGGCCGGACAGAGCTCCCGTATCGAGAACTACCTGGGCTTCCCGGACGGGGTGTCCGGCGCGCAGCTCACCGACCGGGCCCGGCGGCAGGCGGCGCGGTTCGGCGCGGAGATCCTCACCGCGCGCGAGGTGACGGGCCTGGAGGTGTGCGGCGCGGCGCGGGTGGTGCGCTTCTCGGACGGGTCGGCGGTGTCCGCGCACAGCGTGATCCTGGCGACCGGCGTCTCCTACCGGCAGCTGATGGCGCCGGGCTGCGACGACCTGACCGGGTGCGGGGTGTACTACGGGTCGGCGCTGACGGAGGCCCCGGCCTGCCAGGGCCAGGACGTGTACATCGTGGGCGGCGCCAACTCGGCCGGGCAGGCGGCGATGTACCTGGCGCGGGGCGCGAAGTCGGTGACGCTGCTGGTGCGCGGGGAGTCGCTGACGGCGTCCATGTCGTACTACCTGATCCAGCAGATCGAGGAGGCGCCGAACATCTCGGTGCGGACCCGGACGGTCGTCGACGAGGCGCACGGCTCCGACCATCTGGAGCAGCTGACGCTGCGGGACCTCGACAGCGGGCGGACCGACCGGGTGGACGCGCAGTGGATGTTCGTGTTCATCGGCGCCGCCCCGCTGACGGACTGGCTGGACGGGACGGTGCTGCGCGACGGGCGCGGGTTCATCCTGGCCGGGCCGGACCTGACGTCCGACGGACGGCCCCCCGAGGGCTGGGAGCTGGACCGGCCGCCGTACCACCTGGAGACCAACGTGCCCGGGGTGTTCGTGGCGGGCGACGCCCGTTCGGAGTCCGCGAAACGGGTCGCGTCCGCCGTCGGAGAGGGAGCCATGGCCGTGATGCTCGTCCACCGGTACCTGGAGCAGTCATGAGCGAGGCGTGCCTGCCGTGCGAGCCCGCGGAGATCGGCTCCCTGTTCCTCTTCGAGAAGCTGACGCCTGAGCAGCTGGGCCGGCTGTGCGAGGCGGGACATGTGGCGCGGTACGAGCCGGGGCCCGTCTACACCGAGGGCGACCCGGCCACCTGCTTCTACGTGATGATCGAGGGCACGGTGGTGCTGTCCCGCCGGGTCGGCGGGGACGACGTGGAGGTCACCCGCACCTCGCAGCGCGGGGTGTACGCCGGGTCCATGCAGGCGTACCTCGGCGACCGGGTGCGGCAGGTCTACAACAACTCGCTGCGCGTCACCGAGCCGACGCGGTTCTTCGTGCTGCCCGCCGACACGTTCGCGGCCATCATGCAGGAGTGGTTCCCGATGGCCGTGCATCTGCTGGAGGGGCTGTTCTTCGGCTCGAAGAGCACCCAGCAGGCCATCGGGCAGCGGGAACGCCTGCTGGCGCTGGGTTCGTTGTCGGCGGGGCTCACCCACGAACTCAACAACCCGGCCGCGGCGGCCGTCCGGGCGACGGAGACGCTGCGGGAGCGGGTGGGCAAGATGCGGCGCAAGCTCGGCATCATCGCCCAGGGCACGTACTCCCCCGAGGTGATGGCGAACCTGATCGAGATGCAGGAGCGCACCGCCGAGCGGGTCGCCAAGGCCCCCGCGCTCAGCCCGCTGGAGGCCGCGGACCGGGAGGACGCGCTCACCGACTGGCTGGACGACCACGGCATCCAGGAGGGCTGGCGGATCGCCCCGACCTTCGTGCAGGCCGGGGTCGACGCGGACTGGCTGGACCAGGTCGCGGCGGCGGTGGACGAGGACATCCTGCCGAACGCCATCGGCTGGCTGAACTACACCGCCGAGACCGAGCTGCTGATGGACGAGATCAAGGACTCCACCGCCCGGATCTCGCACCTCGTGGACGCCGCCAAGCAGTACTCGCAGCTGGACCGGGCGCCCTTCCAGAACGCCGACGTGCACGAACTCCTCGACAGCACGCTGCTGATGCTGTCCGGGAAGCTCGGCTCGCGGATCGAGGTCGTGAAGGAGTACGACCGGACGCTGCCGAAGATCCCGGCGTACCCGGCGGAGCTCAACCAGGTGTGGACGAACCTCGTCGACAACGCGGTCTCCGCGATCAACAGCGCGGGCGGCGAGGGGAGGCTGACCGTGCGGACGGCACGGGACAACGACTGCCTGCTCGTGGAGTTCCGGGACACGGGGATCGGTATCCCGGCGGACATCCGCGAGCGGATCTTCGATCCGTTCTTCACGACGAAACCCGTGGGCGAGGGCACCGGGCTCGGCCTGGACATCTCCTGGCGGATCGTGGTCGACAAGCACCACGGCAGCATCCAGGTGACGTCGGAGCCGGGCGACACACGCTTCCAGGTGCTGCTGCCGCTCACCACCGAGGAGGTCTCATGACCGGCGTCAACGGCATCGATCCGAGCGTGCCGCCGAGCGGCAGCGGGTGCACGGAGTGCGACGCGGCGGGCGGCTGGTGGTTCCATCTGCGCCGATGCGCGCAGTGCGGGCACGTGGGCTGCTGCGACAGCTCGCCCGCGCAGCACGCCACCGCGCACTTCCGGGAGACCGGGCACCCGCTGGTGCAGAGCTTCGAGCCGGGCGAGAGCTGGTACTGGAACTACGCGACGGACGAGCTGTTCGAGGCGGGGCCGGATCTGGCGCCCCCGGCGAGCCACCCGGACGCACAGCCCGCGCCGGGCCCGGAGGGACGGGTGCCGGCGGACTGGACGAAGACGCTGCACGGCTGAGCCCCCCGCGAAAAGGGAGGCGGTCCCGGCCCGGGCGAGTGGCAGGATGTGAGCGTGTCGCAGCCCTCGTTCAGCACGCCGTTGATCGGCCGGAACCCCGAACTCGCCCGGCTCTCCGCAGTCCTGGAACGCGCCCGCGCCGGGGACGCCCGCGCCGTCCTGGTCGCCGGTGACGCCGGCGTCGGCAAGAGCCGGGTGCTGGGCGAAGCCGCGGGGCTGGCCGCCGGGGCCGGGATGACGGTGCTCACCGGGCACTGCGTGGACCTCGGTGACGTAGGGCTGCCGTATCTGCCGTTCACGGAGGTGGTGGGGACGCTCGCCGCCGACGAGCGGTTCGCGGACGTCCTCGCCGCCCATCCCGTGGTGGGCGGGCTGCTGGGCGGCGGCTCGGACGCCGTGCGGGACCGGCTGCGGCTGTTCGAGGGCTTCGCGGGACTGCTCACCGGCCTGGCGGACCGGGCGCCGGTGCTGCTGGTCCTGGAGGACCTGCACTGGGCGGACCAGTCGTCGAGGGACCTGCTGCGGTTCCTGCTGAGCCGGGGCACACTCCAGCGGGCCGCGGGCGGCGCGCCCGGGCACCGGCTCGCCGTGCTGGCGTCGTACCGGGCGGACGACCTGCACCGCCGCCACCCGCTGCGGCCGCTGCTGGCGGAACTCGTACGGCTGCCCGCCGTGGAGCGGCTCGAACTGCGGCCGCTGGCCGACGCCGAGGTGACCGAGCTGGTCCGCCATGTGCAGGACCGGCCGCTGCCGGACAGCACCGTGCGGCGGATCGTGGAGCGCGCCGAGGGCAACGCCTTCTACGCGGAGGAGCTGGTCGCCGCCACCGACACCGGGGGCGACGGGGTGCCGAGCGGCCTCGCCGACGTCCTGCTGATCCGGTTCGAGCAGCTGTCCGACACCGCCCAGCAGGTGCTGCGCACGGCGGCCGTCGCGGGGCGCCGCGTCGAGCACGACCTGCTGCGCGGGGCCGTGGGCCTGCCGGAGGACGAGCTGGAGGCGGCGCTGCGCGAGGCCGTCGGACGGCAGCTGCTGCTGCCCGGCGACGGCGACACGTACGCGTTCCGGCACGCGCTCGCCCGCGAGGCGGTCTACGCGGACCTCCTCCCCGGTGAACGCGCCCGCCTGCACGGCGCGTTCGCCCGGCTCCTCGCGGCGCGCGGCCGGTCCCGGGAGACGGCCGCCGAGCGCGCCCACCACTCGCGGGAGAGCCACGACCTGGCCGAGGCGCTGGCCGCCTCGCTGGAGGCCGCCGGGCACGCGCACCAGGTGGGCGCGCCCGCCGAGGAGCTGCGGCACCTGGAGACCGCCCTGGACCTGTGGGCGTCGGTGGAGCCGTCGGCGCGGCCCTCGGGCGAGGGTGTGGACCGGGTGACGCTGACGCTGCGCGCGTCGGCGGCGGCCGCGCACGCCGGGGCGGCGCACCGGGCCGTCGCGCTGACCCGTTCCGCGCTCGCCGGTGTGCGGGACTCCGACCACGAGCTCGCCGCCCGGGTCCGGTACACGCTCGCCGGCAATCTGCTGGGCGTCGACAGCCTGACGGCGGCGTTCTCCTACAGCAGTGAGGCGCTGGCCCTGATCCCGGCCGATCCTCCGTCGCGGACCTGGGTGTGGGCGGCGGCCACCCATGTGCTGGCGGCCCGTCAGGTCGGGGAGAACGAGACGGCGTTGCGGGTGGCCCACGAGGCGCTGGCCGTCGCCGAGCGGCTCCAGGTGCCGGACGCCCGCGCGGACCTGCTGATCTCCCTGGCCGTGCTGGAGAGCGGCGGGCGCGGTACGCCCGAGGGGCGGGCCCGGCTGCGGGAGGCCCGCGAGGTGGCGCGCGGCGCCGGGAACGCGCCGGTGGAGCTGCGGGCGCTGTTCAACCTGGCCATCGGCTGCTTCGAGTCCGGTGAGCTGGAGGAGAGCGTGTCCTGGCTGAAGGAGGGCCTGGAGCGGGCCCGGCGGGCCGGGCTGTCGTCGTCGCCATATCCGCTGGAGATGCGGTATCTGCATCTGCTGGTGCTGTACACGCTGGGCCGCTGGGACGAGTGCGTGGCCTGCGCGGCCGAGGACGCGGCGGTGCTGCCGGCGGCGGGCGCGTTCGCGGCGGGCCCGGCGCTGTACGTCGGACTCGCGCGCGGCGACGCGGACATCGTGGAGCGGACCCGTCCGCTCGCGGAGGGCCCGTTCGACTGGATGGGCCGGCTGGTGGCGAGCATCGTGCTGACCGACGAGGCGGCGCTGCGCGGCGACCCGGAGGCGGCGGTGGAGCGGATGCGCTCCGGGGTGGCCGCCCTCACCGACGACGCGGGCACGCTGCCCGACGCCACGGTCCGGCTGGCCGCGCTCGCCCTCGCGGCCGTCGCCGACCGGGCCGCCGCGCTGCGCGCGGCCGGTGACACGGAGGAGCTGCGCCGCTGGACGGACACGGCGGGCGAACTGGTGGAGCTGGCGCGGGTGACGGCCGGGAGCGGCGCCGACGGCGCCTCGCAGGGTCCGGAGGGCAGGGCGTGGCTGGCCCGCGCGGAGGCGGAGTGGACGCGGGTGGTCTCCGGGCCCGACGCCGGGGCGTGGGCGGCGGCGGTCGAGGCGTTCGCGTCCGGCGACGGGTACGAGCGGGCGCGGTGCCGGCTGCGGTACGCGGAGGCGCTGCTGGTGGCGGACGACCGGGAGGGCGCCGCCGCCGAGGCCGCGGCCGCCCGCCGGACGGCCGCGAAGCTCGGGGCGGGCCCGCTGCTGGAGCGGGTGGACGCCCTGATCCGCCGGGGCCGGCTCGCCGAGCAGCGCGCGCCGGGCTCGTCGCCGCTGACGGCCCGGGAGCAGGACGTGCTGCGGCTCCTCGCCGCCGGCCGCAGCAACCGGCAGATCGGCGAGGAGCTGTACATCACCGGCAAGACGGCGAGCGTCCACGTCTCCAACATCCTCGCCAAGCTGGGCGCGGCGAGCCGTACGGAGGCGGTGGCGATCGCCTACCGGGAGGGGCTGATCGGCCGTGCGGAGGCCGTGGGCTGACCGTCCCGGTCAGGGTGTGCGGTCGCAGTCGAGCGCCGTCGGGTCGACGGCGTCGGCCATGGCCTGCATGCCCTTGTCGTTGGGGTGGAGGTGGTCGCCGCCGTCGAGGGCGGGCAGCATCCGCTCGGGGTCGTAGGGGCTGCGCAGGACGCGGTCGAAGTCGGTGACGGCGTCGAACAGCCCGCCGTCGCGCACGAACGCGTTGACCTCCTGGCGGACGGCCTCGGCGGCCGGGTCCCATTCGCCCCAGCCCTTGAAGGGGCCGACGGTCGCGCCGACGACGCACTTCCCGGCGGCGTGCGCCCGCGCGACGATCGTGCGATAGCCGTCGATCATGTCGGCGGCGGTGACGCCGGTGTGGGCCTTGATGTCGTTGACGCCCTCGAAGAGGAACACGGTCCGCACCCCGGGCAGGGACAGGACGTCCCGGTCCAGCCGGTTCAGCGCGCTCTGCCCGGCGCCGTCGGCGAGGACCTTGTTGCCGGAGATCCCCTCGTTGGCGACGCCCTGGACGGGCGTGTCCGTGCGGTGCAGGCGGCGGGCGAGGTAGTCGGGCCAGCGGCGGTTCAGGTCGGAGCTGGACTGCCAGCCGTCGGTGATGGAGTCGCCGAGCGCCGCGACCGCGCCGGTGCCGGACCGGGGGCGCACGGAGACGGCGTCGAGGTAGAGCCAGGAGCCGGTGGGCGTCGTCCAGGCGGCGCCGCTCTCCTCGGCGGTGTGGTCGCCGTCGGCGGCGTACGAGGTCTGCATCGCCATGCCGTGGCCGGTGGCGGGTCCGGCGGCGTCCGGGCTGTGCAGGCTGACGACCAGGTCGGTGGCGGCGGGCAGCGAGCCGGGCAGCGGGTCGCTCCACACGGTGGCGCCCGCCGGTACGGCGACGGTGCGCGCGCCGCCGAAGGTGAGCCGCCGGTTGCTGCCCCGGCGCAGTTCGGCGCCCTGCGCGCGGACGCCCGCCCAGACGCTGTCGAAGGTGATCGGCCGGTCCCCGAAGGCGTTGGACAGGCGGACGCGGACACCGGTGCCGCCGGCGCTGGTGCGCACGACGAGCCGGTGGCTGCGGCCCGCCACCCCGGTGCCGAGGGCGTCGGCGCTCGCCGCCCAGGTGACGACGTCGTGCGGGGCGCTGCTCGCCCCGGCGGGCGGGGCCGCGCAGACGAGCACGGTCAGCAGCGCGGCGGCCGCCGCCGGGACCGCGGCCCTCATCGGCCGAACCCCTTCAGCGTGACGGAGGCGCCGGGCCGCAGGGTGATCTGGCGGGTCGTGGGGCCGTGGGCGACCGTGGTGGTGCGTCCGCCGACGCTGCGGACGGTGACATGGGTCGGTTCCCCGTCCCGCCAGCGCAGGTCCACCTCGAAGCCGCCGCGTGCGGGGACGCCCTCGAGGTGGCCGGAGGCCGCCCAGGCGTCCGGGAGCGCGGGCAGCAGTTCGATGTGCCCGGGCCGGGAGTACAGCAGCATCTCGACCATGGCGGCGGGGGTGCCGAAGTTGGCGTCGATCTGGAAGATGCCCCGGCCGCGTTCGGCCTCGTAGATGTCGAAGAGGTTGGACGCCGTGCCGTTGCGGCCGTCGGTCGAGGGACGCAGGTTGTTCACGATCGACCGGTAGGCGTTCTCGGCGTTCTTCAAACGCGCCCAGCACGCGGCGCGCCAGGCGTTGGCCCAGCCGAAGTTCTCCGTGCCGCGCGCGGTGAGCAGGGCGGTGGCGCCGGCGACCACGTCCTTCGGGGTGGAGCCGTCGGGGCGGATGCGGTCGCCGGGGAACAGGTTGATCAGCGGGGAGAGATGGCGGTGCTCGGTCTCGCCGAGGTTGTCGGGGGACATCCACTCCTGGAGCCAGCCGGTGGTGGGGCTGACCTCGGGCAGATACAGCTTGCGGCGCAGGGCGGCGACGGTGTCCGCGTAGCGGGTGTCGCGGCCGAGTGCGGCGGCGGCCGTGCAGTAGGCGCCGAACAGCGTCCACACGACCTCCTGGGCGTAGGTGATGCCGCGGGCGTCCTGCGGGCCGTGCTCAGGGGACCAGTCGTGGTCGTCGACCAGCACCTCCTTCGAGGTGCCGGGGAGGGTCACGGGGAGCAGCCGGGCCTCCCAGAACTCGCAGGCCCCCTTGAGCAGCGGGTAGATCTTTTCCAGGTACTCCCGGGAGCCGGTGTACTCGTAGTGCTCCCAGAGGGTGGCGCACAGCCAGGCGTTGCCGGCCGGGTGCCACCACCAGCCGCTGCCGCCGTAGGGGTTGGTGGAGAAGGCGACGGCCCAGCCGGCGGTCCTCCCGCTGGTGTTGCGGAAGCGGTTGCGCGGGTCGTCGAACCGGCGCCGGGTGACGTCGGTCCAGGCGGGCAGTTGGGCGAGGCAGTAGTCGGCGAGGGCGTCGAAGCAGGCGGACAGGCCTGTGCGGTCGGCCATCCAGTAGGTCATCTGGATGTTGATGTCGGTGTGGTAGTCGCCCATCCAGTCCGGGTCGTTGCCGTCCAGCCACAGCCCTTGCAGGCCGAGGGGCAGGCTGTCGCGCGAGCCGCTGATCATCAGGTAGCGGCCGAACTGGAGGTAGGCGGCCTCCAGTTCGGGGTCGGGTTCCCCGTCGCGGGCGCGGGCGTGCAGCCGCTCCCAGGTGTCGAGGGCGCGCTGTTCCGCCGTGGAGGTGCCGAGGGAGAGTCCCAGCCGGCCGTACAGGGCGCGGTGGTCGGCGACATGGGTGCGCCGCAGGGCGTCGGCCGGTACGGCCGCGGCGGCGCGGGCCTTGGCGCGGGCGAGGCGCTCGGGGTCCAGGGAGGTGTCGCGGAAGCCGGTGGAGGCGTCGGGGGCGTAGTCGGTCCCGGCGCAGACGACGACGGTCAGGTCCGTGCAGCCGGTGAAGTCGATCCGGGTGCCGTGGACGGTGACCTTGCCGCCGGTGCCGCGGGCCTGGACGGCGGCGCCGTAGCGCAGCCCGTTGGGCAGGGCCGCCCCGAACGACTCGGCGGTGTCCGGTTTCTCGCCGTGGGTGCCGGTGAGGGTGATGCTGCCGGTGTAACGGCCGCCGCCGGACTGCGTGAAGCGCAGGACGATCACGTCGTCGGGGTGGCTGGCGTACAGCTCTCGCCGGTAGGTGACGCCGGAGCGGACGTAGGAGCAGCCGGCCACGCCCTGCGCGAGGTCGAGGGTGCGGCGGTAGTCGTGGACGGAGCCGAGGTCGTGGTCGGGGATGTCGACGGTGAGCCGGGCGAGCAGGGTGAAGGAGCCAAAGTCGGCGCGCCCGTAGGGGAACTGGCCGTCCTGGTCGAGGGTGTCGTTGAGGCCGCCGGTCCACATGGTGGCGTCGGTGACGAGCAGCAGTTCGCGGCCGGGGTCGTTGCTCGCGAGGGCGCCGATCCGGCCGTTCCCGACGGGCAGTCCCTGTTCGATCAGGGAGCCCTCGTCGCCGGGAGCCCGCCACCACAGTCGGTCGCGGGCCGCGTCGGCGGGGAGGGGTGTGTCGGCGGGCCGGTCCGCGGGGGCGGCGGAGGCGGTGAAGGCCGGGAGGGCGCCGAGGGCGGCGGTGAGGCCCGCGGTGGTGGCCAGGGAGAGGACGCCGCGTCTGCTCGGGTCGTGCGGGCTGGGGTTCATGGGGGCTCCGGGGTACGTCCGGGCCGGGGCCCGGCGCACGGCCGGGCCCCGGCGGGGGGTCAGAGGGAGGTCGGTACGTCGATCCGGTCGATGTCCGGCGCGTAGCCGGTCCCGCTGTCGAACGTGATCGTGTTGGTGCCGGCCTTCAGCCTCACCGGCACGTACACGCTGTCGACGGTCCCCCAGTCGCCGGTGGAGGCGAACCGGTGGGAGGTGCCGCCGCCCCCGTTCGCGGAGACGAGGACGGACCTCGGGTCGCCGCTGACGTACGCGACCCTGACCTGGTAGGTGCCGCTCTTCGGGACGACCACGTCCTCGACGGTGACCTTGCCTCCGGTGTAGAGGTTGCCGACCTTGTGGCCGTCGGAGCAGGCCGAGCAGCCGGCCACCACGGCGTTCCCGGCGAGGGTGCCCGCCTCGGCCTCATGGGCGGTCCAGGCGAGCCGGGTGCCGTGCGGGGTGACGGTGAACAGGCGGGAGCCGTGCGCCGGCAGGGCCTCGGTGATCCCGCCGGTTCGGTTGCCGAGGTTCTCCTTGTTCCACACGTCACGCACCGAGGCGCGGCCCTTGAAGCCGAGGGTGGCCCAGTCGGCGGTGACGGCGGCGGGCGCGTCGGCGAGGTTGAACAGGGCGACGGTGTAGGTGCCGTCGGGGTTCTTCGCCGCCCACACCTGCTGGGCGTCGGAGGCGGTGACGGGCTCGGCGGGCGGGGCGTCGCTCTGGTTGATCGCGATGACCTCGCGGTCGGTGAGCAGCTTCAGCCCGTAGGAGTCGAGCCGGGTGAGGTCGTCTCCGGTGAACAGGGGGGACTTGGCGATGGCCCACAGGGTGGCGTAGCTCTGGCGTTCGGCCTTGGTGAGGCCGTCCATCTCGCCGTTGCCGACGTTGAGGGAGTCGAGGTCGTTCCAGCCGCCGGGTCCGGCGTGCGCGGTCCAGGCGGGGGCGTCGTCCCAGCGGTCGTCGACCGAGTTCTCCCACGAGACCAGGGTGTTGCAGTAGCACTCGACGTCGGTGTCGATGCGCCAGCCGTTGGAGTACTTCTTCCAGTCGGCTATGTGCCCGTGGTCCAGGGACCAGGACAGTTCCAGGTGGATGGGGCGGCCGGTGGCCTCGATGGCCTTGTGCCAGGCGGCGACGTCGGGGACGTTGTCGTAGTTGTCGCCGCTCTTGAAGGAGCCGGGGCCGACGCCGTCGAGCTTGAGGAAGTCGTAGCCCCAGTCGGCGAACATCCGTGCCTGCGAGTCGATGTACTTCTGCGCGCAGGGGTCCGAGAAGTCGATCTTGTAGGCGCTGTCCCAGCCGTTGGTGGTGCGCAGGTCGTCGTACACGATGTCGCCGGTGGTGCAGCCCTCGGCGTTCCAGACCGGGTTCTTCCCGTCGCCGTAGGCGCCCTTCTCCAGGCCGACGGGGAGATAGATGCCGGCCTTGAGGCCCTTGGCGTGGATGTGGTCGGCGACGGCCTTCATGCCGCTGGGGAAGCGCACCGGGTCGGCCTGCTGCCGGCCGTACCGGTCGAAGTGCGACGTCCAGGACCAGTCCATCCACCAGCCGGCGTCGATGTTGACGTACTCGTAGCCGTACTTCTTCAGCTTCGCGGCCATCGCGTCGGTCTGTTTGAGGACGTTCGCCTCGGAGAGGTAGCTGTAGTCGCCCTTGGGGTTGAGACCCGGGTACTTCGACGACTGCATGGTCCAACTCGTCCAGCCCATATAGGGCTTGGCGGCGACGGGGGGTGCGGCCGGGGCGGCGGGGGCCGCCGGGGGCGTGGCGGCGTTCTCGGCGCGGGCGGCGGGGACGGCGGCGGTGACACCGGCGGTGAGCGCGAGCACCACCAGGGCTCTCAGGGCGCGTGCGGGCAGGGCGGAGTACGAGGATGACCGCATGGGTCGTACCTCCAGGGGGTCGGTTCAGCGGCTCGGGGGCTTGTCGTCGGCTCGGATGAAGGACTGGATGGCGGTGGCGGCGGCCCCGCGTGCCCATTCCTCGAAGGGCAGCGGGCGGGTTTTGACGTCGCACCGGGCGGCGGAGCCGAACGCGGCCGCGGCGAAGGCGTCGCGGATCTGCTCGGCGAACAGGTCGTAGGCGGCGAGGCCCTCGCCGGAGATGATCACGCGTTCGGGGCCGAGGAGGTTGGCGACGGTGGCGATGCCGCGGCCGATGGCCTCGCCGGCCCGGGCGTAGGCGTCGCGTGCCGCGGGGTCCCCGGCGTGGGCCAGGGCGACGGCCCCGGCGATGTCGGCGACGTCGGTGCCGGCGGTCTCGCGGATACGGCGCAGGATCGCCGCGTCGCCCGCGATGGCCTCCACGCAGCCGCGGTTGCCGCAGTGGCATGGCGGGCCGGCCGGGTCGACGGTCACATGGCCGATCTCTCCGGCGACCCCGTGGGCCCCGGCGACGACCCGGCCGTGCACGACGAGGCCGCAGCCGATGCCGGCGCCGACCGTGACCACGGCGAAGTCGGACAGCCCGACGCCGGCGCCGAACCACTGCTCGGCGACGGTGAGCGCCCGGACATCGTTGTCCACGGTGACGGGCAGCCCGGTGCCGGTGGTGACGAGGCCGGCGAGGGGCACGTCCCGCCACTCCAGGAACGGCGAGTAGCGGACGACGCCCGCGGCGCGGTCCACGTCACCGGAGACAGCGACACCGAGGCCGAGGACGGGGGTGCCCGACGCCTCGGCCTCCGTGCGCAGTCCGGCCACCAGGTCGGCGATGCGGGCCAGGACGTCCCCGGGTTCCCGTCCGGGCAGCGGGGCGTGCCGGGCGGCCCGGATACGGCAGCACAGGTCGGTGAGGACGGCGATGATCTCGTCGCCGGTCACCTTGACCCCGATGAACAGGGCCCGGTTGCCGTCCACCCGCACGGGGTTGGCGGGCCGGCCGAGGGCGGGGCGGGCGGCCTCCTCGGTGTCCTCGACGAGGTAGCCGGCCTCGATGAGCGGCCGGACCGCCTTGGTGACGGCGGCCGGGGACAGCCCGGCCCGGCGGGCCACCTCCAGACGGGTGACCGGGCCGTGGCAGAGGACCGTGGTGAAGATCTGCGAGGCGGCCGGCGTGTGCGCCGGGAACGTCTCGGCGCCGCGGTTCGAGGACATGCGGGGAACCTAGAGCCCTTATTTTCCGCCGTCAATAAATGTCACAGGATTCGTCCGCGGCGGCCGGCCGCGGGCGGGGACCCTGCCGGGGACCCGGCCGGGGACTCCGCGCGGGACTCCCTCCCGGTGACGGAACATCTGTCCAACTGTGCGTCGTGCGCGGCGATCTGACGGCATACGGGAAAGTTGTGCCGCACACACGGGATGATCGACGTCCGCCGCCCCGGCGCGGCGACGGGAGGAGCACGGATGGTCTCAGCGATGGCGGCGAGGGCGACGGCGGCAGCGGCGGCCCTGGCGACGCTCATGGCCGTACCCGCCCACGCGGCGGTGCCCGGCGCACGGGCGGACACCCTGCCCGCGCCGGACAACGAGGGCGTGTGGAACGCGCTGCGCGCGGCGCAGCGGCAGGGGGCGCCCGGCGCGATCGCCCGGCTCGACGACGGGAGCACGGCCCGCTGGGCGGCGGTCGGGGTGGCCGACCGGGGCACCGGGCGGGCGATCGGCAACGCCGACCGGTTCCGCATCGGCAGTGTCACCAAGACCTTCTCGGCGGTCGTCCTGCTCCAGCTGGCCGACGAGGGGAAGCTGTCGCTCGACGCGCCGGTCACCCGCTATCTGCCGGGGCTGCTGCCCGACGACCGCATCACGGTGCGGCATGTGCTCGGCCACCGCAGCGGCCTGTACGACTACACGAACGACATGTTCGCGAAGACGGTGCCCGGCTTCGAGGCGGTCCGCACCAAGGTCTTCACCTACCGCCAGTTGGTGAAGCGCTCGCTCGACAAGCCGCGCACGACCGCGCCGGGCGGCGCGTACTCCTACTCGAACACCAACTTCGTGGTCGCGGGACTGCTCATCGAGAAGCTGACGGGGCACTCCGTGCGGACCGCGTACCAGGACCGGATCATCGGGCCGCTGGGGCTGAAGGACACCCTCTACGTGCATCCGGGCACGAAGATCCCCGGCCGGCACACCCGTGGCTACCTCACGCCGGACACGGCGGGGGCGCCGCTCGTGGACGCCACCGAGCAGACGGTGTCCTGGGCGCAGAGCGCGGGCGCGGTCATCTCCACCACCAAGGACCTGCACGTCTTCCTGTCGGCCCTGCTGGGCGGCCGGCTGATGTCCGGGGCCGGGCTGGCCGAGATGCGGCGCTGGGTGCCGGCGGGCACCGGCCAGGCGTACGGGCTGGGGCTGCGGCGCCGCGATCTGTCGTGCGGGGTGTCGGTGTACGGGCACACGGGCGCCGTCCAGGGCTACTACACGGTCGCGTTCGCGTCGAAGGACGGCAGGCGCAGCCTCACCGCGCTCGCCAACACCTCCAACAACGGCACGGTCCTCACCACCATGCTGGGCGCGCTGGAGTCGGCGTTCTGCGGCAAGAGGACCAAGGCGCGGCAGCGCGCCCTCCCCGTGGAGCGCTACGAGGACGTGGCGCCCTCGGTACCCGTGAACCGCCCGGCGGGGCGGGCCCGGTGAGGTGACACCGCCGCTGAACTGACCACGCGCCCAGGTGACTTGCGCCTCACGAGCAACCCCGCCCGACCCATCGACGTCTTGATCGACGACAAGTGAAGCCCTGGCCACCCCTTCCGGCCAGGGCTGGTTCCTCACGCTCTATACACGCCCTGTATACGCTCCGTGTATACGCTCTGCGTATACACGGAGCGTATACAGGGTGCGTATGCCGATCGAAAGGCATCGATGTACGGCAAGGCTTTCGCCCCGGAATACCAGGGCGCTCTGACCACCCTGTCCGTGAACGCGTCCCTCACGGACGTCCTGGCCGCCGGCACCGAGCAGTTGAGAGCCGCCGAGCGGGCCGGCGAGCACGGCGAGGCGGCCCGCTCGGGCCTCGCGGTCGCCGAGGCGCACCGCAGGCTCGGGCAGGTCGCGGAGGCCGAGCGGGCCTGGAAGGCCAGTTACCGCTCCGCCCGCGCGGCCGGTGACGGGGCGGCGATGGCCTGGGCGCTGTGGAGCGGCGGCACCCTGGCCCGCCAGCGCGGCGCGTTCCGGCTCGCGTTCCGGCTGCTCCAGCTCGCGGCGGACCTCGGCGAACGCTCCGGTGACGTCGTCGTGCGCGGCTACTCGCTGGCCGGGCTCGCCGAGACCGGGCGCATCCAGGGCGACTACGACGCCGTCCACCGGCTGCACGAGCAGCTGCTGGCCGAGGCGCGGCGGCGCGGGGAGGCCCGGCACACGGTGTGGGCGCTGGAGGGCATCGCGCAGATCCACCGCAACACCGGGTCGTACGACACGGCGTACGCCCTGTTCGAGGAGGCCGCCGGGATCGCCGCGCGGGCCGAGGACCGCCGTGGGCACGCCTGGGCGCTGCGCGGCCTCGCCGACGTCGTGTCCGTGCGCGACGGCGACACCGAGCGGGCCCTCGCGCTGCTGTCCGAGGCCGAGGCGACCTGCCGGGAGATGCGGCTGACCAGCGCGCTCGCCTACAACCACAAGATGCGCGGGAACGTCCTGTACCGCGCGGGCCGGTACGCGGAGGCCCGGGACCGGTACGAGGAGGCGCTCGCTGAGTTCCGCGCGATGGCCGAGCCGCGGGGCGAGGCCCTGTCACGGCTGGGCCGCGCCAAGGCGCTGGCCCGGCTGGGACGCGACCGTGCCGAGACGGCGGCCGAACTCGCCGAACTGGCCGACGTGATGGACCGGATAGGGCTGCGGCACGCCCGCGCGATGGTCGCCGAGGCGCAGCGGGAGTTCTGCTCGGGCGAGGCCGCCATGGCGAGCGCGGAGACGGCGGGTGCCGTCCTGTGAGCGCCCTCCCCACGCCCGTCCGGGCGCCCGAGGACACCCGGCCGGCCGCCGGCGTCCAGCAGACCCTCGCCCGGTGCCGGGCCCTGGTGACGCCCGCGCTGCGGGAGACCGTGGCGGGCGCGCACCCGTGGATCGGCGAGATGGCCGCCTACTCCTTCGGCTGGTGCGAGGTGGGCGGGGCGCCGTCCGGCTCCTCCGGCGGGAAGGGCGTACGGCAGGCCCTGGCCGTGCTCGGCGCGGAGGCGGCCGGGGCGCCCGGACGGGCCGCGGTCCCGGGCGCCGTCGCGGTGGAACTGGTGCACGCCTTCTCGCTCCTGCACGACGACATCATGGACGGCGACGAGGCACGCCGCCGCCGGCCCACCGTGTGGAAGGCGTACGGCACCGGGCCCGCCGTGCTCGCCGGGGACGCGCTGTTCGGGCTGGCCGTCGAGGCGCTCGCCGACGCCGGGGCACCGGCCGTGCGGCTGCTGTCCCGGGCGCTCGGGGACCTGGTGCGCGGCCAGGCGGACGACCTGCTGTTCGCGTCGCGCCCCTGGACCGGCCCGGACCGGGTGCGCCCGCGCGAGTACCGGGCGATGGCCGAGCACAAGACGGGGGCGCTGCTGGGCTGTGCGGTCGCGCTGGGCGCCGTCCTCGGCGGGGCGCCGCCCGCGGCCGTGGCCGCCCTCGACCGGGCCGGACGGCATCTGGGCGTCGCGTTCCAGGCCGTGGACGACGTGCTCGGGATCTGGGGCGACCCGGCCGTCACCGGCAAGCCCGTGCACGGCGATCTGCGCGAGCGCAAGAAGACCTTCCCGGTGCTGGCGGCCCTGGACTCCCCCGCCGCCGGGGAGCTGTCCGCGCTGCTGGAGTCTGCCGCCGCCCCGGCGACGCTCGCGGACCTGATCGACCGGGCCGGCGGGCGGACGGCCGCGCTCGCGGAGGCCCGGCAGCACGTGACGGCCGCCCGCGCCACCCTGGAGAGCGTGCCCCTGGCCGCCGGACCCGCCGCCGAACTGCGGTCGCTGCTGGACTTCGTGGTGCGGCGGGAGGTGTGAGCGCGGTGCCGTCGGTCCCGGCTTGACCGGCGGCGTTCCGCGAGCGAGGGTGCAGACGGCGTGGGAGACGCCCCGCGCCGGAAAGGTGAGTGTCTTGATCGGGATCTCCGAGGTCGAAGCCGCGGCCGGACTCGTCGCCGGGCATGTCGTCCGTACGCCGACCGTGTCCAGTCCCGGGCTCTCGGCCCTGCTCGGCGTGCCGGTGACGGCGAAGCTCGAACTCCTGCAGCGCACCGGCTCGTTCAAGGCGCGCGGCGCCACGGCGAAACTGCTCTCGCTCGACGAGGCGCAGCGCGCGGCCGGGGTGGTGGCCGTCAGCGGCGGCAACCACGGGATCGCCCTCGCGATGACGGCGGCCGTCCTCGATGTGAAGGCGACCGTGGTCATGCCGCGGACGGCGCCGGCGCGTGCCGTCGACATCGCCCGGGACGCCGGGGCGTCGGTGCGGCAGACGGACGACATGGCCGGGGCCTTCGCGCTCGTCACCCGGCTGCGGGACGAGGGCCTGACCCTGGTGCACCCCTTCGACGATCCCTTGGTCGTCGCCGGCCAGGGCACGGTCGGACTCGAACTCGCCGAGGACGCCGACGCCTTGACGGACGTGGTGGTGAGCGTCGGAGGCGGCGGCCTGATCGCCGGGGTCGCGGTGGCATTGCGGGCCCGGCGCCCGGACGTACGGATCTGGGGCGTGGAGACGGAGGGCGCCGAGGCGATGTCGGCGGCGCTGGCGGCGGGCGGGCCGGTGCCGGTGCCGCTGTCGTCGATCGTGTCCACGCTGAGCGCGCCGAGCGTCTCGCAGCTGACGTACGACCATGTGTCGGCGCTCGTGGACGACGTGCTGGTGGTGCCGGACCGGGAGGCGGTGCGCGGGGTGCTCGATCTCGCCGAGCACGCCAAGGTGTGGACCGAGCCGGCGGCCGGTGCCCTGCTGCCGGCCGCGCGGCGCGTGCTGGAGCGGGTCGGGGACGGCGCCCGGCTCGGTCTGGTGGTGTGCGGGGGCAACGCGACGACCGCGGATGTCGGGCGCTGGGCGGCGGATTTCGGCCTTCACTGAGCATTCCCGGCGGAATTCCCCCGCCCTTTTCGGTTGCTTACTCCAGCGTCAGGAAGAAAGGAGGAAGAACGCCCTTTCTTGGCGGCTTTCGTTGAACGGACCGGGTGACGGCTCCCGTACTTCCTGTGAGATATGGGAGTCAGGTGTTCAGCGAGGGATGGCCATGGTCAAGGCACACGTCTCCACTTCCGAGGTGGTCGCCGGGCGGTACCGCCTCGTCGATGTCGTGCATCGCGAGACGAACCGGGTGAGCTATTCCGGCGAGGATCTGGAAACCGAACACCCGTGCCTTCTGACCCAGATCGGTCTGCCTCTCGGCCAGGACCCGGACACCGCGCGGCGGGCCACCTCCCGTATTCGACGGACGTCGGAACGCATGGCGCTGCTGCGGCCCGGCCGGGTGGCCACCGTCCTGAACGCCGTCGAGGAGGCCGGGAGCCTGTGGATCGTGACCGAGTGGATCGACGGGGCGCCCCTGGGTGAACTCCTCACCCGGCAGGGCACGTTCGACTACACCCGCACCGCGCGGATCGGCCTGGAGCTGCTGGACGTGCTGGAGGCCGCGCATGTCGCGGGCATCACCCACGGCGAGCTGAGCCCTGGTCAGGTGTTCGTGGGCGAGGAGGACGCCGTGGTGGTCACCGGCTTCGGCCTGGCCGGCGCCACCCTCTCGCCCCGCCTCGCGGCACCCTCGTACGCCTCGCCCGAGCAGGCCCGCGACGAGCGCGTCGGGCCGGCGTCCGACCTGTGGGCGCTCGGCGCGATCCTCTACTCGATGTCCGAGGGCCGCCCGCCGTACCGGGAACGGGACCGGCCCGAGGCCACCCTGAAGGGCGTGGACCGGCTGCCGCTGCGCGCGCCCGTCCGCTCGGGACCGCTCACCCAGGTGGTGCAGGGGCTGCTGCGCAAGGAGTCCCGGGAACGGCTGGGCAGGTCCGCGGTCCGTGACGCCCTCGTCCGCGTCCTGCGCGACGATCACGGCACGGCCGGCGAGGAGGCGCCGCACCCCGGGCTGCTCGACCGGTTCGGTGCCGGTCCCGTCCGGGGCAGACGGGCCCTGCTGTTCGGCACGGCCCTCGCCGTGGTCACCGTCACCGCCGCCGTCCTCGTCGCGACGGGCGGCCGGGACGCCGGCCCCCCGGAGGCCACGGGCCGCCTGACCCCGCCCGCCGGGACGGGCGGCGGCGCCTCCTCCATCGCGCCCAGCGCCCCGGCGTCGGACGCGGGGACGCCGGGCACGGGTCTCCCCGACGGCTACCGGACGTACACCTCGCCGGACGGCTTCTCCGTCGCCCTGCCCCGCGGCTGGAAGCCGGTGTCCACGACCCGGGCCGCGGATCTCGCGTACCGGGTGTTCCTGGGCACCGAGGGCGATCCGCGCCGGCTGGCCATCACCTACAGCGAGCGGCTCGACCCCGACCCGGTGGCCGTCTGGCGCGACGACGTGCAGCCCGAACTGGCCCGGTCGGGCGGCTTCCAGCGGATCGGCGAGATCGAGGCCACCACCTATCAGGGGTACGAGGCCGCCGACATGGAGTGGCTGTCGCGCAGCGGCGGCACCCAGGTGCACACCTTCGGCCGGGGCTTCCTGCTGGACGACCATCGCGGCTTCTCGCTGCGCTGGTCGACCCCGGCCGCGGACTGGGAGGCCCCGGGCAACCGGGAGGCCCTGGACGTGTTCCTGCGGACCTTCCGGGTGCCCGGGGACTGACGGCCGGGTCAGGAGGCCGGGGCGGCCATCCTGCGCAGGCGCATGCCGTGCAGCGGCTCGGTGCGCCAGCGCGCGGCGAAGGTGCGCTCCTTCAGGGAGCACGTCAGCTCCAGATGGTGCGGGGTCTCCAGGAACGCGACGTCCAGGGCCAGGGTGCCGGCGTCGGTCCAGCCGCCGCTCACCGCGGTGGGCACCGGGCCCTCGGTGACGGTCCAGCCGGGGCCGCCGAGCCGCACGCGCAGCGGTTCGCCGTCCTCGGTGAACGTCAGGTCCCAGCCGCCGTCCCGCTCGGCGAGGTCGACGGCGCTCACCTTGGGCAGGGCGGCGTGGACCTCGTCGTCGGGGGTGAAGGCGCCGTGCCAGGACTCGGCCTCCCCGGCGGGTACCGGTTCCCCGGGGGCGGGCGGCAGGGCGAGGCCGGCCAGGCGGCGGGCCAGGGCCGCGTCGGCCTCCTCCGCGCCCGTCCCCGGGGCGCCACTGAACGCGGGCAGCAGGTGCTCCCAGACGAGGTTCAGCAGGCCCGGCATGTCCCAGGTGTCGGCGGTGGTCACCACCACCGCGTCGTGCTCGGGCAGCACCACGCAGAACTGGCCGAGGGCCCCGTCGCCGCGGTAGCCGTGCCGGGACATCCAGAACGAGAAGCCGTAGCCCCGCTGCCAGTCGTCGCCCGGCATCCCGCCGGACGACGGGATCTGGGCGCGCGTGGCCTCGGCGACCCACTCCTCGGGCAGCAGCCGCTCGCCCTCCCAGACGCCGCCGCGCAGATACAGCAGGCCGAGCCGGGCCATGGCGTCCGTGGTGGCGTGCAGTCCGCTGAAGCCGAGCTCACGGCCGTCGCGGTGGCGCAGCCAGGCCACGTCGCCGATGCCGAGCGGGTCCAGCAGCCGCGGCCGGAGGTACTCGGTCAGCGACTGTCCGCTCACCCGCTGGACGACGGCGGCCAGCGTGAAGGTGGCGGGCTGGTTGTACGCGAACACGGTGCCGGGTTCGTGCGGCGGGGGTTCGAGCAGGAACCCTCGGACCAGGTCGTCGCGGTCGCGTTCCCGCGCGGCGAAGATCATGTCGGTGTCGTGCCCGGTGGCCATGGACGCCACGTGCCGCACCAGGACGGCCCGGCTGCGCGGGTCGGTGATCTGCGCGTCGAGCTCGGGGAAGTACGAGATCACCGGGTCGTCGAGCCGGAGCAGCCCCTCGCGGGCGGCGATCGCGGCCGCCGTGGCGGTGAAGCTCTTGCTGATCGAGTAGAGCAGGTGCCGGCGCTCGGCGGTGTACGGCGCCCACCATCCGGCGGCCACGACATGGTCGTGCCGCAGGATCATGAGGCTGTGCGGTTCGATGCCGGGGGCGGCGTCGACGGCGTCGAGGAAGGCGAGGACACCGGAGGCGTCGACGCCCTGGGCGGAGGGCGGGCTCGAGGGCAGCGGGCGAACAGACATACGTGCATCCTGCACCGGCACCCCGGCGGGAGCGAGGGGTTCGCGCCTGTCTTCCGTGGTCTCCGTGGCCCGTTGTCCGTTTTCGTGCGCGGTGTCCGGGGACTCGGGGCCCATGGTGCAGATCGGATACACGATGATGACCGAGCAGGCCGGCCCCCGTGAGCTGGTCGACCACGTGGTCCGCGCCGAGGAGGCGGGCTTCGACTTCTCCGTCACCTCGGACCACTACTTCCCCTGGCTGCGCTCGCAGGGGCACTCGCCGTACGCGTGGAGCGTGCTGGGTGCCGCCGCGCAGGCCACGTCCCGGATCCCGCTGATGACGTTCGTGACGTGCCCGACGACCCGCTACCACCCGGCCGTCGTGGCGCAGAAGGCCGCGACCCTCGGGTTGCTGTCGGAGGGCCGGTTCCGGCTGGGGCTCGGCTCGGGCGAGAACCTCAACGAGCATGTCGTGGGCGGCGGCTGGCCGTCGGTGGACGTGCGGCACGAGATGCTCGAGGAGGCCGTGGAGATCATCCGCGCGCTCTTCGAGGGCGGACACGTCAACCACCGGGGCACGCACTTCGACGTGGAGTCGGCCAAGCTGTGGGACCTGCCCGACCAGCCCGTGCCCATCGGCCTCGCGGTCTCGGGTGAGCGGTCCTGCCGGCTCGCGGGCCGGCTCGCCGACCTGGTGATCGCCACCGAGCCCAAGCCGGACCTGCTGGCCTCCTTCGACCGGCACGGCGGCTCCGGAAAGCCGCGGGTGGGCCAGCTGCCGGTCTGCTACGACCGTGACCGGGACGCCGCGGTCAAGCGCGCCCACGACCAGTTCCGCTGGTTCGGCAGCGGCTGGAAGGTCAACTCCGAGCTGCCGCACCCGGACTCCTTCGAGGGGGCCACCCAGTTCGTCACCCCGGAGGACGTGGCCGCGTCGATCCCGTGCGGCGACGACCCGGACGCCTTCGTCGAGGCGGTCCGCCCGTACGCCGAGGCCGGGTTCACCGAGATCGCGCTGATCCAGATCGGCGGCGACGCGCAGCTGCCCTATCTCGACTGGGCGCGCGACACTCTGCTGCCGGCGCTGCGGAACGCCTTCGGCTGACCGGCCGCCCCCCGTCCGCCGCCGCTCACTCGGAGTCGGTGTAGCGGCGGCGGGTCCACAGCGGCAGCACGAACCAGCACACGACGTACCAGACGACGATGCCGGTCACCAGCCAGGGGACGTAGTCGTCATGCGTGGCGACCCGCAGGATCAGCAGCAGCGAGGACGCCATGGTGACGAGGAGCAGCACCAGGCCGACCAGGGTGAGCCGGGAGGCCCACGCGACCGCCTGGGGTTTGATCCGGCGGCCGGAGACCAGCCGGTGCAGCGACACCGGGCCGATCAGGGCGCCGGTGGCGGCCGCGCCCACGACCACCGTGAAGATGTAGATCGACTGGTCGGTGGAGCGCAGGTCGTCGTATTTCGACGTGAACACGACGGTCAGCAGGAAACCGAAGAGGATCTGCACGCCCATCTGGGCCACGCGTACCTCTTGGAGGAGTTCGACCCACATGCGGTCGGCCCGCTCGTCCTCGGTCTCGTTGCGTCCTCGGCGCCGCTTCGTGCGGTCCTCGTCGTCCGTCACCGTGTCCTCCCGCCTGCCGCGGGGACGCGTCCTGGAGAGACGCGCCCTCAGCAGTGCGGGTACCCGCTGGGCGGGGTCCTGTCCCCGTCACCCCGCCCGGCGGTTCACCAGCGGCTCTCGACCTGGTCCTTGATCCGGCGGTCGTAGAGGTCCCGGATCGCGGCGAGGGTGTCCTCGGAGAGGTCCGGGAGCGCGGCGGCGGCCGCGTTGGCGCGGGCCTGCTCGGGCGAGCGGGCGCCCGGGATGACGGTGGTCACGCCGGGCTGCTGGACGATCCAGCGCAGTGCCAGCTGGGCCGGGGTCCAGCCCTCCGGGGCGAGCGCGGAGAACTCGGCCGCGGCCTCCACCCCGGTGGCGTAGTCGACGCCGGAGAAGGTCTCGCCCTGGTCGAAGGCCTCGCCGTGCCGGTTGTAGGTGCGGTGGTCGTTCTCGGGGAAGACGGTGTCCTTGGTGTACCGGCCGGACAGCAGGCCGGAAGCCAGAGGCACGCGGACGATGATGCCGACGCCGGCCTCGCGGGCCGCCGGCAGGACCTCCAGGAGGGGCTTCATCCGGAAGGCGTTGAGGATGATCTGGACGCTGGCCACGTTCGGGCGGGCGATCGCGGTGAGGGCCTCGGCGCAGGTCTCGACGCTGACGCCGTAGTGGGCGATGCGCTCCTCGGCCACCAGGGTGTCGAGGGCGTCGAACACCTCGTCGGTGGAGTAGACGGGGGTCGGCGGGCAGTGCAGCTGGACCAGGTCGATGCGGTCCGTGCCGAGGTTGCGCCGCGACCGGTCGTTCCAGGCGCGGAAGTTGTCGAGGACGTAGTTCCCGGGGATCTGGTCGACGCGGCGGCCCATCTTGGTCGCGACGAGGATGTCCAGGCCGGGCCGGTCGCGCAGGAACCGGGCGATGGTCTGTTCGCTGCGTCCGTCGCCGTACACGTCGGCCGTGTCGAAGAAGGTCACGCCGGACTCGGCCGCCGCCTCCAGGACACCCTCGGCCTGCCGGTCGTCGACGTCTCCCCAGTCCGCGCCGAGCTGCCAGGTCCCGAGGCCGATGACGGACGCCCGCAGGCCCGCCCTGTCGAATGCACGCTGTTCCATGGCGCCAGTGTGTCATTCAGGATTCAAGTACGCGGAACGGACCCCTCCGAGTACGGCCGGACGGCCCTGGCCTGGACGGTGCGCGCGACCCTCGGGCCGAGCCAGCGCTTGAGCCGCCGCAGGGTCTCGACCTGCCCGGCGGCCCGGTCGATCCGGTAGTACAGCTGCGGCGGGACGTGCGGCAGCAGGGGTGAGTGGCGCTGGCCGAGCAGGGCGAACATCTGCTGCGGGGGCAGCTGCATGTACCGGGGCAGGTTCTCGTACCACAGGGCGCTGTAGCGGGCGGCGCTCTGCACGGACAGCAGGGCCCGCCGGCGCTCGTCCTCGTAGCGGGTGAGGGCGCGCGGGAGCGAGGGCTCCTCGTGCAGGGCGGCGGCCAGGGCCATGGCGTCCTCCAGGGCGAGGGTGGTGCCGGCGCCGATGGAGTAGTGGGTGGTGTGGGCGGCGTCGCCGATCAGGACGAGGTTGCCGCGGTGCCAGGTGCGGTTGGTGAGGGTGCGGAAGTGCAGCCACTGGGCGCCGCCGACGGCGCCGGACGGGCGGCCGTACAGGGGGTGCCCGTCGAGGACGTCGGCGAAGAGCTTCTCCAGCAGAGCGAGTCCGTCGGCCTCGTTCGCGCGGTGCAGGCCGAGGCCGGTGAAGGTCTCGGGGGAGCACTCGACGACGCAGGTGCTCGCCTCGGGCCCGAAGCCGTAGCCGTAGCACCAGATCCAGCCGTGGTCCGTCTCCACGAAGGCGAAGGTGAAGGCGTCGAAGACCTTGCTGGTGCCGAGCCAGATGTAACGGTTGCGGCCCATGGTGATCCGGGTGCCGAAGTGGCCGGCGTGGTGGGCGCGCAGCGTGCTGCGGACACCGTCGCCCGCCACGACCAGGTCGGCGGCGGGCAGGGCGTCCGGGGTGATCTCGTGCTCGAAGTCCAGGTGGACGCCGAGCGAACGGGCCCGGTCGGCGAGGATCTCGAGGAGGCGGTGGCGGCCGATGCCGTGGCCCTCGTCGCCGGGCTGGCGGGCCGTCAGGTCGCGTACGTGGGCGACGCCCTGGTTCCAGCGGACGGAGCTCGCCTCGACGGCGCGGGCGGTCACGGGGTCGTGCGCGTGGAGCCGGTCGAGCAGGGCGCGCCAGTAGGTGACGCCCCAGCCGTAGGTGGTGCCCAACGGGTTGCGTTCGTGGACGGTGACGTCGTGGGACGGGTCCCGCAGCTTGAGCAGGATCGACAGGTACAGCCCGGCGGGTCCGCCGCCGACGCACGCGACCTTCACACGCACCCCTAAAAATCAACTAATCGGTCATTTCGGACCGCAGAGTAGCAGGCGGCGCGCCCGATTCCGCGCTGCCCGCGGATCGCGCCAGCTTCCCGGCGTGAGGCAGCCCACCACCACCGGCACCCCGCGCGAGAGATCACCGCCAAAGGGCGCCGACGGAGAAGGAATTGCCCGTTCCGCCCGCCGGGAGCTTCGCCGCGAGCAAGATCATCTTGGTTCAACTCTGCATGACATGTGCGCACTTGTCCGGATCGGACCCAACCGCCTTCGCGCGGTTTCTCCCGGTCGCGTCCGGCCCGATAGGCATACGGAGTCACCACCCGAACGCACCATCGAACGCACCCGGGAGATCCGTATGCCCGCACTCAGCAGACGGCAGGCGCTCACCACCGCCGCCGCCCTCGCCACCGCGGCGGCCGGTGTCGCCGCCGCCCCCGCCACCGCCACGCCGGCGCGCGCACACCACGACCCGCACTCCCCCGCCTCCTTCGACGAGGTCTACCGGGGCCGCCGGATACAGGGCCGCCCGGCGACGGGCGCCCACGCGCACCACGGCACCGGCTACACCGTGCTCATCGACGGCGTGGAGCTGCACCTGATGCGCAACGCCGACGGCACCTGGATCAGCGTCGTCAGCCACTACGACCCGGTGCCCACCCCGCGCGCCGCCGCCCGCGCGGCCGTGGACGAGCTCCAGGGCGCTGCCCTGCTGCCCTTCCCCGCCAACTGACCAGCCGGACCCGCACCGTGGAGCACCAGCCGACATGACCGTCCGCAAGAACCAGGCCGCCCTGACCTCCGACGAGAAGCGCCGTTTCACCGACGCCCTCCTGGAGCTGAAGCGCACCGGACGCTACGACGCGTTCGTCACCACCCACAACGCCTTCATCCTCGGCGACACCGACCACGGCGAGCGCACCGGGCACCGCTCACCGTCGTTCCTGCCCTGGCACCGCAGATTCCTGCTCGCGTTCGAACGCGCGCTGCAGGAGGTGGACCCCTCGGTCGCGCTGCCGTACTGGGACTGGACCGCCGACCGCTCCCCGCGTTCCTCGCTGTGGGCGCCCGACTTCCTCGGCGGCACCGGGCGCGCCCTCGACGGCCGGGTCATGGACGGGCCGTTCGCCACCGGCACGGGCAAGTGGCAGATCACCGTCCGCGTGGACGGCCGTACGTTCCTGCGCCGTTCGCTGGGGACCGCCGTACGGGAGCTGCCCACACGGGCCGAGGTCGAGTCGGTGCTGGCCATGCCGACGTACGACATGGCGCCGTGGAACAGCGCGTCCGACGGGTTCCGCAACCACCTGGAGGGCTGGCGCGGCCCGAATCTGCACAACCGGGTCCACGTCTGGGTCGGCGGGCACATGGCGACCGGGGCGTCCCCCAACGACCCGGTGTTCTGGCTGCACCACGCCTACGTCGACAAGCTGTGGGCGCAGTGGCAGCGGCGGCACCCCGGCTCCGGCTACCTCCCGGTGGCGGGCACCCCGGACGTGGTCGATCTGCACGAGACGATGAAGCCGTGGAACGACACGCGCCCGGCCGATCTGCTCGACCACACCCCGCACTACACCTTCGACACGGACTGAGCGGCCCGGGCCCGCCCGGTCAGGCGTCGGCGGTACGGCACTCCGGGTGGCCCCAGCCCTGCGCGTTCTTGGCGATCTGCTCCCCCGCCGCGTAACCGCGCCCGCAGACGCAGCGGCCGGGGAACTTGGCCTTGATGGTGCGCGCGGCCGAGCCGTTCTTCCGGGCGGGCGCGGCCTTGCGGCGCGGCGCCTTCTGCGGAACGTCCGGGGAGGGCGGCGGCTCGGGTGAGCCGAGCGCGCTGCCCGCGGGCTCCTGCACGGTGGCGGCCTGGCTGGCGGCCCGGTCGGCGAAGTCGTTGAGCGGGTCGCCGTCGACCTGGTGGGCGGGGACGTGACGGAACTCCACGTCCCGGCCGGTGAGCAGGTCGTCGATGCGGACCACGAGGTCCTGGTTGGCGACCGGCTTGCCCGCGGACGTCTTCCAGCCGTTGCGCTTCCAGCCGGGCAGCCAGGTGGTGACGGCCTTCATGGCGTACTGCGAGTCCATGCGGATCTCCAGCGGCACGTCCGGGTCGGTCGCGCCGAGCAGCCGCTCCAGGGCGGTGAGTTCCGCGACGTTGTTGGTGGCGCGGCCCAGCGGGCCCGCCTCCCAGCGCTCCGGTGCCTGCGCGGGGCCGGCGACGACCCACGCCCAGGCCGCCGGCCCGGGGTTGCCCTTCGAAGCCCCGTCGCACGCGGCCACCACACGTTCACGCATGCGTCCGATCATGCCATGGGCCGGCGGCCCGTCCGGGCCGGGTGCCGGTACGGGCCGCCGGCCGCGCGCACGAGGTGTTCAGGACACCTCGGTCGTCTCCGGCATCTCCCCCTCGGTGGTGGTGACGTCCATCACCGTGAAGTTGGCGCCCTGCGGGTCGGTCAGCGCCGCGAGCCGGCCGAACGGCGACGTCATCGGGCCGAACCGCAGCACGGCACCCTGCTTGGTGGCGCGGGCGACCGCGTCGTCGCAGTCGTCGACCGTGAAGTAGACGTTGATGTAGGAGGGGATCTCCGGCGGGAACTCCTCCGTCATCCGCATCCGGCCGAGCACCGGGGCGTCACCGGTCGAGAAGACGCGGAAGTCCATCGCGTCGTCCTCCATCTGCCGGGCGCCGTAGCCGAACACGGCCGGGAAGAAGGCGTCGGTCCTCTCCGGTTCGCGGGTGAAGACCTCGGCCCAGCAGTACGCGCCCGGCTCCTCCGCCGACGCCTCGAAGCCCTTGTGGGTGCCGGGCTGCCACAGGCCGAAGACGGCCCCGCCGGGCTCGCGGGCCAGGCACATGGTGCCGAAGTCGCCGACCGCCATCGGCTCCATCAGGATCTCCCCGCCGTTCTCCCGGATCCGCCCCGCGGTCGCGGCGGCGTCCGCGGTGGCGAAGTACAGGCACCACTGCGACTGCCCCTCCTGGCCGGGCATCGGCGGCACCACCGCGGCGGCGGCCTTGCCCTGGGCGTAGGCCTGGGTGTAGTTCCCGTACTCCGACGTCGACTCGCCGAACGTCCAGCCGAGGACGTCGCCGTAGAAGGTCTTGGCCCCTTCGAGGTCGGTGAACATCGCGTCGGCCCAGATGGGGGTTCCCTCAGGTTTCACGGCCATGACTGCGCTCCCGCTGGGTGGGTGGTCCGGGTTTTCCACGCTAGCCAGGCTGCCGTCGGGCCGCGCGCCGAACGCGCCGTTCCGTTCCAGACTGGAAGGGGTACGGCGACGGGCCGAAGGACGGGGTCCACCATGGCGGACGGGACGATGCGGGCGTGGTCGGTGACCGAGCCGGGGCCGATCGACGGCGGCCCCCTGCGGGAGGTGCGCCGACCGGTGCCGGTACCGGCCGACGACGAGCTGCTGGTCCGGGTCCGCGCCTGCGGGGTGTGCCGGACGGACCTGCATGTCGCCGAGGGCGACCTCCCGGTGCACCGGCCGGGCGTCACCCCCGGCCACGAGGTCGTCGGCGAGGTCGCCGGAACCGGTGCGGCCGTGCACGGCTTCGCGCCCGGCGAGCGGGTCGGGGTGGCCTGGCTGCGGCGGACCGACGGGACGTGCCCGTACTGCCTGCGGGGCGCGGAGAACCTGTGCCCGGCCTCCACGTACACGGGCTGGGACGCCGACGGCGGGTACGCGGAGTACACGACCGTGCCGGCGGCGTTCGCCCACCGGCTCCCGGAGGGCCTGGACGACGAGGCGCTCGCCCCGCTGCTGTGCGCCGGGATCATCGGGTACCGCGCGCTGCGGCGGTCGGCGCTGCCGCCCGGCGGCCGGCTCGGCCTGTACGGCTTCGGGGGCAGCGCCCATCTGTGCGCGCAGCTGGCCCTGGCGGAGGGCGCCACCGTGCACGTCCTCACCCGCGGGGCGGCGGCGCGACGGCTGGCCCTGGAGCTGGGGGCCGCGTCGGCCGGGGACGCGTACGCGATGCCGCCCGAGCCGCTGGACAGCGCGATCCTGTTCGCGCCGGTCGGGGACCTCGTCCCGGTGGCACTGCGGGCCCTGGACCGGGGCGGCACCCTGGCGATCGCGGGCATCCACCTCACGGACATCCCGTCGCTGACCTACGAGCGGGACCTGTTCTACGAGCGGCAGGTGCGGAGCGTCACCGCCAACACCCGGGAGGACGCGCGTGAGTTCCTGGAGTCGGCCGCGCGGCACGGGGTGCGCGCGACCACCCACCCGTATCCGATGTCACGGGCGGACGAGGCGCTGCGGGATCTGAAGGCGGGGCGGTTCGACGGGGCGGCGGTGCTGGTGAACGACTTCTGACCCGTCCTGCTTCCGGCCCGTACGGCGGGGTCACTCGCCGGCGTAGGCGCGCTCCAGGGCGGCGAGGTCGAACTTGCCCATCGCCATGAACGCCTTGGTGACCCGGGCGGCCTTCTCGGGGTCCGGGTCGGCGACCATGTCCTGCAGCCGGGCCGGGACGACCTGCCAGGAGACCCCGAACCGGTCCTTGAGCCAGCCGCAGGGTCCCGGCCGGCCGCCGTCGCCGGTGAGCCGGTCCCAGTAGTAGTCGATCTCCTCCTGCCTCTCGCAGGGGATCATGAACGAGGTCGCCTCCGTGAAGGTGAACTGCGGTCCGCCGTTGAGGCCGACGAACTTCTGGCCGTCGAGGGTGAACTCGACCGTCATCACGCTCCCGGCGGGCTGCATCGCCCCCTCCGGGTAGGGCGTGACACGGCCGACGCTGGAGTTCTCGAAGACGGAGGTGTAGAAGCGGGCCGCCTCCTCGGCCTGGCCGTCGAACCAGAGACATGTGGTGAAACCGTCGCCTGCCATGGGGTACCTCCCGGAGCGGTCCGTTGTCAGGAGTGTCGACCGCCGGCGGGCGCGAAACTCATCGCTCGCCCGCGCGGGTCCTTCGGACGGCTCCGCGGAAGGGCCGGGAAAAGCACTCAGTTCCCTCCGCCCTGTGCACTGAGTGCCATGTGAGCCGGGTGCGAATGCTACGTTCGCGTCCATGAGCTCCACGAGCGCCGCGCCCGGCCGCGGCGAGAAGCCCCCGATGCGGGACGCCCTGGTCGCGGCGGCCTTCCGGCTGTTCCTGGAGCGGGGGTACGAGCAGACGACCGTCGACGACATCGTGGCGCTGGCCGGCGTCGGACGGCGGTCGTTCTTCCGGTACTTCCCGTCCAAGGAGGACGTGGTCTTCCCGGACCACGAGCGGTGCCTGGCCGACATGGAGGCGTTCCTCGCCGCGAGCGACGACGGCCACGAGCCGGTGCGCCGGGTCTGCGACGCGGCCCGGCTGGTGCTGGGCCTCTACGCGGAGAACCCGACCTTCTCCGTGCAGCGCTACCGCCTCACCAAGCGGGTGCCGGGGCTGCGGGCCTACGAGTTGTCGGTGGTGTGGCGGTACGAGCGGGCGCTGGCCGAGTATCTGCGGGCGCGGTTCGCCGGCCGGCGCGAGGGGACCCTGCGGGCGGACGTGATCGCCGCCGCCGTGGTCGCCGCGCACAACAACGCGCTGCGCTCCTGGCTGCGGTCGGACGGGAAGGGCGACGCGGGCGCCGAGGTGGACCGGGCCCTCGGGTACGTCCTGTCGACGTACGCGGAGACTCCCGGGCCCGCGCCGGCCGCCGCGGAGGCGGACGGGGACGTCGTCGTGGTCGTCTCCCGCCGCGACGCGCCCCTGTGGCGGGTCGTGCAGGAGCTCGAGGGCGTGCTCGGCCGCGGCTGACGCGGCCCCGTCCACACGATCCCCGCGACCTTCCCGAAATCCAGGGAACGCAGTGCCTTTACGCATGGCACTCAGTGCCATACATTGATGCCGTGCACGGACGCACCGCGGACCGCGCACGGGCGTGCTCGGGTCTCCGCGCACGCGGGATTCCGGTCGAGCGCAGGGAGTTGAGCAGCGTGTACCACCACTCAGGCAGCGTGGC